>CAZOJQ010000001.1:0-180111 GCA_964580185.1 uncultured Thermotogaceae bacterium
TGCAATAGTCTGACGATCTATTAGAACTCACGATCATATTGAGGGAAAATGTTTTTTGGAATGATGGAACCCCTTTCACCGTGGCTGATGTCCTATTTACAATGGAACTAGGTAGGAACCACCCTGGACTGAATATTTCAACAATCTGGACACAAGGCCTAACCGATGTCATTGCCCGAACCCACGATTCGGTTACCTTTATTTTCGATCGAGTCAACACAACCCTGCTGAACAGAATTACAGACATTTTCATCGTTCCTCGACACATATGGAAAGACGTGGAGGATCCTCTAACCTGGACAGGAAATGTTCATCCTGTCGGTACTGGTGCCTTTATGTTTGAACCGGGATCCTTTACCGAAATGTCTTTCCGAGTATCCCGAAATCCAAACTATTGGAAAATGGGCGTGGATGGAAAGCCTTTGCCCTACATCGATGGCATCCATTACATCTCCACGACAAATGAACAAGTGGGTTTTAAACTTGCCCGTGGAGAATATGACTGGGCCGGATATTTTGTTGCGAATATTGATGAAGTATACGTAAAAGCAAACCCTGAACATCACAAATACTGGCTTCCAGAAGGAAACCATGTCTATCTGAACCTCAACAATCTCAAAGAACCCTTCGACAATTTCAATGTTCGACGCGCCTTTAACTATGCCATCGACCGACCTGAGGTCACAAGAATTATGGCCAGTGGCGCAGTACCCTCAACGGCTGCATGGGTGAAAACACCGTTCCTTCCGCTTGCAGAAAGAGCTTTACAGGAAGTAGATATCGAATATGATCCCGAATATGCGCGCGATATTCTCGAGCAAGAAGGATATCGGCTAAATTCAAGAGGAATATACGAGAAAAATGGAAAAGCGCTTTCTTTCAATCTTTACATTCCCACCGGTTGGACCGATTGGATCACAGGAGCAGAAGAAGTTTCCCGCCAACTTCGAGACATTGGGGTGGAAGCCATTGTTACTCAAGCAGCATGGCCTTCTCCTTATCTTGATAACTATCTCTATTATGGTAACTATGAAATGTGTTTTGGTATTTCCGTAACGGGCGCAGGGCCGTACTTCCAATTGGAATACATCGCCCACCCAAGAAACTGGGCACCAATTGGCGAGCGGTCGCCCAATTATTATGGCATGAGATACCAAAATGAAGAAATCGGCGTTTTGCTTGATGAATATACCCGTCAAGCCGATGAAGCCAAAAAGGATGCGATTATTGAAGAGGTTCTTTCTCTCTTCTTGGCTGACCTGCCGTCTGTTCCTATGTTCTTCAATCCTCTTTGGTTCCAATACAACACAACGTATTTCGTTGGTTGGCCCAATGCGGATAACCCTTACTGCTTCCCCAGTCCCAACGGGATGCAAAAGATGCCGGTTCTTCTAACGATTCATTCCCGGTAACCTATTGTTCGAATTGATAAAACTCGACCGTAGAGCATTGGATTCATTTTCTCTACGGTTGGGTTTTTTTCTGTCCGGATTTTGATCCCTTCAGGAGGTTGTATTGAAATACTTTGCCCGGAAAATTGGCTTGCTCTTATTCGCTATGTTCGTTGCCATAACGCTGAATTTTTTTATTCCCCGGCTAATGCCTGGCGACCCTGCACGCGAACTGATCGATCGTATGCCGGGGATCTCTCCGGAGTCTTTGGAATCCATTCGGATTGCCTTTGGAATTGACACTGAGGAACCGGTAATTGTGCAGTACGGGAAGTATTTGGTGCAACTTGCTCGTGGTCAATTGGGTATCTCTCTTTCGCGGTTTCCGACACCGGTATCTGATGTTCTTGCCGTTGCGATTCCCTGGACGCTGGGTTTGATTGGATTGTCGACATTCATAAGTTTCTTTGCCGGTACAATATTAGGAATAACAGTTGCTTGGAACCGAAGCCGAAAATGGGCTACCGCAGTGGTTGGCGTATTCATCTTCATCCGATCCTTCCCGTATTTCTGGCTTGGCCTTCTGTTTATCTATTTTCTTTCCTTTTTGTTACGAATCTTCCCCATCGGAGGAGCGTATGATCCCTTCGGTCCTCGACATGGATGGGCATTTATTCAATCCGTCCTCTTTCATGGATTTCTACCTGCGCTCACAATAACTGTAAGTTCATTGGGAGGGTGGATTCTGACGATGCGCAATAATATGATCAACGTCCTGGCGGAAGATTATATCACAGTTGCTCTTGCAAAGGGATTGCCTCTCAGAAGGATAAAAAACTTATATGCAGCAAAAAACGCCATCTTACCATCAATCACTAGTTTTGCCATGTCTTTGGGGTTTGTCGTTGGAGGGGGTTTGTTAACAGAAATGGTTTTTGGGTATCCTGGTGTTGGATTAATGCTCTATCAGGCCGTTCAGGCAAAAGACTATCCGATGATGCAAGCGATCTTTCTTTTTATCTCTTTAGCTGTATTAATTGCAAATTTTTTCGCTGATATAGCCATTTTAATCCTTGATCCACGTGTTCGGGATAGTGGTTCGTAATGCTGAAGGACTTGCTCTCTCTCTTTTTGGGGAACAAAAAAGCCTTTACCGGAATTCTTCTTCTTGGTTTCTTCTTAGGAATTGCGTTGCTTGCTCCGGTTCTTGCTCCCTTTGATCCAAAAACGAATCGGATTGAGACAACTGTCCCGATCACCGAACAAAGAGATCGAATGAGAACCACAGAAAGGTACAGGATTGACGAGTTAACCGAGGTAAGTACTCTTACACAAGTAATAACTACCACTTATCATCGGACCATTCGGAGACTCCCGTTACAGGCAAAGCCTAGTTCTGATCATTGGTTAGGGACCACTCACTCCGGTCAAGACATTTTTTCGCAGTTATTATGGGGCACACAGGTTACATTAGCTGTGGGGTTGTTAACCGGATTATTCACAACGATCCTATCTTTGTCTCTGGCATTGGTTGGAGGGTTTTTTGGCGGTATCGTCGATGATACCATCTCCCTATTCACAAATGTATTCTTGGTGATCCCATCTCTGCCTCTGATGATTGTGATTGCAGCGTATATCTCAGTCCGCGGAATGATACCAATCATCCTGATTCTGGGTTTGACCAGTTGGCCTTGGCCAACAAGAGTACTCCGATCCCAGGTGATAAGCTTAAAAAACCGGGATTTTGTGAAAGTATCCAAATCTTTAGGAGAGAAACCTCTATACATTGTCTTTCGGGAAATTCTGCCTAATATGATTTCTCTCGTTATGGCATCCTTTTTCACCTCAACAATGGCTGCCATTATCGGAGCGACAACACTCGAATTCATTGGTCTAGGAAACCCCTCTGTGGTAAGCTGGGGAACGATGCTTTATTGGGCTCAAGTGAATAGCGCATTGCTCGCTGGTTCATGGTGGTGGTTCTTACCGCCTGGAATTTGCATTGCCTTGATCGGAACCTCCTTTGCCTTGATGAATTTTGCAATCGATGAGATTTCCAACCCAAAACTTCGGAAGAGATGATGAGATGAATACAGAAAATAGGATTGTTCTTGAATGTCAGAATCTTGTTGCTGGATATGAGTTGAAAACCGGGTTTGTGCACGCAGTAGATCATGTTAGCTTTGCTCTGAAAAAAGGAGAGTTTATGGGCATTGCAGGAGAATCTGGTTGTGGGAAAACCACTCTTGCGTACGCTGTAATGCGATTATTCAGGGACAACGCCAAAATCCGGAACGGCAAAATCCTTTTTTTGGGAACGGATATAACTACGTTACCCGAGGAGAAAATAAAAAAAGTGCGATGGACTCAGATTTCTATGGTTTTTCAATCGGCTATGAACGCGCTGAATCCTGTGCTCACTGTTGGACAACAACTTACCGACGCTTACTTTGCCCACAAGGCTCCCAATCCGAACCAAGCAAGAAAACGCGCATTGGAAGTCCTGAAACTAGTTGACATCCCTCCGGACCGATACAATGCCTACCCCCATCAACTTTCAGGAGGCATGAAGCAGCGGGTAATGATCGCCATGGCAATGATTCTTCAACCAGAGGTTATCATTATGGATGAACCAACGACAGCATTGGATGTAGTTGTTCAGAGAACCATAATTGAGAAGATTCAGCAATTACGCCAGGAATTTCAGTTTTCAGTCATTTTCATCACACATGATTTGTCTCTGCTTGTGGAAATAAGCGACAGACTAGCCATCATGTACGCCGGCAGAATTGTAGAATCAGGACCTGCGGCTTTCTTATTTTCCCAACCACTCCATCCCTACACCAAAGGGTTGATGAACTCGTTTCCTTCATTGACAGGCGAGATCATCCGCATGGGAGGGATTGAAGGAAAACCACCCGATCTTCTGAACCCTCCAAAGGGATGTCGATTCCATCCTCGATGCAAACAGAGCCAAGAAAGGTGCTTGCAGCAAGACCCGGAATTAATAGAAGCAACTCAAGAGCATTGGGTTGCTTGTCATTATCCAAACAGGAACAATCCGTATGAGTAAACACGTTTTGGATCTTGTAGAGGTCACCAAACATTTCCCAGTCCACTCGTTCCGCAAGTTTGGAGAAGTCGTTCATGCAATGGATCGGATTTCCTTTGAGTTATACAAAGGAGAAATTCTGGCGCTTGTAGGAGAATCAGGCAGCGGGAAAACAACAACTGCAAGCGTAATCGCGCGACTATACCCGCCTACTTCCGGTGTGATCAAAATTGATGAACAGAAAATTGCAGAACGAATGACTAGAAAAGAACTCCTTCGATATCGAAAACAAGTGCAAATGATCTTCCAAGATCCTTTTGGTGCATTAAACCCGACACAAACGATCGAACACATATTGACTCGCCCCTTTATTATCCATCGGATGATTGGAAATAAAAGGCAATTGACCGAACGTTTGGATGGTCTATTATGCAGTGTTGGTCTTGAACCCCCCAAGCAATTCTTGACTAAGTTCCCCCATGAGTTATCGGGAGGTCAGCGGCAAAGGGTCAATATCGCTCGAACTTTCTCTGTCAATCCTGAAATCGTGTTGGCCGACGAACCGACTTCGATGTTAGATGTCTCTATCCGTATGAGTATAATGAATATGATGCTCGCCCTTCAGGAAAGCATGAAAGTGAGTTACCTTTATATCACACATGACCTTGCAGGCGCACGATATATGGCAAACCGGATTGCTGTCATGTACGCAGGTATGATTATGGAGATCGGTCCTTCGGACGAAATCATCCAAAATTCGTACCATCCGTATACGCAACTTCTTAAATCCGCGGCTCCTTCCCCTGAAGAAGGTCTTGGGCGGAAGCGCCTTACAACCAAGGGAGACATCCCTTCTCTGATTCATCCTCCAAATGGCTGTCGATTCCATCCCCGATGCCCCTTTGCGCAGGATATTTGTTCAACAACTATTCTACCGATGAAACGAGTGAACCCAAATCATTATGGACGATGCATTTTATAAATCGCAGGGGGTAACAGGCAGGGTTCATCAATCTGTTATGGTTGATGAGGTAATCCGATACCTCATTACTGACCCAATGGGGACATATCTAGATTGCACCTTCGGTGAAGGAGGCCATTCTCTCCATATTCTCCAACACCTAAACTCTGATCGCGGGAAAGTAATCGGGATCGATAAAGACGTCGAAATCTTACGGTTCGGAGAACAACGGATAAAGGCCTACGCAGCACAAACCCATTTGTTTAAAGCAAACTATACCGATATGGATTTGGTGCTAAAAGGGTTCGGAATCACCAAAGTCCATGGAATTCTTTTTGATCTGGGTGTTTCATCCTATCAACTCGACGTTGAGGATCGAGGCTTTTCGTATCGAAATGAAGGTCCTTTGGACATGAGAATGGATACTCAGACGAGTCAGAATGCAGCCCAAATCCTCAACCAACTCCCTCAAAAGGAAATCGAAGAAATCTTACGAACCTACGGAGAAGAACCTTTTTCTCGTTCGATCTCTCGGAAGATCGTCGAAATGCGGCCATTGCATTCGACACTCGATTTGGTCCAATGCGTTCAGAACGCAATTCCTTTTCGCGTTCGAAAAAAAATGAAAAAGCATTTTGCCACAAGGACTTTTCAGGCGATTCGGATATTCTTGAACCATGAATTGGAGGAGCTTTCAAACGGATTAGAAAAAAGTTTGAAAATCTTGGACAAAGGTGGTAGAATAGTAGTAATTTCGTTTCACTCCCTTGAAGACCGAATTGTAAAGCATTTTTTTCGGGATAACGAAGGACAGGCTTTAAAAATCCTCACACCCAAACCAATTCAGCCCGAAGAAACGGAAAAGAAGAGGAATCCTCGATCCCGGAGTGCAAAGTTGAGAGCTGCTGAAAGGGTTTAGCATTAGGTCTTCGGGTTTTAATCGTATCTTTTCTTTTCTGGGGGGAGCAACATGGATGAAAAAGAACTGGATCAATTGAAAACCAATACGTTGGGAACGATCGTACAACCACTCGAGCAAACCAGACCCATTTCCCGTGAACGGTTTGGAGAAATTATCCAAACTGCTTTCCGTATCGGATTACTCACCATCCTTCTGTTTGGTGCGTTTTTCTTCCCTTTTATGATCGGGATGGAAATCACCCATATGAGAGACGAAACGTCTCGAATGCAAGTGGAAATGGTTACCCTTGAAAAAAAGATTCAGGAGTATAATCAAAGAATAGCGATTTACGGAGATAGACTGCAAATATCCCAAAACAAATCCGAGAAGGGAAATCAGTGAGTGTTCCAAGAGTCAGGCTGATTACTCTTCTTTTTTTATGTGCGATTGTTGTTCTTCTCGGAAGAAGCTTGTTCCTTACCCTTCAAGGGGATCCGATTTCGTCGATCCCCATTTCTCGTGTTCAAATCTACCCCTCGCGAGGGCTTATTCTCGACAATTCTGGAATCCCTCTGGTTGAGAACCATCGTCGGTACTTTTACTATTTTGACTGCGGATTCTTCCGAACCTTGATCGATCAAAAAAGAGTCAATGTGGATGAAGTCATCGAACAAATCGTCGCGGTCTTCTCTATGGACCGAATGCTCTTTCTAGAACAATACCCCCGCTCTAGCTTCATCCTTTTGGGGGTTTTCGATCAAGAAATTAGGGGCATTGAACGGCCGCTATCCCTTTTCGTGTCTTTGGATCAACGAAGCGCCCGAACAGTCTTATACCCTGAGCTGGCTCAAATCATCGGTCGAGTCGATACATATGGTGCTGGGCTGAGTGGTATCGAGCTTCAGATGGATTCCATCCTTTCCCCGAATAGTATTGGTCTTGTAGACTATGAACGAATGGGTTCTTATCAAAGATATGGCCGGATTACTGATATTCAGCCCTCTACTGACGGAGAAGATATCCATTTGAGCATTTCTTTGGTTCTTCAGCAAATTCTTGCAGAACGAATCGAAGAGGCAAAGCTTCAGTACCAAGCAAAAGAAGCCTCGGGTTTGATTATCGAAACATCCACAGGAAAAGTCCGCGCTCTATACTCAACCATGGGATGGAATTCCTTAATCATGAATATCTACGAAATTGGATCTGCCATCAAACCCCTTTTTTTTGGTATGGCAATGAAATATGGAGTGCTTGATTTCGAGAAAGAGTACCGTTGTACAGGGAAAATCCAACCTTTCCCCGATCTCCATTATACAATTTCCGATACGTATGCACACGGAGTTCTGGGGGTGACTGAAGGCCTCGCTCATTCGTGCAATGTGGTAACGATCGAAATCGCGAAACTACTGATGGAAGAACTGGGTGATTGGACCATTTTTCATGAGCTGCAACGAATGGGGTTTGGTTCGAAAACTGGAATCGAGCTTCCTGGAGAAGTAGTGGGTATTCTCCATCGCCCGAACGACTGGAATCGGCTTACGGGAGTTCAAATGTCAATCGGATATGGTTTGGCTATGACACAACTCCAGCTGGTTATGGCGATTAATGCCATTGCAAATGATGGGATGTACATTAGTCCAACTGTTCTTGAACAACGAATTAATCCGATTCAGGAGCGACTCGTATTCCAACCCACTGTAAACAAAATCCTTACCGATATGATGGTCGAAGTAGTTGAATCAGGAACCGGAAAACTTGCCAAGATTCGCGGCCTTCCTATTGCTGGGAAGACGGGAACTGCAACAAAGCCCCTACCTGGGGGAGGGGGTTACTCCAGTGATCGGTTTATGTCTTCTTTCATCGGTTTTTTTCCGGCAGATGATCCCGTTTATACAATCTTGGTTTCATTGGACGAACCCCAAGGAAGTCTTTACTATAGTTCGGATATCGCGGCGCCTGTTTTTCAGAAAATTGTCTATGATGTAATCGATGCGTTAAAAGATCCAGATCATCAATCCCCAGAACCTTTGATTTATCGATCATGGAACATGCCGAGTTTCATAGGACTCACGGTAAAAGATGTTTTGGACTTGTGTAGCGATTTAGGAATCGATCTTTCAAAAATTTCTGTTGTCGGAAGCGGACTGGTTAAACAGCAATACCCGGCTCCTGAAACTCCGATTGAGTGGGTGGATGAAGTAATCGTACACTTGGGTAAGTAGACCATATACCCAGAAATACTGGGGGGGTTATGCACGAGCTTATAGGAAAAGTATTATCAAAGGATATGCGCTGGCACGGACTACGGCCTTTACAAGAGCGATGCTTTGAATCAATCGAAAATGGAAGTAATTTGCTCATTACGGCAGGAACAGCTTCGGGTAAGACGGAAGCAGCGTTGTTGCCTGTGTTATCGATTATTTGTGAACATCCTGTTTTAAGAGACAGCGAAACACCTGTCGGGGTCTATGTAGCTCCTCTAAAAGCGCTAATCAACGATATAACCACTCGTTTACAGAAGCTCGTATATCGTTCATCGTTGCAAGTCTACTCATGGCATTCTGATATTCCTTTATCAACCAAACAATCTGCGCTTAAAAAAGCCTCTTTTTTGGTAACCACTCCGGAGTCATTGGAAGGAATGATGATTTCCAAAAAATCTGACGCGAATCGCTTTTTCTCGAATCTCCGGTTCGTCTTGATCGACGAACTCCATTGCTTGATCAATAGTCCCAGAGGAGCACAATTAGCTTCGCTAATCGAGCGGTTACAGATGATAAGCCGACACTCGATCCAAAGAATCGCCATGAGCGCAACAATTGGGAACCCTCAGGATGTCCTTCAATGGATCAAAGGCGCAAGCCCTCGAAACACTGAACACATCCACGATTCCAATCAAACCGAAAAACGATTACTACTTGTCGATCAAAACTTGCTCAAGCTAGAAAATGATCTTTCCAAGATGATGGCTACTTCGGGAAAAGGAATTGTGTTTACTTCGTCAAAACAGGAAGCTGAAAAGATCTATACTCATATACGCAAGCTCGGGTACCAGTGTCTATTGCATCATGGTTCCATGGGTAAGGAGATCCGAAATAGATCCGAGGTTGTGTTTAAAACCAATGAGCGGTACAGGATCATGGTAGCAACAACAACGCTCGAAATGGGAATTGATATCGGGGACGTCGCCTTCGTATTTTTTTATTCGGTTCCCAACTCTACATCTTCGTTTATGCAAAGAATCGGGCGCGCAGGAAGAAAAACAGGAATATCCAGGAGTGTTCTCTACATAAATACGCAGGAAGAGAATCCCAAAAAACGAATGGAAACTCACTTAAAACTCTTCGGGAATCTTCAGCTGTTTATGGAAGGCAGGGTTGAACCCATACCTCTGTCTCGGAATTATTACCAAATCCTTGCTCATCAGGTTTTATCGATGGTTCTTTCTGAGAATCGTATCCCGTTTTCTCGTTTGGCTGTTTTAAAACAAGCCTTTCCCTTTCAAAAGGTATCTACGGATGAGTTCAAGCAAATGCTGGATTTCCTTTTTCAAAGCGGATATCTTAGTGAAAACGATGGAACCTTACGAATGGGGTACAAATCCAATGAAGTGCTTTCTTCTGGAAATCTAGGGGAGTTTGTTAGTGTTTTCGATGTAGGGGAGGAGTTTGCGGTATACTCAGGAGAAAAAGAAATAGGGAAGATCCACAAAGCAACGTTGAAGGTATTATCCCAAATGGAACATGCCGGAATTGGTCGATCTTTCTTTCTTTCCGGGAAAGCATGGAGAGTAGATTCCCTCGACATGAAGACAAGAAAGGTATGGGTATCCCCGGAAACAAACGGGATTCCCCCACTGTGGCTCGGATCTTCAGAAACGATCGCAAGGAGATTTGCGAAAGCAGTCCGGTCCTTTATGATCCGTCCGAGTTTTTCAAACTTTATTCAAACCGATCCCATGGTTCAAGATTCCTTGCTCCAGACAATTGATACCCTTCAGTACACTGTCTGTGATCAAGAGCCTTGGGTCGTGGCGCCTGTGTTGGGGAAAACATTTATTGATTACTCGATGTACACGTACGAAGGGGATCTCAAAAATTTGGCATTATCGCTGTGGATTCAAAGCACTTTGGCAGACGCGCGTAACATAAAATGGGATTGGAAACGGGTTCAGTTTCGGACTTCAACCGTGCTGGAAGCAGCAGAGTTGTATCAAGAAGCTCATGGGATGGACTATCCAGACTATCGAGAGGCAGTCGAGGAAATTGTGACCGATCGGTTGCCCGAAATTGTACGAAGGCTATTTCAAGACAGCTGCAGCGAATTCATCCCAGGGAATCTTTTGCGGGAATCATGCATCCAAACCCTTTGGTCAGCCATACAGGAAACGGATGAATAATGGCTCTCCGTTTTTTTTGTGACCAAGTTTTCTCTCAGCAGGCGCTCTTTGATGCCCATGAGGTTGCTCATTTACGGACAATGAGGAAAAAACCAGGCGATTTTGTTGAATTTACCGATGGAAAAGGATGGATTTATCGCGGGGTGATTGCGGAAATTCGTTCAAAAACGGCAACGGTCTCCATCGAACAGAAAACCCGAGCCATTGATGAGCAGGCTTCTTGTCTTCCCGTTTGGCTCTGCTTAGCAATCTCTCGCTGGAATCGGGAAGCAGTTCTAATCGAAAAAGCGTCCGAACTCGGTGTTCAAGGGCTAGTCATCTATCGAGGGGAAAAAAGCCAACGGGCTTCGGAAAACCTCGAAAAAGTTCGTTTTGTACTCCGTAACGCATTAAAACAGTGTGGTGGCACTGTACTACCTGAAACAATCTTTCTAGGGCTCCTAAATAAGAATTCTGTCCAACAAGTCCCACCTGGACAATGGATCCTTCTTGATCCCAGGGCTTCAGATTCATTCAAAAACATAAAAGCCAACCCCGGACAGACTACTGTTTTGTGGGTTGGCCCTGAAGGCGGGTTTTCAAAAGAAGAGACGCGTTTGCTTTTCGAACAGAAAGCCCGCTCCTTTCATGTAGGAAACCGAATCCTTAGGTTGGAAACTGCAGCGATTGTCTCACTTGGATATCTAATGATTCAAAGAGCGGATTGCTGGGAATAAGACGCCTTATCGGAAAAATGCGTGTTACTTTTTCTCTTCTTCAAACTCCAATACTTTTCGTCCTCGGTAATGGCCGCAATACAAACAAACACGATGAGGCAATTTCGGTTCATTGCATTTGGGACATGGGGTTGAATTGATTGTGTACGCTCGATACGTTTTTGCCCGTCTTGATTTCGTACGGGATCTTGATGGTTTTTGCTTGGGTACTGCCATAATATTCCCTCCAATTAATGAATAGAATTCCTTTCGTCTGTTTTCGCTCGATCGCTTTCATCTTCTTCCAACTCTCTTTGGAGTGCTTCAAGAACACGAAATCTCTCGTCAAGTTTTTCTTCCTGCAAATTGCACCGATGATCCGGTTGATCATTTCTATTCTGCCCGCAATATGGACATAATCCTAAACATGATTCCTTACATAGAACCGTGTTGGGCACATCCAACAGGATTGCTTCCTCAATAAAAGGCAAAAGGTCAAATTCTGAACCCCGATAGTATACCACATTTTCCAACGTTTTCAGTTCCACCTCGTCTTCCTTTGGTTCATGTTCCGAAGCCAGCAAAATCACTTCCACTTCGCCTTCGATCGTAAGCTCAACAGGATGAAGGCAACGAATGCACGGATGCAATACTTTTGTACATACCTTCCCATGAACAAAAAAATCTTGTTGGTTTTTTCTGATTTCTATGGAATATTGGACCGGTTCTGAAACTGGACACAGGCCAATAACCAACTGCGTGTAGTTGATTTCATATTCCCCTTTAAGCACAAAAACCTGGTCTTCAGTCAAAGTCTGAAGATCAATGACAAGTTGCGGAACCATCCGGATCGCCTCCTTACTCACAAAAGGGTTGGGAAAAGGCTGCTTCTTCTGTGATCCTCTTTTCTTTCATTTGCTTTCGTACCATATGGTTGATCAACCGGCAAAGAAGAGTAGTGGGAATGGGTAAAACACTTTTGTTCGCCCTTTTATAGGTCTTTTGGGACAAAGGACTCCCCTCTCGAAAGCTTACAGCCATTTCTGCCAGCGTTTTTCTCAACCCTTTTGTCAAAAACCCCACATCAACCAGATCTCTTCCTGCGATAAGGGAGGTTCCTCCAAAACCTACGCCTCCAAGCCATTCCATGTCCATCTCTTCGGCAAAGCAACGACAGATACTTAGCGCTGGCTTTCTCTGCGCCTCTTCTGGGTACCCCGAATGAACGATCGCTGCCGTTTTTTTCCCCTTCAGCAAACCCTTTTCTTTAAATGAAGCCATTTGTTCCATGAGCAAAATCGTTGGAAAGGATAGGCTGTCCACGTTTAGCGGGATGATCATCACCAGCAACTCGGCTTCATTTATCAACTGTAATAGGGTGCGAATCGATTCCGGACGCTTGATCAACTCAGAAACTTGATACCTTGTTCCCTCTACACCCATCGGTTTCAGTTTCTCCATAATGAACCGGGCGATGGAATCGGATGTTGTTTTCCCGGGACGGGTACTACCATTGATAAAAAGCACATGATGAAGCGTCACCCTACAGCCCTCTTCTCCGCCTGATCGGTCCACGGGAACGGAGTCTCTCAAAAGCCTCATTCAAGGATGAATCGATCCGCTGTACGTCCATATTACTAGCATCGAAAATCGTGCAAACTGCAATCGGAGACTTCAAGCTTAGTTGTTGCCGTTGGATCAACTGCTCGAATGTTTTGGCTTGTTTGGGATTCTTCGAAGTAGCAATCCCCAGAACCCACAAGGATTGTGTTTTCGGATATCGGTTTTCGTGATGCAGTTCTCCTTGATAGACAATGTATGGATAACGCTTAATCAACATCAAATGGTCAATGAGTCTCTTCATCGTTGAAGAAAAACCACCGAAAGTTATTTTGTCGATTTGAATAACCAAGTCTGAGGAAGGCCATTCCTTCATGACTTTGTGAATATCTCCATCAAACACGCAAAGACCATGGGTTCTTTCGGTGCACGAACCACACCCAATACACATGGGTATGGTAAGTTCGTTGAGGGTAAAGGATTGAATCAGGGTGTCTGAATCCTTTTCTCTTACCTTATGAACAATTGTGTTATGCAACCCCTTATTGGCAATAGCATCCAGTATGAGTACCTTCACGGTTCTCGCCTCAAATGAGAGTTTCTTTTTCGGGCAAAAAACCCTTTGAAATCGATCGGATTATAGCATCCACTACCCTTATTGTCAATTCTGGAATGGAGGTTAGGCTTGGAGCTCATACTGGAGACGGTACAGTTGTGCGTAAACCCCTCGTTTTGCCAGAAGCTTTTCGTGAGTCCCCTCCTCTACCAATCGCCCTTTATGCATAACCAAAATTCGATCTGCATCTCGGATTGTAGAAAGACGGTGCGCAATTGTAATTACAGTTCGATTTTCCGACACCTTTTTTAGTGCGTCTTGGATTAATGCTTCTGTTACCGGATCGATATTGCTGGTTGCTTCATCCAAGATGAGAATTTTCGCTTCTCGAACAACAGCCCTTGCAAGAGCAATTAATTGTCTTTCACCTGCAGATAAAGTTGTCGCTCTTTCCGTAAGCACTGTGTCGAATCCTTGTTCAAACCGTTGGATTATATGATCTACATGAACAAATTGCGCAGCATCGATGACTTGCTCTCGGGAAATGCCTGGATCAAAAAGCCGAATGTTATCAATAACCGTCCCAGAAAAGATGAAAACTTCTTGAAGGACAACTGCAATCTGTTTTCTGAGTTCAAAAAGGTCATAGTCATTCATGGAGATCCCACCGATTCGGATGTCTCCTCCCTGAATTGGATAAAGCGCAGTCATGACGTTGATTAGCGAGGTCTTTCCAGCTCCTGTTTCACCAACAATAGCGATACTTTCACCCGATGAAACAGTGAATGATAATCCTTTGATCACAGGAGTGTCAGGATCATAAGAAAACTCAACTTGATCAAAAACAATTTCGTCGTTAGGAAAGGTTTTGTGCTTTCCAATAGACGCTGCAGAAGGGGCCGAAGGTTCATCTATAAGCCGGAAGATCTTCTCTGCGGAAGCAAATGCATTCTGAACGATATCAAACTTTTCCGAAATATCTCTTAACGGGTGAAAGAACATATCGATGTAATTAACAAAAGCAAAGATGGTACCGAATGTCATTACACCTTGAAGAATATCTCTGGCCCCGAACCATATGACAACAGACAATGCAAGATAATACAGAATATCCAAAGTGGGACGAAATATCGCAAAGACCATGAGTTGATTTAGCGTAGCTTTGTAATAGTGGTTGTTGATTTTTTGGAATTCTCTTTCCTTGGCTTCTTCGCGGTTGAACAGTTGAATTACGGACATACCGGAGATGTGTTCTGCCAAAAATGCATTGATTCGGGCCAACCGAGTTCGAACTTTCCGATATGCCTTTCGAGCAAAAACACGAAACAACCATGTCGCTAAAACGATGAAGGGGATCACAAGCATGGAATATCCTGTTAACCGAGCGCTTAAATATATCATAAATCCAATGATCCCAACGAGCATCAGAATATCTTTGATGATACTTGTTATGGCTGCCGTGAAAAACTCATCCAAGTTCTGGGTGTCATTAGTAATCCTCGTCACAATCCGGCCCGTAGGATTGCGATCAAAAAATCGCAGCGGGATCGATAGGACATGAGAAAAAAGCGCTCTCCTTATGTCATAGATTACTTTCTGACCCATCAAATTTGACGTATACACCTGCCCGTACGTGCAAAAAAAGTTCAATACGAGCAACGCAAGCATTACCAAAGCCAACTGACCAAGACCACTAATGTCGTTTTCTTTCAATCGCGCAATTGTTTCTGGATCGAGAACATACTCTCTGTTATTGTCAGTTAGCACAAATCCATCGGTTTTGTATACAAAGGAAAATGTCCCTTGGGGATCCTCTTTTACCCATAGTTGATCGGACACACGCTCAAACCCTTTCTCAGCTTCGTATGCCACTACATAATGGTACTCAGCGCTCATATACCGATCAATCGCAGTTCGGCTTAAGAAAGGAATCAAGAGTTGAAAGATTGTGCTTAACACAAGAAGGATCAGACTAATCAGAAACAGGGTACGGTATGGAAGAAGGAATTTCCACAGCCGCTTAAAAATCCGTACGTCAAAGGCCTTCCCTTCTTCTTCTTGCTCAAAGTGGAAATCGGAATGTTTTTTTGTAGCGGCCATTATGACTCCTCCCCAAATGGCTGTTCGGTCTGCAGCTCTTCCTCAAGCAATTGCCTTTCATACAGTTTGCTATACAATCCCTTCTTTCGGATCAATTGATCGTGGGTTCCTGATTCCTCAACCGATCCATTATCCAGAACATATATGCAATCGGCGCCAGCCACTGCTTTTAACCGGTGGGAAATGATGATGGTGGTTCTTTGCGCGATTTCCACTTTTAAACTGTCGAGTATCTTCATCTCTGTTTCCACATCAACTGCCGAAAGACAATCGTCCAATATCACAATTGGCGTTTTCCGAATCAGCGCTCTTGCAATGGCCACTCTCTGTTTTTGCCCCCCAGAGAGAGTAATCCCTCGCTCACCAACCACTGTCTGATACTTATTGGGGAACTCTTCGATGTTGGAGTGAACTGCAGCGAGTTTTGCATAATTTTCCACCATTTGCGGCTGGTATTCGTCCATGCTGAAAGCGATGTTTTCTTCAATGGTTGCAGAGAATAAGAATGTTTCTTGGGGCACATAGGCAACCTGTTGGCGAATGTCTTTCATCGATAAGTCGCAAATATCTTGATGACCGAAGGAAATGTTCCCTCTTGGAACAGAATACAGTTTCATCAAAAGCTTGGCTAAAGTTGATTTCCCACTACCAGTTTTCCCAACGAAGGCAATTGTTTGCCCCGACTGAATCTCAAGTTGGATATGATTGAGGGCGTATTTCTCTGTACCGGGATACTGAAAGGACAAATCCCTGATCTCAATTCGTTTTCCAAAGTCCGCTTTTTTTGGAGCTTCGGGTTCTTGTACCTCGGAACGTTGCTTTTCTACCCAAAGCAAGCGTTTGTAGGAGGCTCTTCCCCTTTGAATTACGTTCACAACCCATCCCATCGCGATCATTGGCCAAACAAGCATTCCCAGATATTGAACAAACGCGATAAATTGCCCAAGCGAGATCGCGCCCGTAAGAACAAGCTGGCCACCATACCACAAAGAAAGGACGGTTCCAATCGAAGCAAGGAATTCAATCATTGGGAAAAATAGACCCCACAAACGAATCAGAGACATTGACTTTTGAAAGTTTTGCTGACATCCTTTCTCAAACTTGTCTTTCCGCTCTTCTTCAGTTACATAGTTTTTAACTACCCGAATCCCATCCAAACTTTCCTGAGAAACGTCTGTCAAATCGGAAAAAGACTTCTGAACCGCTTCAAAACGGCGGTGAATGGTTTTTCCGAATCCAACTGCCATGAACGCAAGAAAAGGAAGGGGTAAGATACCGATTGCCGTTAATCGAGGATCGATGGTTCGCGCCATAACAACGATCGCCATTGTTCCCAAAAAAATGGAATCCACGAGCATAATAACCCCTTGAGCAAGCATCATTCTTGTCGCATTGACATCGTTGGTCATTCGAGCCATCATATCTCCCGTTTTTGTCTTGTCATAGAAAGAGGGAGAAAGCGAAAGCAACCTACGAAACAGTCGATTGCGGGCATACTCTTCAAATTGGCGTGAAGTTCCAATAATCATAAATCGCCAAAAAAACCGGGTGACAAACATCCCCAGAGCAAAAAGCAAAATGGCTCCGATATACCCCGCAACCTGCTCCATGGTCCCTGAGAAGTACTTGATGCTATCAATCAATCGGCCCACATACTGAGGAACAAACAACTGAAACGCATCGACAGCAATGATCAAAAAAACCCCAGCGATATACTTTCTTATCCTGCTCCGGAGAAACCACCGCAAAAAACCCTTGGGCTGATCAAGCCCCATTGTTTCCATTGGTTTTTCCTGTTTCATCGGTTTCCGATCCCTCTCTTTTTTTGAATTCAGATTCGATCCATTCCTCTATTAGTACTCGATCTCTTCCACTGCTTTCCGTAAGTCATCTTCTACAACATGCAAATACCGTTCGGTGGTTTTCAGGTTCTTGTGATTCATTAACTCCTTAATTTTGAACAAGGAAACATTTTTTCTCATTAAAGTCGTTGCAAACGTATGACGCAATACATGAGGCCCCATCTTTTTTTTCTGAATACCGCTCATGATCAAGTACTTCTGAATCAACCGAAAGGCCGCAGTACGATCCAGAGGGTTTCCGTTTTTTGAAAGAAAAATATGGTCTGTGCGAAAATCTTGTCCTTTCCTTTCTGACAGATACCGATCCAAGAGTTCTGAAGCTTGACGATTCACAAATACATAATCCATCTCTTGTCCTTTTCGGAGCACTTCGATCGAATACAACCCGGATGGATTCTTTTGAAGATCTTGAAACCGAACGTGGATCAGTTCGCTCACCCGCGCGCCTGTTGACAAAAAAAGGGCAACAATGGTCTGATCGCGTAATCCCATAAAACCGCGCGCATTTGCATGGATTGTCTCCATTAAAGCCATATATTCTTCTTGAGTCAAAAAAACGGGATTCTTCTTCTTGACCTTGATCGACTTAAGTTTCTCAGTGGGGTCTTTTGCAATCATACCTCTCGAAGCCTGATACCGGAAATAGGTTCGTAACGCAGACATTGCACGGTTTTTTGCCATCTCTGCAACTTGCAAACTGATGATGTAATCTTCTACATCAGCCATTTCCACCTCAGAGATTGATAGTTGGGAGCCTTCCAGGAAGCGATGAAAGCGTTCAATCTCACGAATATACTCCTTCTGTGTTGCGGAAGAATAGTTCTGAAGACCCATCCACCGAACAAACCGCTCAAAATGACGACTCATAATAATCCCCCCCATCACATAAAAAAAGAATGGACCAAAAGATCCTGACTATATGAATTATACCACTTTTTTCTTTCAAGAACCAATATGGGAAATAGTTTGTTCTGAAAAATCCCCTTCTATTGGCGGCAAAGAAGGAGGGTTGTTTCCTCCCAATGGCAGTCCCTAGCGTTTTCGAAAGCTCAAAAGAAAGGAATCCTCTGTTCGATGTCGGGATTATTCCGCTGCTGGAATAAGAAAGAGTTCGGTTTGCCGCCCGTCAAGATAATCGACGCCTCCTTCTGTCAGTAAGACTGTTTCTTCCAAATACGCCATAACTGGCTGATTGTTCCACTCGGGTACTTCCGTTCGGCAATTCAACTCAAGGGCATAGACCGTTCGATCCATCAAGAACCATTCTCCCGTTCCTTCACAAGCGCTTTGACAATTCCATAACCCGATTGTCGGACCCGCGCCATGACCATGAAAACCGATCGGATGAGAATATACCATAGGGCATAGTCCCTTTTCTCGAGCGATACCCAAGGACTGAAGCAAGACTTGATTCCCAGTCGCCCCCACTCGGAATTGATCGGTAACAATATCCTGCAATCGATTGGAATTCTGAAGAGCCTTTTTTAGACCAATCGGGGCGGCTTGTTCTTCATTCTTCATGACATAGAACACCCTTTGGGTATCCGATTTCAGTCCAAGGTAGTCCAGTCCATAATCACAATGGAGCAAATCTCCGAGTTCAATAACCCCTTTCTTCAGTGGATTCTTTTCCCCACAGCGCTGGAAGTCAACTTCAGGATGAAACCAAACACCAATGGCATCTTCCATAGCCCTTTCTCGTAGCATCCACTCCAGTTCATCAGTGCTTGTCATGCCGGCTCGAATCTTGTTATTCGAAAAAACCTCCGCGATGTTCCGATGAGCAATTGCATCGATAAAACGGATCACTTCAATCTCCTCATCTGTCCGCAATTGAAGCCATTCTGATGCCATACTCTCGGCGGATACGATCTCTATATGATCGGGGATCGCTCTTTGGACCTCCGTAAACAACATATGGCTGATCCCATCGGCCAAGGGACATGATGCAGAATAATTCAGACCCAACCGCTTGATCCCGCTATCTCGTACCACTCGTCCCAAACATTTCCAAAACTCTTCTTTTCGAATGTCCCAAACGCTATGGAAAAAATCCACAAACCGATCCCCTGTGGAAGATAAGATCTTCGGTTTTTCGAGTTCATTGGGGGTAAAGAGGAGTGCTGTCGTTCGCGCAGCATTCATGGTTGTTTGAGGAAGCATCGTAAGCAAAATCGGGTCTTCATTGTACTCGGAACCGATTACGAGCCATGCATCGTGATCCTTTTTATCCCACAATCGAGGAAGGATTTTTTGAAATCGTTTTTGAAGAAGGTGATTTTGGAAATCTTTTCGTTCTCGAAAGGGAACTAGTGAAACCATCGGTACCTCCTTATAGATTGAAAAGTCTGCACACACTCGGTTTTTCTGCATAAGTCGTAAGCAAAAAAAGATTATCAAGGGCTTTGATGACTGTATCCCCCTTTGGTGCAATCAGAGTTCCCTCGCGGACAATCGCAGTAATAATTGTGTTTGGTGGTATTTGAATATCCCTGATGGCTTTTCCTACGATAGGCAAGTCTTCATCTACCATAATGTTCAGGATTTCTGTGTTCGACTTTTCCAGCGCAAGCAATTCGAGAGAATACGCATTCTTCTGAGGTTTTCCAGTAACCAATTTCAGTTTCTCAGCCATCCAATCAAGAGTACTCCCTTGAATCAATGCGGAAAACAAAACAGCAAAAAAAACAGCGTTAAAAATGAGTCTGCCATTTGGAATGTTGGCGACAACTGGGTATGTTGCCAAAACAATAGCTACAGCCCCCTTTATCCCCCCCCAGCTTATGAACAATCGTTCAGCGAATGTAAAGCGAGACGCAATTGTGCTGATAAAAACCGCAATTGGTCGAGCAACAAAAACAAGAATAAGCGCAATAAGGATTCCTTCTTTCCAAACCCCAAGGAGTTCATGAGGAAAGACCAAAAGACCCAAAATTAGAAACAACCCAACAACGCCAATCGTCGAAATGCCTTCCAAAAAATGGCTGATGGCTCGTTTATAGATGAACTCAGAATTGCCCAAAAAGAAGCCAGTAAAAAACGCCGCGATAAACCCGTTTGCACCAATCAAGTCACCAAAGCCATATGATAGAAGGCTTATCCCCATAATCAGAACATAGTAGAATCCACCAGCATCCGTTTTCAAAATGTTGAAAAGCCATCGCCCTACTCTTGAGATCATCCACCCAATCAAAAATCCCCCGCCAAACTGCCAAACAACCTCCCATACAATTGATTCCGGACTGTCCGTTACACCTTTGACAATACTCAAAATCGTCAATGTCATCACAATGGCCATCGGGTCATTGGAAGCTGATTCTACTTCTAACGTAGAAGCCACATTCCTTTTGATTGCCTTGTTTCGGAATACGGAAAAGACTGCTGCCGCATCTGTGGATGATATGATTGAACCCAGCAAAAGGGAAAAAATGAAGTCCAACCCGAAAACCAAATGGGTCAATAGTCCGACGATGACTGCGGTAATGATCACACCGAGAGTAGCTAGAGAAAAAGCGGATTTCCACACAGAACGCAATGCAGAGTCTTTTGTCTTGAATCCCCCTTCAAAAAGGATAAAAATGAGGGCAATGTTCGCGATTTGCTGGGCCAGGTTTACATCATCGAAATAAATCAGGTTCAGAAAATCGCTGCCAAAAAGCATTCCGATTCCTAAAAAAACCACAAGTGCAGGAATCCCTATTTTGGATGAGACTTTCGTTGAAAAAGCGGCCATCAGGATTAAAATCGACCAGAACAAAACCATCTTTCACCTCCAACACTTGACCCACCCATAATCAAACAAGTATGATGGTCTTCGTTTTCCGGCTAATTATATCACGAAAGGTTCGAAGATAAATGGCAATAATCGCCTCAGATCTGCAATGCAATCGATTCGATACCAAGAGGAGATTCCCCATTTTTGCCAAAATCAAAAAAAACGAAAATCCCTTCTCATGGGAGATAGAAGGTAGGCCATGGAAACATAGTCCAGTGTGTGTCACATATTCCGATCAAAGGAATCAGGTATGGTATAATTGCTGGGAAACTGAATTGCTCCTTTGGAGGTGAGGCATGCTTGATCAGAATTTGATTCATGATACGCTTTCTGCAATCCTAGAAAACGGCGCGGATTTCGGAGAACTATTTCTGGAGAACCGGATTTCATCAGCGATCGATATGACCGATGGAGCTGTTGATACGATTCGTTCCGGAAGAACCTATGGTGCAGGAATACGCGGGTTTTTGGGTATTAAGTCTGTGTATGCATATACAAACGATGTATCGAAAGACACCTTAATCCAAACAGCCATCAATGTGGGAAAAGCGCTAAAGTCTTCGGAGCGCGCGAAAGACATGGTTCAGTGGAGAAAGTATGAGTATCCGGTCATTCATTTTATCCACCGGTTTCCCTCCAAAATCAAGAAAGAACCCAAAGTAGCCGCCATGAGATTGGCGCATGAGGGGGCTTCAACCTATTCGGACACAATATCTCAAGTCCAGGTCTGGTATCTTGATTACGATCAGGAGATTCTTATTGCCAATACAGAGGGGATTTGGGCAGAAGACAGAAGGGTCCGTACACGGCTTATGGTACAGGCGGTAGCTTCGAATGGTTCAGAGAAAGAAACGGGTTTCGAAGGTCCGGGCGCTGCAAAAGGGACTGAGTTTCTTCAGGAAATCGACCCAAGAAAAGTGGGCGCGGAAGCAGCCCGTGTAGCGTCTCGAATGATTCAAGCAACGCATGCTCCCGCTGGAACAATGCCTGTGGTTATTTCCAATGCCTTCGGAGGAGTCATTTTTCATGAAGCTTGTGGTCATTCTTTGGAAGCGACATCTGTAGCGAAAGGCTCATCGGTTTTTGCAGGGAAACTTGGGCAGAAAATCGCCGCAGAATGTGTCTCGGCAGTCGATGATGGAACCATCGCAAATGCTTGGGGATCAAATCATCTGGACGATGAAGGGGTACCAACACAGCGAACCATTTTGATTGAACAAGGGGTACTCAAAGGGTATCTTGTGGACAAACTCGGTGGAAGAAAGATGCAGATGGAACCCACTGGGTGCTCCCGTAGGCAAGATTATCAACTGGCCCCAACCTCTCGGATGTCTAACACCTTCATTATGCCAGGGAAGGATATTCCTGAAGAAATCATTGCAGATACCGAATATGGACTATACGCAAAAAAACTGGGTGGGGGCTCTGTGATGCCAGGAACCGGTGAGTTCAATTTTGCTGTGAATGAAGGATACTTGATTGAAAAGGGACGAATCACGAAACCTGTACGAGGCGCTACTCTGATCGGAAAGGGACATGAAATCCTCCTAAAGATCGACCGAGTTGCAAATGATTTGGCGTTTGCGCAAGGAAACTGCGGCTCCTTATCTGGCTCCGTTCCCGCAGGTTTGGGTCAACCAACCATCCGAGTATCGGAAATGATTGTAGGGGGGCGGAACGAATGAATTGGAAGTCTTTTGAAAAAGCGGTTTTTGATTTTGCTGCAAAAAAAGGTTTGAAAGAGTTCGAACTGTATGCCCAAAAAGACCATGAGTTTGAAATCCATATTTCTCAACAACAACTTGAGCGATATCAAGACGCGATTGGCTTTGGATGCAGTTTTAAAGCTCTTAAAAACGGAAAAGCCGGATTCAGCTATACGGAAATCCTTGATGAAGAAAGCGCCAAACGGATGGTGGACGATGCCATGGAAAACCTAGCCTTAATCGATTCAAAAGACCCTGATTTCATTTTTGACAGCAAACCCTCATATCGTTCGACGGAACCGTATCAAGCTTGCTTTGAGTCGATTCCAGCAGACAAAAAAATCGAATGGGGCTTACTCATGGAAAGTGCTGCTTTGGGAACCGATGAACGGATCCGTATGGTTCCATACTGTCTTTTGATGCATATGCGCAAGGAGATTCGAATTTCCAATTCTAGTGGACTTAGTATAGAGGGAACCAGTGGAGGCGGAGGAGTGTATACTGCAGCTCTGGCTTCTGATGGAAGCAATCAGAAAACCGATCGGGAGTTTTGGTTCGGTACCAAACCGAAAGACCTTGATCCGGAATCCATCGGAAAAAAAGCAGCAGAAAAGGCACTCAAGCACTTAGGGGCGAAAAGTCTTCCGGGAGGGAAATACTCTGTGCTTCTTCAAGGGGATGTGTTCACCGAACTTTTACAGCTTTTTTTTGAGATGGTAAATGCAGAAAATGTTCAGAAAGGGCTATCGTTATTATCAGGGAAGATCGGTAAACAGGTATTTTCCGACGCAATTAATATTGTTGAAGACCCTGATTACCCCGGAAGCATCTTTACCGTGCCTTTTGATTCCCAAGGAGTCCCAACGAGCAAAAAACGGATTATCGACCACGGGACATTGACGACCTTTTTGCATAGTTTGAAAACTGCTAAGAAAGACGGCGTTCAACCTACAGGAAACGCTTTTCGCAGCAGCTACAAATCAAAAGAATCCATCCATCCCTGCAATGCATATGTAGAACCCGGAGACCAATCGATCGAGTCTCTGATCCAGGCAATTGGCAATGGATTGATCATAACGGATGTTCAAGGAATGCATTCGGGAGCCAACCCTGTTTCTGGTGATTTCTCTGTAAGCGCGGAAGGGTTCCTGATTGAATCCGGGCAGATTACATATCCCATTGAACAGATCACGCTTTCCGCGAATCTAATCAACATGCTCAGCCAAGTTGAAGGGTTATCAAACCAATTGAGGATGGGATTATCCTTTTCCATGGGGCTTTGGTCTCCAGATGTCTGGATCAGAAATATGGATATTGCCGGTTCTCCCAATCAATAATCAACAATTGTGATTCCAAAAGCCCTGGAGGAGTACCATTCTTTCAGGGCTTTTTTCCACCCCATCCTTTCTGATTTGCTTATGGTATAATCTACGCGCATGGGTAATCATCCCATTTCATAGGAGGGTACAAGATGATCCGAGTCCGATTTGCTCCCAGCCCGACAGGATTTTTACACGTCGGAGGGGTCCGAACCGCTTTGTTCAATTGGATGTTCGCAAGGAAAACCGGTGGGAAGTTTTTACTCCGCATCGAAGATACGGATACCATTCGCTCTTCAGAAACATTCGAGAAACAGATTTACCAATCCTTGCGCTGGTGCGGTTTGGATTGGGATGAAGGGCCAGACCAACCCGGGCTTTGCGGTCCGTATCGTCAAATGGATCGATTTCGCCAAGGGGTATATCAGGAGTATTTCCAAAAACTACTAAAACAGGAAAAGGCCCATTTTGTTATTTACAGCAAAGAGAACCCCAAAGAAGAGATCGCGACGTCTATCGAGTACCCCAACCAATACATGTCGAAAGGGCACGAAATAACCATTCGTTTCCCCATCCCCTCTGGACAAACACAATTTGAGGATCTCCTGAAAGGCAACATGGTGTACGAAAACGATGTTATTGAAGACTTTTTACTCATGAAATCGAACGGAATCCCTGTCTACAACTTTGCAGCTGTTGTTGATGACCATCTGATGGGAATCACCCATGTGATTCGTGGGGAAGACCATCTGTCCAACACTCCCAAACAATTACTCCTCTACCATGCCTTTGGATGGGAACCGCCCCAGTTCATGCATATTCCTCTAATCCTTGGTAGTGACCGAACTCCTCTTTCAAAAAGACACGGAGGAACAAGCGTCGATTACTTCAAACAGTCCGGGTATCTTTCTGATGGTCTGATGAACTATCTTGCTCTTCTTGGTTGGAGTGTAGACGATGAAGAAGTTTTCCTATTTTCGGAACGAGTGAACGACTTTTCTCTATCCAAAATGACCAACCGATCCGTGATCTTTGACTACCGAAAACTGCAGTGGATCAATGGACAGCATCTTCGTAAGTTCGCTTTGCATAAACTGGAACCTCTGTATTCCCAATGGGTGAAAGATACCCGCATGGATCTTGAAATACACGGATCTTTTGATCGGGTTTCCACAGATATGAAAGAATCTGTGCTGGCTATTTGCCGTGATAAGATTAATACTCTGGAAGCCTTGCATGAATTTGCCCTCCCTTTTTTGAGCGACGATGATGAGTTTCCATATGAGCCAGAATATGTGCAGAAGTATCGAGACCACCCAATAGCCTTCCAGATTCTGCAATCGTTTATCGAAGAACTGGACCGGGTTCCTTTTTCCGTGGAAGGAATCGAGAACGCCTTACGGCAAACCGCTGAAAGAACCGGAGAAGGAACGAAAAAAGTGTTCCAAACAGTTCGGGGAGCGATAACCGGTCGTCTGATCACTCCTGGATTGTATGATTCTATCCATGTGATGGGTAAAGAGAAATGTTTCCGCCGGATTCAACGAACCATGTCTCTTATTCCCCAAGTTACTGAAGGGTAATTATGGATCTCCGGTTTCTCAACCATGTTGTTCGTGGCCAGGATTTCGATCGCTATCCCTTGGATTGGTCTTCCTTGTTTCAACGAGACCGACCCATTGTGGTTGAAATCGGTTTCGGTAGTGGTGAGTACATGGAAGCTTTTTGTTCCAATCATCCGGATTTGAACTATATAGGGTTCGAAACCTCGGCGCTATCTGTTGTAAAAACGCTGCGGCGATTGGAAAAAAAGAAAATCGATCATGTCCTCGTCCTGATGACAGACGCGCGTTTTGGTCTCCAGAACCTATTCCCGGAAAACTCGATTGCGGAGATCGTTTTGAATTTTCCTTGCCCATGGTCCAAGAAGCGGCATTTGAATAGGAGAGTAATCGTACCTGCTTTTTTTTCAACACTCAATGGTGTCCTTCAAATGAATGGAGAACTGGTTTTAACAACTGATGTTCAATCCTATGCGATCGATATGCAAACACTGGCTCAGGAGCACGGTTTTTTTGTTGATCAGTTGATCTGTAACCCTTCTCGCCCGATCCAAACCCGTTACGAAAAGAAATGGATCCGATATCAACGAGATATCTATATGCTCCGAGTACGCAAAAAAACCCATCAACCCGTAATTCGGATTTTGGAGAAGGAGGAACCAATGCCGCACGCTTTCGTTCCTAACAAAAGCTTCCATTTGAATCATCTGCTGTCAATCCTTGACAAAAGCCAACATGAACCCAAAACCCAATCTGTTTGCGTATATAAGGAAGTGTTTGCTCGAGTGGATCAAACAGATTATCTCGTGAAAACCATCACTTTTGACGGAGAATTTCAGCAGCACTTCTTCATTGTCATGGGTCGTAGGGAAGATGATTGGGTGATCAAGCTTGATACAGCAGCAAACCCGTTCCGTACCCCAGCTGTCAAATTCTCAATCCATCGTTTGGCAGAAATCCTAAGAGATTCGAATCGGGCTCTTGGTGCTTAGAGATGGCTATAGGCAGCGGGGGAAACAAGGAATCTCCCCGGGAAATCTACTCAGCTGTACTTGACCGATTCGTCGAGTGCCCCATTCATGGTTGTTCTCGATCCATTGAACGACATATCGAATGGAAAGAGATAGCAGATGTTCTCAACGATAAAAATGCCATCGTGATTCACCAACCTAATCAAAGGTTTCGCTTAACTGCTAAGGGGTTTTGCGTTGTTTTGGAGTATCGGAACGGAACATTTCGAATCGTGACAGTATATCGAAATGGTTTATGAGAGGAGCATGAAAATGCGCCATCAATGGTTCTTTCTTCTTTTTTGCCTTTGCTTTCTTTGTAGCGCCACATATGCAGTGGAATGGGTCCGAGATATTACTCCCCTTCTTCAAAAACCTGATTCAATGATTGCGGGGCAACGATTGGACCACATAGAAAACCAAATCCATTCGCCCAATACCGGTCGACGATATGTTATTCGTTCTCAAAATGGTTCATTTGTGTATGCTGTTTTGGATGAAACCCAAATGAGGTTCTTCTCTCTTCCTCAATGCGTTCAACTGACATCCGACTCGTCAAATGCGCTCCAACGATCCATAATCTTGTACAAACTATTTACAGAAAATCCTTTGGATCCTACTCGCTCTCGGAGTCCCATGACACTGAATCAGTCATTGATGGAACAGATGGAGCAAATCCATCAGATCATGGACCTTTTCGGAGAGTTGGTTCCAAACCACATGCCGGAACAGCTTTCCCAAATTCAATCGATTGCTTCAGGTTTTACCCAACTTGCACAAAGAAATGCCTATCGTATAGATCCTCAAGAAACTTTTCCTAATGACCATTCTCTTTCTCTATTGATCGATACGGTAAAAAAATGTCTGCAAAATGCAAAAACATCCATTGATATCCTGTCGATTCCTTTATTATACGAAGCAGTTCGGGATATTCATATCACTCATTGGCATCGCACATTCCCTATATGGGTAAACCCAGAGACATTAATCCCTTTAATGGAGCAAGGATTATCGACCCCCCCATATTCATCGGCCTTTGACAGATGGTTTGACCCAAGGGCAAGAAAAGAATCCCTGAAATGGCAATCGCATCAGCTCGCAATCAATCTTTATTTTCAGCAAAGCCTTTCTAAAGTGATCGATCAGACCTTGAAACAGATTACTCTGAACATTTCAAAAACAATGGGTGAATTGGATGTTGCTTTAGCCGAAACATTGCTCACTCAAATCTTGATGTTCCACGTGTTAACCCTCGATAATGTTCAAATGATTCTAGAGGCCGGTACCGATTCCGCAAGGAAAAAGCTTTCTTCGATCTACCTTATTCCGGAATGGGATGATTTTAGCCAGTTCCTGTTATGGTATCACGACCTTTGGGATTGGATTCATTCTGTCGGATTTGTTCTTTCATATGAAGGGATGCAAAACGAACAGAGATGGCTGTTTAGCCAAATTGGTAAACCGGATCTTACTGAGCAAACTGAGCTTGAGCCGATCCTTGTGGAAGGAAAAAGAAGCCCAATTGTTTTTTCCGTTGAAATCCCCGATCAAAAGGTCCATTTTATCCAACTAAAGTTGGAGGTGCGCTATAGCCAATGGTTTTCCCAGTATTCTGATACCTTTACGAGGTTTTTCCCAGTATATGCGCCTTATGGGTCTGAAGGAACCCAAGTCATTTTACCTGACTTTTTTTGGTTTATTGCCAACCATCCAGGCGCATCCATTCTCATGGTGTTGGAATCAATGCTTTTCGAACGATCGGGTGTTTTATCGTTCAATCTCGATTTTATGGAGTTTTCCGCAAAATCCGGAAAAGCCATCACTCTGAACCCCTATATGAGTTTATGGCGTATGGAAATCCCTGAGTTCGTTCTTCAAATTGTCGAAACATTACAAAACCCGTATATGAATTATTTGGAGCGGGTTTTCTTTCCGGATGATCTTCCTTATCTGCAGCGTCTTTTTGCTAGCCGATCAATTCTTGATCGGTTAATCATCTCGCGCCGTCCTACACAATTATTTATGGTTGATTGTCCATCGGAGGATTCTTTGCCCTCGATAGCAAAAAACGCAGTGATTCTGATTCACGGAAAACAACAAACCTACGGGTTAGACCCGGATGGTACCCCCATAGGGAATGACTTCCCCGTTTGGCTCAACCGAGATCGGTACAACACATGGAGTGAATGGTATCCCTTGTTCCTTGAAACCCTTCAACCGATCTATGATTATGACTTCTATGAGTTCATTCATGATTCTTCAGTTATCTCAACAAAAGAGTATGGAGAAGGCCTTGCGAAGATCCTAGAAACCCATCATTTTTTTGAAAAATATCAGAAAATCTATTTGATCGCTCACAGTCAAGGGGGATTGATTGCTCGGCATGCGGCAAATTCTCCGGTATTCGTAGGAGGAACCGAACGTCTGGCAGGATCTTTTTTTGATCGGATTTTCACCCTTAATACCCCTCATCTAGGAACTGTCCTTCAAAGCTTTTCTTGTATTGTCAATCCCTTACTTGATCAATGGTTGCATCAGCCCAATGGTCACCCGGCTGAATTGGACGCTAGCCTATGGGGCCTAATTTGGATGGCGTTGGAGGGGAACATATCCCAAAGCGCTGTAGAGGCATCTATTTCAATGGCTGGCTTGAAACCCATGTATGTGGGGAAACTGTTTTCGGAGATTGTAGGAATGCTGGATCCGTTTCCCGGAGGAAAATCCATGGAATACTCCGATTTGGAGTTTATCCATGCGGCTGCAAAAACTCTATATCCTGACTTATCAGATGAGATGGTCTCCTTGATCTTCCCTTTTAATGAAGAATTAGATCAGTTAAATCATTCCGATGCTTTTTTAGGAAAACTTGTATTGATCGGGTCTCACGTTTCGCACTTGGATGGTCTTGAAACTGTCATGTTCCAAACCCCCTATGCCTTCATGCGTTATGTAGCGCAAGAAACGTCTCGATCTCAGAATACCGATTATACCCCTCATGGAATAAGCGATGGTGTGGTCCCATTTTTGAGCCAAATGATGGAAGGAATCGACTCGGGTCAAAAACGACTGTTCTTTCCCGAACTAGACCATTCTCAGATCACATCGAATCACAAAGTAATTCGTGAAATCATCCGTTTCATAATGGCGGAGGACTAATCAATGGGAAACCGAAAAAAGTTCAATATAGAATCGATCTTTGATCCCGATGTTTCCCAAAAAATCCAAGCATTTCAATCTCATGTAAACATCGATTTCGATGACCCAGAACTGCTCTTTCGGTCGCTATGCCATACATCCTATGTTCACGAGCAAATTCAGATGGGCAGAGGAGAAAGGATAGAATCGAATGAGCGTTTGGAGTTTCTTGGCGATTCCGTATTGGGGTTGATCGTGGTCGAAGAGCTTTTTTCTCGGTTCCCAGAGATGGCTGAAGGGTCTTTGGCAAAAATCAAAGCCGTGATTGCAAGTGAGGCCATCCTTTCGAAAAGCGCTCATTCAATTGGATTGGGGCAATACCTTTTTTTGGGAAAAGGAGAACTCCACTCGGGAGGCACGGATCGTGATTCCACGCTTGCGGATGCTTTTGAAGCTCTCTGTGGAGCGATTTATTTGGATCAAGGAATCACTACGATTCGAGCATTTCTTCAGCAACACCTGTTTCCCTTTATCCAACAAGTAGTGGACCATCGAATGTGGGTTGATCACAAAACCCAGCTTCAGGAAATGACTCAGTATTTGTTTAAGGAATTACCCGAATACACACTTTTGAAGGTTGAAGGTCCTCCGCACCAACCTTCCTTCATCGTTCAAGTTTCCATCAATTCAGATGTCTATGCTCAAGCAGTGGGTCGATCAAAAAAGGAAGCCGAGCAAAGCGCTGCGATGATCGCATGCAAGAAAATTCGAGAAGAGAACCCTCAACTCGATGCATCTTTTTTATGATTATCCCCTTTTTTTTCCCTTTTGCGGGCTGTCCGAACCGGTGTTCTTTTTGCAATTCATTATCTTTAAACACAGAGAATCATCGATCCATTTCACAATCAGACTTTAACCAAAGGATTCTCTCATATTTATGTACCAATCCCGATGGAAAGAAGACTCAAATCGCTTTTTATGGAGGTTGTTTCACACTCATGCCCGTCCATGAACAGGAGCGGTTTTTGGAATGGGCACAAATTTGGATTCGTAACCAAGCAATCGATTCAATCCGATTTTCCACAATTCCAGTTATGCTTCCAGCTACTCTGATTTCACTATATAAAGAAACGGGAGTCAAGATTGTGGAATTGGGCATTGAAATCATGGACGATCAAATTCTCAGGATTAATCATCGTCAATATACTGCCAACGAAGCGCAAAAAGCAATCCGATTCTTCCATAATGAAGGGTTTGACGTAGGGATTCATCTCATGTTCGGCCTTCCGGGAAGTAGTTTTGAGAAAGAGGAATCTTCTCTACAGAATTGTTTACGCTCCCCCTTTGATTTTGCGCGATTACACCCGACAATCGTTTTTTCGGGGACAGAGCTACACCAGTGGTATCAAACGGGAATCTACGTCCCTTTAGATCTTAACGAGGCTGTGAATCGGGTAGCGCTTTTTTCCTATCGATTCAAGGAGCAGGCTAAAAAAAAGGTAATCCAAACGGGGGTATTCCTTTCAGAGGCTACGAAACCCATATTGGTTGCAGGCCCCTATGATCCGGCTTTCGGGGATCTCGTTTCTATTCAAGAACAGTGGATTTCATTAAACATCCTTCTGGATCAGGATCAACGAGTCGAAGTTGACCGGAAACGATTCCAAAGGTTTTTCGCTCATCGCGGGTTCTTTCTCGATCGAATGAAATCCATTCGGTATCAAGAAATCGAAGAAGATCGAATTGAGGTGAGGAGAAGGTGAAAAAAAACGCATTATGGATGCTCGTGATCTGGGTCATATGTTTTTCAATCGGATTCTCCAGCAACTTCCGGATTGCTTTGGAGAGTTATCTCCAGAAATCCCCTCTGATGGTGATTGCTGAGCTTCAGTGGCAGAATGCGCAAGACATTTATAATGCACAGCTTGTAAGGGCTACGACGAAAATGGATATATTGGCGGCGGATATTCAAAGGTTTGATCGGCTAGAAGAGTACCGTACTGCCAAATGGGAGCAAGCCTTTCACTTCATGGAAAAAATCATGGAATGGAAGCGGATTCAATCTGAGGTATCTTTGATCGAGAGCCAATTGAAACTTGCCCAAGAGGATGTAACGAATAAGCAAAGAGCTTTGTCTTTCGGTGGGGTCTCACAGGATGATGTGCAATTAGCAGTTCTTACACTGGAAGCCTCTCAAACCATGTATGATCATTCAATTGCGCGGAAGGTCCGGATTGAGCATTATTTAAAGACCCATTTGTTCCTCACCCAGCCCTTTATCTTAGCTCTTCAGCTTCCCGAAATTCAACCGTTATATGGAGAACAGATGGTCCAAGCAATATCACAAACAGCCCAAGCGCAAACCTTGAAACTCCAAAAAGAACAGGAAGAATCTCAGCATAGCTTACTTGCTACGGGGGGCTCAAGCAGTTATCAAACGGAAATCGCGCGACGAAACGCGCGGGCTCGCGATCTGGAACTAGCAGTATTCCTGATTCAATCAGAAATCACGATTCATGAGTCTTTTGAGATGATTCATGTGGCTTTTTCATTGCTGGATACAGGGAACAAGCAGAGACAAGTTCTTCAAAACCAATCGGAACGCATTCAGGAAGGATTCCGAAAAGGAGTCCTGTCAACGAGAGAGTATTATGAGCATCTGATTCGATTGTACCAGTATGAGTTGAAACAGATTGATTTGGAATTGCAAGCCATCCAAGCCATGAAACTCCTTCTTCCTTGGATTAGTCAAGACCCAGTAGGAGCTTTGAACCAATGGGTTCGGTAATGCCCAGCTTGAATCATCCGATAATATGCTAGCGCATGATCATTCGTTTGGATTCTCTGAGGTGAAGCAATGAATGGAATCGGTTCTATTCAGATTTCTCATACTACTGGTAAGCCAGCCTTAATTAAAGACTCCGGGCAACTCGGAAAGATTGTATCCATAACTGGCGGAAAAGCCGAAGTGTTGGTTGGGGATCAGATTGTTACGATTGAAGTTCAAAATCCTGGCCGATTGAAACCAGGAGATGTGATTCAGCTTTTTTTCGATGGCGAACTCAACTCGAACCATAAAACGCAAATCTCCAATCCGCTTCATGCGAAGCTTTTGGATATTATAACCCTTTCTTTTCCCGTCCCTATTTCCTCGACCGTCGAACAGATCATCCAAGGGATGGGAGAGGAAGTAAAAGTGCAACTGTATAAAGCGACTTCAGAAATTATGGGTATTGTTCGACAGCTTACTGCTCAAAACTTTGCGGAAACAATGATCCAAACGAATGAAACCTTAAAAAACGTTGAGAACCTATTGGATGATCGATTTCCGTTTGGGCGGAGAATTATAGAAATGGCGTTTCGGGCAAAGGCAATGGGCGCAAGTTGGGATCAAATGCCAAAAGAGGTTAAAGAAGCGTTGGTAAAGCAATTCATTTTCTATGATCAGAAGTGGGTAAATAAAGGGGACGATCGATCCGATCAGATGATTGTCCCGCAATCAGTTCGAAAGATATCGATCGATGATCCTTCCTTGATCCGACTTCCAAAAAAAGAGGGAAATCCGCCCATTCTTCAGTCGATGGAATCTTTTTTTTCGATCAGAACTACTCCGTCTTCTGTCCGTTTCAATCCTAATTTGACTCAGATCCCTTCCTCAGCAGCGTTCCAACCGCAGCTCAATATTTTGCATCAAACGCTAGGCTCACTTCAACCCGAAATACCCCCTAGGGATCATCATGCCTTAACCCTCGAACAACCTCGCCCCTCATTTGAACCAAAGTCTTCGCACCATCCTATCGATTGGAATGGCGGAAAAGAACCAATCAATGCAAAGCATGAGGATCAACTGAATGATCGATTATCTCGGCAACCCCAAAAATCCGATTTACCCGAACCGCTCTCAAAAGAGCTACCAACAATCAACCAAAAAGTTCGGAACCTTTCAAGATCCGGCCAAAAAGCGGTATCGATCAATGAGGGACTACTTCCAAAAGACTTGAAAAATCCCATAACCACGACGCAGGACCTTTCGCAGAAAACGATTCGGCCTAGTTCAGCTCATCGACCCGCCGATCTTCCCTCAAATAACGAACCTCCCCGAATGCTGTTGGAAAAAAACCGAGATTTCTTTGTTCCTGGATTTCGACATGCCCATTCTTACAACCCCAGTTTCCTCAGTTCTATCCATTCGAATCCTTCCGAACAACCGATGTCAAGAGAAGTAGCCCGATGGATTGATATCTTTGTCCAGCTGTTGAAAGAGGGTGTATCGGAACCTGCTCAACTTAAGAAATGGGCTCTTTCCATGATTCCCTTTCTTCCAAGTGATAAGGAGGAAATCAGCCCCAAACATGTCGTAACGCCTTGGGAGGCAAAGATCCACTCGATCCTTGGGAGCAGGTTGGTTCATCAGGGAGAAAGGGATCAAAGAATCGGATCGGAACCTCTGAATCGATCCGTTCTGCCATCGGCTTCTCAAATATCCCACTCGATCTCAGAAACAATGAACCAGTGGGAAGCGAAAGGAATGGAACAGCCTGTTCGCGAATCAATTGCCAAGGAATGGGTTAGGATCATCAATGAATCGGAACGACTCAATGAATTCCGACCGGTTTTTTTTCAGAAAGCGATGGAATTATTCCTGGAAAGCCTTTCAGGGCGGTTGGAAGGACCCGAAGAATCCAAAGAACGGATTCTGATGGATATTCGCCAATGGATGGCTAAATGGGTACTCATGAGAGAACCCGATTCTCCCAAGCATACAGACCCTTCCGAAAAACTGCAACGAATTCCCAATTCAGATGCAGAGAAACCCCAAACCAATTCTGGGATACCGAGCGGAAAGAAAGAGATTTTTTCTCCAAATTCGTTGGGAAAAACACCTCAAACCGATTCTTCTTCCGTTTCTGATCGAATAAACCCGAACAAGAGTATTTCGGAAGGGGTTGTGCTTACTCCAACCGCTCGCGAAAACCCTCAACCCCTACCCCCTGAAAGGGAGATAGGCCAATCGCCTAACCCTACTGGTACCAATGATTCAATGTTTGCCAGAGAGCGGCTTGAACCACAACAATTGTCAACAATGAGTTTTCTTCGCTTGATGAATTTTTCTACCCACACCGACTTGGCTACTCTGTATACGGCTGCTTTTGCTCTAGAGTCTTTTCAATGCCGAATTGACTGGGTAGAGAAAAAACAGTATAAAGAGGGATACGACACAAAAAAAACCTACCGGATCATGATTGATGTCCAAACAGGACGGCTTGGAGAAGTATTGATCGACAGTTATTTTCGAAATCACCAGATGGAACTCTTTTTATATGCCGAACCTGACCATCAGAACACATTGACGCATCATTCTTCAACTCTCTATCAACGACTCCGTTCCGAGGGATTCGAGGTTAGAGGGATCTTTATTCGCAATATCCCCAATCAAGATCAGCTTTTAGAAAAGCGAATTCAAATGCTGACAGGAATGGATGGGAGGTTTACTGGGATGGGGTAAATGAAGAGAACTCCCAAAATCCTTCCGATCGGAAAGATCCTGCTTCACTCAGCGCTGTTGCGCTAAAGTACGAACAAGAGCAAGATATAGCCCCAAAAGTTATTGCGCAAGCGAAAGGGGAACTCGCAAAAAAGATTGTTGAAATCGCAATCGAACACAATATCCCGATTTATAAAGATGCGATCCTTGTGGAAAAACTGCTCGAGTTGGATTACTATTCCGAAATCCCTGAAGATCTGTACCGAGCCGTTGCCCAAGTAATTGCTTATGTATATCAAGTAGGAGGGATGAAATTTTGAATCAAAAGATCCATACGATCGATGAAGCGTTGGGCTTTTTGTACCATTCACGACCCCACGGTCAAGTTAAGCTTGGATTGGATCGAATCCAATACTTACTCGATCTTATTGGGAATCCCCATCAAGAATACCAGACCATACACATTGCCGGTACAAATGGAAAAGGATCGACCACTCGTATTTTAGGAACCCTGCTTCAAACCATCCATTCCCGTGTAGGAACCAACTTTTCCCCCCATTTGGTTCATTTCTCAGAACGAATTCGGCTTAATGGAGAGATGATTTCTGATGAGGAAATTACTCAGACTCTCAATGCACTGCTCCCTGCCATTCAAAAAATGGATCGAATGGAAGAAGAGATGAAACCCAGTTTTTTTGAGATCATTACTGCTATGGCTTTTTTTTGGTTTGCGCAGAAAAAAGTTCAAGTAGCTGTAATGGAAGTGGGTCTTGGTGGTAGGTTTGACGCAACCAATGTGATCCTTCCTGAAGTAAGCATCATTACCAGTATTGGAAAAGACCATATCCATACCCTTGGGGATACTTTATCCAAAATCGCTTTTGAAAAAGCAGGGATTATCAAACCGGAGCGACCCGTTGTATGCGGAGCAAAAGCTCTCGAAGCAGTACAGACGATTCAGAAACGCGCAGAAGAAATGGAGTCTCCCTGCTATTTCCTGGGGAAAGATTTCCGATGCATTCCTGAACAGCTTTCAATCAATCACAATCGGTTCCGATACGAATCGGATGGTCTGCTACCAATCGCCCCACTACACTTAGCATATCCTTTTGGCCTCAATGGCATGCATCAGATGGAAAACGCTTCTTTAGCGATCACAGCCTTTCATATTTACTGCGATCGGAATAAAATCTCCTGGAACCCCACTCACTTGGTTAAGCCTCTTTCTAAAATAACATGGGAAGGTCGTTTTGAATTACTATCCAAAGACCCTCCGATCCTTGTGGACGGAGCCCACAATGAGCCTGGAGTGATTGAATTGGTTAATAATTGGGATCAGTACTTTCCCGGGCAAAAATGTTGTCTCCTGATTGGAATTTTAAGCGACAAAGATACAATCCGCATGAGCCATGTGTTGCAAAGAATCGCAAGCTTTGTTGTGGTTACAGCTCCCAAAGCCCCAAGACCTTCAAATCCTCGAGCCGCTTACGATTGCTTTCTTCCGTTTTTTTCTTCGGATCGCTGCCTATACGAAGAGGATATGGAGAAAGCATTTGATATCGCCTTAACACACGCGTCATCAAGTTGCCCGCTCCTGATATGTGGTTCTCTCTATCTTGTCGGTTATGTACGGAATTACGCTATCTCTCGTCTAGCAGCTTCTTCTCAATAGGAAAGGGGAGTTTGGATGCTTTTTTCTTTACGCGGAACCATCACCCATCATATCGAACCGGCAACGATCGTCCTAGACGTCTCGGGTGTAGGGTTTGAAGTATATGCTGACTCCGATCTGTTCCATACCACAGGCGAAGTCCAAGCTTTTGTTGTTGATATCCCTTCGGAAGACGAACACAGGCTGTATGGTTTTCTAGCGAGAGAAAAACGAGAACTCTTCAATCTACTCCGATCTGTAACCGGTATTGGTCCCAAAACGGCAATGAGGATTATCTCGCACGCTGATGCTGTTGAAATGATCGCTGCGATTGTTTCCGAGGATGTGGGATATTTGTGTAGTCTTCCAAGCATCGGAAAAAGAACTGCCGAACGCGTAGTTCTTGAGCTTCAGAACAAACGGAAAGAACTTCAAAAAGTTAGCGAAATCCCTGATCACTCAAACACCCAAAATATCCAACTCTTTCATCAAGCGCTCGAAGGACTTGAAGCTTTGGGTTATCCTTCCCAACAGGCTCGAAAAGTGCTCCGATCATTGACCCACGAAAAAGACGGATGGACAGTTGAATCTTTGGTTAAGGCAGCTTTAAAGCAATTTCTGGATGTAAGTCCGATAAAAGGCAGGCACACGTAATTTCCGAACATTTTCATCAATGAAACCAAGGTATGTTATAATCCTACGAAATCAAAATCTTGTGGAGGTGTCACTATGAGAGCTATGACCAAAGAATTCTTGGAAGCTGCATTTGCCGGCGAATCCCAAGCTCATGTTAAATACCTGATTTTCGCTGAAGAGGCGGAGCAAAACAAATTGCCTAAGTTGGCAAATCTTTTTCGAGCAATCTCACACGCAGAGTTTGTTCACGCGAAAAACCATCTGAAAGCTCTTGGTCGAGTCGGAGATACCGTAGCAAACATCCGGAGCGCAAAAGACGGGGAACACTTCGAAATCGATGAAATGTATCCTGTGTATCATGAAACGGCAAAGTTTCAATCGGAAAAGGAAGCGGAGCGATCCACTCATTATGCTCTTGAAGCAGAGAAAATCCATGAGAAAATGTACATGAAAGCGCAACAGCTTGCTTCAGGAAATAAAGATTACACGGCCAATGTAGTTTGGATCTGTCCTGTGTGCGGGCATACTGCGGAAGATCACGCTCCTGATCGATGTCCTGTCTGTAACGTACCTAAAGAGCGTTTTGTCGGGTTTACTGCTTGATTGATTGGTTTGCTTCGGTTGTGAAAAACTCGGGGAAGAACCCCCGGGTTTTTTTATGTTCGTTTCTGATGATTGCCTGGAATCAATTTAGAGGGTTTGATCTCATTGCTTCATGGTATCGCGAAATATGATACATTGTAATCCCGCTTGCGACAGCTACATTCAAAGAATCACACATCCCTTTCATCGGAATCGATACGGATTCAGAAACGAAATTGTACCATTCTTTCGAAATCCCATATCGTTCGCTTCCAAAGATGACCGCAACTTTTGATTTGTACGGGAAGCGATCGAATGCGTTGGACGAACGAGAATCCGTAAGCAACAACTGAAACCCTTGGGTTATACACCAAGTGTAAATGGATTGTACATCCGCCTCAATAATGGGAACCGAAAAAAGAGACCCCTGGCTCCCTTTGACCATTTTTGGATGGGTAATCCGAGCTCTGCGATTGCTAATCAATACTCCAAGAGCACCACACCCATCTGCTGTACGAACGATGGTGCCAATATTGCCCGGAATCTCAACTCCATCCAAAACAATCACTTGACTTTCAGAGCCGGGAACTAGATGTCCAAATGTTGAATGACGCCATCGAACAATAACAAGCATTCCATCGGGTTTCCCTCGATCCGTCATAGACAAGAAGGTTTTTTGAGAAACGCGGAATGAAGGAACCCTTTGTTGAAGCAAGTTGATTAGAGTTTTCGCTTCCAAAGAATCAGCTAGTTCGGGGCAAAAAAAGAAGGAGTCCAATTGAGCTTCCTTTTGGATGGCTTTTTCGATCGCCCATATTCCTTCCAGAACCAGCAATTGATTGGGATTTGGTTTGGTGTTGTTGAGCAAAGACAGTACCTGCTTGACTTTTCCGTTCTTGGGGCCTGCATCGATGATCGGGAAAAGAATCTGTTCCATCTTATGGTTTTCTTTCACTGGTTTTGCCGAAGATATTGTTCTAGCTCCTTGTGTTGCCCCTTCTTGGCAATATCAAGAGGGGTCATCCCTGAATGATCCTGCAAATGGCAATTCACTCCAGCACCTTGTAACAAATGAACAACCGGTGTATTCCCTTTTTCTGCCGCATGATGGATTACATTCCAACCTGCTTTGTCTGTTCGAGTCAAGTCTGCTCCCCCTTCCATAAGCACAATCACGAACTGCAGATGACCTTGTCTTGCTGCCAGAAAGAGAGGAACAATGCCCTCATCATCCGAAGGGTTGGGATCCATTCCGTAAGCGAGAAGAAGTTTCCCGATTTTCCAATGGCCATTGTAGGATGCCAAGTGAAGAGGTGTTATCCCGCGAATATTCTTGAGATCGGATTCTATGGATTGAGAAAGAATCATTCGCACGATTCCTTCATGACCTTCGAGAGAGGCAATGTGAAGCGGAGTGTATCCGAAGGGATCTTTGGGCATGAAGTCTGAATGCGCTTGTAAAAGGATTCGAAATCCCTCTTCGAAACCGCTATCCGCACACAGGAAAAAGACATTCCATCCTATCGCGTCTTTTTCGGATAAAGAAACTCCTTTTCGAATAAGCGTATCGATGATCTCAACACTTCGAGATAAAATGGCGATCATAATCGGGGTTTTGCCCAATCGGTTTTTTTGATTCAGGTTTACACCATGATCGATCAAGAAATCAACCGCTTTTCTCTGATTATGTGAAATGGCTATATGTAAAGCTGTGTCACCATCGCGATCTACTTCATCAAGAGGCAATCCAGAGAGAACGATTTGCTCTAGTTCATAGAGATCACCCGCTTTTACGGCAGCAAACAATCGGCTATCAACGGGATCAAATCGGAGTCCGTCCACGCACTCACCCCTTCCTAGAAGTGACTGACATCATTATTCAATTATATCACACTTCCCTGTAATTCTTTGAATATTCTATAACCAAATTCCGTGTAATGGTCTTTTGATCCTGTTTATCGCTTTGCTTTCTCCTCCAAGTCAGTACCTTTTGAAGAAAAAAAAAGCAAATCTGTTATAATTGCATATGAATTCATGAAGAAAGGCGATTTTTATGCTGGCAGATATTCAAAACGAAAAGGATCATAGGCAGATCCCTTTAAACCGAGTCGGAGTAAGAAATGTGCGATATCCGATCGTATTGCGTGAAATGGATGGAGGGTACCAAAACTCTATAGGAGTCTTCTCTTTATCGGTCGATTTGCCTCGGGATTTTCGGGGTACCCATATGAGCCGATTTGTGGAAATTCTGCATAATCATGCTTCCAATATGGATTTAAGCAATATGCGAGGCATTCTAGAAGATATGAAAAAGCACTTAAACTCAAACGAAGCTCATTTAGAAATGAGCTTTCCGTACTCTGTGCATAAGGAATCTCCGATCACTCGCCTTTCCTGTTTGATGGTTATCGATTGCGGGTTTTTTGCTACTTTGAATCATGACCACATGGATTTTGCGCTCCAAGTCCAAGTTCCTATCCAGACTCTTTGCCCTTGTTCGAAAGCGATCAGTCAATTTGGGGCCCATAATCAGAAGGCATGGGTCTATATTAAAGTGAAAACGAAGAAAATGATGTGGATTGAAGAATTGATCGCGATCGCTCAAAAATCAGGGTCATCAGAAGTCTATCCCCTATTGAAGCGTGAGGATGAAAAATACGTAACAGAGGAAGCCTATCTCCACCCGAAATTTGTAGAAGACGTCGCTCGGGATGTGGCTCTTCAATTGCAGAAAGACATACGGGTGCGTAGCTATCACATCCAAGCAATAAGCGATGAATCCATCCATGATCATCAAGCTTGGGCAAGCATTCTATGGGAGAATAATGAATGAATGCCACTGACTTCCTTCCCAATGAAGAACAAGAGTTTATCGATCAGAAGGGGTTGCTTGATGATTTGCAAATGCGCACTCATTATGGAAGATCTCATTTTGCAAGTCGGATGCCTTTTTGTACAGGTCAAGAGGAAGCGGCAACCATTGCGTTTGAACACCTTTGGATAATGGAAGATGAACTGGGTGAATCGATTCCATCATTGCATAAAGAGATGGAACCTTTTTCAACGATTACTCATTCCCTTTCATTGCTTGAATCCAGATCCGTTTTGCATGTGGTTGATTTATTCGAGATCAAAAAGTTCCTGTACCATTACAGAAGGTTTTTTCTTCAACTGAGCCGTTTCCCGAAAACAACAACAATAAGCAGGTTGACATCCCTTCAGGAGCCCTGGGATGTCTTGGATCCCCATCAAAGAGGAACCTTTTTTTTCCGTGTAGAAACAGACACTTCGAAACACCTTTTATCCAAGATCCTCGTCATTCAAAAAAAGATCAGGATCGCAATGAGGAAAAGAGCTCTTCTACTAAAGCAACAGTTTGATATCGATCTAAAACATACTCATGAATTTGTGATCCCCCGGAACGACATGCGAAAAAATCCTCTTTTAACGACAGGATTGGTCGCCCTTAAGAAAGAAACCACGTATTCCTTTGTCTTCGAACTGATGGGGGATGACGCCGTATTTCTGATGAAACAAAAACAAGATCAACTCGAAATTCAATTAGAAGAGGAAGAAAAGCGATATATTACCCTGATTTCTCACCGTCTTTTTGAACATGTAGGTACTCTTATCGACCATGTTAAATGGATTGGGTTTCTGGATTTTCAGTTCTCGTGCATTCTCTGGAAGCAAAAGTGGAAGGGTGCCTATCCAAAAATCCTTTCGCCTCGAAACCCTGTTATCATACATGAGGGTCGATCGATTCCGATGCTTCGCTTATGTGCTGAACAGAAAAGACCCTATGATTGTTTAGACCTAGAGCTGGCTTATGGAGTAACTCTTATTACGGGAGCAAATATGGGAGGGAAAACTGAAGCCCTGAAGACAATCGGGCAATTGGTTTTTCTTTGTGCTATGGGTATTCCAATTCCTGCAAAAAAGATGGATACTCCTCTTTTCAGAGGAATCCGAAGTATATATCGCACCAAAGAAGAAGCAGGGCTTAGCGGATTTGGGATGGAGATCTCACGAACCACCTCGACCCTCAACCAAAGAACAGACCGGCTAATTTTGATTGACGAGTTCGGTTCGACAACACAACCTTCCGAAGGAGAAGCTCTTGCGATCGCGCTAGTCGCATTCTTTCAAAAACATCCCGATTCGCTGGTCGTTTTTGTTACCCATTTTTCCCGGTTAATCCCAAGGGTACCAAACGCTTATTATACGGGTTTACTCAAAGAGGGTTTTCCGGAACATTTGCCCCCAAACGAAGTTAGTCTCTGGATCGATCATACCGTACGTCCGATCCATTCCAAAAAAATCCCTCAAGTAGCCTTAATTATTGCTCAGGCATTGGGTTTGCCTGATGAAATTATTGAAACAGCGAAACTTATGCGAGAAGGAAAGGAGCAATCGAGTGTCTGAACGAAATCAAAACCAACTGCAGATTCGCCATCGAATTATCGTTCTCAGCGGAAAAGGAGGCGTAGGAAAAACAACGGTTTCTGTAAATCTTGCATGCGCGCTTGCACAGGAAGGGTTTCGTGTCGGTTTGCTGGATTCAGATATTCACGGGCCCAATGTCCCCAAGATGCTAGGGATTTCGGACCATAAGCTGCATACGGATGAGGGCGAATGTGCCATACCCATCCAAGTATACCATAACTTGTCTGTCATATCTGTTGCTAACCTCATTCCGCATGATCAACCCCTTATCTGGAGAGGACCGATGAAAATGAAAGCCTTGGAACAACTCATTCATCAAACGCGGTGGGGAGAACTCGATTTTTTGATTGTTGATTCTCCTCCGGGAACCGGCGATGAACCGTTGAGCGTAATCCAACAATTGCAAACTCTTGACGGAGCCATTATTGTTACAACACCACAGGAAATCGCGATGATGGATGCCCGAAGGTCAGCAACCTTTGTTCGAAAATTGGGTGTTCCTATTTTGGGGATTGTAGAGAACATGAGTCATTTCCAGTGTTCCAATTGTCAATCGATCCAATCCTTTTTTGGTGAAGGAGGAGGAGAAACGCTTGCAAAAGAATTTGATTGCGCTCTCTTGGGGAAAATTCCTTTGGATCCATATTTATCCGTCTCGAGTGACCATGGGAAACCCCCTGTCTTCTTCCAAAGAGAGAGCATAGTGGTCAAGGTTTTTATTGGAATCGCGGGAACACTCCTTGAGATGCTCGATCCCCAAGAATCCAGAATAAAAAAAACGCTTCAAGATATGGAAGAGTGATTCGGGGTGAAAAAGAATGAAGAAACGAAAGTCCCGATCGTAACTTTGGTTGGTGGTTCTTTCCTGTCTTTTTTGGCTCTTTTTATTGGACTGATTGGTCTGGCCATCTTTATGGGAGTCTTTCTTGCTGGAGATATGTTTGATACACTTCTCGGTATCAATCTGTATCAATCCCGATGGATTCCATCGTTATTTGGAGCATTAATCCTCGGTGGACTATGCTTGCATGCCGGTGTAATGATTGAATTGGGCCGAATGAGACCCTTTATCTCCTATGCGTTAAGTTTTTTGGTTTTTTCCGCTTCTTTGGGTATGCAATTGTATAATACATTTCGCCTTGGATTCCAATGGTTAGGGAGAGAACTGCTTCAAAACCAATCAGCCGCAAATGACCGTTGGTTCCAATACTTAGGGATTGCCTTGTTGGCTTTCGGTTTTATTCTGGTTGTATATACTGGCGGACTTGCTTTCCGAAAGAGGCAGAATACCTGATGAAACATTTGCTCCTGCTTTTTTTTGTTTGGATTTCATTTGGACTGCCAATCTTTGGAGCGGACCGTTCCTATTCGATCGAAGATTATCTCAGATCTGTTCCTATACAAGAGCGATCGAGGTATCATTTTTCGAATGCAATCGAAAGCTGGGGTCTAGGAAACCTTGATGCGGCAAAAGAGCACATCGATCAAGCTTTCCTTACCCCGATGTATCCGCAAGATATTGCCAAGATCTGGTATTTTCTGGCTAAGTTGTATATAGAATCTGGAGAAGCTCGTCAAGCCGTAGAGAGTCTGAACAATGTCTTGTTGATTGAACCCGATCGGACGGAAATCCTCATCTTGTTGCGTACCCTGCGTTCTTTCTTCGATGACGCGGCGATTCACAACCCAATCATCGGTCTTGAGTACCATCGAACGATCCAAGGATATCAAAACTCCTTTGAGGTCTTTTATAACCCTGTGTCGACGGAAATATTTCAAGAAAAATATCTGATCCTAGATCGGGCAAACGCATCCATCCTTGTTGTTCACGGTCAAGAACAAAGCCTCTATCCGATTGATTTGCCTTCACCTTCTGCCATGGTAATCGACCGGTTTGCGGGGCGCTTATACATTTCGGACATCGAATTGGGAATTATCCGGGTCTTCGATGCGAACACGCTTGAACCACTTCACAGCTTTTCGGGGTTCGTTCGCCCGTTTATCCAAGCAGTTGATCGAATCGGAAACCTGTACATTCTTGATCCTCCAAAAAACCTGGTGCAAATAGTTTCTTCAGAAGGGAAGCTTGTTCGCAATCTTTTTTTAAGCGAAGGGTTTCATGTGCGGGTCGTCAACCAAGTTCGAGTCAGCCCCAAATACATCGTTCTTCAAGACTTATCGCTAAGGGCCTATCGCGTGTTCCGATATCCTTCTTTTGAAGAGGAACGCCTCATTCCTTTTCCAGATCAAGTGCTTCCAGTAGTTGCAGAAATCGATCACGATCATAATCTGATCAACATCGGGTCAGATGGAATCATGAGATCGATTTCTCTTGAAAACCCTGAACAGGGGTACAAACCGATTGATACAACATTGATTGACCTGATCGGAATGAGCGACCTGGATATTGTCCCTCCGTTGATCACTATGACAGACTTTCACAATAGTTCAGTAAAAAGCTTCCATCTACTCAAACAAAACCCCAATGCGATTACCTTGATTGACGGACTAGAAGTTGTCGAAAACCAAATGCACATTTCGTTCCGGGTTATCGACCGATCGGGTAGAGAAATAGAAATCATTCACCCATTTCTTCGAGTCATCGATGCAGGAGGTTTTGTCCCTTTCTCCCCTGGATTCATATCAACCCCAGTTCGAACTTGGGAATTTGATCATGGCCGGACATTTTTTGAACAGAAGTTGCAAACACTCGATCGAAATCAAACCAATATTGTATTCTGGAGATATGATGGATATGCATTCATCGAAGAAAACGTTCTTCCATCGATGCTGGCAAAGAACGTCCGACTGTTTATTGAAAGCAATATGTTTCTGCCTCAATCTGTCCAACGATTGGCCCATATGACTGGAGGAGCGATTATCACATCCGATCTCTATCCTCATGCCCTTCGGTATTTCCAATCGATTCCAGAAAAGATGGTTCGGCATGTACGATATGATCTTATGCTTCCGTTTCAAGGAATAAAAACTGCCACGATCAGTGTTCAAATCGGCGGGCTTGATTACTCTGATTCAATTTATTATGTCAACTATATGATTCCCTCTCTGAAAGAAAGCTTGATTGGAACCGTGGAATCAAGCGGTCCGTAAAGGAGGAGCGATATGTCCGATTATACAGATGATCTCAAAAAAACGATGACAAAACTCCCATTCTCCGCTCGCCATTTTGAACCGCCCAAAGGAGTGGATCGCACGACCTCAAAGGCAATGAATGCGCGGCGCTTTGCAAAGGAGTTAAATGAAGCCAACCGGATCTTTCAAGAAGGAGAGATTGATCGGAGCATTCAAATGTATTCCGACCTGTTAGAATCGGATCCTGAAGAACCTCTGGTATACTATAATATGGCTCTTGCGTTGATGGAAAAAGAGAACTATCCATTAGCACTAAAGCTGTTCAGCCACCTTTCAAAAATGAATTTCGAAGAACCGCGGGTTTGGATTGGAATAGGATACTGCCAGATCAAGGAAGGGCTTTATGAAGAGGCTTTTACAAGTTTCTCCCAAGTGAGAGAAGACCAAGAAGGATTTGTCGAGTCAACGATCGGAAAAGTGTTTGCGCTTGTTCTTGAATCGAAGATAGCAGATGTAGCCCCACTGCTTGACCAACTGAAACAAAGAGGGGTGTGGAACCAAGAATTGGCATTAATCCAAAAGATCTTGAGAAAGAAAAGCAGGAGTTAGTATGCAATGGGAAATCATCAGTTTTGGAACACATAAAACAGATTTCATCAACCGAGGAATCACTCAATATCAAAAATGGATCGCTCCGTATGTTCGAATCACTGACCGAACCTTTCCATCGGGCGGTGAAATACGTACACGTGCGAGAGAGCAAATCCTTTGCAAAGAATTCGAAAAACTGGTACAATACATATGTCCGGATGATCGGATGGTTTTGCTCGATCCAAATGGTGATATGCTTTCTTCGGAAGAGTTTTCCCAATGGATCCATGATCAAAGAGTATATCAAACTTTCGGAAAGCTCGTTTTCGTAATTGGCGGGACGTTAGGATTTTCTCCTTGTGCAGTAAACCGAGCACACAAAGTAATCAGCCTGTCCAGAATGACCATGACACACGAGTTTGCCCGACTCATCTTGTACGAGCAAATATACCGCGCAATGAAGATGATCAACAATGAACCCTATCATTATTAACCTTTTCGCCTAGAAGGCAAAACCAGAAAGGATGGTGGCAGTACTCTTGGATGGAGAACCTTTACCTAGTAGTAGTATTGTATGGCAGTTGGTGTTGCTTGTCATTCTCCTAGGACTCTCTTCTTTCTTTTCATCTTCAGAAACAGCATTAACTTCTATGAGCAAATTGAAGCTTCGTGAACTCCTCGAGAAAACCGATAACAAGGAGAAAAAAAAGGTGCTCCATGAAGCCTTACATAGACCAAATCGTCTGTTAACGACAATCCTGGTCGCCAACAATCTTGTCAATATTTTGGCTTCTTCATTGGCTACATTGATTGCGTTAACGCTTTTTCGAAATATATCGCACGGAACAGTTGCTGCTTTCGTGACAGGGATTATGACTTTTTTGGTTCTCGTTTTTGGAGAGATTACTCCCAAAGTGCTTGCCGTTCAAAAAACCGAAAAGATTTTTGGGATGACGATCCGAGTCATTACGGCGTTGAGTGTCCTTTTCACTCCAATCATTTGGTTGCTGATGGGGATCAGCAACTTTCTCCTTCGTATGCTTGGTTCCAAAAAGGTGACAGACGCTCCTTTTATCACAGAAGATGAAATCGCGTACGCAGTTAATATTGGGGCTCAAGAGGGAGCTTTGGAAGAGGAAGAATCAAAAATGCTTCAACGAACCCTTGAACTGAAAGACACCAGCGTGAAAGAAATCATGATCCCGAGGGTGGACGTTTTTGCTATTTCGGAAAACACTTCGCTGGATCAAGCCATCGAAATGGTTTATGAAGAGGGCTTTTCCCGGTTTCCTGTTTTCCGAGAGACAGTCGATCATATTGTCGGGGTCCTATATGCAAAAGACATTCTCAAAACCACACATCAAAAAGGAACCGAAATGCTTTCCAGAACAAAGATCAAGGAGATCATGCGCGAACCGTATTTTGTCCCGGAAACCAAAAAGGTGGATGATCTGCTCAAAGAATTCAAGACCCACATGGTTCATATGGCAATCGTAGTCGATGAGTACGGAGGAACTGAAGGGATTGTAACCATTGAAGATATTATCGAAGAAGTGGTAGGAGAGATATTGGATGAATTTGACGAAGGGGAAGATTTCGGTATAGAAAAGGTGAATGAAACTACCTTTATTATTGATTCAAAAGTCACCATCAATGACATCGAAAGGGAGTTAAATATGACTTTCCCCCCTACCGATTATGAAACCCTCGGTGGGTACCTCTTAGAGTTTTTTGAGCGGGTTCCGAATGTAGGAGAAGAAGTATTTGTTGAGGGATTGCGGTTTCGGATTTTGGCAGCGACTCGCAGTCGAATTGCCAAGGTGAAAATGATTCTGGAGCCTGATCGAAAATCAGAAGACATTTTGAGGCAGGAGGGTTGACATGTATAATGTAGAGCATTTGTGCAATATGGCCATTGATGTGATGAAACGGGCGTATGTTCCCTATTCCAAGTATCCAGTTGGCGCAGCTTTGCTTACCAAAAGCGGAATGATTTTTGTGGGAGTCAACGTAGAGAATGCTTCTTATGGGATAACCAACTGCGCGGAACGATCGGCGATCTTTAGCGCGATTTCACATGGAGAACGGGATTTTGTTGCAATTGCTGTTGCGACGGAAGACGATGAACCCGGTTCGCCCTGTGGATCGTGTAGGCAAGTAATGTGGGAGTTTGGGGATTTTGATGTGATTTTAACCAATACCGAGGGCAAACGGAAACAGTTTACGGTATCTCAACTGCTTCCGGAGGGATTTCTTTTGGATCGTTCCCAACGGACGAAGAGAAAAGAGGATGTTGATTGAGACTTTTCGGAAAAAACGCTTTACGAGAGGTTATCCAAACTGGACACCATTCGCTGATTACCCAAGTATATGTCCTCCCCCAAATTGCGGAAAAAGATCATGAACTCGTCCGCCTTTTAACCAGTCTTGGAATTCCGTTTTCGAGGCAGCCTTTGGAAACGATGAACCGTTTGGTCGATAAACGCGATTCCCACCAAGGAGTCATCTTTCAAGTCCGTTCTTTTCCTTACTCATCTTTGGATCAAATCCTTTCTGGACCTGGATTTTCTGATTTATCTTGCGTGATTTTGCTCGATCAAATTCAAGATCCCCAAAACCTTGGAGCTATTATCCGCACGTCGGTTGCTATGGATGCGGCTTGCGTTGTAATCCTCAAAGATAATGCAGCTCAGATTACTCCCGCTGTCATTAAAGCCTCCGCAGGGATGGCTTTTGCTATTCCCATTTGTTTGGAAACTAATATGTGCCGTTCCATACAGATTCTGCAAGAATTCGGGTTTTGGATCTACGGAGCTCATGCGGAAGGCACCGCATATCCGCTTATTGAGTTCCCAAAGAAAATCGGCCTTGTTTTGGGGAATGAAGGGGTTGGACTCAGAAAACGTGTTTTTGAAAACTGTGATCAATTGGTTTCCATCCCAATGTCTACCAAAGCAGAATCGCTGAATGTATCGGTCAGTATGGCTGTTCTTGGGTATGCATGGAAAGTAAGTCATTGGGATCAATCAATGAGGACTGAGTTATGAACATCCATTTGCTATCACCCGAAACCCGGATGAGAATTGCAGCAGGTGAAGTCGTAACAAACCCGGCTTCTGTTGTGAAAGAACTGATTGAAAATGCAATAGATGCCAGCGCAACAAAAATTCGGATCCAGATCAGCAACGGAGGAAAAGATGAAATCGTGGTCACAGACAACGGCACAGGAATGGAAGATTCAGATATTCTCCTGTGTACAGACCCTCATACAACAAGCAAGATCGATGAATGGGAAGATCTTTTGGCCATTACGTCCTTTGGATTCCGTGGAGAAGCTCTGGCATCCATTGCTTCCGTTTCAGAGTTTCGAATCACTTCACGAACGTCAAACCAACAACTGGGGTGTACGATGGAAGTTCGTGGGGGAGAGAAAAAGGAAGTCCGGAAGGTTGATGCGCCCGTAGGCACGAAAGTAGAAGTACACAATCTATTCTTCAACGTTCCAGCACGAAGGAAGTTTCTGAAATCAAGCGCTATTGAGTCTCGAATGGTCATTGAGCTTGTTGAAAAGTTTATCCTATCCGTTCCACACATTTCCTTTGAACTACGTAAGGACAGAGAAGAAATATACAATCTTCCTCCCGCTACCCTTAAAGAACGCCTATTGGCAATTTTTTCCATGGTTTCACCCGATTCTCTTCGACGAGTAGAGCATACTTCCGGTCCTTCTTCTGTTCAAGGGTATATATCAACACCCGACGTGAATCGACCCAACCGAACAGGTATCTTCACTTTTGTCAATCAAAGGGTGGTTCGCCATCCAATGCTTTACAGCGCCCTGGATCATGGATATGGCGAGACGGTTTCAAAAGGAAGATTCCCTATGGCCGTTCTCATAATTGACGTACCCAGCGAGTCTCTTGATGTGAATGTTCATCCGCAGAAAATTGAAGTGAAGTTCGCACGAAATGAACAGGTTTTTTCTCTCGTTACAAATGCGGTCAAACAGACATTGAGTATGGAACCGATGAAAATCCAAGTTGCCGATCCAACTTTACCATATCCGGATTTCCCAATCCGAGTTCAGAATCAAGCTCAACCAGTTCCTAAACAGCTTGATATGAGATCATCAATTCCAAATCCCTTTTCCAACGAAGCTGCTCGGAAAGGATCGGTTTCTTTCCGGGAAGAAAAGAACGCTCAATTCAACCAGGCAAAGCGATCGTCTATTGGTATACTGAAAGGACGGTATATCCTTTGTGATCATCCAAATGGTTTGAGCATCATCGACCATCATGCAGCCCATGAGCAATTGCTATATCAAAAAATACGAGATCAGAAAAGAACGCTGGAATCCCAAGTTCTGCTTTCTCCCTTGACGCTAGAGATTGACCAATCATCGGTACTGCTATTGACCGATCACCAAGAAGCGGTTGAAGACCTAGGGTTTCGATGGGAACCAAAAAAAAACCGGTGGGTGGAAATCTCTTGCGCTCCTACAATACTCCCAGTCGCTCAAATCGAACCTACCTGGATTGAAATCCTCGAACAGCTTCGGTTTTGGGAGATGGAAGGAACGATTCAAGTATTGGATCGGATTTTCCAGACAATTGCCTGCCATGCTGCAATACGCAGCGGCGAACCACTTTCTTACGAAGATGCCGAATACCTTCTTCAGCAAATGGAAGAGGCATCAATCTTCTCTTGTCCTCATGGAAGACCGATCGAACAGCTGATCCGGATGGAAGAACTAGACCGTTTCTTTCGGAGGTGATTCAATGAACGGGGTATTGTTATTCTTTTTGAATGTCTGGTATGTGACAGGGTTTCTCTTTTACTTATTATATGGATATTGGTCCTTTTGGAGAACCGATCGAATTCGAAAGAAAAAGGGAGATCAAGCGGCAGATGCATTTCTTCGACCAAGGGCGAAAAATTTCGGACGGAGAGCATTCACTTGGCTGACAATGCACCCCGAAGTTCATGGGTTGGATCGTTTACCGGAAGATCGGTCTTTCCTATTGGTATGCAATCACCAAAGCTACTTTGATATTCCCCTCATTATGGGTTTTGTTGAACCTCGAGCTTCTTTCATCGGGAAAAAGGAGATTCAATCATTGCCTTTGATGGGTAGAGGTCTTTCTTCGCTGGGCGGTGTTTTTATTGATAGAGAGAATCCTCAACAAGCGGTTGGAGCATTGAGAAGAGTCATATCAGGGCTTCAGGTCGGGAAAATTTTTGCTCTCTTTCCCGAAGGAACTCGGAGCAGTGATGGGAAATTGGGCTCATTTAAGAAAGGAAGCCTTCGAATGGGGTTGATGGCTAAAGTACCGATTTTCCCCGTTGTGATTCAAGGAACGAAAGACGTCGTTTCGAAAGGAAACCTATTCATTCATCCGGCAAAAGTAACCGTCCATATCTTAGAAGAAGTTCTTCCTTCTAACTTTGCCAATGAAGAGGAGTTGATCCGTGTGGTTCATCAAGCAATCAAAAAAAGGCTACCGAATCAACCAGAGGGTGATCTTGAATGAAAAAAGCAACTATTAAAGGGATAATGCAAGATAAAGTCCATAACAACCCTGTGGTTTTGCTGGAGATCGAGGGAACGCACCGCGTCGTTCCCATTTGGATTGGAGCATGTGAGGCTTGGGCCTTGACAATGACATTAGAGAAGGTGGAGTTCCCGAGACCTCTCACTCATGATTTAATCATCAGTATTGCTGAAATTTTGGACGCGAAAGTCGAAAGAGTTGTCATACGATCGATCAAAGAGGGTGTGTTTCTTTCCACTCTGGTAATGAAAGACCTGAACCGGCAAGCTGACACCGACGAACCTTCTTCCGCTATCGAAATTGATGCCCGGCCATCAGATTGCATCGTCATTGCAGCCAAAACAGGAATCCCGATTTATATTAGCAGCGAGGTCATTTTAGAAGCTTCGATGGAGTTTCAGGTTCAAAAAGATGGAGAGGAAAGTGAAGAAGATCAGTTCAAGAAGTTTATTCGCTCTTTTGAGATGGATGATCTGAAAAAATACTTGGACCAGAAAAGGGAAGAAAACTGAACCAAAGCGCAAAGGGATGGTTTCTTACTGCTGAACCCTGACTGGGGGGATTTGGATTTCTCGCAATCCTTTTCCGGGATGTTTCCAAGCCCGATAGAAATCTGCCATTCGAAGATCCAACTCGAACTGGTTGCAGTATTGCCCATAATCGATTTCACGCATTTCTCCATTGCCTCTCCGAATTCGATGCTTTCTCACTTTCTTTTCAAACTGGCGAAAAGCCTTCGGATATAAAGAAGGGGTTACGATAATCGGAAGAGATGCTTTTTTCCTCATCCTTGATAGCATCTGCTGTCCGATGGGGTCAAAACCCAAGACCCGCAGGTATTGAGGTCCTTTTTGGTTTGCTGCGCGAGTTATATCGCTGCAGATTTCAAAAAGGATGTTGATCACGGTCCTTCGAAGTCGAGAATGGGTAAACCGTTTGCTTTTTGCCTTCTGTAGTAATTCTGAGATTGTATCTGCTTGATACGCGCTTTGAATCAATCGAATATCGAGTCCCTCCTCTACCCCTTGGTAATGCTGAATATGCTCTCGGTTTCTGCTCCGCAAAAAGAAAAGGAAAAAAGAACCAATATCGTCCAAGGAGACGATCTTTTCTTCGCGAATTCCTCGATCTAATAGTCTCCATGCAAAATCCGGCATCGTTTCTCGTGCTTGAGCCAATGAAAGTGGGTCATGCGTCCGAAGAAATCCATGAATCAGATTTCGAATGGCTGTCGCGCTTGAATACGCCCCTTGAAACGAAGGATCCGTATCTTCCGAACCAATGCGCGATATAACGTGGGGACGAATGGATGACTTTAAGACCCGTAATGCATTCAAATACTCCAACCCTAAAATATCGTTGGATTTGCTTAACAAAGAAAGAAGGCGTTTTTGGAAACGCGTACTGTCTGGAAAAAAATCATACAGAGCATGTTTTCGAGCATTTGGAAAAGATAACCCCCGCTTAAGGTAGGCGTGAAGAATGGCGCGAAATGGGTCTGGTTGAGTAGTTAAAACATTCGAAATTTTTTGCAGATCTGCGAGATTCCCACTCTCGCTTCCAAACACGAGATCTGTAACAATCCCCGTGTGATGCAACAAGCTGACACTTCCTAGAGCGAATCCCCCTGCATCTTGGTTGGAAAAAATTCCCGGAAGTAAGATGACGAGGTTAACGCCGGCATGGAGAGCGATTTCCGTTCGATAAAGCCAATCGATAATAGCGGGTTCTCCTCTTTGGACAAAAGACCCAGACATGATTGCAACAACTCCTTGGGCCTTACTTACCTCCTTAGCTAAGCGGAGATGATGCAAATGGCCATTATGAAATGGATTGTATTCCACAATTATCCCCAATATTTGCTGGATCCAGAGTCACCTCCTTACGATTCTCCGAATTAAGCGAATGGAATCGTGATGGCGTAAACACAGTAAGATTCCAAGATAACTAAACCCACCAATGAAAATCCTTATGAAGACATTCATTAAAGAATATTCCCAATACGATGTTCCAAACAGAACCATCCCTGTACCCAATCCGGCCAATCCAATCTTTCCCATACGAAACAAATCTTCTTTCGAGACCCTTAAAAACCCACTTCGGACCAGATCGACAATCAATAATGCGCAACCAGCCATGCCAGCAATGGACGTCGCCAAGGCTACCCCATAAGGACCAATCCGCAAGCCCAAGGTTAAGTCCAGAACCACATTGGTAACAACCATTATGGCTGTTGCAAAAAATGCCATTTTTTTCCCATTAATTCGAGCATATTCGGCCCGTGAAAGGAGCGCGTATAATGAATAGAAAGGCAATCCCCACAGATATCCCATCAGTACTTCTGATGTGATCCAAGTATCATAAACCCCAAAAGCCCCTCTTTGGTAGATTAAACGGACAATATCCGTCCTCATCATCATTAATAGAATGGTAGAAGGAAGAACAAAGAAGAGCATCTTATCCAAGTGTTCGGACAATTTTGAAGCGAAATCTTCCATCCGTCCCCGCGAAAGTTGAGACAACGCGACTGTTGATACAGAAATAGCCAACACTCCTAAGGGTAATTGGTATAATCGATTGGCATATTGGAGCAAGGAAACTGTTCCTTGACCCAATCGTGACACAACGTTGGTGTCAACTAAGGAATTGATTTGCGTGATCGAGAATGTGACGAAACTCACCATGAACACCGGGTAAAAACTCTTCCACTCCTCTTTATCGAATGAAATCTCGAATCGATAACGCGTCTTCCGGCTAGATACAACAACGACCAGTAATTGTGCTACCCCACCAAAAAGGAAAAAGGCTGTTGGAGCAAGAATGGGAGGGTCAAAATAGGGGGAAAAAAAGATCCCAACAATAATAAAGATATTATGAATCGCGGGTGAGATTGCTGGAGCAAAGTATCGGTCATGGCTGTTCAGAATCCCTGTATACACGGAAGCGATTGCAATAAACAGGATAAAGGGAAAGACGATCCGAGCAAGGTATACCGTGAGCGCTGTTGAACCTACGTCCAACCCTGGAGCAATAAAAGCAACCAAAACCGGCATAAAGTAGATGCAAAGAATTACCAACCCTAAAAGAATGGGTAAGAAAAAGGTAATAATCGTATTGGAAAAGCGATTCCCATGACTCAAAGATTCCAGACAACGCTTGTTATAAATTGGAACAAATGCGGAAGACAGTGCTCCTTCCGCGAAGATTCTCCGAAGAAAAAATGGAAGCAATATAGCCACCACATAGGCATCGTATTCAGGAGAGGTACCGAATTGCTCAGCAAACAAAGCGTCTCTAACCAAACCCAAAACCCTGCTGATTAATGTAGCCAGGGCCATTTGAACGGAAAAACGCAGGGTTTTCGACATAGAAACCCCGTTTAGCTGGTGAAGATCAGAGGAAAAAGAGTGTAAAACGCTGCTGCGTCAACAAGTTGCTGGTCTAGTACTCGTTCATCAGACGCGTGGGCGTATATTTCATTTCCAGGGCCGAACCCAACTGTCGGAATTTGATAGATTCCTGCTGTCGCAACACCATTGGTACTGAAATCCCAACGGCCTAATCGAGCTTTCGATTGGAATAGGAGCTCATAGGTTGCCTTAGCTTTTTGGATATGCTCTGCGTCCTCTTCAAACAACCAGGTCGGGAAGTACTTTTCAGTTGGATATACAGTCCCGAGGTAAGAAGGTTTATCATAATGGAGATCGATAATCTCACCGTCAACCCCAGCATTTCGAATGACCTGATGCAATTCTTGGTACACGGTCTCTTTCGTTTCTCCCCATGTCAACCTTCTGTCCAGTTGAATTGTACATTCATCAGGAACAGCATTTTGAGATGGTGACTGGAAAAAGATTTGAGTGACGGCAATCGATCCTTTTCCCAAGAAAGAGTCTTCTTTGAGTTGCTCATGAAGGTGTTCAACTCCCTTGATAATTGGAACCATCTTGTAAATCGCGTTATCTCCCCGTTCAGGAGCACTGGCATGGCAAGATCTTCCGGAAGTCCGAATCTGGATTTCCATTCTCCCTCTATGACCCCTATACACTCCTAAGTTGGTCGGTTCTGTAATGACCACTACATCGGGGCGGATCCCTTCATTTTCTAGAATGTATTGCCAGCAAAGCCCATCGCAATCCTCTTCCATAATTGATCCGACGAAGTAAACTGTGAAATCTCCTACTATTGCTAGTTCTTTCATTATCTTTGCTGCATAGACCATTGATGCCATACCAGATTCTTGATCACAAGAACCCCGACCATAGATATACCCATCTTTGTATGCGCCTTGAAATGGGTCTACAGTCCATAAGGATGGATTCCCTACATCTACAGTGTCAATATGGGCGTCGAAAGCGATAATCGTCTTCCCTTGCCCCACCTTCCCGATTACATTACCCAAACCGTCCACACGGACTTCATCCATTCCAACGATTTCCATTTCATGGAAAATCCGGTCTACAACCCCTTTTTCCTGTGTCGAAATACTTGGAATGGCAATCATATCTCTTAGAAACTGAACCATGTGATGTTGATTGGATTTGCTTTTCTCAAGAATTTGTTGGATCAATTCATTCATCGTTCTTCCTCCTTTTTTTACGATTTCCCCTGATCCGCTAAGACCATTTGCTCCAAAAACTGGAAATAATTGTGGATTCCCTGGAGAAGGATCTGCGCGATTGTTTCCTGATATGCTCTTGTCTTCAAAAGCATTTCAACTTGCGGATTGGAAAGAAAATCACATTCAACCAATATGGAAGGGACAGCGGTATAGGCAAGCACTGCAAAATCGTCTTTCCTCAAACCTCGAACAGAATATTGGGCCTTTTCAAAGGCTTTAAGCATCTCTCTGGAAGCAATTTCACTATAGGTCATGACGGTCCGTTTATGATTGATCATCTGAGCAATGATTCTTTGGTCTGTTGAAAGCGATTCTCGATGGAGTCGTTCCAATCGATCCAAATAGGCTTCCTCGGAAAAATCATAGAAGTATACTTCCACCCCCCGTACTTGAGGATTAGTAAAAGAATTCAAGTGAATACTGATGAAAAGATCCGCAAGCTCTTGGTTGGCAACGATCGCCCTTTCTTGAAGGCCAACATACACATCGGTGTCTCTGGTCATGATGACTGAATATCCTTTTTGCTCCAACAACGAAGCAAGAATAAGGGAGATCCGCAAAGCGATCTCTTTTTCGGGCGTATTCCCTGGACCAGTTGTACCGGAATCAATTCCTCCGTGACCGGCATCGATTACGATCAGAGGCGCATTTCGAGAACCAGGTACCCAAAAATCGATCATTGTTTCTTCTGTATGGGATTCTGAGCCGTTTAGGGTCGAGTTCTCAATGTTGTGGTGATCGATATGGGCAGGAACCGTAGTAGCAACGTCAACCCGTTCTCCGGATACAACATACGAAAGACCAGTAATTTGCCCAAAATCCTCTATGGGGATAAAGAAACGGTTCTGAATCAAACGAGGTGCTGCTTGAAGGCTATTGTATCGATCGTTTATCCATACACGATCAGATTGATTGAAGAAAACCAGTTCCTGGTTCTTATATCGGATGATCAGGGATTTTTCCGAATTATTCCACTCATATTCCGCTCCTAAAGCTTCCGCTAGGGTTACGGCATGAACATATACAATATTTCCCAGTTGGAAATATCGATCCAGATCGATCCTTTCTCCTTCTAGGAAAAGTTCAAGCCGATTTCCGAAAGCCACCAAACATAACGACAGGATACTGATATAAAGAAGCGAACGTTTTCCCATTAGTTACCGCCCATAGATAGTGGATTGCTTTGCTTCAGTACATACATTTTTGATATCGGAGGCAAAAAATCAACCGGATTTAGGGTTTCACGGGAAGAAAGGGTCCGGATTTCAAAATGCAAATGAGGTCCTGTGCTTTGACCAGTAGACCCTATCCTTCCGATCAATTCTCCTTGTTGAACCCGTTGGCCTTGTAATACGGATATTTGAGATAAGTGGGCATATCGAAACATGTGGCGATCTCCATCAATATCAATCGTTAATCCGTACCCTCCGTTTTCTCCAACGAACGTCACCAAACCAGATCCCGCGGCGAAAATGGGAGCGCCTTCTGGAGCAGCAATATCAGTTCCCGCATGAAATGACCGCTGCTGGGTGATAGGGTGTGTGCGCCATCCATACTCACTACTGATCACACCAAATGTGGGCCATAAGTACCGATTGTTTTCTACATGAAAGGCTTTACCAATAGAGCTTAGTGGAATGAAGAGTTTCTGACCAATACGAATCGGATAGGGGGGTGAAAGCTGATTGGCAGATGCTATCGAAGGAACATCGGTAAAAAAATACTGAGCGATTGTAGAAAGGGAATCTCCGGCACCAACTTCATAAATATACCCTTTCGGAAAAGGCAGAAGTACAACCTGTCCCTGAACCAGTTGCCCTGTTCGGATTTTTGGATTCCAATCCAAAAGCATCGAGGTCGGAATTAGGTACAACTGTGAGACTTGTTCCAGCTTTTCTCCGGAAATCGCAACATGCCTTAAAGTCAAGTAACCAAAGCCAGTGACAGAAAGAAAAAACACCATCAACACACACACGATTCGATTCATCGCAACCCCCCCCATCATTCCAATGATCTTAGTTATCCTTGATCTGCGACAACAATCAAAGCGAAGAGAAACGAAGACAAAAGCATCAACCCCGAAAAGATTAGAATGGCATAAGCAATATCCGTCTTATGCTTATGATCATGGCTTTCAGACTGATCTCGATAGTCCTTATGCAGTTTCGCCAGGTAGATCCATCCGACATTTATGGTAACAATAAAAGCTCCAAAGAGAATATTGGATACACGTTCCCAATGGAACCATCCGGCGACTAAGGCAATACCAATCATTACTCCACTTACATACATAGGCCGAATGAAAAGGATTTTCCACCGGGGAACAGAAAGAATTCCGTTCTGATTCATGAACTCCCCTCCAAAAAATGTCGGACTATACTGAAAAAAGGGCTATCCGGATAGGTAATCACAAACCGAATTGCATTCTCCAACCACTCTGGATCCCCTTCACTTCTTTGCCTTCCAATCATCGAAAAAAGCGCTTGTTGCCCTGCTTCTTCTTGAGAATGAAAATAAAACAGTTTACGCAAGTATCGATTGGCTTGATAATGGTCATTTAATCGATCGTATTCTTCCACACACCGTGCGCGGACTTCCCCTAAGTTCTTTGAAGAGGGAAACTTCTCTTCAAAAGTCTTTAACACAACGAGGTTTTGCAACGGATCAGAGCTTGAAGACCGTGTCAACAGATCATCGAACGCCACGGCTTCACTTTCCGACATTTCGATTTCGAGCTTTCCTGATGTAAGAGCCATAATTACACCCAGCATCGAATCGATTTTCTTCGAATCCTCAAAGAAATCAATGGCTTGATTGTATATATCTAAGGCTTTGTTTTTTTCTCCCCAGAATACAAAAGCATCAAAGGCTGAGTATAAGGATTCTTCAGGATTCATAGCAATCCCTATAAACTTTTGATTGATAATCATCTGATAGAAAAAAACAAGGCTCTTCCACGCTTTTTCACGAATTTGGATAACATCGCTGAATAGATCATCACGATTGACCATCGCAATTTTCCCTTTCGAAGCGCCGATCGCAATGAAAGAAGCAGCCGAATCGTTTATCAGATTCCAAATCCCAATCATCGCGGGTTTTTCGAGGGTTTCTTCTTTCCAAGACTCCCATTTCCATTGAAGCTTTATTGATCCTTCTTTAATTTCATAGACATATCGGAGATGATCTCCATCCATTACAATCACTTCATCGGCTCGAAAATCTTTCAGTTGCACTCCAAATGCTCCTTTATGGAGAGGATTAATCGTTCTTCTTCCATCCGATTCATTCCCAGTTGGCCCATCATGTTTTCACATAGAGCAATTATATGAGGATTCCCAGACAACGGGTTTCGGTGTTCAGGCGATCTCAAGGTCACGACCAGCATAAGTGATTGCCATGGGAAAAGATCGGCTGGATCTACGCCAAAATATCTTCTTGCTGCCTGCCCTAGACCCCAAATCCCATTTCCCATATACGCTGTGTTGAGATATAGTTCTAGAATCTCTGATTTGGAGTAGTTGCGTTCGAGCTGTAATGCGAGGTATAGTTCTTTCTGTTTCCTTTGCAAAGTCCGATCAGGATCAAGGTAAAGGTTTTTGGCCAGTTGTTGCGTAATCGTGCTTCCTCCTTGAACAGAAGGTGAACCATCCGAGAATACACCTAGGATGTTATACCAAAAAGCTCGAAAGATTGCCTTGATTGAAAACCCGGAATGTTGCCAAAACACTTCGTCTTCGGATGCGAGCAGCATATCGACTAGATCCTTGGGAAACTGGTCAATTGAGTCGAACGGAACAGCATTTTGCCGTTCGATAACTGGGGCATGAAGATCAAATCCTTCCGAAAGAAAATCCCGAGCCTCTCCGATAACCCAAAGCCCAATAAGCCCACAAATAAAAAAGGAAAAACCCATCCCCCATAGATAGGGGAGCATCATCCTCCTAATCAAAAGCTTTAACGATCGTTTCGACATGATTGGTAATGATGCCATAAGCTATGTGTTCTTTAGCCGTGATCAATACCCACTCCACATCGTCTACAGTCCACCAGAAAATTTTGACCCCTAAAGCCAAAAAACCCTGACGCAAGCGTGCCCGTTTCATTTCATCAAGCGATTGAAGCGCTTGAATCGGGAGGTGCAACGAGAAAGGCCTGTATAAAGCATATAAATGATTGATATATTCCATTACTGTATCCGGTTTTTGAAGGTTGACTCTGTGCTCCTTTTGTGCTTCCTCTCCAATTAATAAACCACAACGCGCTTCTGGAATAATCTTTCGAACCTCGTTTAGCGAATCATGAATAAACGACGAGAAAATAACTTGTTCTTCTGCGCGGAGTTTCTTGACCAAAGCTGCTACAGGTTGTGCCGATTCGACCTCCTTGAGTTCTATGTTAACCAAACTCCTGTGAACGATCTCATCCAGGACTTCTTTAAGAGTCGGAATCTTCTGGTTTTGAGCGAGGGAAAGCGCTTTCAGTTCCTCCAGAGTCATCTCAGAAACGAGCCCATCAGACCCTGTTACCCGATTGACAGTGGAATCATGAATAACCATGATTTGGCCGTCCTTGCTCATGCGCACGTCCAACTCGACCCCATCCGCTCCAGATTCTAATGCTTTTTGAAAAGCCAACAAGGAGTTCTCAGGATAAAGTTCAGAGAATCCGCGGTGACCCAGGATAAACGGTTTCATTAGATCCACCCCTGTTTTTCTGCCATTAGCACTCTTATTGGAAGGATTATACCATGATTTTTCTCTTTTCCAGTATTCCACACCAAATTGTTGCTCTAAGGATGGGTCATACGTGTCTTGAATCGATCGGTTTCGCTTCCAAATAAGAACGCCGAAAACCAACATAATAAGGGCAGGAAGAAGCCATGAGCTCTGAACAAAAAACCATCGGATCCAAGAAACCATTACCGTGCGTATCCTCCAATTCGTAAAGAACTCGCGAAATGAATCCGGGATAAACGCTTCGGGCCATGAACCTCCCGTTTGATATTGGAAGATGATCTGTCCCAAGTTTTCGCGAAGATCTATTCTTTGGTCAAGAGCATAAAAAAAATCGGTTACCAGTTCATAAAACACCAGTACTTGATCCCCTTGGGGATACTCTTCATAGGCCATCAAATTGGTTTCATTCCAAGACAGAGGCCTTGCAATTCTTTGTGTTTGTCGACTTTCAAACCAACAAGCCAACCCTTCCATAATCCATAGAGGAACATGGATCATTCGGCCGGTTCGTTCGTATTCTCTCCAAATCCATTCAAAAGTAAACAAATGCATCATCTCGTGCCGGAGCAATTGAGGGAGGTCTTTTAGCGTTGGAGGCAATGCGATTTGGAAAACGCTTCCATCAAAAAGCGCTTCAGCCCGGGTAAAAACCGAGTATTCTCGCCGAATTTCAATCTCAACGGGAAAAGTCAAGGTGAATCCCCACAGACCTTCCAATTCTTGAGTAATTTGCTGAAAATGCCAATCAATGGTATTTCTCAAATAGAGCTGAGGAGGATCGGGATAATGAGGAGCGGTAAATAAAAAACCGGGGACAAAGAGAACAAAAAAAAAGAAACAAACTTTCATTAGGGTTGAACCATCACTCGAAAATAGAGGATGTGCCCAGGAGAAATCTGATAGACGGAGTACTCGCCAGGAACATCGAAATTCCATCTCAGGTTTTGCTGGGGAAACCGCTGGCCCATTACATGCCATATTCCTGAATGGTTCCCTGGGAAGAGAATGCTTTGATTCAAGCGAATTCGTTCGAAATGAATGGTTCGATGAACAGGCAACTCAAATTTCATGGGCGTGAAAGCCCTTTCTTCAGAGGACCGATTCCCAAACCGATCTTCCGTATCGAGGGTTACGCGAAGAGAGAAAGTTTCAGTAGGAACGATATACTGAACGCTGGTGTGAAAGCTTTCTTCATTAACCCTCCACTCTAAACTGGAAAGGCTTCGTGAAGACCGATAGCGGACCAGCAAAGGCAATCCTTGAACAACCAAAATCGGCTCCATAAAAAGGGAATAATGCGGATCTCCGAAGAAATACCGATTGGGGATTGCTGATTCCCGAACGATCGGATACAACCGGTCAAATACATCATGAAGACCAAGAAACTGGAGATATGCGGGGAGGAATTCAAGAAACTCCGCAGATTGAATGCACAACTCTTCTTCTTCAACATACCAAGGGAACGGAAAAAACGTGATTTCTTTGACTGAATCAATCCAAGAGTATTCATGATGAGCAATCGGAAGGATGATGTGGGCTAAGGAAGAATTATTGCTAACGGTAATTCCATGATCGAGTTCGATGATCCAGGGGGGTTCAAAGATCAACGACAAGTTTAATCGCGGCGGAATGTACGATTTGGAAACACGATATGTCCCTTCTGAGATAATCGGTCCATCTCTTACCTCCAACCCAACCGAATAAACCATCCGACCGTAGGATAGAAAAGCAATCCCTTTATCTAAATCCATCATTACTGTCTGTGCGAGTACCCATCCAGAACTAAGTAACCAAAACCCAATCAAAACTCTAATGACCTTTCCCAAAAGAAGACCGATCCTCCTTTTTCTATTCCCTTCTCGGGCTTCTTTATCGTAACCTCGATCGGATCGTCGAACTCCATTTCAATCAGGAACTAACATCGTTCAATACTTCCAAAGACTATGGAAGAGGTGCAACTTCTCTGTCACCAAGTCTTTGAATGATGGCTTTCATTTCATCTTGAATCATTAGTGGAGTGTTTCTAAGGTAGTCCGGATCTTCAATGGTGAAACCGATCCCCCCTTCGAGAATCCCCCAACGCTCAATCTCTCCAAAAGGTAGCGTCCCATCATAAGCGCGGATCAATACATCAAATATTGCCCGATCTGCGTATTTAAGAGCACAAGCCAAAATTGTGTTTGGAGCATGATGAATATAGTTTGAATCAACACCAATGATATACCGGCCCTTTTCCTGAGCCGCTTGAATGGCTCCTACTCCAGTGCCTCCCGCTATCGTAAAGATAATAGCGGCTCCTTGGTCGTATTGAGCGCGAGATAAGTCTCTTCCTTTGTTCGGATCTCCCCAACTCCCCGCAACGGAAAAAAGAACGTGGATCGATGGGATAACGCTTTTTGCTCCGTATTCAAATGCGGGTTTCATTCGTTCCATCATCGCAGGATACACGTCTCCCGCAAGCAATCCTATTGTTGGTTCGGGAAAACTCCACCCATGATATTGCACCATTTGGGCTGCATACACGCCGGCCAAAAAAGCCATTTCTTCATCTCGAAATCCCAAAGAAAAAACGGTATCCATTTTTGGAGCGATCCCATCTAAAAGGATTATCTTTTGGGAAGGAAAGGCTCGAGCAACTTTTTCGACGCTATGAGGCATACCTTCAGTAAACGTAACTACAATATCATAGATTCCACTCGCTGCAAGGCTCGTCAATTGAGGTTCCCACCGCGCGGCATTGTATCCCCCTTCAACAACCCGAAGGGAAAAGCCTTTCTCTTGTGCTGCCTTTTCCGCACCGGCAACCATCATCTCGTAGATTGCGTTACCACCAACTTCGCCTGTAATCAGCAGTACTACCGAAAACGGGAAAGAAAGAGTCGCTAGGCACATGAACAAAAAGAAAAACAATAGAGGTCGTTTTCTGAAAGGCATTTGAGTGTTCATTTCAATCACGCTGTTTCCGAAAGAACGATAAGAGCAGCTTCTTGTCCTTTCACGTGTTCGGGGGTTATAATCACTTTTTTGATATTCCGCTTTCTGTTTTGCATAGAGGGGAGTTCAAACATCAAATCCAGCATTACTTCTTCCACTACGCTCTTTAAAGCCCGCGCTCCTGTCCCTCTTGAAAGAGCAGAATGCGCAATGCACTGCAATGCTTCGGGGGTGAATTCGAGATCAATTTCATCCATTTCCAGGAGCTTTTGATATTGTTTGATCATGGAGTTTTTGGGTTCGGTGAGTATCGTTACCAAATTCTCTTCGGTCAAATCATCTAATGTAGTGGTAAGCGGAAAACGGCCGATAAACTCTGGAATCAACCCGTAGTGCACCATATCGCCGGGATTCACTTTAGAAAGGATTTGCCCGATTCTTTCCTGACTTTTCGACTTAATATCGGATCCAAAACCCATAGTGGAGTCTTGTGTCCGATGTTTGATGATCTCCTCAAGACCATCAAAAGCTCCTCCTGCAATGAACAAGATATTTGTGGTGTCAATTTTCAAGAAATCTTGGTACGGATGCTTCCTGCCGCCTTGAGGGGGAACACTCGAAACACATCCTTCAAGAATCTTAAGCAGGGCCTGTTGAACCCCTTCTCCGGAAACATCTCTCGTAATGGATACGTTGGGCCCCTTCTTGGCGATTTTGTCGATTTCATCAATGTAGATGATTCCGCGTTCTGCTCGCTCGATATCAAAATTTGAAGCCTGAATTAACCGAAGCAAAACGTTCTCGACATCTTCTCCAACATATCCCGCTTCTGTAATACTCGTCGCATCGGCAATCGCAAAAGGAACATCCAAAAAACGGGCAAGTGTCCTTGCAATCAACGTTTTCCCCGAACCAGTAGGACCAATCATCATTATATTGGTTTTCTCGATCTCTGTTTCGTCTTTTTTTTCTTTGAACATGATTCGCTTGTAATGATTGTAAACAGCAACAGCTACTGTCTTCTTGGTCTTTTCTTGTCCAACAACATACTTGTCCAACTCGGACTTTATGTCAAAGGGAGTTGGAAGCGTATCTGAGGAGTCGCGGAAATGGATCGAATCCTCATCTTTCAACGTATCATAGAAGAGCTCTACGCACTCATTGCATATATATACATTCGGACCGGCAATCAATCGCTGGACTTGTGTAGACAACCGTCCACAGAATGAACATTTTTTTTCTGGTTTCATCTGATCCTCAGCCTCCTTGAGCAGCGATCCGCTTATTTTTTCTTCTGAATAACCTTATCCACGATCCCGTATTCCACTGATTCATTAGCGCTTAGCCATCGATCGCGATCGGTATCTTGCTTCACTTGATCTAAGGATCTCCCTGTATGCATAGATATAAGTTGATTGATATGCTCTTTGGTTTTTAACAGTTCTTTCATTTGGATTTCAACATCACTAGCACTCCCGCGAGCCCCGCCCCAAGGTTGATGGATCATCACTCGTGAATTCGGGAGGATGTTTCGTTTTCCTGATTGGCCAGCCATCAAAAGTAGGGCTGCCATAGAAGCGGCAAGGCCTACGCAAATTGTAACTACGTCGGATTTGATGTATTCCATCGTGTCGTAGATTGCCATGCCTGCAGAAACGGACCCTCCTGGGCTGTTGATGTAAAGACTGATGTCTTTATCTGGATCCTGCGCTTCAAGGAATAAAAGCTGGGCAACGACCAAGTTGGCGATATGGTCGTTGATTTCATCGCCCAAAAAGACAATCCGATCTTTAAGTAATCGGGAATAGATATCGTACGAACGCTCATATCGGCCCGTTGTCTCGATAACGATGGGGACAAGTTGATCGATTGGTTCTTCAGTACGTTCCTTATTCACCATTTTCTTCCCTATTAACTCCATCATGATTCCTCCGTTGTATCATTGATTTCGCTTTGTTTTGCTTGAAGATCTTCACGAATAGCTTGGATCAGCTCGCGATTATCTGGCCATTGTTCTTTGGATGCCTCCTGAGCCATATCGGTTGGCTCCTCGGAAGACTCCTCCTTATCTTGTTGGTCTTCCTTCTTTTCTTGCGTCTCTGAATCATTCCATTGGACCAAATCAATCATAAAGGTTCCGATTTTCATCTGAATGACTTCTTCCTTAATGGGACCCATCTCATTTCTTTTCACCAAGTACTCTTTCATCTGTTTCCCGCTCAGTCCCATCATCTCAGCCCGATTATCCAAGAATTGATCAACCTCCTCTTCTTGGATCGATATTTCATTTGCCTTCATAAATGCTTCAGCAACGAACTTTCGTTTCCATGAGTGCATCAGTTGATCCTTCAGCTTCAGTATGAATGCTTGCTCATCATCAACCGCTAACTCTTTCATGTACGCGTTTTTTTCTTCTGAAGTCATTTTCTCTACGCTCTCTTTGACGATTGTCAGGGGAACTTCTTCCGAGGTACTCATCTCTGACTGAAGGACAAGCTCCTCAAAAGAGGCTCTCGGAAGATAGTATGTTCGATATCGTTCTTCCACAGAACCGTGTATCTCGTTTCTCCATGCTTCTTTCATCTCTTGAAGGCTTTCAAAATCTAGGCCAACCTCTTTTGGAAAGGAATCGTTTAAAGGGAGATATTCTCTGTGTTGAACTTCATGAATCTGCACATCATAACGGTATATCCGCTTTGTTCCTCCTTTTTCAAAAGAGCGGTCGACTGAAAAGCGATCCGATTTTGATTTCCCCAAAGCAGCTTGAACCAGAGGATTATGATCTTCAATATCCATCCGGTACGTGATTGCGGGAGAATCGAAGATCATTCGCTCTTCGGAATTATGTACTTGATAGGTAAGAGAAATCTGATCACCCCATTGACAGGGTCGGTCAACAGGATGAAGGATTGCGTTTTCTTCCCGATGTTCTTTTACTCTTTCTTCAACGGCTTGATCGATCATAGGTTCCTGAATTTTTTCTCGTCGAATCACCATTTTGGATAAGTCCGGCAACAGAATTTGGGGTTGAGCAAACAAAGTGATTTGAAAGTCAAAATCACCCGTTTCCGCTTTGGATGCTTCCGTAATAATAGGTGGGTAGACTAAATCATGCAACGATCCTGTTTGCCTTTCCTCGTCTAAATGGATTTCCAGCAAATCCCAAGCCGTTTTTTCTTCCAAAACCTTCACGTGTTCCGGGGGAAAGAGAAGACGCAAAGGCACTTTACCTTTACGAAAACCTGAAAATTGCGCATTTTTTTGCGTCTTTTTCATTTCTGTTTCTAAAGATTTTTGAATTTCATTTGCAGGTACCGTTGTCTTAACCTTCCGCACATTACCCTCTTCATGGACTGTTTCTAAGTTCAAAAACATACCTCCTTGCTCGTTTGTATTATTTGAGTCGATTATACCATGAAACCATATCAAAACCTGACAAAGGATGGTTTTTCAGGAAAGAGGGTTGTCATTGATTCATTTTGTGATACAATCAAGCTAGATGAAGACGGAATATGGAGGTGCCTTGTGATTTGGGAAGGATTTCTGGATTTCTTTGAAAATTCCGCTCTATTTGGGTTGACCTGGGGAAATCTGGTTATGCTCGGAATCGCTTGCATATTACTTTATTTGGCCATTTATAAACATGCTGAACCGCTTTTGCTTGTTTCCATAGCATTTGGTGTCATTTTGGCCAATATCCCTGCTCAATACACCGGTGTATTCAATGAACCATCGAATGGAATTCCCGGTGGTTTGATGTACTATATCAATTTAGGGCTTTCGACAGGGATTCTTCCCCCACTCATTTTTTTAGGAATTGGTGTGGCAACTGACTTTTCTTTTCTGTTATCCAATCCGATAACGATCTTTTTGGGCGGGGCCGCGCAAATCGGTATTTTCGTCACTTTTGCTGTTTCTTCTCTTATTGGATTTGATATTCGTCAAGCCGCGGCGATCGCGATCATAGGAGGCGCTGATGGCCCAACTTCCATCTATGTTGCTTCTCTTTTTGCTACGGATTTGCTTGCAATCATCGCAATAGCTGCGTACTCCTATATCGCACTGATACCCATAATGATGCCCCCTATCATGAAAGCACTGACAACTAAAAACGAACGAAAAATCAGAATGCCTATGCCACGGAAAGTGAGCAAGCCAGAAAAACTCGTTTTTTCGATTTCTACAACGATACTCATCGGCTTTCTTGTACCGCAAGCTTTGCCCCTAATCGGTATGTTGATGTTTGGCAACTTTTTGCAGGAAAATGGATATACGAAACGGTTGGCTGAAGCTGCTTCTCGGTTTATAGCAGATCCAGCCATTATCTTCTTATGCCTTGCTGTCGGATCGAAAGCCCGCGCAGAAGTGTTTCTTACTTCACAAAGCCTATTTATTCTTTTCTTAGGTGCAGCAGCTTTTTCTTTAGGCCCTGCATTCGGTATTCTCTTCGCTAAGTTTATGAATCTCTTCCTAAAGCAGAAAATCAATCCGTTGATCGGTGCAGCTGGAGTCTCAGCGGTTCCTGCTTCCGCTCGTGTTGCGCAATCAGTTGCGCAATCGGAAGATCCTACCAACTTCATCCTGATGCACGCGATGGGTCCGAATGTTGCAGGAGTAATCGGTTCTGCAATTGCAGCGGGTGTCTTTCTTTCAATCCTCTAGGTAGGGATTACTCTATGCTTGATTCCAGAAACCATACTGAAGCGCTCATTGATTTGGATGCATATGCAAAGAATTTATTATTCTACCAAAGCCATTGCGCTCCTTCGAAGGTCATGCCCATAGTAAAAGCAGATGGATACGGTCATGGAGCCTTACCTTTGTCTTTGCTTGCTCAAAAAATGGGGTTCCCCTTCTTCGGGGTCGCGTTTTTTACCGAAGCTTTGGAATTACGGAACGGAGGAATTTCGACACCCATCCTTGTTATGAATTATGTCCAGCCTGATTGCATTCCTATTGCCCGAGAGAAGAAGATTCGGATTACCCTGTACGCATTCGAACAATGGGAACAAATAAAAACCTATCTCAGCTCTACACCGCTTCTCGTTCATGTTAAGGTTGATACGGGAATGAGTCGATTGGGTCAGTCTCCCGAAGAAACGGATCGGTTTTTGCATATGCTTCACAGAGAAAAAGGCATACGGATTGAAGGTTTATTTACCCATTACGCGACCGCCGACCAACCCGACAACCCATTTCAAGAAAACCAATACGATCGATTTACGGAATTATTCACAGAGTGGAAAGACAAGATCCCATTCATTCACATGGATAATAGCGCAGCTGGATTCCATCGGAGAACTCCGCTTGGGGATCTGATCCGATGCGGCATTGCTTCATATGGATTGGACCCTTCAAGCGATAAACGCGGATCGAACCTACAACCGGTTCTATCTTGGCATACCTTGATTTCAATGGTGAAGGAAATCAAACCCGGAACACCCGTGAGCTATGGAAATACCTTTATCAGCAATCGGGCAATGAAAGTGGCAACCGTTCCAATCGGATATGCTGACGGATACAATCGTCTGTTGTCCAATAACAGCCAAGTATTGGTAGATGGGAACCGATGCTCAGTGATTGGGCGAGTATGTATGGACCAAATGATTATCGATGTATCTCATATTCCTAAAGCAAAATTGGGAGATCCTGTTGTGTTGATCGGAAAAATGGGACAGGAAGAGATCTCTGCAGAAGAAATCGCACACAAAATTCGTACCATCAACTACGAAGTCACATGCGCCATTTCCAAACGTGTTCCAAGAGTTTACAAGCAGAAAGAAGAGTAGATTGAGAATATAGAAAAGGGTGAAAAAATGAATTTAGGGGACCTGATCCGGCAAAAAATGGAACATCTAGAAGCGGAAAAACACCAAAATGATATCCCTAAAGACGGGAAGCTCATCATTCAACTTCGGTCAGATGAACTTGTGAATACTACGCTAAAGGTGATCAGCAAACGATTACAAGAAACAAGAGATGGAAAACCTTTTTTGTTGCTCACATTCAATGATCTTTCTGGAACACTCCGAGGTATCGATTGGAATCATGCAAAAAAGAATGATGAACGAATCCCCGTGGGGAGCGTTGTACGAGTGAATGGAAAAATGTCTCTTTTCGATGGCAGACCTCAACTCACTTTAGGTCCTTCCCGTGACGATTTGCAGGTATTGAGCGAAGGAGAATACGATAGCTCACGGTTTATTCCGATCACCGATAAAAACTACACCATTATGTATCAACAATTGATCGAAGCGATTGGTGTGGTAAAAGATCCCTTTTTGGGAAGCCTGTTGCGAAAGATTTTCGAAGAAGACCCCCAGATGGCTTCGGATTTTGCTGAATCTCCGGCTGCAATCTCCATTCATCATGCCTATAAAGGGGGATTGCTCGAACACTCTTTGAGCGTTTTGGAACTGTCGCTTGCTATTGCTCGAACCTATTCAGAACCGATACAGATCGATTTGATACGGGCTGGAGCCCTTTTACACGATATAGGAAAAATGAAAGAATATTCGATTCGATCCTATGGATTCGAAACGTCTTCGGATGGTGAACTGTTGGGTCATATCATGATCGGTAGTGCTATTGTCGAGGAAAAAGCCCGACTCCTATCGATACGGGCTGATCAAACTTTTACCCAATTGCAACATATTATCCTCTCCCATCATGGTGAGATGGAATGGGGATCTCCTGTGCTTCCCAAAACGTATGAAGCGTTAATTATCCACATGGCCGACCACCTTGACGCAAAATTCGCGATCTTTCGAGAATCGTTGCAAAAAATGCCTGAATCCTCTATGAATCATGAGGATGGATGGAGTGGGTATAATAAAATTCTAGGAAGAAGAATCTTTCTGAGAGGAGGAAAAGAAGGATGAAGAAAGAGGATCGAACTCAAATCGCTTTCGGCACAAGCGGCTGGAGAGGTGTAATTGCTGACGATTTCACCTTTGAAAACGTGCGTATTGTTTCGCAAGCAATTGCCGAAGTAGTCAATAAAACGGAACATCCTCAGATCATAATCGGTTATGATTCTCGATTTATGGCAGAGGATTTTTCCAAAGTGATCGCAGAAGTCCTGTGCGGAAATGAAATCAAGGTCTTTCTTTGCGATATGCCAACACCAACCCCTGTTATTGCATACTCTATCCTTAGAAATAGCTTGGATGGCGGAATCAATGTAACTGCATCACACAATCCAGCTCATTATAGCGGGATGAAGTTTAATGGGAAATCCGGCGGACCTGCACTGCCGGAGATTACTCAAGCGATCGAAAAGGAAATCGATAAAGTGTTCCATGGAAGGAAGAGCATTAGAAGGGAGCGACTTCCCGAAGCTTCGAGGAGAGGTTTATTTGAATCGATTGACCCGCGAGAACTATATTTTCAAACGATCCGTGAGAAAATTGATTTTGAACGCATTCGGTCAATCGACCTTCGCGTTACAATAGATCTTATGTATGGCGCAGGGAATAATTATCTTGATGGATTGGTTAAAGAAGCATTGGGTGAACGGACGAAAGAAGAACTCATTACAATTCATGATTTTCGGGACCCGTATTTTGGAGGATATCGCCCTGAACCTGACGCGAAAAGGATGGAAGAGTTGGGAAGACGAGTGGTCCAAAAAGGGCACCATTTAGGAATCGCAGTAGATGGTGATGCGGATCGCTTTGGGGTTTGCGACGAAGACGGTAATTTTGTTCCGCCGAACGAGTTCTTAGCTTTAGCTGCTTGGCATTTGTACAAAAACAAAGGGGTAAAAGGAAACATAGCGCGTAGCATTGCAACTAGCCATCAGATTGATAAAGTCGCTTCCGAATATGGCGGCGAAACCATAATCACCCCTGTTGGGTTCAAGTTCATCGGAGATCGAATTATTACTGATCACTTGGTTTTGGGCGGAGAAGAAAGTGGGGGATTGTCGATCCAGAATCACATTCCCGAAAAAGACGGAATCATTGCTTGTTTATTGGCACTAGAAATGGTCGCTTATGAAGAGAAACCCCTTTCACAAATTCGAAAAGAGCTTCAAAAAACTTTCGGGATGTTCTTTTCTAGCCGCAGAGACCTCCATCTCGAGTCAAATGCGCAAAAGATGGAGTTGATGGATTTCTTCCGAGAAATTCCAGGGTTTGCGGGTCATACTTTCGCGGAAAGATGGACGATGGATGGGTATGGATACCTTTTGCAAACCGAAGACAATAGCTCGTGGGTTTTGGCTCGTTCGTCCGGAACAGAACCGCTTGTCCGGATATACCTTGAAAGCACGTCGAAAGAAATCTTCGACAAAATGAATGCAGAGGTGGATCGGATTATATGAAGCATTTGGTAATCGTTGAATCTCCAGCAAAAGCGAAAACGATCCAGAAATACTTGGGGAAGGAGTATGAAGTCGCTTCGTCTGTCGGACACATACGGGACTTGCCTTCCAAAGATCTCGGTGTGAACATAGATCAAGGGTATACGCCTAGTTTCGTTACAATCAAAGGGAAGGAAAAAGTGATCAAAGAACTGAAAATCAAAGCAAAAGGCAAAAGCGTTTTACTCGCTTCGGATATGGATCGGGAAGGAGAGGCAATCGCATGGCATATTGCGCAGGTGCTCGATTTGCCATCCGAACAACCCAATCGGGTCATTTTTTCCGAAATTACAAAGACCGCTATTCAAAAAGCGATCCTTCATCCCAAACCTTTATCGAATCCCAAAGTTCATGCTCAGTTCGCACGAAGAATCCTCGATCGGTTGGTGGGTTATCAGATCAGCCCCTTGCTTTGGAGAGTTCTTCACTCCGGGCGACTCAGCGCTGGAAGGGTCCAATCTGTGGCACTTCGATTAATCTGTTCGCTAGAAGAGAGCATTCAAAAATTTGTTTCAGAAGAATACTGGAAGTTCCGAGGAGTCTTTGACTCTGTAGAAGCTTGGTTGACCCGTATTGATCAGAAAAACCTCGAAAAATACCCGATCCGGGACGAAAAAACAGCGGTACAAACTGAGAAAGACCTCAGAAACCAAGAATATTTCATAGCAGAAGTCAAGAAAAACGAAGTAAAAAAAAGGCCTTTAGCCCCCTTTATCACCAGCACACTGCAACAAGAAGCTTCAAACAAGCTTGGTTTCTCGGTTGATCGAACCATGAAATTGGCTCAGCAATTATATGAAGGGGTCGAAATCGACGGGAATCAGCTTGCCTTCATCACCTACATGCGAACCGATTCCACAAGATTATCCAAAGAAGCATTGGAAGCGGCAAAAAAATATATCACTACCCACCTGGGAAGCAAGTATTTTCAACAAAGGGCTCATTTTTCCAAAAAAGGGGCATCTACAAATATTCAAGACGCTCATGAAGCAATTCGTCCCACATATCCTGAATTAAGTCCTGATCAGGTGAAAAACAAACTATCAAAAACCCACTTTCAGCTCTATTCTTTGATTTGGAACCGGTTTATGGCTTCACAAAGCGCCGAAGCCCTCTATGAATCCACAAAGATCGTGATCAAGGACCGGAAGGGAAAATACCAATGGGAAGCAACCGGAAACCGGAGATTGTTTGATGGATTTGAATTTTTTTATCCTGCCGTTGCTTCGGAAAAACCCATTGATCATCCCTTTGTCCAAGGGCAATCCATTTCTTTGGATGATATAGAAACATCTCAACACTATACTCAGCCTCCCAAACGCTTCTCCGAAGCAACGCTTGTGAAACGCTTGGAAAAAGAAGGAATCGGTCGGCCTAGCACATACGCATCCATTGTAAAAACACTCTTTGACCGAAAATATGTACTTCGCGAGGGAAAAACCCTCAGGCCAAGTTTTCTTGGTACTCTTGTAAATGATTTCCTAGAAACCAATTTTGCTGAAATAGTGGAAACAAGATTCACAGCTGATATGGAACGAAAATTGGACGCAATAGAAGATGGAAATCGAGACTGGAAACAGGTATTGGAAGAATTTTATGTTCCGTTTTCTCTCAACCTTCAAGAAAAGCAAGAGCACCTTTCAACAGGAAAACTTCATTTGGAACAGAAGACCAACATCAAATGCCCGGATTGTGATCAGGATATGGTGCTTAAAGTAGGGCGATATGGACCCTATCTACATTGTTCGGAATGCAAGAAGAACCTTTCTGTAGTCGACCATGCAAAAATGGTTGTTAATGGAGAAACATTTGAGTTTGACCCTGAGTCTCACAAAGAGATGAAGACAAGCGAACCAGTTTCCGTTGGCAGAAAGTGTCCCAAATGCCAATCAGACCTGGTAGAACGAAATGGGCGATTTGGAAAGTTTATCGCATGCAGCAACTATCCAACCTGCAAATATACCGAAACGATCAATCAAACTGCTCGTGGGCTCTGCCCCTTATGTGGAAAAAAGGCGTATATACGGAAGAGCAAAAAGGGAAGGACTTTTTTTGTATGTGAAGATAATCATTATTCTGGCGGTTCATGCACGTATATTTCTTGGAATGAACCATCTGAACATTCCTGTCCAGATTGTAAGGGTTCCCTTGTCTACAAGTACAGTAAAGCTGACGGAGAGCATTTGTATTGTCCCGCATGCAAAAAGAAAGCTTTTTCTGGAGATCTCCCTGAATGAAAGTCGCAGTTGTCGAAGGAGGGTTTTCTCGTGAACGCGAGATTTCCATTCGGAGTGGCAAGAAAATCACGGATGCGCTGATCAATCTTGGGATCCAAACATGGACCGTCGATCCAGGTACAGAAGAAAAATGGCTCGAAAGCCTTCAGGAAGCGGATTTGGTTTTTATTGCTTTACATGGACATTTTGGGGAAGATGGAAAGATCCAAAGCATATTGAGAGAATGGAGTATTCCATTCACAGGATCAAATGCGTATTCGTGCGCAATGACTTTCAATAAGGTACTCACCAAGCAGCTACTGATTCAGAATCGATTTTTGACACCCGAGTACGACGTCCTCGAACTGGGTACCCAGACAAAACCTCGTGAGAACATGGCATTTCCCTCGGTACTAAAACCCATAGAAGAAGGATCCAGTTTGGATACCTACGTGATTGATCATCCAACGGAACTGACCCTATATGAATCAGTTCTGAAAGACCAATATCCAATTATGCTATTTGAGCGGTTCATACGAGGAAGGGAATTAAGCATCAGTTTTCTGAACGGACGGATTCTACCCATACTGGAGATAGTTCCGAAGCACCGGTTTTACGATTATGCCTGCAAATATACGCCCGGATTGGCGAAATTGATTGCACCTGCATCAATCGGGAAATTTCTGGAAAAAAAAATCACCCGTCTGTGTCTTCAAGTGTTCGAGCTTTTTCAGATTCAAGGATTTGCCCGCTTAGATGGAATCCTTACCGATAAAGATTTTTTCATTCTTGAAATAAACGCAATTCCCGGGATGACTGATACAAGCGATCTGCCCGCTTCTGCTCTTGCTGCTGGAATACCCTTTCCCCAACTGGTTCGCGAAATATTGAATTCTTGCCTCTTTCCTCTTGACGGCCGACCGAAACTATGATACAATATCTCCCGTGATTATGAAGCAGGCGTAGCTACAGTCGGTAGAGCGCCGCCTTGGTAAGGCGGAGGTCATGGGTTCGAATCCCATCGCCTGCTCCAACCCGAAATCCCCCTCCCAAAAAAAGAGGGGGTTTCTTTCCATGAGAGGTGGATTGTTTGAAATATGGAGTAGTTGCTCTAATTGGCAGACCCAATGCAGGAAAATCGAGCTTGGTAAACCGGATCATGGGGCAAAAAGTGGTCATCGTTTCCAATAAGCCTCAAACATCTTGGCATAAAATTCGATGTGTATATACTGACTCGGAAGCGCAGATCGTGTTTGTAGATACACCAGGATTCCATAAACCCCTCAACACTTTAGGAAGGTACATGATTCAATCCGCTTCGATCGCTTTGGAAGAATGTGATCATATTCTATGGATCATTGATGGATTACACGCTTTTTCGAAAGAAGACCAAAACATTCATTCTCTGATTCTGAACCAACCATTATCATTTGATTGTGTCCTAAACAAAATCGATCAAGTCTCTTCAGAACAGCAAGAATTGTTGATCCAGAAGATCATTTCAACCTATGATCCCAGAGCTGTTCACTGCACCTCCGCTATCGACGGATATGGTGTAGAAACCCTAGTCCAAAAGATAAAAGAACGGCTTACAGGGGGTATTCCTGTATACGATCCCGAAATCATCGTAGATCGACCATCCCGCTTTATGGCTGCTGAGCTGATTCGTGAGAAAATCTTCCGGTATACGGAACAGGAAATCCCATACAACAGTGGAGTACTCATCGAGCATTTTCAAGAAAACGAGAATGGGCTCCTGCATATTCGGGCCGAAGTATACGTCCTTCGCCAGAATCAAAAAGGGATCTTAATCGGAAAGCAGGGATCTCGAATAAAGCGGATTGGTATAGAAGCGAGAAAAGACCTTGAATACCTCTTCGACAGAAAAGTTCATCTGGAAATCTTTGTAAAAGTAAAGGAAAAATGGATTGAAAAAAAGTTCATTATCCAAAATGAGTTAGGGTATCGGGAGGAATGAAGAAGGATGAACAGGCATTATTGGAGTAATGCTTCTATAAGCCTTCAGGATGCATTATCCTCAGTTCGTGATCAATTAGGAGAAATCTACCTTGTAGGAGGGGTCGTCCGATCGATGTTTTTGACCAAACACCTGAGAACGCAACCTCTCTCTCTTTCCTCCCTGGCAGAAATTGATGTAGCCGCTCCGCATACTAAGGAAGAACTCCTCCGCGCTTTTTCCGGAAGATGCTTTCATCCGAAAAACCAAGAGACTGTTGTTGTAGTATTTGATCAAATCCATATCGAAATTACCCCTTTTCGCGAAAAAGGGATCGAAGAAGACCTGAAAGCGAGGGATTTTACGATCAATGCCCTTGCGTGTCCTGTTAGTCACCAAGGAATCGACTGGGATCATCCAATCGACCCAACAGGGGGCCAACGAGATATTTTTCATAAGGTTTTGCGGGTATTCCGTCCTTCAAACTTCGACAATGATCCACTCCGGATCCTTCGATTATTTCGATTTCATGCTCAGCTGGGCTTTGATATGGACTCTTTGACTTTACGCCATGCGTTGCAAAGAGTTCCCCTGCTGCGGGAGATCTCCTTGGAGCGAATCGAAAAGGAGTTCCGGAAAATAATCCTCGCACCACACGCCATTCATACCCTTCGGATTATGGGGGCTACTGATATAATCGAAACGCTAATGCCTGTTTTGGGAAATGCACTCCAGACATGCCATCAGGATCGGCATCATCGGGAGGAATCCGTTTATGAACACAATCTGAGGGTTCTCGGGAATTGTCCAGAAGCTTTCGTCGATCGAATGGCCGCTTTTCTCCATGATGTAGGAAAAATCGGTACCAGTTCCAAATCCTCTGAGAATCGGTATATTGGTCATGAAAAAGCATCCATGGAGATTGCACAGTCAGTCACTCAAAGGTTGCGATTGCCAAAAGCAGAAATCCGGGAAATCCTTCGTCTGATTCAATACCACATGATTCCCGTAAATTCGGAACGGATGCTGAAAATTATCCTGATGAAGGAAGGAAAGGATTTCTTCCACCGACTCGTCCGATTTATCTATGCGGACAAGTCGGCTACCGATCCTTTTTGGACGGAAACAGAAGCGTATCAGTCTTGGTTAACTCATATCCGGAAAGCGCGGCGCTTAATTAGGATCATTTCGGCCAATCAAAGATGGTGTACCGGAAGGGAACTGATTACCCTGGGATTGAATCCCAATCCTTCTTTTGCGATTATCCTGAATTCACTGATCCTTCAAACGGATCAAAGCCCTTTGGATTCCGATACGATCCAGGTTCATTTAGAGCACAAGCTTCTGTTCCGCCGATCATATCGTCACATGGTGTATACACAGATTTCATCATCAGAACCAATGACGGAAGAACGGATCGTTGAATACTGGGATGGGCGATCCATTGTTGGTGTTTTACGTAGCCAAAAACGCCTGGAGGTACAAGGGCCCATATTTCGGTATTCCTATCACTCCCAGCAAGAGTTAGAATCATTACGGAAGGAGCGCAGAATGTGGTTGCACTATCCCTGTCACCGATAAAAGATAGAGCTTCCAACTGTCTCCAAAAGGGTTTATTCATTGGGATATTGGTTGTGGGTTTTACGGCTTCGATCTTTGGGCAGGGTCTCCAGTCGATTTATCTAGGGTATGAAGAAATTTATAGAATGCAGCAAGATCCACTGCAACTGGAAGCTGCTCAGAGAGAGCTCAGCCGCACATTAGCAAACGCTCCTGAATTGATGAGTTCGAGTCAGCATGTAGATCAATTGGGAGAAAGAATTGCATATAAAAGGGAAATGCTCACCCTCTTTTCATTGGATCACCCTTTGGTTTTTTCAGTGATCACAGAATCTGCGACAACTCTGATTCACACATTGCTGGAAATCAACGAGCCTCAGATTGCTGGGTTTGATCAGCTGGTACCTTTGATGGATTTCCTTCAAGAGTATTGGGACGATCTTGTGAACACTTTTCGTTTTTCTCAATTCCAACAGTTTCTGTCGATTGTTAAAATACCGGGATTGGCTCAAACACTCTTCATTCGCGATGAGGATTTTCGGTTTCTTGCAGAAACCATTCTGAACTCGTACCATCAAAATCCCACTTCTTTTAGTTCACAGTTTCTCTTCCAAATCGCGCGTTTTGGTGGGGAACCTTTGGTTCGATACATCGCCTTATTGTTATATCCCAATGTCCTAACCGGAAAAGAGGTTGAGTATTTTGATGCCCACAGAAGACTTCAGCTCTATATTGACATTGGGCGGCACCTTTATGGGCCGGAACTCTCAGAACGAATTCATCCGGAATTATGGTCATTGTATCAAGATTTGGACCGGTATTTCCTCCTGAAAGACCGAATGGATATTCTCCATCGAAGAATAATCTCTGCGGACTTATCCAACATCATTGCACTAATTCCCCAAATGATGGAACACTTGAATGAGTTAGAACGGATTGCGATTCCTTCCCATCGACTTCAGCAAACGGCTCAGTCAATCCTTGAAACCTGTATTACCCGCCTGCAGGTTGAATCAAAGTCTATTCAAGGCATCATCATTCCCCAGGCAACCCTTGATCTTATTTCAACCATTCAGCTTAAGAACCCACAAACACAAAGGCTTGTCGAACAACTGCATCAACCAGTTTTGGGAATTGCTAAGAATCAAAGAATCCCTCTCGATTCAGATCACTCGGTTTCTAATATTGAGTCAGAAACAATTGGTCGATTCAGACTCATCGGTATCGTTTCATGCGCTTTAGGATTATTTGTCGGTACATTACTGCTCGTATTCAAACCCTTACTTCGAGCCCGATTCTTTCGGAAGCTCGGTTTCCGTTCCTTGGCAATCACCATTGTCAAACAGCTCTCTTTTGAAAAACCATTGGATCCAGATCTTCATGTTTTGCTCGCGCAAATGCTGGTTGAAAACGATCAAACCGAAGAAGCGAATGACGAGTTCCGAGCAGCTTCTCGATTGCTTGAGCGTTCTTCCCATCGAAAAAAACCTCCGATCATAGGAGATCAACGAAAAAAATGAAGATCATCCTTTTTTTTGCCCTATTCAGTTTACTTCTCAGCATCGGAGTCAGGGTAAGTCACAAGCTTTTTCCGGTTGATTTTATCGTTGCCATCAACACCAGTGCAAAAGAAGCGAACCTTGACCCATTCCTGATTGCGGCAATGATTCGTGTGGAAAGTTCATTTCGCCCCTTTGCGCAATCTGCGTCAGGTGCATTTGGACCCATGCAGCTTCTGCCTTCAACAGCTCGTTGGTTTCAAGAACAGATCAGTTTATCCGGGGATTGGATGGATCCATCCACAAACATCCGATTGGGTGCGCTATACTTCCGCTATCTGATCGATCAATTTGATGGAGACATTGCTGTTGCGCTTGCGGCATACAACAAAGGTCCATCTGCGGTTCAGAGAGAACTCGATTCTTCTTCTTTTTCCCCCCCCATCTATACACAGCGGGTGCTGCAGTTTCGATGGGTTTATTATTGGTTATACTTTGGGTATTTTTACCAAATGGAGTCTTATAGATAGTGGGGTGAAGGATATGTACGTACGCGAATGGATTCAACGAATCGAAACCGCGATTTCTCCATCGCTGGCGCTTTCTTTTGATCATTCCGGACTACAATTGGGGCCATTTGAACGTCTTGTGCGGAAAGTGATGATCGTTTTGGATCTTGATGAAGAGTCTTTGAAACGAGCGATTCAGGAAAAATGCGAACTCATTATTTGTCACCATCCACTCTATTTCCTACCCGTTCATTCCATTGATTTTTCCGCTTCAATGGGTCAGGTCACAGTTCAGCTAATCCAGAATGAGATTAGCGTATATGCGATCCACACCCCAATTGATATCATCAAAGAAGGAATATGCGATCTCTTTATCCAAACTTTGGGGATATCATCGATTCAACCGATTCAAAAGATCCAAAATCCTGCGATATTCAAATTTCAGGTGTTTGTTCCTCAACCTTTTCGAAAAAAGGTGATTGAAGCCATTGACAGATCTCAAGCGGGTTGGATTGGCGGCTATTCTACCTGTACCTTTTCATCCGAAGGGTTGGGTACGTTTCGGCCAGGAGAAAAGACCCGCCCATTTATTGGTTCATCTGGGAATTTGGAAGAGGTAGAGGAAACCAAAATCGAAACGATAGTCTCGGAAGAGCAAATTCCAAAGTTGCTGAGAGAAATCAGAGCAGTTCATCCTTATGAAGAGATCGCATATGATCTCCTTTCCTTAACAGACCCGAAAGGTGGCGCAAAGAACGGTATTGGTCGGTATGGACATTATGACCCGCCAAAAAGCATGAGAGAGATTCGGGAAAGGATTCATACTTCATTTTCGCATATCCAGTATTTACGAATGTATGGAAAACCTGATCAAACCGTCCGAAATATAGCGGTTTGTAACGGAAGCGGCAGTTGTCTGATTGATCGTCTTCCTCCCGATACTCACCTTTTTATTACATCTGATTTGGGATACCACCAAGTACAAAATCTTCTGATGAAGGGCATATTTGTTATTTTGATGGAACATGATGATTCCGAACAACTGTTTGCGCAGGCATTGATTGGCTTAGTGCCTCAACTCAAAGAAATCCAAATCATTGAGTAAATGACGATTCCATGGTATAATTATGCGGTTCCATTCTGAGTACGCTCTTTCTCTTTTACAACAAGTTCTAATTGATGGTCGTTCTGCCTAAGGGTTTTTTGGGTTTTGATATGATTCAAACGGAGTGATTGCTTATTCGCATCTTCCTTTTTGGGTATTTTGGATTTTCGAATTATGGGGATGAAATCCTTCTGAGGAGTTGTTTGAAGATCTTTAAGGACCTCGGCGTCCAAGAGCTGATGGTGCTTCATCCAAAAAAAGGATCTCGAAAACTCGGTACCATGCGAATCGAAAATGTCCTTCGGACATCGCTTTGGGATATCCGTCAAGCGATCCGACGAAGTGACCTTGTGGTTGGCGGTGGAGGAAATATCTTTCAGGATGAAACCAGCCATCGGAGTTTTTGGTACTATGATTCTTTAGCAAGGTCTGCACTAAAAAAACACAAACCGCTTGTGTTATTGGGCCATGGGTTTGGCAAAATCTCCCGACGCTATCACTATAAGCGGTTACAGGCAATCTTGGCCCATCCATTGTGTACGTCCATACTCCGAGACCAAGTTTCTTACCGATATGCCCTTCGATACTCCCCCAACGCACGAATGGGAACAGATTTGGGATATGGGTTTCTGCAGAATAAAGAAAAACCCACTGGTGGGAGCGGAAAACTCGGGATTATGCTGAAAACCCCTTGGCCAAATATTGAGGAGATGGTTCCGCTCTTTCAATCTGAAGGAATTAGGGAGATTGAACTAATGGTTTCCCATGCCCGGGAAGAGCTTGAGATCCATTCGGAACTTGAGAAAAGGCTAAAACCAATCATTCCTACCAACCTTAGAGTGGGGGATATTAATGAGATAACCGATACAATCGCCTCATGCGATTGGCTGATTAGCGAACGCCTTCACGGAGGAATTGTCGCATCCTTCTTCCGAGTTCCGTTCTTAATCCATAAAACCCTAAAAATGTCATCGTACTTTCATGGGTTTCAGTCGTTTTTCCGTAACAAGCGCGCAACTGAGATTGCCTATGCCCTTTCCAAAAGTCGCGATCGCCAATTCCAAATCCATAACAACGATTTCGTTCGAATCCAGGAGGAACGGTTTGGGATGATGCTTCAATGGATTGAAGAGTTAACAAAGGACTTCCGCAGTTAAAAACGCGTTTCATTATTCATAAATGCGAAGGGAGGAAGGATTCCGTATGTCATTATTCACCTTCCGGGGAGGGGTTCACCCGCCTGATAGAAAAGCTATATCGGAAGATTGTCCGCATGAAGTGATGCCACCCCCACTCCGAGCTGTGGTTTTCTTGTCCCAACACATTGGACGGGATGCGCAACCCGTTTTAGAACCTGGGCAAGAGGTTAAAACCGGGCAATTGATTGCCAAGCACAGCGGTGTCATCTCTGCGCCAGTTCACTCCCCTGTGACAGGAAAATTGCTCGAGATTACCAAGGTGTTCCATCCAGTCCATCAAAAACCCATGGAAGCCTGGGTGATTGAACGGACGAGCGGAGATGTGATCGATCCGATGGAACCAATGAGTGAATTCGATAATTTCCCGAAGGAGGCTCTATATCAACGGATACTAGAAGCGGGGATTGTGGGGATGGGTGGCGCTGCGTTTCCCGCGCATGCCAAGTACATCGAAGCAATGAAGAACCCCATTGAGTATCTCGTGATCAACGCGGCCGAATGTGAACCCTACCTTACAACAGATTATCGGATGATGCTCGAATTTCCCCATGAAATCTTCCAAGGGATTCGGATTCTTCTTCGGGTCTTAGGAGCGAAAAAAGCGTTGATCGGGGTTGAAGACAACAAACCGAAAGCGATCGAAGTAATGAAAAAGGTTGCAAATTCCAATCCCTCCATAGAAGTACAGGTTTTGCGAACCAAGTATCCACAGGGAGCGGAAAAACAACTTATTAAGGCGCTGTTGAATCGGGAAGTCCCTGTTGGCTCATTCCCCTTTTCTGTCGGATCAATCGTCCATAATGTAGCAACGTGTATTGCAATCGCTCGAGCTGTTGTTGACGGGATTCCTCTATATGAACGGGGACTGACCTTTACGGGCGAAGGTGTGAATACACCCAAAAACTTGATCGTCCGAATTGGAACGCCCATTCAAGATATCATCGACTTTGCAGGAGGATGGAAGGGGGACTTGAGCAAAGTCATCATGGGCGGTCCGATGATGGGTATTGCAGTACCATCGACCGAAGTCCCCGTAATGAAAGGGACTTCAGGGATTCTGCTGTTAGAACCTTCGCAAAAATCCCCGCCAGTAGAACAAAACTGTATCAATTGCGGATACTGCATTCATGCGTGTCCTATGGGTCTTCTTCCTAATGAGCTGGTAAAACTGGCGAAAAGCAGGAAATATGATCAAGCAGTGGAACTTGGTTTGATGAGTTGTTGTGAGTGTGGCAGTTGCGCATATCAATGTCCCTCGAAAATTGAACACGTGAAACATTTCAAACTCGCCAAAAAGGTATATCAGACTTTGAAAGGAGGGAAATGAGTATGCCAAAACTCATTGTCTCCCCAGCCCCACATATTCGACGAAATGATTCAGTTCGAAAGGTAATGATTGACGTTCTCATTGCATTGTTACCAGCAACCTTATGGTCGATCTGGAGTTTCGGGCATCGAGCGTTGATCCTTTGTATTCTAGGCGTTGTGGGAGCTGAGTTGATCGAACTATTTATCATGCGAGTTCTTAGAAAACGAACGGATTTTATAAGCGATGGCAGCGCTGCGGTTACCGGTCTTTTATTAGCTTTGAATGTCAGCTCCACCCTTCCATGGTATCTTCTCCTTTTGGGGTTGCTCTTTGCTCTTGGTATCGGAAAACACGTGTACGGTGGACTTGGGCATAATCCCTTCAACCCTGCTCTCGTTGGGAGAGTCTTTCTTATGATTTCTTTTCCGATCGAGATGACGAGATTTGAAATCCCCCGCGCTTGGGCCCTGGGAGAAGCGGTTACTGGGGCATCTCCTGCACAGTGGGAAGGGATTTATACTGGCGCAACTCCTCTGGGATTGCTTCAAGGAAGCGGATTTGAACAGGCTTCCAACCAGTTTTCTTATGGAGATCTTTTTTTAGGGAATATCGGAGGCTCTTTGGGAGAGATTAGTGCTTTGATGCTTTTCATTGGATGCGTATATCTGATTATCCGGATGCGAATTAAACTCCTGGTCCCAATCAGTTATATCGGGTCTGTCCTGCTGATGACCTCTGTATTCTTTGGTATCGATGGAACTCAGTTTGGTTCACCTCTCTTTCATATCTTATCGGGTGGTTTATTGCTTGGAGCTTTGTATATGGCAACTGACATGGTTACATCTCCTTCTTCAATGAAAGGCCAATTGATCTTCGGAATAGGATGTGGTGTGGTCACGGTATTGATCCGTTTCTTCAGTGGTATGCCTGAGGGAGTTTCTTATTCCATCCTTATCATGAATGCCTTTAAGCCCATCATAGATCGATACACCCGTCCGAGGATTCTTGGGCAAACAAGGATTAAACCGAAGGAGGTGCGCAGCAATGGGTAGCTACCTTCGATCCGGCCTGATTCTTATGGCCTTTGCGCTAGTAGTCGCACTTATCCTCTCCGGGGTATACTTACTCACTCTCGATCCCATTTCTCAAGCGGAATTACGAGAAAAACTTGCTGCCATCAAAACCATCCTGTCGGATGATCAAGGATTAATGATCGATGAATCACAAGTGCCCAAGAATATGGAAGAGTTGGATCAACGAATCTGGAAATCTTCGGATGAAGGAATTCTATTTGAGTCTGCAGAGTATCGAGGGTCTGTGGCCTCCCCAGCGTATGCTTTCTACACTTTGGACGGAAGGAAAGCTCTTTTGCTCACTGCTTCCAGCATTGGATACGGAGGGGATGTAACGATTATCGCCTCGTTCTTGGAAACAGATGAGTCATGGCAATTGTATCGGATTGAAATCCTTGATTTTTCTCAAGAAACTCCGGGGTTAGGCGCAAAGATCGCTGATCAAACCATCAAATCGCGCTTTTCGGAAATTCCGCAATCCGGGCTCATTTCGGGGGTTTTCGTCGATCAGGACTCTAGCGGTTCTGTTGGACGATCCGAAGCACAAATCCAAAACGCAAAGCAGAGAGGGATCATCTTGACCAGTGATGTAATGACTGGAGCTACCATCACCGCTCGGGCTGTTGCCAACGCGATCAATACGATGACCCAGCTTCTTGCATCCGAAGGGAAGGTGAGATGATATGGCCAACTCAATCCAGATCCTTAGAAGAGGAATCACTGATAACAATCCGGTGCTGATCCAGGCTTTGGGCATGTGTCCAGCCCTAGCAACAACGACCAGCGCAATCTACGGGCTCGGAATGGGTGTCGCTACCATGAGCGTTTTGGTTATGTCCAATATCGTTATCTCGATGATTCGCAAGATGGTACCCGCGAAAATCCGAATTCCAATCTTTATCATTATTATTGCCGGATTTGTTACAATGATTGATTTACTCATGCATGGGTTCACATACGAACTTTGGAAAACGCTTGGGATTTTCATCCCGCTGATCGTAGTGAATTGTGTGATTTTGGGGAGAGCGGAAGCCTTCGCGAGCAAAAACTCCATAATCCCTTCCATCCTTGATGGCCTTGGAATTGGAATTGGGTTTCTTCTCGTGTTAACGGCATTGGGAGCTGTTCGTGAAGTTTTCGGAAGCGGCACGGTTTTTGGCGTTACCCTTTGGGGAGACGCATTCAATGTCTTTGTAATCATCCTTCCACCTGGTGCATTCATTACACTGGGGTTGATGGCCGGCCTTCTGAATTGGATTTCTATTTCTCGACAAGAAGCGGCAAAAGCAAAAGAAAAAACGAAAAAGGAGCCAATAACGAAGAAGGAGGGACAATCATGAGGATTTTTGTTATCTTTCTTTCCGCAATTCTTGTCAATAACTTTGTTCTTCAACGATTCCTCGGGATCTGTCCTTTCTTGGGCGTTTCGAAAAAGGTCGAAACCGCTTTGGGTATGAGTATGGCTGTCATCTTTGTCATGGTTCTCGCAAGTGTGATTACTTGGTTCCTCAATAGTCTTCTCGAAGCGATGGGTCTTGGCTTTCTCAGAACCATCGTTTTTATCTTGATCATAGCTACCCTAGTTCAGTTTGTCGAAATCTTCCTAAAAAAAAGCGCTCCTGCTCTGTACGAAGCGTTGGGGATCTTCTTGCCTTTAATAACAACAAACTGCGCAATCCTCGGATTAGCCCTCATCAATATCCAATACCAATACACTCTTTTGGAAACAGTTTTTCACGCCGTTGGGGCAGGGCTAGGATTTGGATTGGCGCTGGTATTATTCGCTGGGATTCGCGAACAACTTGAGTTTGCCGATATTCCGAAACCGTTTCAAGGGTTAGCTAGTGCGTTGATTACAGCAGGGATCCTTTCAATGGCGTTTATGGGATTTTCTGGAATGATTCGTGTGTGAGGTGAATGAATATGATCATAGTTTACAGCATTCTTCTGTTAGGCATACTTGGGTTTGGAGCCGGGTCTTTCTTGGCTTTCGCAGCGAAAAAGTTTGAAGTAAAAGAAGACCCATTGGTTCAGGAAATTATCAATTTGCTCCCGGGAATCAATTGCGGAGCTTGTGGGTATCCCGGATGTGAAGGCTTTGGGAAAGCAGTAGCCAAAAAGGAAGTTAAAGCGGATGCCTGTCTTCCGGGAAAAAGACAAGGAGTGCCCGATCAAGTGCAAACAATCTTTAAGAAGTACGAGAAAGCTCAAACGAACTGATCAGGTTACTTCTCTTTTTTTCTATGCCACAACAAAGCCGGATCAAGTTTTTTGAAGGATCGCTCAACGGGAAATACTCCTTCCCGTACTGATTTGATATCTTCGATCGAGAAGAAGCACTTAGCATCAAAGCCTTGAATCATTTCTACTGCTTTTGGAAGGTTTTTTCTCCGAATGATGGTATAGATTATCTTAGCTGGTCCAGTCCCACCCCATGCATCGATAATCGTGGTGCCATAACCCGCTGCTCGCAAAGTGCTTACGAGGGATGTAGGGTCTTTTACTGTAATGATCCGGATGGAAACCAACCCGATGGCCAGTTTGTTCTCCAATAGCATTCCCACATAGTTCCCAACAGCAAACCCTGAAGCATAGGCCAAAATGCTGATTGGATTATTCACTCCTTGCATGATCTCACGCATGATGGAAATCCAAATTAAAACTTCGATAAACCCAATAATGGGTGCAAGTTTCCTTTTTCCGCGAGAAACAAAGATTATCCTCATTGTGCCCAAAGACACATCTAGAACGCGCGCCCCAAAAATCAGCAATGGCAAAATACCCAATGTGTACACTTGTGACTCGAAGAATACCTCCCAATCCACTTTTTTACCCTCCAAATCATTAGAATCGACTTGTGGACTCCTCATACATCATTGAAACGAATTTGAACTGATTCTCAGGAATTTCAACGGCTTTGGAATCAATGAATATACCCCGCTTCGACGAATCATTTATATATGGGTTCCAGTCTCAATAACACTCAACTGAGGAACCCATATTTGGATAATCTGGGGTTTGGCAGACTATTGATCCAAGAATGATCAGCTATATTGTACCATGGGATCAACGCTTTCGGTCTTTTGATGAAGATATTGTGGTACAATACGGTAAAGCATCAAGTCCACTCTTCCAATCGATCCTCTTTTGAATTGGAATCCAAAAGAATGGGACTTACCGGCCCGATGGATTTGCGGAACCGAAAAACGGGAGGGGCGTCGGAATGACACCCGGTAAAGGGATTTTGAATCAGAGATATGTAGAAATCGACCTTTGTAGGCAATCAGTGGAATGGAAACAGATTCCTGAAAGGGATCTCTATTCTTTGTTTCTGGGAAGCGGATTTGCTGCCAAATTGATGAGCCTTTTCCCCTTATTCCCAGAAGACCCTTTCGCGCCGAATATGCCATTAATGGTTTTTAATGGCTTGCTTACTGGAAGCTTTGCTCCTACTGCCTGTCGTACAACCTGGTGCTCGATTTCGCCCCTTACAGGAATTTGGAATGAAGCCAACATGGGTGGGACATTTGGAACCCAAATGAATCGATCCGGAGTGGATGGAATCGTTATTATAGGGAAATCGGACAGTCCCACGTACGTGCTCATCCAAGAAGACCGCGTTGATTTCTATGATGCAAGCGATCTATGGGGGAAAGATCACTTTGAAACCGATAAAACACTTGCGCAACGCCATGGAATCAATAGTCAGTCAGCCAGCATCGGTATCGCTGGAGAGCGCCAAGTTCTACTCTCTGCGATCCTTCATGGGGGAATAGAGCATACTCGTGCCGCAGGAAGAGGGGGCCTGGGAGCCCTAATGGGCTCCAAAAACCTCAAAGCAATCGTAGTAAAAGGGGAAAGACGACCAGGATACCCCAATGTTCAAGAGTTTCGCAATGTTGCTCTATTCCTCAACAGGTTCCTTCGAAATACCACCATAATTATGGCTCAATTGGGTACTGCAGGAGGAGTCGTTGCCTCAGAAAACGCAGGCGATTTCCCTGTAAAAAACTGGAAAATGGGCAGTTGGAAAGAGGGAGCAGCAAAGATTACGGGTCAATCGATATACCCGAAATACCTGGGTAAACACAACCATTGCTTTGCATGCCCGATTGGTTGTAGCAAAAGTGTCCATGCCGAATCAGAACGATTTGGAGTGATACAAGGTCACGGACCTGAATATGAGACACTTGGCGGTTTTGGTGGAAACTGTTTATGTGATGATCTGGAAGCGATCCTATATATGAATGAACTGTGCAATCGGTATGGCCTAGATACAATCAGTACTTCCGCATCGATCGCTTTTGCTATGGAAGCCTTCGAGAAAAAGCTAATCCCTCCTGATAGATTGAGTGGCATAAAACCCATATGGGGAGACGCGAATGCCATGATTCAAATGATCCACTCCATAGCTCACCGGCAAGGGTTGGGAATCATTTTGGGATCAGGGGTACGCAATGCTTCAAAGGCATTTCCTGGATCAGAGGAGTTCGCAGTTCATGTAAAAGGATTGGAAGTTGCCTATCATGACCCAAGGGCTTTTGTCGACATGGCTGTAAATTACTCCACCGCAAATCGGGGAGGATGCCATTTGGAAGGGTGTTCGTATTGGATGGGGTATGGATCCCGTTGGCCGGATTGGTATAACCCTTCCACCCTGGACCCTCATGACTCTTCGGGAAAAGCAAAGGTCTCCAAAGACTTCCAAGACTATTTCTCCGTCTATAATCCATTGGGATTGTGCAAGTTTATAATCAAATCCGGGATTTCTCCCCAACACACGGTGGATTTGGTGAATGCGGCTATGAATTGGACAATGTCAACCGATGAATTGCTCGAAATTGGAGAGAGAATTTTCAACCAAAAACGAATGATCAATTACCATTTGGGGATCCGGAAAACAGATGATGGTCTTCCCCTAAGATTATCGACGGAATCTCGCCCTTCAGGGGCTGCAAAAGGTGTGTTGCCCAAAATAGAGCAATTATTAGATGAATACTATCAGTATCGAGGATGGGACCCCGATGGACGACCATCCGAGGAAACAGTACGCCGACTGAGCTTAATCAACCGATGAAGGTTGCGAACGGCTTGTTTTCATAGAATCGTCTTCTATCAATTCAAATCAAATATCGAGGTGAGTTTGGGTGGAACAGAAAGAATTGACACGTTTGGAAGAAAAAGCAAGTACGATTCGAAAAATCACCATCGAGATGATCGGAAAACTTGGAGTTGGGCATGTGGGTGGTGCTTTGTCTATCGCTGATGTCCTTGCTGCGCTCTATTATAAATATATGCGTGTGGATCCCACTAACCCCAAATGGATTGAAAGAGATCGCTTCGTCCTTTCCAAAGGACATGCTGGTCCTGCTTTGTATGCTGTTTTAGCAGATAAAGGCTATTTCCCATACGAATGGATTAATACGCTAAATCAGCCAAATACCAATCTTCCGAGTCATTGCGACCGTCTGAAGACCCCCGGAGTGGATATGACAGCGGGTTCTTTGGGGCAAGGATTGTCAGCAGCCATAGGAATGGCTTTGGCCGCACGAATTGATCGAATGCCCATCCGGGTATATGCATTGATCGGGGACGGCGAGAGCCAAGAAGGCCAAATTTGGGAAGCCGCTATGTATGCGCCCAATCAGAGGTTGGACAACCTAACGGTATTCTTGGACTATAACCGAATGCAAATCGATGGAACAACAGATGAGATCAATTGTATGGATCCGCTTTCCGATCGGTGGAAGGCATTCGGATGGCACACGATTCAAATTCCCGGCCACAACCTTGAAGCCATCTGTAATGCTATTGATATAGCGTTGGAAACAAAAGGAAAACCAACTATGATCATTTTGGAGACGATTAAAGGGAAAGGCATTTCCTTTGCGGAAGGAAAGGTAAGCTCCCATAATATGCCCCTAAGCGAAGATCAAATGCTTCAAGCCTTACAGGAGCTGGGAGGTGTTTCTCATGGTTGAAGGCATGGAAATGCGCCAAGTTTTTGGGGAGACTTTATGCGCGCTAGCGCGAACCGATCCAAGAATCGTTGTCCTTGAAGCTGATTTGATGAAAGCATCGGGTACCGCCCCTTTCAAAGAAGAACACCCGGATCGTTTTTTTGATGTAGGGGTGGCTGAAGCAAATATGATCGGAATTGCAGCCGGGTTAGCCAATATGGGGAAAATCCCTTTTGCAACGAGCTTTACACCCTTCGCCACTCGACGCGCTTTTGACCAAAATGCCATTTCTGTTGCCTATTCCAATCTTCCCGTTCGTGTGGGTGGAACCGATCCGGGCGTAACTGCTGAGCTCAACGGGGGCACTCATATGAGCTTTGAAGATGCTGGGATTATGCGAGGTCTGGCTCGAATGACCATTATCGAACCCGTGGACAGTTACCAATTGGTTCAGTTCATTCAGCAATCGATAGACCTAGAGGGTCCTGTATACCTTCGGATGCATCGGAAAAGCAAAACCCTGTTTTTCAGCGAGAGGGATACATTTGCAATCGGAAAAAACGTAACCATTCTGGAAGGAACGGACGGAACGATTATTGCTTCTGGAATTATGGTATTGCTTGCCATGGAAGCTTTTCATATTCTGGAAAAAGAAGGGATTCGACCTCGAGTGATCAATATGCACACCCTCAAACCGGTTGACAAACCGTCAATTCTGTCTGCTGCCCGAGATACAGGAGCAATCGTGACCGCTGAAAACCATAGCATTTTGAATGGCTGGGGGAGCGCAGTTTCAGAAGTTATTTGCGAAGAGCATCCCGTTCCGATGCGACGAGTGGGGGTCAGAGATCACTTTGGAGAAGTCGGAAAGATTCCTTTCTTGTTGGAAAAATATCATATGACAAGTCTGGATATCGCCCAAGCTCTCAAAGAAGTGCTGAAAAAGCGTTCCTAATGATTGAAAATCCTCTGGCAAAACCCCGAATTGAGCTCCAATAACCCACGAAATCGTACTCCATGGGATGAAATGATGGCAACAGTCGTGTTATAATTACTAAGCAAGAGAGAGGGGGAAGATGCGGATGAAGGTCTTGGGGATCATTTTCGCAGGGGGAAGAGGAGAAACCCTTGGTCTGTTAACAACCAAACGCGCCAGCGCCGCTGTCCCGATTGCCGGGAAATATCGGGCTATCGATTTCACTCTAAGTAATATGGTTCATTCTGGGCTAATAAAAATGGGGGTTCTAACACAATACAGTCCTCGTAGTCTTTTTGACCACCTTGGAGCAGGAAAGGAATGGGATCTGGATCGGAAGCATGGTGGTCTTATGCTTTTACAGCCTTATATAGGCGCTGATACTCAGTTGTGGTATCAAGGCACAGCAGATGCCGTCTTCAAAAATATGACATTTTTGAGAAGAAGTGACGAAGATTATGTTCTAATCGGATCAGGCGATCATATATATACCTTTAACTTTGCGCAAATGTTTTCCTATCATTTCGCCAAAGGCGCCGATATCACCTTTTTATATAAAGAACTCAATGATTCCTACACTCCTTCAGAGTACGGGATTATCCAAACAGCAGAAGATGGGCGGATCGTGGATTTTGTAGAAAAACCGAAAAAACCCATGGGCACAAAAGCCTTCATGGGTGTGTATTTTATCAATAAACACCTTCTGATGGATCTTCTGTATCATAGTATACCCCATAGCCAAAACTTTGACCTGCTTTTGGATGTCTTGCTTCCGAATCTCCAACGGCTCCGATTTTTTGCCTATGAATACAAAGGGTATTGGAGGAATATTAAAAAAGGGATTTGGGAATATTATCGGACCAACATGGATCTCCTAGACTCAAATATTCGCAAAGAGCTCTTTTATTCAGACGTCACCATCCACACAAAATTGAAGGATCTCCCACCCCCCAAATGCACAAATACTGCTTTTATCAAAAACTCCATCATATCGGATGGGTGCGTTATTTCTGGCCGAGTCCTGAATTCCATTGTGTCAAGAGGGGTTCGGGTCAAATCGGGGGCTTCAGTTGAAAACTCGATCCTGATGCAAGATTGCGTGGTCGAAGAAGGCGCCCAAGTCAAGTTTTCCATTTTGGATAAAGAAACCCTTGTTCGAAACGAAAAAAGAGTGATCGGCAGGCCAGAAGATTTGATGGTTTACGAAAAAGGAAGCGTCATATAAGGAGGGGTATCCGTGACAAAAGGCGTATTAGCACTAATTCTGGCCGGTGGACAAGGAACTCGGCTTGGTGTTCTTAGTGAAAGCCTTGCAAAACCTGCTGTTCCCTTTGGGGGGAAATACCGGATCATTGACTTTGCCTTGAGCAATTGCGTGAACTCAGGAATCTATAAAGTAGGAGTTCTTACTCAATATAAACCTCATGTACTAAACGCACATATTGGCATTGGTCGCCCTTGGGATCTAGATCGAAAAGGTGGTGGGGTTACGATCCTCCAACCGTACACATTTGAAACCGGGAATGTGTGGTTTCGTGGGACTGCTGATGCAATATCCCAAAACCACGATTTCGTTGATTCTCACAACCCCAAATATGTGGTTATTCTGTCTGGAGACCATATTTATGCAATGGACTATATGGATATGTTGGAGTACCATATCTCGGTTCGCGCTCAAGCCACTGTTGCCTGCATGAATGTTCCGCTTACTGAAACGCACCGTTTTGGGATCATGGTAACCAATCTCGAAAAGAGAATTGTTGAATTTCAGGAAAAACCCAGATTAGCCAAAGGCACCCTTGCATCGTTGGGGATTTATATCTTCAATTGGGATTATTTACGAGATCTGCTCATGGATGATGAAGAGAACCAAGAATCCTCCCATGACTTTGGAAAAGATATCATACCCAAGATCGTCCAGAATCCCAACGAGCGCCTGTTCGCTTACGAGTTTGAAGGGTTTTGGAGAGATGTTGGAACCATCCAATCCTATTGGGAAGCCAATATAGAACTAACCCACCCGATTCCGCAACTCAACTTGTATAACCCAAATTGGAGGTTTTTCACGCGAACCCCCGAAATGCCCCCTGCCTTTTTTGGCGAAAACGCGGTCGTTGTAAATAGTTTGGCAAGCGAAGGATCAGAGATCTATGGAGTAGTAGAAGACTCTGTCGTTTTCCAAGGAACCTATATCGCGCCGAATGCTGTGGTCCGGAATTCCATTCTTCTTACAGGAACTCAAGTGCACGAAGGCGCTCAACTAGACCATGTGATTACAGCTGAGGATGCAATAATAGGGGAAAAAGCGCATCTTGGATTTGGGGAGTGGACTCAAAACACATATGATCCCAAAGTATACGATAGCAATATTACAATTATTGGGTCTCAAGCCCAAATACCTTCCGCTGCCAAAATCGGGAAGAATTGCGTTGTTCACAGCAATGTTACCCATCAGGACTTTACAGATCTGGAGATCCAAAGTGGCGGGTATTTACTACACCAAAAAGAAGTGTGACGCTAATGCTCTTCGACTTTTTTACAATTAAGATCAAGGCAGACTCAAAGAACTCGGACGAATATTTCTTGGGGTATTTTTTTGGGAAACCCAGAGAACGGCTTGAATATCGGTTTATCAATTTTCCCCGCAGATACGCGCGTTTGGTAAGCATTGATCTCCATATCCCACTACCAGGGTACAAAGAATACATGAATTCTTTTTTTCAAGAAATGATGGGCAAAAGTGCGGAAACCAGTTCAATGACAGGGGAGTTTGCTCGCTATTTGGATTATCAGGTTAAGAAACAGGGGGGACCTGATGCTCTTTCATCTCGATTGGCAGCGATTATAGAAGAAAATTCTCCCGATTTGGTTCGAGCAGAAATCCAAAGTATGTTCGATAATTGGACTAGTGGAACGGAAATCGATTTTCTTGTGGAAACATCAACATTTGAACAGGTCACTTCGGAATTTATGAGTGATAAAGAATCAAGCATTTCAGCTTTCCCCAAAATCTCAGCCCGTGATGACTTGATTTCGATTCCAGAAGTGTATCCAATCGTCGATCCCATTGATGGAACATCGATCGACGAGTTTGACATTGGGGATCCTTTGTTTTGCACCCTTTTGGGATTCCTCGATGACGAGCAAAAAAGTATATTGATGGAAGCGATGCCTGATTGTTTTGATGTAGAAGGAAAGAACACCGTCCCTATCGAAGGCACTTTAGTATCGAAAGAACTTTTGCCTTCTCCTTCAAAAAATCATGTTTTGATCAAAGTTCAAATAGGAGAATCCGTAATCGCGAAATCGATTGTACTTCGAACCATCCGCCTAATGTACGATCCATCAAGGATGAGAAAACGATTGCGGAATTTACAGCAGTCTGCCCAAAAAGACTCGATGAATTTGGCAGATGTAATGGCAAAGATGACAGGGCAAAAAACCAACAGGCTTTCTCAAACTTCTCGTAAGGAAAAAAAGAAGCATATGGACTTTGCACTCGGAATGCTTTTAACTTTGCTTCTAGTGGGATTGATCTTGATTATCTCGTATTACTTCTTTTTTTCATAGGAAGAACCCCTTTGGTTTCTTTTACCTCTCCTCACGAAGAATAGAAGAGGGCCATGGTATAATACGCTTAAAGGAGGAGGATTATGAGCAAAAAAAGGATCGGATATATGATCATTGTCGGGATCTTTGCGACCGGCGTGTTTTTAGTCGTTCAAATGATTCGCGAGGATGGTTGGGAAGGAAATCCTTATCTCTTATGGAGTCTGAACTCCGTATATTCGATTTCGCATGTTGATATTACTCATGAAATCCTCCCGAATGGGGATTTGCATGTCCATGAAGCAATTACCTATTCGATGAGAAAACCCTTTCGGATGCTATATCGGAATATTCCTACGGGAAGATATGTCGAGATTCTTTCCCCAGAAATCTGGACAGAAGGAATAGAATCCCAACATGTTTCCTATATCCACAAGTCACAAAATCGCGTAGAAGCTGAAATTTGGTTAGTTCCTCTTCATTCCGGGCAAAGGTTGGATCCAGTTGAGCATCCAAATGTAACTCTCCATGTTCGCTATACGATGCGGAACACTGTTGAGGCTGGGTCAGACATTGTTCAGTTTTTCCCGACATTTTGGGGGAAAGACTGGGATGCTCCTGTTTCCAATATCCATTACTCGTTGCTTTACCCTTCATTTATGAGTCTAAAAGAGGTCTTTCCCCATCCCATGGGGCAAATCGATCATAAGACCCTTTCTCAACAGAATCAAAACCAGATTGAAGTAACTATAGATCGCCTCCCGCCATTTGGGTACGGAGAGATCCGGGCTGTCTTTGAACCCTTTTCCTATGAAGGGTTGAGTTTAGCGTCCAATCCTGGGCTTTCATGGAGCGATGTAGAGCGGGAAGAATCCGAATATACGCGCCAAGTTTTGGCAAAACGAATCCTCCCATGGGTAATCCTCCTTGGATATTGGTTGTTGATTCTTCTCATATACCGGAAAATGGGGAAGGAACCCAAAATCGCATATGAAGGGATTTACGAACGAGAGTTGCCGACTAAAGATGCTCCTGCGATCGTGAATGTCATCGTGAAGAATCGAGTAGGCAATTTGGATCAAGATGGAATCGGGGCAACAATCATGAATCTCTACCGGATGGGATCCATCGAACTTGGGGGTGAAGAAAACCCAGGAATCCGAATTCTCGATAAAAACCCCTCTGAACACCTTTCTCCCTATGAAATAGAATTTTTGTCTTTACTAAAAGAATTCGCCAAGGACGGAGTATTTGATTTTGGGGGCCTAAAAAAAGAGCTAAAAAAGTCTGTTTCCAAAGCGAAAGCTTTTTCAAGCAAGATTCGAACATTTGAACACAAGGTTCGGTCTGAATCATTGGCTCGGAAATTCTTCAGAGGAGGGGGAAATACCCTCTCCAAGCTTTTGGGAATCCTCTTAATGATTCTGGCCTTTGCAACCCCTACACTAATGACTACTAATGCAACGCCCGATATGCTTGATATAGGGCTGCTTTTTTCATACCTCTTTTGGGGAAGTGGTTTAATCATACTTTTGATGCCGAAAACAGTATTTGGACAATGGACCCCCCAAGGTTTGGAGTATTATACCAAATGGAGAAATTTTGAGGCATTTCTCAGTGATTTTTCCCTTTTATCCGAGCATCCGCCTGAATCCGTGGTCATATGGGAGGAGTATCTTGTATATGCATCGGCGCTCGGAATTGCAGAACAAGTAAGAAAGTCGTTGAGGCAAATGATCCCTCAGGATATCTGGCAAGAACAGAGCACTCACCCGTACTTTTACACCATTGGAACTGCCTATTATGCTTCCCAGTTCTATAGTATTCGAAACACCGCGCAATCCACCGTAAATGCAAGCCAGAGCAAGAGCGGAGGTGGCTTTTCGGGAGGAGCGGGAGGAGCGGGAAGTGGATTTGGCGGAGGTGGCGGTGGAGCTCGATAGGGAAGGAAGAATAGATTGAAACGACTTTTTATCAGTGATCTTCATATCGGAGATGGATATGCAACGGATGATTTTTCCTACGACTCTGAATTGGTACGTTTGCTTGACAGCGTTTTAGCCTGTGGGGAAGATGTTGAATTGGTGATTCTTGGAGATGGTCTTGAGCTCATTGAGACGAAAATTGTAAAGGAAATTGGTTTGGTTCCTTTCGATGAACTCATTGATCAACTTGATGAACGGATCATCCATAGCATTGTACAGGAACATTCAGAAGTATTTCGAGCCTTTCAACGGTTTTCGCGTAAGAATTCCATAACGTATATCGTGGGGAATCATGATTACTATATGCTTCCAAACCTTAAGGTCCAAAATGCAGTGCGTGAAGCTTTAGGGGGGCATTCTCGTGTGCAAATCCGCCCATACTTTTACGACGAGCAATGGGGGGTGTTTGGAATCCATGGGAATAATTTCGACGCGGGAAATCGTTTTGTCAAAGACAAAAACGGAAAACTGATCCCTCCATTAGGAGATTTTATGTCCCGTTATATGATGGTTCACTTTGAGGAAGTCATTTTGCATACAGATGTTCCTGAAAACATTCTAAAGGATTATGATGATGTTCGGCCGAATATAGAAATGTTTGAATGGTTTGAGTACGTGATGAAAACCTATAATTTAAGTATCAATTTGCTGGAACTTTGGACTACGGAAATGCTGAAAATGCTTCAAACCGCTTATGCCAAACAGTGGATGAAAGCAAGCTTTCCTGTTGCCCACCATTTCTCCAAACTGTTCCTCAATCGGTTTGGAGGCATCCGAGTCGGAAAATCCATGGTAAAAGCTATATCAAAGCTTCGTAGTATGAAAGTTACAGACTACATGAAAAACCGCGCACGGAAAATTTTGCTCCGGGGAGGCGTAGATCCTGAGCATCGGCTGAAAGAATCTGCTTTCTATGGGTATTGTCCGATGCCGGAGATTGACTATCAAAACCTTAGGGGTCTCATTTTTGGGCATCGTCATCGCCAGGATACCCTCATTCTGCCCTATGATGGACAATACAAATTTTACGTGAACACAGGCACATGGAGAGCGGTCGTTGAGAAAGCCCCAAAACGAGATCAAAAAAGGTTTGTGAAACGCTCTGAATTATCCTACATTCGAATCAATGACGAAGACCATGAACTCCATATTGAGACAATAATGGCAAATCGGATATCTCATAACAAAACAAAACCGGTTGTTTTACAAGGCGAGAAGGTAAGTTAGATGAACACCAAAGAGTTGTATTTAATTGATGGAACGGGGTTAATCTACAAGGCCTTCTATGGAATCCGGGAATTATCGACGACCTCAGGAGAACCAGTCAACGCTATTTACGGCCTCGCCCGAATGTTGATTAAACTCTTGAAAGACAGAATTCATCCGCACGATTATTGTTGTTTCACTATAGATACGGCTCGAAAGACCTTTCGCCAAGAGATGTTCGATGAATACAAAGCCACTCGTCAACAGACCCCGGAAGACTTGATCAAGCAAATCCCCGCGGCATATGAAATAGCGAACGCATTGGGTCTTTATGTCCTAGGAGCGGAAGGATTTGAAGCAGATGACCTGATTGCTACGCTCGTTCAAAAGTTCGGTTCTCAATTTGGAAAAGTTTGGATTATCACCAGTGATAAAGACTTAATGCAACTTGTAACCGATCATGTCCACCTTCTACGCGCAGAAACAGGTGTATCCGAACTGAAGAGATACGATCCCGAGCGCATCCAGGAAAAATATGGAATCGATGCTTCTCAGTTTGTAGATTATCTTGCTTTGATCGGTGATTCATCCGATAACATCCCTGGGGTAAATGGAATTGGTCCCAAAACTGCTGTCAAGCTTTTACAAACATTTTCTTCCATTGAGCAAATCTTCTCTCGCATCAATGAAGTAACCCACTCCTATAAGAACAAACTAGAGGGAAAACAAGATATCGCCTATTTAAGCAAAAAACTCGTTCAGCTGGATAACTGCGTTCCGATCGATATTCAACTGGAGCAGTTGGAATATCAGGGACTTGGAGAGAACCTCATCCCTCTTTTGGAAAAATGGGAGTTTCAATCGATGATCGAGGAGCTTCAGCAAAATCCGGGTCAGGAACGTATGTTTTCTCCCAATCAAATTCACATTGCGCATAACACTGGATCGGATCTGAACCACAAAAAAAGGTCCGTACCCATTGAACCCGAAATTGTCACTTCGAAAACAAGCGCTGAGATTATGGATCGGATCCAATCGGTTTCGGAATTTGGTTTCGATATAGAAACGGATTCTCTTGACCCTCTGACTGCTCAACTCATTGGTTTTTCCCTATGTCTACCTGACCGACAGGTCTTGTACTTTCCCATGAAGCACAAAGAGGGAGAAAACCTGCCTCGATCCATTCTCCAACAGATTCTGCATTTTGCTATTGAACATAGAACCCTTTTGGTTGGGCATAATTTGAAGTTCGATCTATCTGTGGTAAATCAATTGGGGTTTCCTGTGCCCACGAACATTTTTGATACAATGGTTTCCTCCTATCTTTTGGATCCAGACCGAAGAGGGTTCGGCCTAAAAGTCTTGGCAAAAGATCGCTTGGGGATAGAAATGGATTCCTTTGAAGATACACTTAGGAAAAAAGCAGGCCATAACCCGTATACAGACTTTTCAGAGGTACCGATCAAAGAAGCTGCTCAATATGCCTGCACAGACGCCTTGGCGACTTATGAACTGTATCGAACAACGAATGAAGCATTAGAACGGGAGCAATTGGTTTCTTTGTTTCATGAAGTTGAAATGCCTTTGATTCCTGTTTTGATGAATATGGAAAAGAATGGAGTTTTTTTCGATCTTCCGTATTTAGCTCGATTATCCAAAGAATTTGGAACAGAGATCGAACGGTTGCAAGACCAGATCTATGAGCTTTGTGGGGAACCATTCAATCTCAATTCGCCTCGTCAGATCGGAAAGATCTTATTCGAAAAAATGCAATTACCCGCCAAAGGAAAAACCAGCAAAAGCAAAGTCTATTCGACCAGCGCGGCCGTCTTGGAGGAATTGGCTGGTGATTACGAAGTCGCTCGTTTGCTTTTAGAATATCGGAAAGTCGCCAAGCTCAAATCTACGTATGTGGATTCAATTCCACTTCTTGTCCATCCCCAAACAAAACGAGTCCACACTTCTTTTCACCAAACAGGAACGGCAACAGGACGCTTAAGCAGTTCGGACCCAAATTTACAGAACCTGCCTGTGAAAGACGAAAAAGGAAGGAAGATTCGACAGGCGGTAATCCCCCAAAAAAAGGGTTGGAAATTGATTGGGGCGGATTATTCGCAAATCGAACTTCGACTAATGGCTCATATTGCCAATGATCACCAGTTAATTCGCGCGTTTCAGGAGGACAAAGATATCCATACCTTTACTTCCTCAGCCATCTTTGGTGTGGAAGAAAAAGAGGTTACCAATGATATGCGGAGGATTGGAAAGATGGTCAATTTCTCGATCATCTACGGAGTTTCTTCTTATGGTTTGTCTTCCAGACTTGGTTTGAGCAACTCAGAAGGATCCCAAATTATCGAAGGCTACTTCAAAACCTATCCCCAAGTCAAGTCGTACATGAGTCGTATGGTAGAATGCGCAAAAAAAACGAAAGAAGTGCGCACTCTATTCGGCAGGAAGAGAAAGATATCTTGGATCGACGCTCATAATGGCCGATTGCGGATGGAAGCAGAAAGGATCGCCATCAATGCGCCAATCCAAGGGACAGCTGCCGATATAATGAAACTGGCAATGATCCGTGTTTATCAACGGATCCAGTCCGAAAGGAAACAGGCATACATCATCCTTCAAATCCATGACGAACTAGTGATCGAAGCGCCGGAAGATGAAGCCATATCGATTGCGAATATCCTAAAGGACGAGATGGAGCAAATAGCTCCTCTTCGAGTCCCATTAAAAGTAGATGTAAGCATCAGCGATCATTTCGAATAAAGGAGGAGTTCCATGAAATGGGTTGAATCCGTACCGAACTTCAGCGAAGGGAAAAGGCAAGAAGTTGTAGAAGCAATTATTCAAGAAGCGAAGAAAATAGAAAGAGTTTGGGTGCTTGATTGGTCCATGGATAAAGACCACAATCGCAGTGTCGTTACCATTGTAGGCGACGGAGAACAGGTAGCAAAAGCCTTGTATGAGATGACCAAAAAAGCGATGGAATTGATCGACCTTCGCACCCACAAAGGAGAACACCCGCGAATGGGCGCCACTGATGTCATTCCGCTAATTCCCTTGCAAGATACAAAGATTGAGGATGCACTCGAGATCGTCCAAGGCTTGGGTGAAGAGATTGGTAATTCCCTTGGGATCCCTATTTATTTTTATGAAAAATCGGCCACTGCGCCAAATCGAGAGAACCTATCTGATATTCGGAAAGGAGAATACGAGAAGTTTACGGAAAAAATCCTTTCCGATGATTGGATTCCGGACTTTGGACCTCGAAGGGTACATCCCAGCGCGGGTGTTACAGCAATCGGCGTTCGGGAATTCCTCATCGCATATAATATCAACCTCAATACCCAAAATTTGAATATAGCCAAGTCGATTGCCAAGGCTATTCGCAATATAAGCGGTGGGTTTCGTTATGTTAAAGCATTGGGCATGGAACTTGAAGAGAAGCAAATGACTCAGGTATCCATTAATATGACCAACTTCAAGAAGACGACGCTGTATCGCGTATTTGAAGCAGTAAAAACGGAAGCAAGAAGGTATGGAGTATCAATCGCAAGCTCGGAAATTGTTGGACTGGTTCCTTTACAAGCCCTCGTAGATACAAGCGACTTTTACCTTCAACTGGATGAGTTCCAGAAAGACCGTGTGATTGAGTACCGTCTTCTTGAATTGCTGGGAGAAGAAGCTAAATCCCAAAACGATTAACCCAATGCAAATAAGGAGATGATCTATGCAGATCGTCCGTTTGCTCCGAAGTTGTTACGATGGGGATGAACACCTGGTTTTATACAACGATTCTTATAAAAGAGCAAAACAACTCAATCCGAACGCGATTGGAGACTTTCCTGACCGACTGGCTTCTCGTCTTCACTTTTTTTCGAAATTCTCTCGAGCCTTTTTGGAACCCGATTTTGTTGACTTAAATGGAAAGTCTCCTTTGCTTATGTTTCCTTACTTCAATGAAAAAGACGGACAAGATATCCTTGCGGATCATTACTTACGTTTAGAGGTCGCTCAAAACTTGGTTTCCACTTTTGAATCTCTGCATCACATTTCTGCGGAGGGGTTTGGTGTATGGGGAATCCAAAACCTTCTTTTTTCCGATCAACTGTGCATACTGCCCCCTTTATGGTTGAACCTCAAACCGAATGAACTAAAAACAATCCAAGAAGTGTCCGGTCTGTTTGTCGCCCCCGAACTTCTGGAAGGCAAACATCCAACACCAAGATCGGACATCTACATTCTGGGGAAAATCCTTGAACTTTTGATCCCTCAGGAATATATTCCTTCTGTGCAACCGATTATATCGCGCATGACTCACGGAGACCCAAATCAACGACCAACCCATTTCGCCCATCACTTTCAGCGTTATTCCTTTCAACAGATTTCTTTTTCTAGCAAAACCCCCGGCAGAAGGGAAATCGCATTTCCTCAAACCATCGAAAGACATCAAGAAGTATCCTCCCTCCTTCAATGGATTGAAACCCATCAAAAAAAGGGGATGACTTCTATTATGCTGACTGGAGAACCGGAACTTGCGAAAGACCAGTTTATGAAGTCTATCGAAAATGAATTGCGGAATAGCGATTGGAGTGTCATTGAAAGCCCGGATTCTTCCGTTTTCATTAAGGAATTGGTTCAACTTATTGAAAATCCGGAAGTTGTTGGGTTAACCATGAAAGAACTGGAATCTCTATGGAATTGCGATATGACAAAACCTTCTGAAATACCGATACCAATCGTCCGAATGCTATTTTCCATCATTCCAAAGATCGCTTTGTGGGTACCCGATTGGGTTAAAATCGATCCCTTCCTTCTAGATCTGCTTAAAGAACTCCAAGAACACAGCGCCAATAGAACCGTTTTACTCTTTACCGCTGCAAGCGCAAACCAAAGTATTTGGAAGTTCGATTTGGAATATGAACTCCAACCATTTGATCGGAAGAAAACAAAGGCGATCGTCGAGAATCTTTTCTCCCCTGCCTTCACTTTAGAACACCCTGATTTCCCTCAATGGTTATTTCATGTGAGCGGAGGATACCCAACGGATCTCTTCGATATTCTCCAAGAATTATCCAACCAGAATATGCTTACCATACAAAACAATCAATGGGTCCTCATTGGCGATTTCACAACACTAGATGGCTTCGAGAAGCGAATCAATCATTCATTATCGACTTTGGATTCAAATACCAAACACTTTATTTCCTTGCTTTCTTGCCTTTCCAGCACATTCGACCAAACAGAACTGGATTTGCTTTATGAAGTGATGAACCTGAACTCCGCGCAAAGGAAACCTTTCATTGAAAAAGCAATTGATTCTGGTCTGATTATAAAAAAAACGGATGGGCCCTACTTTTTTACTCTTCAAACAACATGGAAGGATATGTATAGTGCCCTTGATCCAAGAAACAAAACGCCGATCCACAAAACCTTGGGTCAAAGCAAACTCCCTCTTTCAAAAAAAGCGTGGCATCATAAAAATGAAGGGAAAACCCGGACGGCTATTGCTCTTTATATAAGGGCTTCTCGCAAAGCCTTCTTCTCAGAAAAGAAGACCCAGGAGGCCCTAACCTTTCTGCATGAAGGCATGGATCTAATCAAGCCAGGTGTATCTCGAGGATCAACCCACGATTTTTCCTTCGTAACCGCATATGAAGCCTTTTTGCTAACCCATTTGGGTATATCGATTCCAGACGGCACTATAGGAATCCTGCAAGAGCAACCTCGGTTTCTTCCATTGCTGATGACCCTACTCAATCAAAAACGGATTTTTCCCCAGGTGATCCATTTGTATGAAACAAGGAAAGATGGCTGTGATGAAAACCGAGCTCATTCCTCTTTGAGCCATTATCGGATCCTTTTTGAATATGCCTATGCTCTTTTCAAGTCGGGAAAGGGGGAGCTTTCATCGAACATCGCCCGAGAAATTTTGGGTTCCATTCATCAAACCAAAGCCTATTTCTATCGAGAACTCCAGATCCGGTGCTATAGTCTTTTGATGGAGATATACCATCAGACCAACAACGCGACCCAATGGTATGCTACAATGGAAAAAGCAGTCAATATCGCGGAACAACATGGGTTTTTCTACCTATTACCTCAAATTTACAGCGTCGCTTCTCAGTTTCTGTTTATCTTCGATCCGATTTCATCAAAAACTCTATTAAATAAAGCAATTACCGTATCGAAAAACCACCTTTCTCTTTACAAAGCTTCTAAACCTCTGCTTGAAATGGCATACAATTCCTTGTATTCGGGAAAGATCACACTTATGTTTGGGTTTTTGGAGCAAATCAGGCAAATGGACAAACGATTCCATGACCCTGAAGTAATCGCTGAGGCATATATCCTCGAATCCTATTTCCATTCCTATAACAAACAACCCCAAGAAGCCCTTGAAGATTTGGATAAGGCTAAAAAGATTCATGTCAGTAGGAATACTCAAAAGCGAATAGCCCGCGGGATTGCAATTGCTCATATTCTCAATCATCAATGGGAGTCTTTAGAGGAATATATCCGAACGTTTGATTCAGAGTATCGATGGGAATATGGTTTTGATAATGCGTTGGCGATCTACCGTTCTAAGACAAAAAAAGAAATCCACGAAGCCTTTTCTCGGTTCCGGTCGGAAAATCGGTTGTTTGTTGAAGAAATGATGCTCGGCTTTTGGGAAACCCTTTCTCGAAATATCCCTGAGGACTACGAAGCTTTCCTGCAAACCATAATTATTGATCTGACAAAAGACCGTTTGAGCCTTTCACTATCATTAGCCCTTGAAGCGCTAGCGAAGCATTACTATATTCAAAATCAGCAAATGAAAGCCCAAAAAGCCTTCAAACGTGCGTTGAATATGTACAAAAATAACGGGTTCCACGAAGCGGCAAAAAAACTATCCGTATTTTTCCAAGGGAAAGAGGAATACATCGAAGAGGATTTTTACTATATTTCAAGTATTGTCAGCGCCAATCCAGATCCAACATCAACTGCTCGTGAAACGGTGAAGCGGATTGAAAAGACCTTTTATGCCCAAAGGGTCGAACTCGAAGTATTGCATGAGATTATCAATTTTTCAAAAACCATCAATTCGAATGCTCATGCCCCGGATTTGTTGAATGAGTTTACAGCTTGGCTCGCAACTCTGGTGCCCTTTCGAAAAGGGATCATTTTCGTATCCGAAGGAGACCAAATCGTGCATCATGGGAGTTGCTTTGTAAACAAAGATGAAATTCCCGCGCTTATCGAAGAAGTGCGAAATGAATCAACACGGCCTCAAAGAAATCCGTTCCGAATAAAAAATGAGTTCCCTCTGGACGAGCGAAAGAGGGTTACGCTTTATTTCTCAAATCCCAGCCTTTCCTTGAACCCCGAGGATTTTGAACGAATTGTCCTCCTTACAGAGGAACTGGAACCGATCCTTTCCATGGCGGTTCGGAATTCCATGTCCTATCGATCCAGCATTTTGGACCCATTGACTCGATTATATACCCGTTGGTTCTATCAACAGCGATTGGATGAAGAATTCGAAAAAGCAGAGCGGTATCAGTTTCCTCTTGCGATCATTATGGCCGATATTGATCACTTCAAGCTTGTAAACGATCAATTCGGCCATAGCAAAGGAGACGAAGTTTTACGGTCAATCGCATCCATTTTCCGGAAAATTTGTAGGCGGATTGACATTATCGGCCGATATGGCGGGGAGGAGTTCATTGTTATCCTTCCCAATACTACGACAGAAAGCGCCTTTCAAATTGCTGAACGCTTACGGTTAGAAGTAGAATCAATGGATGAATTCCCCTTCCGAATCACAATGAGTTTTGGTATCGCCAACACGCAAGATCAACCGTTCGGTTCAGCACAGTCTTTGATTCAATCAGCAGACTCCGCTTTATTTCTTGCAAAAAACCACGGGAGAAATCGGGTATCCAGCGTATGCCATACCAAGCAAATTCCCTAAAAAGGTGGCGGTTCGGAGGTCTCTTTTTTTTCTTTTGTTTCGTCGCGCTTTCTCCTTCTGTCCAATGTCAAGAAATTACCTTTTCCATTACCGGAGTGATCCCAGTGGAACGAATGAGCATTCCTTCATCTTTGTTTGATTTGGAGCAAATCGAGTTGTTCTTAGTTGTACGACCAGATATGTCTATTTTCATACCCCCTTTTTCCCAGACGCAAGCGCAAGAATCCATATTGGTCATACGCTCTCATATTGAACCACAAACCAAACGGCTCCAACAGAGAGAAATTGTTACTCCTGTGCTTCACTCGATTCCAGAACCTTTTCCATTCTTGTTTTCCGCACCACGATTGGAAATATTCCCCACTAGTCCACAAATCGAGGTTCCCGATATTCGTAGCAGCTCATTTTTCAAAGATCCCGTATATGAACGATTGTTTCAGCATCCAAGTGACTTGTACCATAAGAAAAAGGAGATCATCCGTTGGCCAGATCCCATCCAAGTTGCTCTTTTTGATCCCCCAGAACAAGTAGGCTTTTTTGAAACAATCACCATCGATCCCAAAACCAAGGAAATGCTACCGTTGCTCGTGTTCGTTGAGCTCGGGTTTCTGGTTTCGGAAGAGTTTCTTATCTCGTTGAACACGCCATTCTTCTATTTCCATAAGGAGATGGCTCCGATCGATGAGGGGTTGGTTCAGCTTGGTCTTCAATTGGGAGATTCGTGGTTTTTTGGCTCTTGGGACGATAGGCATACTGAATTCTCCTTTCTTCTGCATCCGGTTCACTTTTTTGCAGGAATATCCGGAACAACCTTTCACATGGGGGGATGGGTTCTTGATTGGCCATTACGCTCCATTGATCTTGGAATTGCAGCCATTGAAAACAAAATCCTACCGATAATTCGGTGGATGCTGAATTGGCCCCAATCTTCCAGCGTTGGTTTAATCATCCAGTCACCCGATCTGTATGGACCTTTCGTTCATATGGATTTCGGTTCATTCTATGCGGGGTTTTTTGGTGGAATCCATATGAACGAATTAGATTGGGCATGGTTTATCAATGCGGGTTGGGCCACAAACCATCCGATCGGGATAAAAGCCCAAGTCCAGATGGGAATGGATCCTACCACTTTTGTTCGGGTTAATCTAAGACTCGATTACCCCCTCACAAATACCGTTAAATTTTTCGTTTCCAATCAACTCACATATGTTCCTTTTGAAACAAGTTTTGGGGGAAAAGCGCGAATGGGAGTTTCCATTGGAAATATCGACTTTTCGCTGCTTGTTGACTATCAAGATCAAGGGGTGAGGTATGGTGCCATCATCGGAGCCCGTTTCTGAGTATAACCTTTATGTGCGGATGCCCAAACACGAAATCCATTTGTTGGGATACATCATGGAAGCCGATGATCATATTATGAACATCCGACATACTGACGAATCAGACAGCACGGTTAAGATCATTGTACCGGCTGGTCTATTGACAGAAGCAATAGACAGGTTGAATCAATTGAAAGAAGAAATCGAATTGGAAATCGTTCGTTATGGGCCGAATCCGGGAAACCCTTAGTCTACCCGCGCCTAGAGAATACGCGCGCTCTGTTCAAGAAATCCCCTATGAACGATTGCAACGACTGGGATTTCGGACTTTGTTGTTTGATTACGACAATACATTAGCCCCATGGAAAAGTATCGTTGTCAATGAGAAAACCTTGCTTTTGTTCACGAAATTAATCGAGATGGGATTCCAAATTTGCGTAGTAACCAACGCCCCTCCAAAACGAGCCCAACACATAATCAATCGGTTCAAGGGGAAAATCCCTGTCTTCGGATCTATGAGAAAACCCGGAATTCGGAATCTGACCAGAGTCGTTAACGCCATAAACGCTGATGCTTCAAAGACTGTGATCATCGGTGATCTGCTATTTACAGACATCATTGCTGGAAACCGGATGAAGATGTATACCATCATGGTAAACCCGTACCAGGAAGGGGTAATCTCCTTTTTGGGGAAAACGGCAAAAATTATTACTCGAGTAACACATTCGATTTTCTATTATACTGTTGGGTGGTTCTTCCACCTTTCTGAAATGATTAGCCCAAATGAGTTCCAGGAAACGGTCTTTGATATTGACTTTCCTCACCTTAAAACAACAGGGTTTGAAACCATTGTATTTGACCTTGACAATACACTGATCCGATGGAAATCGAGAGTGTTTCCTGATTCTACGATTGCTCTGCTACGCAAAGTTCAGGAAATGGGTTTTTGCGTATATATCCTCTCCAATACGACAAGCAACCACCGAGTGCAATTCGTTCAAGAGCAATTGGGGCATAGTTTTTTTGTATGGGGACGCATGAAAAAACCCTTCCCTGGGAAAATGAAAAGCATCTTAGAAAGAAATGCGTGCGATTTGCAGAAAACTGTGGTCGTTGGCGACCAATTGTTTACCGATGTTTTCGTCGGGAACATTCTCCGGGCATATACCATCAAAGTTCAGCCTTTATTCCCAGAAAAGGAATTTTTGGGTACGCGAATTTTACGAATCTTCGAACGATTGCTTTCGAGATATATGAAACCCAAACCAAGAATTCCGGGATCCACGAATCAAAAGAACACTCCTTAAAGAACTTCTCGAATGAACCGATATAACAAGTATAGTTCCAAAAATGCTTATACAGGATCTAAATCAAAAAGGGGGTACCTGAGATGGAACTCAGAGTGGATCCACTATCCGGGATGGAAAAGGTAAGGAACGCCCAAGGACAACAAACCCTTCAGGATTCTGTTGGCAAACAGGCTGTTAATGTTCCAGAACCATTGCCAAACAAAAACGGCGATACCTCTCAGCAGCTTTTGGACGATTTTGAAATGGGTTTGGACAAGTTGAAAAGTCTGTTCCATGCTGATGCCCATTTCGAGATCAACAGCGAAGCGGATATGGTCGTCGTAAAGATCACCAACCGTGAAAACGGTGAACTAATTCGGCAAATTCCTCCTGAAGTGGTTGTTCGATTGGCCCGGAATATCAACGAACTTTTAGGCGTGCTATTTGACGAAAGGGCGTAGCATCAGTCAAACGGCTGACTCCTCCTTTAACTGGAAAGGATGTGATGATGGATGGGAAGCGATTATCTAAGCTTCTTTTCTTCTGCTGTTCAGAATCGGACCCATTTTAGCGGGGTTTCATCTGGTTTGGATCTCAGCGGGCTAATCGATACGATTCTAAAAAAAGAGAGTCAACCATTATATAGGCTGCAAGAACGGCAAGAACAACTTACTAACAGACAGAAAGCGCTCCAACTCATAAGCGAAAAAATGCAAGAGTTCCGCACCTTTACCAATCGCTGGAAACTTCAAAGCCAATTCTTCCAACCTACGATCACCTCAACGCGTGAGCATTCGATATCGGGCACTGGTACCGGATACGTTCCCAATATTTCTTTTCAAGCAAAGGCAACCCAACTTGCCCAAAGCGAAACTCTCTCATCTTCTCAGTTTAATGGAACTTCTTCTACAAGGCTTTCCGTACTTGGGGCAACCACCAACGGCACCCTAACAATCAAGGTGGACGGACAGGAATATACCATCAATTACAATCCGGAGGATACCCTTCAGCAATTGGCCAGTAGAATCCAAGGGCAAGCCGGCCTTAGAGCTTTTGTTACTACATCAACTGCTGGTAGCCGCTTCCATATTGCAGCTCCGGACGCAAGCGTCGATATTCAGGGGATCAAAGATACTGGTGCGTTTTTAACTCGTATGGGTCTTTTGACAGATTATGCTTCGAAAACGCTTGTAACAAGATCCACGGCACAACTGCAAGATATGGGCATTTCATCGGGTATATTGAATATCCAGTATTTCGATGTGTCTGCAAATACTTTGGTAACGGCAAATGTGGAATATCTACAAACAGACACGCTCACCCAACTGGTAGAAAAGATTAAAACAGCCGGAATCGGAAGGTTCGAAGCTCGTTTGACAGATATGGGTATTCTTCAAATCATTCCTACTGCCGGTGCTTCTCGTATTGTCAATCTTTCCGATGACGGGGGCGGAAATCTGTCGGGGAAAATCCATTTGGGAATGGGAAGCGTTCTATCAAAAGAGTTTTCTTCCCTAGAAATCAGCAATTCCCTCAACGATTTTGGCGTTGCAGGATCCGGAACTTACTCAGTTCGTGTTTTTGATCGGTTGCTTGGAACAGAGAAAACCGTCAGTATCGACTATGATCCGGATAGTGATTCATTATCGGATTGGATTACAAGATTCAATGAAGACCCCGAAAACAATAACACGCTGGCGGCAACTTTTGGGTTTGACAAAAAAGTGAAAATCTCATCAGCGAGTGAACGTTATGTGCTCTTGGGTCAAACGGATACAGGGACCTTGAATTCAGCAATGGGATTGGGAGGGGTTGTCACGGGGGGGCAGACCATGATTACCCTTGATACCACCCTATCTTCATTGGGTACATCGATTGGGGGAAAACTTACCCTCGAAGCCCATAATTCGTCCAATAATACAACTCAAGCCTTTGCAATCGACTATACGCCCGATCAAACGATTGGCCAGCTCAAAACAGCAATCGAGGCGGCAACGGGTGGGCTGTTTGAAGTGATATTGGGAACAGACGACAAAATCTACATCCGTGGAGCTTATGGGAATCTTCATGTCCGAAGCCTAACCGATACTACAGGAGGCTCGTTACTGAGTAGTTTAGGGATATCCAGCGAAGCGGATTCTTTGGCGCGATTTCGATCCAAGGTCCTTACCACCGATCCCAGTTTTCCTCTTTCCTCTTTTGGTGTGATCTCGGATCAAGATCTGTCCATTCAATATTTGGATGCCACAACCGGGAGAGTGATGACCGAAACGTTCAACTTCAGTCCAGATATGTCGTTAACCGACCTGATCACTGCAATCAATGATTCAAGTTCGGGCTTCCTTCAAGCCCGACTCGAAGCCGATAATCGCCTCCATATTACAGGAAAGACTCCGACCATACGGGTATTGTCCATGGATGATGAAGAGGGTGGACTACTTTCGGGCCTTGGAATGGGTTCCTCTCGAATCGCTTCTCAGACAGCGAAGATGCAGGTTAACATCGGCGGGGTGCTTTCCGAACTGGAAAGCAACACAAACACATTCCGTGATGCAGTCACTGGGGTAAACCTAGAAGCATACAACACAGGGGAATGGACTACAATAACAGCGAATACCAATATTCAAGCAACAATGGAGCACATTGAAGAATTTGTCGAAACCTATAACAAACTCATGGAATTTCTTCATACAAAACTTAACGAAGACCCTTACACACCCGAACCCGGCTCAGAAAAACCATTAACGGAAGAGCAGATCCTGCAGGGCATGCTAAAGAACAACCCTTTAGTGCGCCAGATTTTTTCTGATATGCGCAATATGGTCTATACATCCATGGATGGAGGAACCAATCGGCTTGCTTATGGGTTTCTGACGAATATGGGAATCGGATCGACCGATGGGTTGGTTGAAGCCAAGCAAAACATCATGATGGGCAAAATTGCAGTAATCCCTTCATCGCTGGAATCCGCATTGAGAACCAACCCTGAGGCAGTTTGGGAAGCATTTGGCATCGATTCTTTGTATGCGTTCTCAAATCAGCATCGTTCCAACCCCTTAAATGGAGGATTATCCTCAACCCTTGGTTCTTTGGGCGCATCGACGGCCGGGCGGATTTCGCTTGGATACACCGATGTTTCCACAAATCAAACCGGAACGATCTCCATTGAGTATCTGCCTGGGCAAACTTTGAAAGACTTGATCGACTCGTTCAACAATAACGCCAATGGTAAAGCTCGGATGGAACTTGATTCATTGAACCAATTGTCCATCCAGACCACTTCATCCTCAATTCATATCCAAAGCCTTTCCGAGGTTCAAAGGATCAACGAACCCCGGCAAGTAGGGAATCTCTTGGATCGTTTTGGGATCCGATCTATCGATAGCAAAACGATTCCGGTACAAGGATTTGCGGAACGGTTGTCTTCTTATCTTCACGAACATACCAAATATAACGGAAGAATCGATCAGACAGCAGGCATCAATGGTACTTTATCCCAACAAATCCGAAGCATCAATCGCGAAATAACCAACTGGGCCAAACGACTAGAGACACGGTATGTTTCTCTTTGGGCCCGTTTTTCTCGGTTGGAAAAAAATTTGGCCAATATGCAGCGTCAGAGTGAATACATGGCCAATGCCTTTCAGCAACTAAGCGGACGCAATCAGCCGTAAATGATTCGGATTGACCACTATCTGGTTCTTCATGGATATGTTGATTCAAGGAATATTGCGCAAAGAGCTTTAAAAGAGGGGAAAGTCCTTGTTGATGGAGTGGTGGTTAATAAACCCTCTTATCGATTGTCAGCAAACGAGAAGGTCCGGGTGCTTACGCCGGACCTTTTGTATGTCAGTCGTTCGGCAATGAAACTCAAAGAAGCGCTTACTACTTTTCGAATATCTGTCCACGACTTGGTATGCTGTGATCTTGGAGCTGGTACGGGGGGGTTTACGCAAGTGCTCCTTGAAAACGGCGCACAAAAGGTTTATGCCGTCGATGTTGGGTCTGGCCAACTCCACGCAAAGCTTAAAAACGATCCGCGTATTCAAGCTATGGAAAAAATGAATGCCCGAGACATAGACCATAGGGATTTTGACCAACCAATCCAGTTCCTATGCGCTGATCTCTCTTTTATCTCTCTTTCGTTAATTATCCCTTCGATCAACAGGATTTTGGTTGGACAAGGATGCGGGGTTGTTCTTATTAAGCCTCAATTCGAGTTAAGCCCAAAAGAAGTACCACGGGGTATTGTAACAAACCAAAAACTCCATAGAAAGGCAATAAACCGGATTGAAAACGCCTTACATGATAGTCATCTTCAAACCATCGGATGGATTCCATCTTCAGTAAAAGGCAGCCATGGAAACCAAGAATTCCTGATGCATTTCAAAAAACCTTGAACCGATTGGAAGGGATCCATCTACTTTGGGTTTTCTTTGGTCTCAATAGGGAGGTGGATAGATCCGATCGTCGATCCGATTCCTCTTTAGAATAATCTCCATCAAGTCTTTCATCATTTGGACGTGTGTCTCTTCCCAAGAAGCAAGCTTCAAAAGAAAATCCTTTGCGGGTCCATCATCCACCAGTTTTGCACTTCTTTTGTAGTAGTGGACAAAATCTTTTTCGATCAGATATGCCATCCGAATAACCTTAAGATCTGCCATATCCCCTTTTGGAGGTTTTTGATCCAATCGTTTCCGTTCCAGATTCTTTTGAAATGAATCCGGAACCCGTTCCATTTCAACTAGGGTTAGTTGGTGAGCGGACTCGCTACGAGCCCAGCTTTCCAACAACTTCATATGCTCCGCTTCCATCTCAGCAAGCCAGCGAAACATCTCTTTTGCTAATGGTTCTTGCACGAAATCTATATTCTGCCGATAAAACTCCATTCCAGATTCTTCATACGCAATACCTAAGGCAAGAATATCTTGAAGCATTCTTTCACCTCTTTCACATTTTCCTGGGATGGGTAGACGGAAAGACATGAATAGTATAACGGATTATCGATTCAAAGTCAAGATCCATTTTTTGAACCAAATGGTTTGAATACTCGAAGGGAAAATTTGGAAAAAGTGAAGAAGAAAAAGGGAAACAATCATCATTCATGAAACCTTCTGACCAAATCGCTTTTTTGGAAACTAGGGGGTTCTTTTCTCGATCAGAGGGGCCCTTTTTCTTTTGCGTTTCATCAAAACCCTTTTGTTATTGTCCATATTCGAGAAAATTCTTCACATCTCTTTCCTTCCATGTCATACTTCATGGATTGAATCGTCTCTTTTGATCTCATCATCGATATCCCTCCTTTTCCAACACATTCGTTTCCGGTTAGTAGTACCGCACGCCCTTCATCAGTTGAATCATGTGTTCTTCCTTTTGCTGAAACAGGCTCTTCATCATTTCTACTCCGCATTTTTCGTTTTTCCTCATCCCAATCGCCTCCTTCCGGATTCGTCCTGTCATTCGGTTGAACACCCAATCGTTGTCATCTGAATTAAATTTGTTTCGATCTTGATTATATTATATCATAGAAAATCATAAATGTCAAGTCGGATCTTAATAATTATTACTTTTGCTTTCAGATCCGAGCATATACGGAAATAAAGCTTCTTGTTCTTAAATATTTCTAGAGCTGGTTCTGCTTTTTTTTGGATTCCGGTGGTGTTCTGCACTAAGGATAGAAGGCACTCTCATAAGTATTTAGGATACCGTACGTTTATTGTTACCCAAAAGTCCCTCTTTTGTTCTTGTAAGGAAGAAAAAAAGCGAGTACAATCGACACATATGAAATGGAAATATTCCCTAACGCACTCCTACCTTACGCCACACCAAGTTCAACACATACGAAAAGAGCTTATGATTCTCGCTGTACCGGCTATGGGAGAAAATATGCTCCAAATGATCCTGGGGGTTGTTGATACTGCCTTCTTGGGTCGACTCCATTGGACTGCGATGACCGCAGCAGGAATGGCGAATCAAATCCTCTTCATCTTTCAGGCATTCTTCATGGCGATTGTTATCGGAAGTTCGGTTCTGGTTGCGAATGCATACGGTCAAAAAGACCAACGTTCAGTTTCCATTACTTGCTGGAATGGCTTTTATCTTGCCGCTTTTTTGGGTATCATTATGACAAGCTTTGGATTTACCGCGAAAGGGTTAATGATCTTTTTTCCCGGAGCAACCGAAGACTTAATCCTTCTAGCAAGTCAGTATCTTCAAATCATGCTCTTTGGTGGAATCGGAATGGTACTGATGCTTTTTCTGGGAGGATTGTTGCGAGGCGTAGGGGATACAAGAACTCCGATGATCGTCGTTGGTGTTTCGAATGGGGTCAATATTTTCCTCGATTACGCTCTGATCTTTGGCAATTTGGGGTTCCCCGAAATGGGGGTAGAAGGAGCGGCTCTCGCTACTGTTCTTTCACGTCTGTTTGGGACCGTAGTACTCCTTTGGGTATGTTATCACAATCCGAAACTACAAATTGGAGTTCCGGATACGTGGAAAATTTCCCTACGGAGAATGAAGGGGATGCTGAGCATTGGATTGCCCACAGCTATTGAAAACCTTATTTTTACCATCGGAATGCTCGTATTTACCAATATCCTTTTTATCGCTGGCCCAATCGCTTACGCAGCCCATCGGGTTGGAATCAGCATTGAATCATTGGCATTCATGCCTGGATGGGGTGTATCGGTAGGAATCACGACACTTGTTGGGCAATATAACGGTCGAGGAGACCTGCAAAGCGTTGGAGGGATCGTTCGGCAAGGTTGGAAGCTTACTGTGTATTTTCAAGTTGCTATGGGGATTATTATCTTCACTTTTCCGAAGCTATTGATCGGATTGTTCATAAATGACCCGATTATCCTTTCCGAAGCAGAATTGCCGATTCGGATTATCGGAATGATCCAATTCTTCTTAGCCACCGATTTTGCTATGACAGGAACACTTCGAGGAGTCGGAGATACAAGAACACCCATGCTTATAACCATTCTGGCAATCTGGGGTATACGAATTCCTTTGGGGTTTGTTCTCGTCCGATTCGCTGGTTTGGGTCTTTTGGGGGCTTGGATCGGAATGATGGTGGATATGGTTGTTCGGTCGATCATCAAGACTATGGTTTATCTTCGCGGGAACTGGGAGAAGACCGCATCAAAAACCCGACTATCTTCAAGGGATTCATAATCTCGATAATCAACGTTCATGCTCGGATTCGCATGGAATTTACGACAACGGAGATAGAACTGATTGCCATTGCGATTTCAGCAATCGCAGGATGCAGTAAACCCATCATTGCTGCCGGAATCGCGAGAATATTGTAGAGAAAAGCCCAGAAAAGGTTTTGGCGGATCGTTGAGAATGTCGTTTTTGAAATGGAAATTGTGGCGATAATATTCGAGATTCCTTCTCGCAGAATGACGATATCCGCACTTTCAATGGCTAAGTCAGTTCCAGATCCCATTGCAACGCCAACATCAGCACCTTGTAGCGCTGCTGCATCATTTAACCCATCACCAACCATCATAACCTTTTTCCCAGTTACTTGGTATTTTTGGACAATTTCCAACTTTTGGGATGGAAGAACTTCCGCATGAAAATCATCAATCCCCAGTTGCCGCGCAACATCAGATACAACTCCCTTACGGTCTCCTGAAACAATGACAGGAATAATCCCTTTTTCTTTTATCTGAGCAACTGCAGACGCTGTGTCTTCACGAATAGGATCGTAAATCCAAAATTCTCCAATCGGTTCTCTGTCAATACGAAACTGAACCTGAGATCGGTTCGGTTTTTTCCCATCCGCCGTCTGTTCTTGAAGATCTCCTTCTAGTGGGAGGGGTCTTCCAATTTCATATATATGAGCTTCGTCTTTCGCAACAATCCCTTGCCCCGGTATCTCATCAATCGCAAGTGCTTCATCAAAATGATTGTTCAGGAGATGGAATCTTTCTGCTTCTTTCCCTTCCAAATCTGACTTGGATTGCATCTGCCAACTCGTAAAAGCCGTAATAGCTTTTCCCAAAGGATGATTGGATTGAGACTCAATCGAATGAATGAATGCAAACCATTCTTTTGGTACGGAACACTCCACAACTTCCGGCCTCCCTTGTGTCAGAGTCCCCGTTTTGTCCAAAAGAACGTACCCGATGGATCGGCTGGTTTGAATTGCTTCTCCGTTTTTGATTAGTAACCCCTTTGCAGCAGCAACCATTGTTCCCCTGATCAGGGCCATTGGTGTAGCCAGGCCGAGAGCGCACGGGCAGGCAATGACTAAGGTTGAAACCAAAGAAAATACCGCAAACGAAAGTCGATCCATATCTCTAGGAATCCAAGGAATGGTTTGATGGATCTGTTGAATAAACCAATCCAATCGTTCATACGAAGCATACCAAAACAAGCCGCTCGCAACAGCAAGTAAAATGATTACCGGAACAAACCAATATGTAATCCGATCGGCAAGGGCTTGAATCGGGACTTTTGTCCCTTGGGCTTGCCGGATCAATTCAATCATTTGCGCCATAAAGGTTTCGTTGCCGGTTTTTGTGACTTGGACCTGAATTGGACGGTTGAGAAGAATGGATCCTCCGATTACCGGATCGCCCACTTGCCGAAGTACAGGTTCTGATTCCCCGCTAACCATCGATTCGTCTATCCCGGCTGAACCACTACAGATAATCCCATCTGTCGGGATTTTCTCTCCTGCCCAAATTTCCATGATCATGTCTTTCTGTACAGCCTCGATTGGAACCTGAACACGATTGTTATCAACCAGTATCCGTGCTTCTTTGGACTGTTGATCAATTAAAGCCCGAATTTCTCTCGCAGCGCGGTCACGCAAATACGATTCAATGAACCGTCCCAAAATGTGTAATGTCATTATCATCGCTCCGATTGTTGAAAAGGAAGCGATGGGAAACCCGATCAGATGCATCAATCCTGTACCCCAAGAAACCATTGATCCGAGAAAAATGAGAGAGTCCATATTCGTGTGGCCGTGGATCAAAGCAATCCATGCGCCTCGGATTGTTTTCTCTCCTAGATAGAAGATCACGAAGCCACTCAGGAATAATTCAATCCAGATAAAAAAAGGCACGTGGACTCCAATCATATGAAAGATCATCAGAATCGAAAGAGGGACCGTTACAATCGAAGCAAATACCATCCGATTTTTCATTCGACGATAGACTGATGAATCTGCTTCTTTTGTTTCAGAAAAGGATAAATCGTATCCGACTTTCTGAACGATCTCTCGGATCTCTTCTTGCGTTATGGAAGGATCAATCTCAACGAACCCTGTTTCGGTTGCCAGATTCACGCTGACAAAAAGAACCCGGCTATCCTTTTGTAATGCCTTTTCTACGATTCGGACGCAATTGACGCAAGTCATCCCGATGACCCGAAATCGAATTCTTTGCTTCCCATTGTCTTCTCTCATCCGATTACTTAATCGCTCCGATCGTAATTCCTTTAAGGAAATATCGAGAAAAGGCGAAAAATACGACGATCATAGGTATCGCTGCAAAGGTTGCCCCCGCCATCAACAATGAGTGCTGAAGCGGTACTTCTTCTTGCAATCGAGCCAAACCGGCCTGTAGGGTCATCATATTGGGCGTGTTTGTAACGATCAATGGCCAGAGGAAATCATTCCATTCTCCCACAAAGGTAAATATCCCCAATACGGCCAACGCGGGTTTTGTCATGGGAAGAATGATTGAAAAGAAGGTGCGTATTTCTGAAGCACCGTCAATCCTCGCTGCTTCGATTACCTCTGAGGGGAGCGTGACCATGAATTGCCTCATCAAAAAAACACCAAATGGGGTAGCAATACTAGGAAGTATGAGGGCTTGATAGGTATTGATCATTCCGAATTCCGAAATAAGAATATAGAGCGGTACCAAGGTAACTTGCTTTGGGATCATCATGGAAGAGATATACATCCCAAACAGGAAGTTTTTCCCCGGAAACTGTTTTTTTGCCAAAGAATACCCTGCCATGGCGCAAAACAACAATTGGACAATGGTTACTGTTCCTGCAACGAAGCTACTATTCAGAGTCCATCGCCAAATGGTGGGTCTTTGAAAAAGTGAGGTGAAGTTCTGGATGGTCGGGTTGGTGGGAAAGAGCTCCGGTGGGAACCGAAGGGTTAGGGCTGGAGGTTTGATTGCGGTGATTACCATCCAATACAGAGGGATGAATGCTAGCAAACCCAAAAAAGCAACAATGCCAAAAGCGATGATTCGTTTTGTCATATCTTTCCGATTCAACCGCATCATAATCGCACCACCCTCTTCAGTATTCGACGTTGGAACCCAACCACTTGAACTGCACAATCCCGAGAATCACCAAAATCCCAAACATAACCATTGACATCGCCGAAGCAAGCCCTAAATCATAGAATTGAAAAGCGGTGCGGTAGATGAGATATCCAATCGTAACAGTGGAAAATTCTGGTCCGCCTTTGGTCATAATGTATATGTTGGAGAATGTTTGAAAGTTCGCGATCGTTCCCATAACCAAGGCATACAAAATGGTTGGTTTGAGCAAGGGAATGGTAATTTTCGTGAATACTTTCCAGGAATTGGCCCCTTCTAGTTTTGCGGCTTCAAAGTAGTACTCAGGGATCGAAGCCATAGCTGCGGAAAGGAGGACGATCGTTGAACCGCCTCCCATAATCACCTGCATGATAATCAGTGAGGGCATAGCCGTCAGCTGGTTTCCCAACCATGCCACGGGTTCCATTCCCAGACTCCGAACGGCATAGTTCAGCAATCCATATTGGGGATTGAACACCCATAACCATATCATGGAAATGATCACGGACGAAGTGACATTGGGAAGGTAAAAAATCGCTTTAAAGAAGGTTCGGATTGAGTTCCGAAAAGGGTAGATAAGCACAGTCACCAAAAGAGCCTTTCCCAACCATAAAGGGACAACTCCAAACGTATAGAGAAAGGTATTTCCCAGAGCTTTCGTAAAAAGCCAATCGGAAAACAAATATTGGTAATTCTCAAATCCCACAAAGGTTCGAGAGAACACATTATAGTCAAAAAGGCTCAAGTACGCGCCCCAGGCGACCGGGATCAGGAAAAAAGTAGCAAATAGGGAAATATGAGGCAGAAGAAACAAATATCCCCACCGATTCTTCCAGACAAGTTTCCAGATACCCAAATCCATCCCTCCCTGATCGTTTATTGATGATTATGCTTGATTTAGAAAACAGAAAACTTGCTGCAGCAGAGAATCCTACCGCAGCAAGTTTTTCACACCCCTTTACCGAAGGCGTTGAATAATTCGATTGGCTTCGTTTACAAAATCATCCAAAGCCCTTTGCGGTGGCTTAGTTCCTGAAAAAGCCGCTTCCAATGCTGCAATAAAATGATCACTGATCTGGGTCCAGGGAAATTCTTGAGATCCAAAGAACGGTCTTCCATAAAGAGCCATAATATCGCTGAACATCTGGACTTGTTCGTTCATATATGGATCGTTCAAATACAGCTTTTGATTGACGGAGTCTCGGGCTGTTACATATTGCAGCGTTTCAAGCAAAGCAAGGTTCTCATGATTGGTAAGAAACCGAATGAACTCAAACACCATATCCCGTTTGGCCTGATCGGGTTGACGGAAGATGATAAACCCGCTTCCAGTAGTATAGGCAACTGCTTCTCGTCCTTCTACGTGGGGGAACGGAGCGACAACAGGGAAGAACTCTTCGGGAATCCGCCCTTCCTTCAGATAGCGGTCGATCCGTCCGATTTCGTAGGGACCGCCAAATCCGATGCTTGTATTATGCGCATGGAAGTTTCCAATGACATCATAAATCCCCATGGCTTCAACGCCACGAGGCGCAACTCGATGAACATTGACCAAATCAATTAGGAACTGCAAACCTGCGACCGCCTCAGGTGTATTGAAGGTTACGATGGTTTCGTCCTCATTGGTCAGTTCTCCTCCAAAAGCATAGATGAAGTTCAGCAGGTTATGGGTATCCTTCGCGCCAAAACTGAGCGCAAACCGATCGACAACTCCGTCTCCTGTAGAATCAAAGGTCAGTTTTTTACAGATTTCAACGAATTCATCCATGGTCCAACCTTCTTCTACGATTTTCCTCCAGTCGATGCCCGCTTCCTCGAAATGAGGCGTGTACAGAAGCATAGAAGTTCCCATTCCATTTGTTCCGAAATTCCAAGGCCAGATATAGTAGTGGTCTCCGATTTTCCCTTCTTCAAGAATCGCTTCATAATAATCCGCCCAATCTTCCTCGGTTAGATAGGGATCAATCATCTCAAGGAGACCGGCTCGTACCCAACGGCTATCCCACACAGGCCCTTTGAAAAAATCAGGTTGGGTTCTCGTGGCGATCGCTGCTGCCATTTTTTGAGAATATTCCGCATTCCCTACAACGACATACTCAACCTTCACTCCGGGATTCAAGCGCATAAACTCTTCGGAAACCCACTTGGGATAATCTTCACTGGTTGGGGCTTGATCGGACGGGAATCCCGGTGGCGCGATCCTCCATGGGTTAATCCACCATGTGATGGTGATGTTAGCGGAAACCAGCGAAACCAGCGCCAGAGTCAACAGCGCAATGATCCAAAATGCCCTTGTTCCTTTTGCCATTTGTATCACTCCTTTCATGAGGTGCCTTCTTACTGCAAAATTCCGGCCATACTCAACTCTTTTTCGAGGGTTTTTGCTCCCTCGAACAAAATGGCATGGATTCCCAATGCCTTAGCTGCAGAAACATTTACGGATGTGTCATCAACAAAAACCGTATCTCTGGCGCTGTACCCTTCCTTTTCGAGAATATGGGAAAAAAAAGAAGGATCGGGTTTGGAATGGTGGATCTGATGAGAAGCATACACAGCATCAAAAACTGCATAATCTCCTTGTTGAGTATGCATATCATAATGGGGTTGGATGGTATTCGTTCCGGCAACGATTCGGTATCCCGCCTTCATTTTTGCAACGAGGTGATAGCTTTCTTGGATCCGATTTGTTTTGAAGAACCGTGTCCAAATATCCTTGGGTATCTTTTGGTTGGCGGCTTCGGAGAGACGGCCGATGTATTCCTCCAGCCCTATAAGCCCTTTTTGCAATTCATTGACACCTGATCGGTGGGATATAGAAAGAAAGCGCTCCTTCGAGATTTCCAGAAAATCTGCGATTTTTTGAGCAACGGCAGTGCCTGTACACATTACGCCCCCGACATCAAAGATGATCAAGCGTTCGCTTCTTGACTGATGGTTCATATAGAGGGTTTCCTTTCAAGAATTATAGACGATCCGAACTCGTTTGTATCGTTGAACAACGATGCCAGGGATATTCGTAAGAGCCAAATATCCAAAAACGATCTAAGCTACACAAGGCGCATATACAAATCGTCGATTCCTCTCGTTGACCTCAACTCCGATTGGTTCAAAATCCGTTCCGGCTTTTCGAAGTCGTATCTGTTTTGGAACCTTCCGAAAAAGGTACATGCAGCGGATAATTGCCCTTTCTAAGCCCGAATACGAAATGCCTTATTATAGATTTTACCATCTTTTTCCATGGAAAGATAGCATAAATCCAACAATTGTCTTTCGAAAAGGTGTCAGATGTTTTAAAACACCAATACGCAACCAGATTATGATGAAAAGCCATGCTCCATGGCTACATATGGAGACGATCCAAGACTCTTGAACCCATAATCTCACTCTTGATCATCTTTGTGGATTATGACAGTTCGTCCTTTCCAATGAACCCTTTTCTTTTTCAACGTGAAAAATAGCGACGCAAAAAAGAGTCCAACAAAAAAAAGCAAATGCATGGGGAACATAATTGCACTTACATACCCAAATGATCCGATTTTCCCCCAAAGCCAACGCAACTCCACCACCACGAAAAAATAGGCGATAGGAAAGTAGATATGTGCCCAATGAAATGGCTGAAAAGGCAACCGTACCAACCCAATCAGCAAAGAGATCCATCCGGTGATAATCGCGATCATCGATACCAAAGTTACCAGATCCGTTGTTGATGCCCCGCTTGCAAAGTTTTTTCCCCATCCCTCGGTTAGTGTTCGGAACCCTTCGGGGTACATTCGAAATGAAATGCTCCCTTTTCCTCCTTTCGGAGTAACCGGAATCCCATGGTTCACAAATGCCTGACCCAACTCAACATCTTCTAAGATGGATGTTCGGATCTTTTTGTGTCCCCCCACTTTCAAATAGTCTCTCCGAGAGCAAAGGATCACTGGACCAAATGCTCCAAGAGGTTGTACTCGTTTTCCGAAAAGAGAAAAAGACCGCATTGACATCATTACGATCATATTGAAAAAAGCGGAAAAATACTCATGGAACTGGTTCATCTGGTGAAAGGGTTGGACCGTAACCAATCCTTCCGAGCGTTCATATTCGAACAAAAGGCGTTCCAATGCATCCTCTTCCAAGGTTACATCAGCGTCCAAAAATAACAGAAGTTCTCCTTTTGTCGAATGCACTCCGTGCCAACAAGCCCACGACTTTCCTGTCCACCCTTCCGGTAAAAGGGGAGACTGTGCAACCCGATACCCATGCTTGTGAACGATTTCAACCGTTTGGTCGGAAGAAAAATCATCCACCACGCAGACTTCATCCGGTTGAATCGACTGACTCCGTAATGACTCCAATAGGGGAGAGATCCTCTTTTCTTCATTTCTTGCTGGGATGATCACAGAAAGAGAATAGGAATTCTTCCGTTGCCCTTTCATGGGAAATGAAAGCCTGGCTAGCAAAACCAGAGGGATAATGTGAGCCAACAAAGTTGTTACTAAGCCAGTGATCGGGTCCATCGAACCCCTCCTTATTCAAAAAGGGAAACCGATTGAAAAGACTTGCAAAAACCCAAAGAATCATGTATAATACCAGCGTTGTTGGGGCCGTAGCTCAGCTGGGAGAGCGCTACCATGGCATGGTAGATGCCGTGAGTTCAAATCTCATCGGCTCCACCAAAGAACAGGGCTTCCAAGCCCTGTTTTTTTTTACTTCTGTTTCAAGTATAAATCCACAATATCTGGGTCAAACTCGCACCCAGATTGCTCTCTCAAATAGGAGTCAATATCTTCTTCTCGCCAGGCTTCTCGATAGATTCTGGTTTGAGCGAGAGCTTGCGCCACATCCATTACTTTAAAAATTCTTGCCGAGAGAGGGATTCGATCGCCCATTAACCCGTATGGGTATCCTTTCCCGTCCCATCGTTCATGATGGTAAACGGGAATCTCCATCAATTCTTTAAGATAAGGAAAACGATGCAACAGCGCACGTGCAGATTCCGGATGGTTGCGAATGACATCCCGCTGATCGTTAGTCAGTTCTTCTTTGCACTGGAGAATCTCGTCTCCTACGTTCAACATTCCCAAATCATACAACAAGGCGCCTCTTCGAATCAGAATCGCTTGATTCTCTGGAATACCCATTGCCCTTGCCATATCGGTAACCTTGCCCGCTAATTCCATTGTAGATCCGTTCGGTTTTCCCATTCTTAGTTCGATGGACCGAGACCAACCCTCAATAGCTTGATCCAAACGAAGTCGCGCTTCAACCTGGGATCGTTGAAGGCTTTGAATCAAAATTAAATTATCGATCGCTACAGATAGTTGAGCGGTCATCACTTCTAGGAAGTCTCCGATCTCTGGTTTGATATCCATTGTTGATCGGTGCATGATCTCAAGCACACCTTTCACTTCCCCTCTCGCAATGAGAGGGATCCCATAATAGGAGTAGAATCCTTCTTCCTGCAGCACCTGGGAAAACCGATCTTGATTTTGGGTATGCTGGATGTGAGCAACCATAACTGGCCGATTTTCAACAACCACACGTCCTGCAAAGCTTTCTCCCAAACGAAGACGCATACCGACAGGGCTGTTTTTAGAGAACCCCTTTCCACATTGATACTCCAATGAATATGAGGCAGTATCGATCAAGGCGATCGAAGCGGCATCAAATTGGAGTTGATGAATGATCTGATCCAGATACAAATTCAAGGCGCTTCGCAAGTCAAGACTGGAAGAAACGATCGTATCGATGGATCGCAAGGATTTCATTCGTTGTAGCTGAAGCTGTAAACGGGCCTCTTGGGAATCAGTCTCTTTCTTTCTGCGAAACACCATCATGATCATCGGTTTTTGATCCGTGACATAGGTTTTTGCATGGACTTCCATGGATATCAATTCATTATGATTCCGCAAATAACCCATTTCAAAGATCAATGATCCCTCTTGCATTAGTGTTTCTATGTTCTTTTGGCTTTCAACCCACCGCTTAGGATCTTCAATCTCTTGAATTGACATTTGGAGAAGCGCTTGCCGATCATACCCCAGGAGTTGGCACAAGGTTTGATTGATATATCGAATGGATAAAGAAGAAATCCCTTCACAGACTTCTGCGAGGATTATCCCGTCGGGAAGGTGATCTAACTTTTCTTGATTTTGCTTTTCATGATCCAGATATCCTTTTTCGAGCGCTTTTTTTTCAATGCTTGACGAAAGAAGATTCCCAAAGATCTGAATCATCAACCGTTCTTGCTGGTTCCATACTTTTTCTTGCTCGATTTGAGTGAAAGCAAGCAGACCAAGAGGTTTTTCTTTTGTACGAACGGGATAGAACAGGATCGAAGTAACCTTCTCTTGATCGATGAAAGCAAAATCCTTAATCACATCTGATGATATGTGATGTGGGAGCATTTCGAAAGGATCCATTTCAGAGATCAATTTCGACCGCAACCAAGGAAACCGTGCGATTGGTAAGCTTTTCCAATATTCTTTCATACTTGTGTGTTTATCAGATACCCATTCGATTACTTCGCGCACGTACAGGCCTTGATTGTCAAAGTGGATGAACAAGGCATGATGAACATCCGTGGTTTTCGCTATATCCGCTAATCCAGGCAAAACCTCTTCGGTCAGGTTCTGAGCCACTCTCATTCGGTGCGCTGTCGCAGAAATCATTGCAAGGATCGCTTCTTGCTCCTGAAGGATTTTTTCCTGACCAAATCGATCCCCAACATCCTTCAAAATGACCATGAATGCCTGTTCCTCTTTCCAGAGGATTTGTTGGATTTGCACCTCGACAATCTTACCCGTTTGATCCAGGGAAATCGTTTTTTTGCGCAAATCGTCTTCATCAAAAGGAAGATCCCACTGCGCGCCAAGGATATCATCTTGCGTAAATCCCAACATTTGGGTAGCGGAATGATTGATAAAAAGAACCTCATGAATGCTATTGGCAATCACAATCCCGCAAGGCAACCGATTGATGACGGATTGAAGGCTACTTGCAACCTTTTTTCCCTCATATCCCTCTTCATTGTCTGAAACGGCTTCGTTCAAGACGATTAATTGGCAGGGATTCCCTTTCCAGAGAACTGGTTGCTTTTGCACAATCCGTCTTATGAGCAATCCCGTCGAGGGGTCTTTCCACTCAACGATTCCATTACAATCCTTTAGTGAGACCGGAAGAGGTTGTTGGGTTTCAATTTCAATAAAAAGGCGTTTTGCTAAATTATTGGCATACAGAATTGACTGCTTGTCATCAATCACCATCAGCGCTTCAGAGAACCCTTCAAAAAGCGAAAGAAATGCGTCAATTTCCTCCGTGAGGCCTTTCAGTATCGACTCTTTTTCATGCCGTGCCAGAATCGATTGAATAACATAGACCAAATACTGAGGATTCAGCAAGTCCATATCGAGTAGGACAGGGATTTTCTCTTCTAAGAGTTTCCGTTGATCCGAGGGGTTCTGCTTAGATCCAATCCCGATGATGGGCCATCCCGATTCGATAATGGATGAGATCGCTTGTAAAGAAGAATCGCTCAAGCTATCGACATCGACAAGAACAACGTCGGGGATTTCTTGGATTGATCCGGATAAACCAGGACTTGGATCATCAACACATACAATATTCATCGACGCCTCTTTCGATTCGGAAAGGTACATTTGAAGATAGCTGATATTGTCCGCATCTTTTGAAACCACCCATACCGTCCATTGTTTTCCCTTCATCATCGGTTCAGCTCCTTTATACTCAGATTGGATCGGAGAAACACATCTATTACATCCGGATCAAACAAGATTGCTCTTTGGTCCATCATATACTCACGAACCGCCTTCTTTGACCACGCTTTTCGATACGGACGGTCCGAGGATAATGCGTCAAAAACATCTGCAACAGCGAAAATCCGAGCGCTCAGAGGAATTTCCTCCTTGATTCTTCCTTCGGGATATCCACTTCCATTCCATCGTTCGTGGTGATAGGTAGGGATCTCAAGCAAACCCGATAAATGATTGAGTCCTCCTAAGATCTCTTTTGCTCGAATGACATGAGTTTCCATGATCGTTCTCTCACTCGGGTTCAAGACATCTTTTTTTCGCAGAATGGCTTCATCAATGGCAAGCATACCCACATCATGGAGCATAACTCCCTCCATCAATGCTTCCATTTGGTATTTCGGGTAATCCATTGAAATGGCCAAATCTCGAACCAACCCCTCAAGCCGATATAAATGTCCAAAACTTTCAATGCTCTTTTCTTCCATTAAGCGGAGCACGCCTCCTAATCCTTCTTGCACCCAAAGCTCCTGTTTGATTCGAGTTTTTTGGAATTGGTTTTCTTGCTGCTGTATGACCATTTGAAGTCCTATATCATATACAACCTGTTGAAAGAAAAAGAGAATCGGGATCGGATCTTCCCATGCGTGCCGGTTGAACACCTCAACCCATCCCGTAATGGTGCCCTTTTTCTTGAAAGGAAAGGCCGCGTATTGAGTAAAACCCATCCCGTAATATTCCTGCATAATGGGGTGAGATCGGTATGCTGCATGAAGGGATCGGAGAGAGTAAGGTGCGAAACCTTGAAAAACCTGTCCCATCAAAGGATCCGAAAAATCACGAGCGCGGGGATGCGAGGTACCCATCTTGTCTATCCCTTTATCCGCCACCATATGGAAGACATCAGTCTCATCTCTTAACCATATTCGAATGGCGTCAACAGACACGGTTTGCGCAATTTGGTTCACAATATCCGAAAAAAAGAAATCGGTATCATGCCAATGAATGGGAAAGGAAGGGAGAAACGAGATCGTTTCGATTTCCGCCCCGTGTTTCCGACCCTTTTCCCGATCTTTTTTGAGGTTTTTCGATTGAGTTTGAAACACTTTTCTTTCGGCCATAGCTTTGACAATCGCTGGTATAATGATTGAACCTGCCTGTTCTGCTGTATCAAACTTCAATTCTGCTCCTCGAAACCCCAAAAGCATCCCAGCAGCTTTCAGATGAGCTATTAATCTCTCATTCACACTCTGCTTGAAAATTACTTGCCTTTTCATATGGACCCATTCTTTCTCTCTCAAGAGATGAACGACATGGAAATGAAAATGAGTCAGAAGGGTTCGGATTTGTTCTTTTTCTTCGAGAGGAATAGATCCTGGGGGAATCGGAAAGAAGCCTCTGAATTCGGTCAGAGAATGGTCTTCATCAACATGCTGTTGACGCATTTCAAATAGGTCTAGATATCCAGGATCCTTTTCTGATACCCACTCAGTAATTAGTTGTTCTGAATCAGAAAGGGTAGTCCGATGATAGAGACTTGCTTTTCCAATGCCGAGTTTTCCTGCCAACAACTCCAATGGTTGAGATAAATCGCTAAGAGAGTGAGTAGATCGCAACAACTGCAATATTTGGTCTTCGCACGTTTTCCATCGTTGGACTCGTTCCGCACTTTCCAACTGGTTGTTCCATGAAGTGACATTTACTCCTTCCCATATCCATCCATATTTGGGAATTTCCTGAGATACCCATTGAATCCACTGGCCATTCCAACGAATTGGTTCTGTGGCTTCGATAGAAAGGGGTTTCACTTCTCCTTCTCTACTTGAAACTTGCTTCTGGAAAAAAGTGTCTACGCTTTCTTTCCGATCTTCAAGATACATATCGAAAGCAGGATTGGCATAACCAAGTACCCCATCTGACGTGAAAAAGCAAAATGGATGCTTAATCCCGCTGAAAATTCTTTGAAATTGATCCAGTTCCCTTTCTTTTTCAAAAAGCTGTTCTTCGCTTCTGATCGCTTCGGATTCCAGAGATTCCTGGTTTGCAAGGATTTGATTTTTGAGAGATAGGATCGTTTCTTCCTGCCTCTGAAGCGTTTCTTGCTCTTTCCGCCGATCATTCTCTCGTTCATATTTAAGCGCATCCATGGTTTCTTGATAATCCTGACTCATTTCGTGTATCCGAGTTTGGTATCTTTGTTCGATTGTTTCGATCTCTTTTTGATGCACCCCTTCTTTTTCTTTCAAGATTCCCTGATGTTGATCAGCAAGCGCTTCAATCTTTTCTTGCCATCGTTTTTCGGTTTTGTGGATCGGGCTCCGATCTGTACCGACCCAAAGGAACAGGTCTTGGTCATTCCCAGAGGAACGAAAAGGGGTTACGCTCCATGCAACTTCAATCGCGCTTCCCGAACCGGAAACCCATCGAAATACAACAGAATCTGTTTTGGTATGGGGTTCCTTCTCAATGAGAGAATTGCATACTTCGTGTGTATGAGGATCTTCGAAGAGATCACAAAACCGTTTTCCATAAGCCTCGTTTTGATTGCACTCCAGAAGCTGTTGGGCCCGTTGGTTTACCTGCAATACCCGATATCCTCCGTTTACCAGAATGGCCGGATGATCCAAATTGGTAAAGAAACGGGAAAAAACCGAGTCTCTTTCGTTTCGTTGGCGTTCATGTTCCTTTGTTTCTTTGAGAATATTCAGGAACCCATTGAGGGTTTCTTCGGACCGATTTTTGCTGATGAGAACGGATGGGTGGGAAAAGAACGGATTCGGATTGCATTCGTTCTGGAAATACAGAAACGGATGCGAGCGGAGTATATGGAAAATTGCTGAAGATTCGATTTGAATATGATTATAGAGAAAGAGAACCAGGGATGGATCAGAGTCCAAAAAGGAGTGCAATTCCCTCAGGTACTCTTCGTATTCATCGGTTCCATAGTGTTTTTGAAGGATTGAAGACACTTCCAAACAGTATCTCAAGAGCGTATATCCTTCTGTCCGAGCCTTTTTCGATTCTTTTTTCAGGAATTTAATGATGGTTTCAGGGGTTAGTTTTCCTTCTTTCACAAAAACATCTTGAGCGGTAAGGATCTTTAGCTGACCAGACTCAGTAAGTTTTCGGGTATCGTGTCCTGATTCATGCAGATATACTCGAATTGCATCAGGACGCGAATTATGGGCTATATAGACGATTTTTTGATTGCTTTTGAGTCCTTCATTCAAATACATCGTGACAAACTGTTGGTGTTCCGCTGAAGATCTGTAAATGAATCCGATATGTTTGCTCACTTCCATACCGTCCACCCCCTCGTTTCATAGCCCAATCAGAACGAATTCCCTACAGCTTTTGAAACACGCGCAACCAATTTTCACCACTAATCTTTTCGATCTGTTCTTCTTGATACCCTCGTTTCTCTAATTGATCCAAAAGCTGTGGCATTGCTTCATATCCTGGGATAACATCGAAATGAGGGCGGGGGAAGGATCGATGGGTTTCTGACGAAAGTTGGTTTTTTAGCACACCGCAAAAATCGAATCCGAAACCCACGTGATCCACCCCGCCCACATTCACGATATGGTCAATATGGTTGAGGAGTTGATCTTGGGTTGCTTCATTATCATTTGCTCCAACGAAAAAATTGACTGCGTTGACCCCAATCACCCCACCCCGAGAAGCAAGCGCCTTGATTTGCTCGTTCGTCAGGTTTCTCAGAGAAGGAGTGACCGCGCGAGCATTCGAATGAGAAGCAATTACGGGAGCACTCGAAAAGCGAAGCAAATCTTCAAACCCTTCATCGTTCAAATGAGAGCAATCCAAAATCATGCCCAATTCTCCGGCTTTTTTTACGATCTGCACACCAAAAGGAGTTAATCCGCCCTTTTTCCCCTCCACAACCGGTCGATACAAAGAACCATCCCCAAGATAATTCCTTCGGCTCCATGTAAGTCCCAGTACCCGCACTCCCAATTCATGAAAAACGCGAAGAAGATAGGGATCGTTACCCAAAGCGTCTGCCCCTTCCATCGAAAGCAAAAAGGCAAGCTGCCCCGAATCCAAAGTATCACGGATCGTTGACCAATCTTTGCACAAAGCAAAATCGTTAGTATCGGAAAGCTCATCGAGCATCATACTGATTTGATCGAGAGATTTCCGCAAACCCATTTCTGGAAGAAACACGTCTTCGACAAAAATCGAAGCAACGATTAATCGGACATTCCCCGCTTGGATCGAGGGGAGGAAATGCTTCTGGATGATATTGGTTTCTCCCTGGCTTCTATAATTGCTGACAAAAAGCAGCAGATCCAAATGAGCATCGACAACGGAATACTTCATACAAAGATCAGCCTACTGGATGTGGAAGTACTCTCGTACTTGTAAAGGGTTCGCAATCGGCCTACCCAGTTCCCGAGCAATCCGTACGGCTTTATCAACCATTTCTGCGTTCGATTTTGCCAAAACGCCTTTTTCCAAAAAGAGATTATCTTCCATACCAACCCGTACATGGCCTCCCATTGCCATGGCTACAGCCGCTAAAGGAAACTGCGCTCTTCCAATCCCTGCTACGGTCCAACTCCATGGGTGAGGCAAGGATTGGACCATTTGAACCAAATTGGGAACGGTCGCAGCGATGGCGCCCGGTACTCCCAGAACGAAATCAAAGTGATAATGGGGCCTTTGAATAATCCTCCGTTGAATAAGATATAGCGCATAGGAAAGGTGGCCCATGTCAAAGCATTCAAACTCAGGCATTATTTTGCGTTGTTCCATCTCTCGGGCGAAGGTTAGGATGGTTTTTGGAGGATTGAGGAAAACATCGGTCCCAAAATTGGATGTTCCCGTGGTAAGGGTAGCCATATCCGGATTGGAATCCAGACTCTGAATTCGGGTTTCTGCATCCATCCATACTGCCCCACCGGTAGATACCTGAACAATCAACTCAGGCGCTTTTTGGCGGATCAAATGAACTGTTTGGGAAAATATGTCCCGGTCTTGCGTGGGATTACCTTCCGAATCTCGAACATGCAGATGAACAATGCTAGCCCCCGCCTCAGCGCAGTGTTTTGCTTCATCCGACAATTCCTCAGGGGTTATGGGGATGTACGGAGTCTTTTCCCGTGTAACCTCAGCCCCACAGAGAGCAACCGTGATAATCAAACGATCAAAGGCCAATTGAATCACCTTTCTTTCTTTGATACCGGTTGGGAACTACACAAGTTCCGCTGGCTCGAGCAACCAGTTGAGGGGGGTCAATTACATCACAGGCACTTTCGTGGCTTTCGATGTTCGCGTTGGTGATAACTTTGTATGCTTCAAATTTCATTTTCCGAGAAGTTTTTCCCACTTCGACAATCTCCCCCACCGCTTCGATATAATCTCCTGCAAAAACGGGACGAATAAATTCCACAAGATCGTATGCTTTAAACAACCCTTCATCCCCATCATGCTGAATCAGAAGCTCTGTGGCAACATCTCCAAAGAGCTGTAGCATCTTGGATCCATCTACCAAGCCTCCAGCATAGTGCGCGTCGTGGGCGCTCATCCGCATTCGGATTTTCGCTTTGTTCATAGAGTCCCTCCCCAAATACTATGCATAGACACCCCTAAAGGCGTCTATGCATAGTTCTACTCACCAGCTCATTTTAGTTTTTTGTAGCACAACCACCAATCATAACACTCAAACTCGCCCTCTTTTGCTTTTTGCAGCCGTTCTTTGGCCGTTTTTACATCTTTCGCCGGCGGGATAATCACTTGATCTTTGAGGATTTCGTTATTCGGCCAGTTCGCAGGCATAGCGACCTTATTCTTGTCCGAAACCTGCATTGCTTCAACTGCGCGAAGAATCTCATCCATGTTTCTTCCCAACTCTTGGGGATAATAAAGGATAATCCGGATCAGACCGTTCTCATCCACCACAAAAACAGCTCGAACTGTATTTGTTCCTTTCCCAGGATGGATCAGTCCCAATTGATCTGCTACTGCTCCCGTATCCGCAATGATCGGGAACTGGATCTCTACTCCCATTTTCTCGTGAATCCACTCTTCCCACTTGATATGAGCAAATACTTGGTCCACACTCATGCCAATCAGTTCACAATTTAGGGCGCGGAATTTGTCATATCTTTGCTGAAACGCGATAAACTCAGTCGTGCAAACCGGAGTAAAATCAGCAGGATGGCTAAACAATACGAACCATTTCCCCTTGAAGGCTTTTGGTAGTTCCATCTCCCCATGGGTTGTCTGTACCTTCATTTTTGGGAATGGATCCCCCAAAAGAGGCATGCCATAGTCACACTCGCAATGCTCATGATTCATCTCTTCATCATGGCACCCACAATTTCTTTCATTCTCACTCATCGCTGTCCCTCCTTTTGCTTGTCTTCCAAGTACTCAAACTCAAATTCGCCAATGATCATTGTATCTCCATCTTTTACGGAGTGTTCTTTCACAAGACGGTCTAACCCGCTTCTTTGAATGATTTCCATTACCCTTTGATAACTATCGTAATGATTGAGGTTCAGCTTTCTCAAAAGGATCTCTAACTCGTCTCCGTGGAGTTCCCAAATCCCGTTTTCAATCTTCTTCAATGAAAGGATTAAAGAATGCGGCATCTTTTCCTGAACGGGTTGGAAATACTGCTTTTTCTCTTCCAAGTCCTGCATGTAGTAGCTTTCCTTTTCCTCCACACTTGGTCGATTCTGCTCGATCATCTTCCATAACTGCTCTGTTAACGCTTTGATTCCTTCCCCTGTGGCTGCAGAGATCATGATTGCTTTCTTCCCCATCTGAACAAATTGATCCTGCAGTTCCGCGCATCGTTGGGGTGGGATCAAATCAATTTTGTTTAGGACAACCAATTCTTCTTTTGCTGCAAGTGTCGGATTAAAAAGCTCCAGTTCCTTCCTGATCGTACGGTATCGATCCATTGGATCACCCTCATGGGTGTTCGAGCCATCCACGACATGACCAATCACAAGCGTCCGTTCTATATGTTTGAGAAACTGAATACCTAAACCAGCCCCATCACTGGCCCCTCGGATGATTCCGGGAATATCGGCAACCACATAGGATCTTTGATCGCTTAACTCCACAAAGCCTAGATTGGGAGTGAGTGTCGTAAATGGATAGTCAGCGATTTTGGGTCTTGCGTTGCTAACACGTGATATTAACGTTGATTTTCCCGCATTCGGAAACCCGATCAACCCAATGTCTGCAATGAGTTTTAGTTCCAAAGCGATTTGTCGTTCTTCCCCAAGGACTCCGTTTTCTGCGATCCGGGGTGCTCTCATTTTGGAGCTTTTAAAGTGGGTGTTTCCTCTTCCCCCTTTCCCGCCTCGGGCAACACAACACAGTTGACCATTGCGAACCAAATCGCCAACGGTCTCTCCAGTTTGCGCATTGATGATTTGCGTTCCCAAAGGAACCGGAACCATCAAGTTCTCCCCGTCTTTCCCCGAACAATTTCTGCCTTTTCCGGGCTCCCCATTTTGGGCGAAAAAATGCCGTTTATAGCGAAAAGCGCTGAGGGTGGAGTAATCGGCTTGAGCAACAAAAAGCACGTTCCCCCCGTCTCCTCCATCTCCTCCATCGGGTCCTCCTTTGGGGATATACTTCTCTCTTCGGAAACTGACGGATCCATTTCCTCCATTTCCTCCTCGTACCGTAACAATCGCATGGTCAATAAAATGATAATCCGGCAACCGTATGCTCCTTTACATTCGGATGGTCATTCCACCCGATTTTCGATCGTGCTCCTTGATTTCTTTTGCTTGCTGGTCAAATCCTCGTCTTCCCATTAAAGCATAGGCAGCAACTTTTCCCGCCTCAACTCCAGGTTGGTCATAAGGATTGATTTCCAAAAGAGTGCCAAGGAGAACAGTAGCAAGTTCATATACAAAGAAAAAGCATCCCACGTCTTCTTCTGTGATTTGGGAAAAGGTTACGGACAGATTGGGTACATGCGCCTGAGTCAAAGCAAATTGGGTTCCTTTCCTTTCCGAAGCCATTAACTCATTCATCGTCTTTCCACCCAAATAGGCAAGCGATTCAACATTGGGATATAAATCGGGAATATAGATCGTTCGATCAAAGGTATCGACGGAGAGAAGAGTAATGATTTTGTCTTTCGGCCCTTCTACATACAACTGAATCTGAGAATGCTGATCGGTTGCGCCAAGCGCTTTGATTGGCGTTTGCCCGATATGCACCTCTTCTCCCTGAAGATTCATCCGTTTTCCCAAGCTTTCCGCCCAGATCTGCCGATACCAATCCGCGAGACCGAATAAGCGATTGGAATACGATAGCATAACCGACATAGAAAAACCTTTCCGAAGAAAAGCTTCATGGGAAAAAGCAATCATGGCTGCCGGGTTATCAACCAAGGAAAGTGTCTCCAATTTTCGACAAGCTTGTTGCGCGCCATGTAACACCTTCATCACATCGATCCCGGTCATCGCAGCCGATAAGAGGCCCACGGGAGTCAATACACTAAACCGTCCGCCAACTTCAGAAGGAATGCATAAGTCGGGAATTCCTTCTGTTTTGACAATGGAACGGAGGGTTCCCTTGCTTGGATCTGTCGTGATGAGCATATGCTCCTTTGGATCCAATCCTCGAGCCATAAGGATCGATTTAACCACAAGAAATGCAGCCATCGACTCAGCGGTGCTCCCTGATTTAGAAATCACATTGAATAGCGTCTTTTGCGGATCGACCAGATCCATCTGCGCCGCAATCCAATCGGGATCAATATTATCCCAAAACATCACTTTCGGAAAGCCCCTTCGATTGTTCAGGGAAAGATGATTCCACACAGGTGATCGCAAAGCTTGATGAATCGCGATATTACCCAACGCGCTACCGCCAATGCCCAACACAACCACATATTCATAATGATTGGCTTTATCAATCCACGGCTGGAGAGAATCCGCATAGGCCAAATCATCCATTATGGCGATAAATCCCGGTTTTTTTTGATATACTCCCTTCAAAATTGGGTCAATTCTCTTCTGCGCAACAGCGATTTCTTTTTCATTCATCCCATTACACACATGTGTTTCCATTACGCGCGAAAAATCGAAAGTGATCATACCGCTCTCCTCGTTCACGAATACCGGATCAATGAGTGAACCGGATACGGTTGGAGCAAATCTCTTCCATTCAAAAAGTCCAACTCAGCAAGGAAGAAAACCCCTTCCACAATTCCGCCCATTTCTTCGACCATCGAAGCAATGGCTTTCACCGTTCCGCCCGTTGCCAAAACGTCGTCCAGAACCACCACATGTTCTCCTTGTTGAATGGCATCCTCATGAATATGGAGTTCCGCATTGCCATACTCCAACGAATAACCGATGCTCCGCGTTTTATAAGGCAGTTTCCCTGGTTTCCGAACGGGGATGAAACTCTTGTTCATCAGATAGGCGATCGCCGAAGCAAACATAAACCCTCGCGCTTCTGGAGATACAATCGTTTGAAAAGCGACTGAAGACAAAGAATCGACCAATTGATCCACACAGAACCGAAAGGCTTTTGGGTCTTTGAGCAGAGGCGTAATATCTTTGAAGATGACCCCTTTTAGGGGAAAATCAGGGATGTCTCGAATCCACTTTTTCAGATCCATGATCTGCTACCTCCTTTTATGCTTACGCATGAATAATTTTGTCTTTTCCGGTCCGTTTGGAGAAGTACAATGCATTATCTGAAGCATTCACAATAGATGATGCATCACGACCGTCTTCGGGCGCTGTAGCAACTCCTCCGCTAATGGTGACTGATATTCCTCCCCATTCCTTTTCTCGAACTGCAGATAAGATCGTATTTCCGATTTGGAGTGACTTCATTTTATCACATCCAAATAGCAAAACAGCAAATTCTTCTCCCCCGTACCGGGAGCAAAATGATCCTGCCGGCAGCTGACTCTGAATGATTTTTGCTACTTGAACCAACACGCTATCTCCTTTTTTGTGCCCGTAGGTATCATTCAAAATCTTAAAGTTATCAATATCAAACATGATCAGAGAAAGCGGGTTTTCTATGGATGCGCTTTTAATCCGCTCTTCCAGGATTTCGAAGAAATACGTATGATTATGAAGACCGGTCATCAGATCTTTTTTTGCCTTTTCTGCCATTTGACCATATTCTTTCGAAGCCTCGACAATCTTACCGATCTGTTCTGCAAAGAGGTTAGCCATTTCTGCTTCTTCGATGGTCGGTCTTTTCCCGTTAATAGGAAGATCTAATGAGATATATCCGATCATTTGATTGGCTGAATCAGAAAAAGGGATGATAAACAGGTCGTCAACATTCCATGAGTTTTTATCTTTCGTGTCTTCTTTCTCTGACGAGATCCAAAAAAGTTGGTCATCCATTTGTTGAATCACCAACGATTCTGATGGTATGAAATACCCCCCACCAAAATAGTACTCTGTACTGAAAAAAACTTTAGTATCCTTAAGATACACCGTTCTCTCTCGGAGTGTCTGAAAGGATTCTTTCGTGAGTCCATAATGAGCCACCCGTTTGATCATCCCCGTATCATAATCAATCAAAGAAATCAGCGCGATTTTATACCTCAGGGATTTTGCCAAGTGTTGGATCCACTTTTGCAGAATTTGATCGGCCTCTTCAGTAGACCGTACCATATTGGATCCCAGCAATACGTTTTCAAGGCCATTTTTATACCAAGTTAATTTCGTTTGTTCCTGGCGCATCATCCAATACTGAGAATGAAATCGTGTTGTCAAAAAGTAAAAGAATACCATCACTGGATAGATATAGGTTAAGCCGTAGGCGAGAGAATCCCCCCGATTCAAAAGAATAACGATGGATTGGCTTAGGGGAACAAGAATCACAGGAAAAAGGATTTCATAGGCGCTTGTGATCAGAATATCTTTCGTTATTCGGATTTGCCGATAGGTGGCAAGATTCAGAAAGATATGAAGCAGACAGAAATTGATGAGCTCCGCAATCAAGATGAAAAGTACGAATTGGTGGAACTGATACGGTCGGGAAAAGATCCATTGGGCTAGGTAGTACATTAAGAAATAGACAGAAAACCGATGCAAATATCGGTAAATTCGGGGCATCCGAAAGCTTATGGAAGAAGGCACCCACAGGATGGATAGGATCGAAATGGCAAAGCTACCAAAAACAGGCCCAATCCAGATAATCAAGGGGAAAATGGCCAAACTGTTGGTGATCAGCTTTTCTGCCTTGAACCGGATCGTAAGGCTCCCCACCAAATAGGAAAATAGGATTAGTAGGGTCAACCAATACCATGAAACATTGGATTGGGAAAACTCATGAAGAGCTTTGGGAATGATCGAATCTCCGACAATGATGACTAAGACAATCAAAAAAAGGATGATGATGTATAATTTTCGGGTCTTTGGATTCTCTGTCATCCGTTCCCTCCCTCAACCTCTTTGTGTGATAAACAGAAGATAGCATGCGTATGAAGCCAACAATCCCAACCCTGTCAGTCTACCCAACCGTTTTTTTCGTAACAAGGCAACGATCAGGATGGCGCATGTTAACCCAACCATATAGCCAAGATCAATCCCATAATGGTCCGCAGTCATGCTAATGGGTCGAATGACGGAGCTGAATCCCAAAACCATCAGCATGTTAAACAAATTCGAACCGATGATGTTCCCGATCGCAATGTCCGGTTGCTTTTGAATTGCTGCGACCAATGAAGTCACCAATTCCGGCAATGAGGTGCCTACAGCAACCATGGTTAAACCGATAAAGGATTCACTCATCCCGATTATCCGGGCGATTTCCGTCGCATGCTGAACTGTGAAGTCTCCTCCGACTACCACTCCTACCAGCCCAATCCCCGTTAATCCAAGATTCACCCAAGAACCCTTTTTTGGCCTTTGATCCATCCCCTTTTGAGCTGAAACATTCCGGTCCCGCTTTGCCATTTCAAAGCTGTACTCCATGAAAACCACAAACAGAACAACTAAAACAATTCCGTCCATGCGGTCTAGCGAAGGATTGGAGGTACGCAACAACATCGCCATAAGGGCGACACCCACCAAGATATTGAAGGGGATCTCTTTTCGCACGGTTGAATGACTCACTTGCGTTGGCATAAAAAGCGCCGAAAGGCCGATCACCAAGGCAACATTGGCAATATTGCTCCCGACGACATTGGATATGGCAATACCACCGATCCCCTTAACTGCCGCAGAAATGCTGACAGCAAACTCGGGGGCGCTTGTACCGAAAGCAACCACAGTTAACCCAATGAACAGGGGGGAAACCCCAAAACTACGAGCCAATCCACCGGCTCCTTTGACAAGCCAGTTGGCCCCTTGGATCAAGAGCACAATCCCAATGATGACAAAAACGACACTGAGGATCACTGAAACTCCTTTCTTAAGCCGATGGCTCCAAATATATACAAAGGCACCGTAAAGATACCCTTGCTTGATGATCAAGCAATTTGTTTACGAGGAGTCCCCGATAGTTACCTTGCGGTTCTTGCTTCTCCTGCGTGAACTTTGCTCATCGTGCAAATCGCCAACCCAAAAAAGACTACGGATGACCATGTTAGGACTGAGTATCCCAGAATATCGATCACCTTTCCGACCAACGGCGGGGCAGCAATGGAAGCGAACATGGAGAAGAAGTAATACAAGCCAGTATGTCCTCCAGCCTTATCCTCTTCGACCATATCCACCACCATGGGCAAGGAATTGATATTCACTAACGCCCATCCGACACCGCCGACAACCAAAAGGATCTGAATGACAGTAAAATTCGGGATCAAACCTATCAAAGCAAGCACCCCAGCCAAACCACCCAATCCGATTAAAATGGTTCGTTTTCTTCCAAAAAAAGTCCCGATAAACCCAGCGGGTATGGCAAAAATCATGAAAGAAAGGGAAAAAAGGCCTAAGGCAAAAGCTGCGGTACCTTCGGTAACTTGAATATAGGTCGTCCCCCATAATGTAAAGAAGGTTTCGATCACATTGAATCCGCAAAACCAGAAAAAAACAGAAAGTAACAAGAACAATTCATTTTTATCTTTTTTTGTGACCAAATGACGCAAAGAACGCGATAGATCGGAAAAAGCGCCTGAAAAGCCCTTTGTTTGCCCCTGATCCGATCCTTTGGATATATCCACGATCGATAATTTGGGTTCATTCACAAAAACGAAAAGCATCAAAGTGGTGAATATGAGCAAGCCGCCTCCCAGAAAAAACGGAGACCCAATATTCACATCGAATAGGATCCCCCCGGCAAAATAGGCGATGAGTGCGCCCAACCCACCCATAAAATTGATAATGCCATTAGCTTTGCTGCGAAGTGGAGAAGGGGTTATATCAGGCATTAATGCGATTACGGGTGTTCGGAAGATGGCCATTCCCAAGTTCATCAGAATGATACAGATCATAAGCCATGCAAGGTTTGTTTGATACACAACCGGAATGAGAGCAAAGAATAATGCGCCCAAAGGAGCACCAATCAGGATAAAGGGCATTCTCCTCCCGATGCGAGACCGAGAGCCATCGCTCAAAAACCCAATATAGGGTTGCAAGATCACAGCCAGAATATTGTCGATCGTCATAATAAACCCGATTACAAAGGTACTGAGCGCGAAGGTATTGAGCAATAGAGGAACAAACGCGTTATAAAGTGCCCAAATCAAACTAACACTAAAGAAACCCAAACCAATCAAAAATAATTTTGAGTACCTGTACTTGCTGATATGCATAACTCTACCCCCGTTTTTCGATCAGGTTATCTCAGATTTGATTGTCTGAAAGAATCGGAGCCAGTTGGCAATTCGTTGATCCATAGCGTTCACTTGGATTAACTCCCCTTCGGATAGATCGCTAAGCCAAAGAGAAAAGAGGAGAAACAACCAATGGCTCAAAGTTTCTTCATGAATCCAATCCTCGAGAATGGTTTCTGCATCCTGTAGATCTTCTTTTCCCCAATGGTGAATTTGCTGGGAAAAGGACCAAGATATTTCCATAGTATCTTGAACCCATCGTTCATGCATTGCCTCAAAGGAACAGGAATCGTCAAGCAGAATGGACTCAACCCAAGTCTGGAAACACCGGCATAGGGCTAAGAATTGAGTGCTCCCGGCAACCCCTACTGAAAACTGGGTCCATGCCCGTTCTAGTTCGAAAGGATAGGAGAAGTATTGCGAAAAAATGGGTAACAAAAGATCCAACAGAACGAATGGGACCGGTTGATCCATTTCTGGAAACGGGATGACCCCTTTGATAATGGAATGAAGCACAGAACGATGGGTTTCCGGCACAGACTCTTGAACCCGACTCTGAGAAAGATAAGTCTGAAGGTCAAAAAGAGGAGCTGGACCATCCCTTCGCTCAGAGTTCATCTGAAGTTGAACGATGCTATGAAGATGGCTTGCCGGTAAGTTATACGAATCGTCAAGTTTCCCTTCCACTTCCCAAGCTCTTTCCCACTGCCCCATTACTAGTAAGAATCGGAACCAGTTCCAAGAAAACTGCTCATCATTGATTGAAGCGCCCAGTTCCCAGGCTTCATCGTATAGACCCATCTGCTTGTAGAGGAGAAACAGCTGATTCTTGGGTCCGAATGCATCCGGATGAATCTCGATACACCGCTTTAAATGAATGATCGCTTGGAAAGGCTTTTCCATACGCTGCAATGCAAATGCGAGGTTGTAATGCCCTTCAAAAAGATTGGTATCTACTTTTATAGCCTGCCTCAAGATTTCCGTCGCTTGCTCAAACCTTTGTTCTGTATTCAACAGGACCCCTAACCGAACCAGAGAAGGAGTAAATGAGTGGGAGGAGCGAACCAAGGACTGCTCGTACCAAAGCTTTGCTTCTTCCAAGTTTCCTGATTTCAAAGATAGATCTCCGAGTTTTAGGTACGCGGGAAGGAATAAGGGATCTATGGTGACTAGATGTTCAAAAACAGGAATGGCTTCCTCCTCTTCCCCTTTCTCTATAAGGACTTCTCCTAACTCAAAACAAGCCGGTCCAAAAGTTGGATTCCTTTGAATCGCATCTCGATAGTGACCCTCAGCTTCTCCCCAGAATCCTTGCGATCGAGCGATATACCCGGTATAAAAAGGAACACGGAAATCTTCGGGACTGATCTGCTGGGCTGTTTCAACCAACTGCAAAGCATCATCAATCTCTTTGGTATCTACATGGAGTTTGATCATCTCAAACAAAAAAAATAAATAATAGGAACGATAGTAATCGTCGGGTTCCTTTTGATATTGGCTCTCCAAACCTCGGAAGATGGTTTCCAACGGAATCGGTCGTTCCGGGTGGAGGGATGATGCGTCTTCGATCCGTATGGGAAGTCGAATGGGTAAATTCTTGGCTTTGGCCAACTCAGGTCGCAAATGCAAATAAAGTATCTCTTGAGCCACTCAAGACCCCTTCAGAAACTCTTGGATGAACGCGTCCAATGGAACTACGCTAAGAATAATGTGACCGCTGTCCATGAGAATGATTGATTTCATTTCGTACCCGTAGGTAAGGTTGATCACCATCTCTTCTTGACCAGCCAGGGTCTTTCGTTTGCGCATACCCGAATGCTCCGAAGAAAAAACGGATTTCACCCGGTCCCGAATTATGAAGGAATTAAACCCTAAATGAATCAAAAGATTGGATGGTGTCACAACTCCACTCCTCGAAGGTATTTGGCTGCGTCTTCGGGTGGCGTTGGATTGATGTAAAACCCAGAACCCCACTCAAAACCAGCAACCTTTGTGAGCCTTGGAACAATCTCCATATGCCAATGATAGGAGTGTCTTCCATCTCCATTCGCAGGACCTGTATGGAGCATAAAGTTGTAGGGAGGATTATCCAAAGCTTTGTAGATCCGCAGCAATGAATTCCGTAAAATTTGTGCAAACCCTTGGACTTGGGTTTCATGGATTTCTCCAAAATCAAATGCGTGTTCCTTGGGCAACACCCATGTCTCAAACGGAAATCGAGACGCATACGGATTAATCGCGATGAATTGGTCATTCTCTTCCACTACGCGAACGCTTTCCATCCGTTCTTGGTAAATGATATCGCAATAGACGCACCGTTCTTTGTATTCAAAATACATTTGAGACCCTTGAAGCTCCTCAACCACTCTTTTTGGCAAGATCGGGGTTGCGATTATTTGAGAATGCGCATGTGCAAGCGAAGCTCCTGCATCTCGCTTGTGGTTTTTGAAGATAAGAATATACTTCACCGATGGATTTTTGGAAATTATGTTATATCTCGCTTTGTACGCCCAAATGATTTCTTCTACCTGGCTATCTTCAAGGGTTGCGAAATGCGCGTTGTGATCAGGGGTTTCAATAACAATCTCATGATATCCAAAGCCCATCATTGCGTCATACATTCCATGGCCATACCGTTCCACTTTCGATTCAGGATCCAATGCGGGGAACTTGTTTGGAACAACGCGAATCCACCACTTAGGCGTATTTGGCGCTGTTTCCGGCGGTCGGAAAGCCAGTACTTCCGGTGGTGTTGTGTATTCATTTCCATAATCGAATGGGCAAAAAGCGCTCTTCATTTCGTCATTATCCCGGGCAAAATCCATGGGTCGTTTGGATCGTTCGGTTGCGATAATCACCCAACGGTTTGTCACCGGATCTTTTCTCAATTCGGGCATATCCTATGATCTCCTTTCCCACAATCCTTTTCTCTTCAAGCCTTCCTGATATACATACAGGTATTCTTGGGCGGAATGTTCCCAAGAAAAATCTTCTTGCATCGCGTTCTGAATTAGTCTTTTCCAATGATCCGGTTGATTGTAAAAATAAATCGAGCGAACGATTGCATGTAAGAGATGAGATTCATGATAGAGGGAGAAACCAAACCCGTTCCCTGTGCCTGTACGTTCTTCATATTCCTTGACAGTGTCTGCTAGACCTCCTGTATAGCGAACAATCGGAATCGTTCCCATCCGCAAGCTGTACATCTGCCCCAATCCACACGGCTCGTACCGGGAAGGCATCAAGAACATATCGCTCCCCGAATACATTCGGTCTGCGAGTTGTAGGTCAAAACAAATATTGGTAGAAACTTTTTTGGGATTATCTTTGTGCAGCTGTTGGAAAAAAGTTTCATAATTCGCTTCACCAGTGCCTAAGATAACAACCTGAATTGGCAAGCAAGAAAAATACCGGGCAATCCGGGTCAAGAGATCCAACCCTTTCTGCGTTGCCAATCGAGTAACAAGGCTCATGATCGGAATCTTAGGATTGATCTCCAATCCAAGATCTTTTTGAAGTTCTTTTTTGTTTTCCTCTTTTCCAGAAATGTCAGTATGGTCAAAATGATAGGGAATGGTTTGCAGGGTCTTTGGATTAAAGGCATCATAATCGATTCCATTGATGATACCATATAGCGAATCGCTCCGGATGCTCAAAATCCCTTCCATTCGCTCCCCATAATCCTTCGTCTGGATTTCTTGCGCATAGGTTGGACTAACGGTTGTGATAAAATCAGAAAAAAGGATCCCGCCTTTCAAAAGATTGATTTCCCCATAAAACTCCAAAGCATCGACATTGTAAAGGTAATGAGGAAGCCCTGCAAAATTTAGGTACCGACTGGCCAGTCTCCCTTGATATCCCAAATTATGAATCGTGAAAACCGTTAAAATATTCTGGAAAAAGGGAGAGTCTCGGAACAGCGTTTTGAGATAAACTGGAATCAATCCTGCTTGCCAGTCATGGCAATGGACAACTGTATATCGATCACCGATCTGTTTCATGGCTTCTAACGCAGCAACATTGAAAAAAATGGCTTGTTCTCCTTCTTCTGCCATTCCGTAGATTTGCTCTGAACTGAAATACTTAGAATTCCCCAAAAGAAACACTCGGGTATTCTTGGTTCCAGGAAGCGATGTTTGATAGATATCGACTTCTTCCTGTGATTGGATAAAGGGAACAGAAAGCCCCTTTTTCAGTAAATGGACGGAAAGCCCCAGGGCATCTGTGCTTTTTTCAATCACAGCATGAAAGGGCATATAAATATCGATTTCTATCCCCAAAGATTCCAAGTATTTGGGGAGTGTTCCGACTACATCTGCCAAACCTCCTACCTTTGCCAAGGGGTACACCTCGAAGGATACCATCGCTACTCTCATTTCATCCCTCCTTAGCTGTCTTGAGGTTTTGATACTTGAGTCTCCCAAAAAAACGGATCGAATCCCACTTTGCGCGGGTGCTAATGGATCGATCGATTATGAGAGGATATGAACTCGTGAATCCCTTTTGCTGCCGCTTTCCCTGCTCCCATCGCTTCAATAACGGTAGCCGATCCAGTCACGATATCACCGCCGGCGTAAACCCCTGGCAAAGAAGTTTTGCCATCATCGCCAAAGGTCTGGATATTACCCCATCGATTGATGGAAAGCTCCTTGTTCGCATGAAACAAGGCCTGATTGGCTGATTGACCGATCGCTTCGATCACCATATCAATCGGCAATTCTTCGATCGCTCCAGGAATTGGAACTGGTCTTCTCCGACCGGATTCATCTTCTTGACCCAATTCCATTTTTTGAAGTTGGACCCGACGCACCCATCCTTCTTCTCCCAAATATGCAACAGGGGCAGATAACCAAATAAACTGGATGCCCTCTTCCATCGAATGGTAAACCTCTTCCATTCTCGCGGGAAGTTCAGACCTGGTTCGACGGTAGACAATCGTTACGGAATCTGCTTTGGAACGGATTGCGCTTCGGGCCGAATCCAAAGCGACATTTCCTCCTCCTACCACAATTACATTTCCGCAAACCCTGATTGGTGTATCGTACTCGGGAAATCGATAAGCCTTCATAAGATTGATCCGCGTTAAGAATTCGCTGGAAGACAGAACCCCATTCAAATTGGTTCCTGGAATACCCATAAATTTTGGAGTGCCAGTCCCTATTCCGAGAAAAACCGAATCGTAATGATCGATCAGCTCTTCGAGAAGAACCGTTTTCCCAACAATTGTATTTGTCTGAAGCTGAACACCCCATTCTAGAATGGTGTTCACCTCACGTTCGACGATCTTCTTCGGAAGACGGAATTCAGGGATACCATAGACCAGAACACCCCCAGGAGTGTGTAAGGCTTCAAATATCGTTACGTCATACCCCATTCTCGACAACTCACTACTGCAAGTCAATCCTGCTGGACCGCTTCCTACGACCGCCACCTTGCCTGTTCCAATTATTGGGATTTGGGGCAGAGAAACTGGATTGAGCGCTTCCCAGTCTGAAACAAATCGTTCTAAGCGACCAATGGCAACAGGTTCTGTTTCAGGAACTTTGGAGAGCAAGCAAGCCTTTTCGCATTGGATTTCCTGTGGACATACTCGTCCACAGATCGCAGGAAGACTGTTTGAAAACTTGAGAATTAATGAGGCTTCTTCCATTCGACCCTCTCGAAGCGCTTTGATAAACCCTGGAATATCGATGCCAACAGGGCAACCACCAATACAAGGGGCGCTTTTGCACTGAAGGCAGCGATTTGCTTCTTGAAAGGCCTCTTCTAGCGAATAACCAACAGCGACTTCATCAAAGTGGGTAATTCGTTGATTTGGATCGAGTTCGCGCATGGGCGTTTGGTTTTTTTGCTTGGGTATCATCGTTTGGCCTCATTGATCTTTGATCCTTTGCATATCGCGAAAGACTCCTTTTCTTGAGAAGCAAACTGTTTCTGACGAAGGATCAGATTATCCCAATCCACAAGACTCCCTTCAAATTCGGGACCATCCACGCAAGCATAGTACGTTTCTCCGTTGACGGAAACTCGACATCCACCACACATGCCAGTTCCATCGATCATAATGGGGTTTAAAGAGGTCCAAATGGGTAACCCCATGGATTTGGCTTTCTGGGAAACGAACTTCATCATGATCGTGGGGCCAATCGCCCAAGCCTGATCAAACCGAACTTTTCGACTCTGCAAAAAATCCATTCCTGCGGTAACTGTCCCGTGAATCCCTTCTGATCCATCATCCGTTGTACACACCAAGCGATCAACAATCGGTTTGATCCGATCTTTCAGGATTAGGTATTCTTGGTTTCGAGCGCCCAAAATGGCTGTGACCAAGTTCTGGTTTTTTTTCAAAGCTTGAGCAATAGGCACGATTGCTGCTATACCAACTCCTCCACCAATCACCAAAGTGGTTTTTTTCGATGGAATTTCGGAGGGGTTCCCTAACGGACCTGCCAGATCCAAAACAGGCTTGCCCTCTCCAACATCACACAGTTTCCGTGTACTGGTTCCAACCACTTGTACGACAAGATCAACAAACCCTTCAATTTCATCAGTATCCATGATCGTAAGTGGGATTCGCTCCGAAAGAGGATCTACGCGAACCACCAGAAACTGTCCAGCTTGAGCGGATTTTGCTACAAGTGGGGCAAGGATCCGCAACTGGAAAATATCTGGAGCGATCTCTTGTTTCTGAATCAAAAGAAATCCCATGGATCATCTACCTTTCTTCAGAATGAGGGGTAATACTTTTGAATAACCTCTTGGCATCTGGGGCAGATATCAGAAACGGGTTCCGAAGACCCGTCCATGGCTACTGGGAAAAAAGTCCAGCACCTTTGACATTTCTTTCCTTCAACGGGAGAAACGGTGATAAGGGTATCTTGAGATGGTGAACGGGATGGATCGATCATTAAAGTTGAAGTAATCAGAAGCTCCTTTAGTGTATGGGCCCGTTCTTGCCAAAACGAAGGGGAATGGGTTTCTCCTTGTCCGAAGGAAATCCGGACACACGCGTCCAAAGAATGGCCAATAGACCCTTCTTTTCGTGCTTTTTCTAGCTCAGCGTTTACTTGCTCTTTCATTCCCAACAGCTTGTTCATATCCGTTTCAAGCGTTTCATCCTCCCAGTTTGACGGTAATTCGGGCCATCGTTCCGCTTGCACCGTCAGATGGGTTGGGTTGTTCCTCGATATGTGCCGATATACTTCCTCAGAAGTAAAGGTTAGTACAGGCGCAAAGATCAGGTTCAAGCTACGCAAAATCCAATAAAACGCTGTTTGCGCGCTTCTTCTTTGGGTTGAATCTGGACCTTCCACATACATCCGGTCCTTTACTACATCAAGATATACTGCGCTCAATTCGTTTACGATAAATTGGTTTAACACCTGATAGGCTCGATAGAACTCATAACTCTCATAGTCTTGGGTCACTCGGGTAGTGACTCGCTTCAGAACAGACAGAATCCATCGATCAAGATCCATCATCTGCTCATAGGGGATTGCATCGTGCTCTGAATCGAAATCATACAAGTTCCCAATCAAAAAACGCAATGTGTTTCGGATCTTTTTGTACGTTTCCACCTGTTGAAGCAAAATTTCCATGGATACGTTAATATCATTTCGATAATCAGCGCCAGCAACCCACAGACGAAGGATCTCTGCGCCATATTTCTCGTAGATTTCCTCAGGATCGATCACGTTTCCCATCGACTTGCTCATCTTGAACCCTTTTCCATCACGAATAAACCCATGAGTAACAACCTCTTTATAGGGCGCGATCCCATGACGGACCATGGAAAGGAATATCGAAGCCTGAAACCACCCTCTGTGTTGATCGCTTCCTTCAAAATAAAGGTCTGCAGGGAATCCCAGGTCATCTCTTTTGTTTAAAACCGCCTCAAAGGAGGAGCCTGAGTCCACCCAGACATCTAGAATATCTGCTTCTTTATGGAAGCGAGTCCCGCCACAGTTGGGGCAGGAAAATCCTGAAGGCAATAATTCGTTCGTTTCTTTCTGATACCAGATATTGGAACCGTATGTACGGACCATGGGAATTAAATGTTCGATGGTCTCTTTACTTAGGACAACTTCTCCGCAATCTTGGCAATAAAAAGCGGGAATCGGGATTCCCCAAGAACGTTGTCGAGAAATACACCAATCGGGTCTTTCTTGAACTGTTCCCTGAATCCGATTGAATCCCCATTTGGGAATCCACCGGACTCTATGAATCTCTTCGAGCACTCTTTCTTTAAGCCGCTGTTCTTCCATGCTGATAAACCATTGTTCTGTCGCCCGAAAGATAATCGGTTTTCTGCAGCGCCAGCAATGGGGGTATGAATGCTCGATTGTTTGGGCATGAATTAACCGACCTGTCTCCGCAAGGTCGTCAATAATCTTTTTGTTGGCGGAAAAAACAAACATTCCTTCATACAGGCCTGCTTCGGTTGTAAAAACCCCCTTTTGATTCACAGGAGATAAAACATCCAATCCATACTTTTGACCGCTTTGAAAATCATCAACTCCATGGCCCGGAGCTGTATGGACACACCCTGTACCGGTATCCATCGTTACATAATCGGCAAGTATGATGGGGGAAATCCGATCAAAGAAAGGATGCCGCGTTTTCAACCCTTCCAGGTCTTTTCCTAAACATTCATGGACAACTTCAAACTTGGAAACTCCGATGGACCCCATCAATGATTGAACCAATTCCGAAGCAAGAATCCATTGTTCATGACCCACTTTGACGCGCGCGTATCGCTCTGTGGGGTGCACGGCAATTGCCATATTTGCAGGGAGGGTCCATGGAGTTGTTGTCCATATGATTACATGGACATTTGGTTCTGCTTCCGTGGCAAATCGCACATAGATAGAATCCGATTGCACATCTTTATACTCAATTTCCGCTTCTGCTAAAGCAGTCTCGCAACTGGGACACCAATGGACCACTTTTTTGCTTCGGTACAGGCTACCCCACTCGACCAAAACGCGAATGGTTTCGAGTACTTCCGCTTCGTATCCAGGATCTAGGGTCACATATGGATCATCCCACTTTCCCCGTACTCCCAATCGTTTGAACTGCTCCCTTTGAATATCCAAATACTGCAATGCAAAATCTTTACACAGATCCCGAATCTTGGATTTTGGAAGATTATGGGCTTTAGGCCCCAACTTCGTGGTCACTTGATGTTCGATGGGCAACCCGTGGGTATCCCATCCAGGGATATACGGGGCAGAAAAACCGCGCATGGTTTTATATTTGACAATAATATCCTTAAGGATCTTATTAAGCGCAGTCCCAATGTGTATCTTTCCATTCGCGTATGGAGGACCGTCATGGAGAACAAAGGGTGGACATCCTTCTCGTTGCTTCTGAATATAGGCATATAGATCCAAATCCTCCCACTGTTTCAACTGCTCGGGTTCTTTCTGGGCCAAGTTAGCCCGCATGGGAAATTCGGTTTTCGGCAAACACAAGGTATCTTTATACTCCATTGAACATGCCTCCCTAATCAGAATTCTAGAGTTTGCTTAAATCGGAGATGACTTGCTTCAATTCGGTGAAATCAGAGCTTTTGACCACATACGCGTCAGCAGCCCATGATGAAAGATCGGTTTTATAGTGACTGTATGCTGTGAGAAGAATAATTTTCACTGGAATTTTCTTGTCCCGAATCAGACCAGCAACTTCCAACCCAGACATCCCGGGCATTTCAACATCAATGGTTACTAGATCATATTCATTGACTGTCAATCGCTCCATACCTTCTTGAGCATTTGAAGCCGTATCGACTGTAAACCCTTCATCTTGGAGTTCTTCGGCAATCAGCATTCGCATATTTTCTTCATCCTCGATAACCAAAACCCGTTGTGATTTATCCATTGCTTCACCTCCTAATCTGTCTTTTCATCGCAAAAATCTCTTGAATGGCCTGTCGTGCAGATGACCTATGACGGATCGGCATCTTCGTCCAGTCCGAGAGGGATCACGAAAAAAAAGGTGGTCATCTCTCCTTGATCCGTCGGTTTTAAAAGAAATGAAAGCTTTCCCCCATGCTCCTCTTCAATAATCTTCCTGGATATCGGCAACCCCAATCCTGTCCCAGAAATCTTTGTTGTAAAGAAAGGTGAAAAGATTTTCTCCGCATAGTTCTCGGGTATGGGATCTCCATCGTTCGTCACTTCAAACCGAAGTGTAGACAAATCCTTCGTTTCTCGAATCACAATATGCTCTTTACAAGCGTCAATTGCGTTCTGAAGCAGATTCATGATTACTTGTTTCAGCCGTTTTCGCTCCCCATATATCTGGTCTTCGGAAGGATAATAATCGATTCGTACCCCTTTTCCTTCTATCTTGTCTTGATACAATTCCATCACAGAACGCACAAGGTTAGAAAACAGAAATGTCTCGAACTCCATCCTTTGGGACGGACGGCTAAACTCCAGGATTTCTTGCACAATCCCTTCCAACCGCTTCACTTCTTCCTGAATAATATGTATGTATTTCCGAGATTTTTGCTCATGGTTTTTTTCCACCGCCTGCTCCAATCGATGAGTAAACCCCCCGATGACTGAAAGGGGATTACGAATCTCATGAGCTACCCGAGCCGACATTTCTCCCAATGAAGCTAGTTTCTCCTGTTTTTGAATTTCTTCAACGAGTTTTTTTCTCTGACTCACGTCGTCGATCATGATAATAATTCCTTCGATCCGCTCGAATTCTCCCGTTAACAGAGGCGTAAACTTGATATCTAAGTACATTTTTTCCTCTTGAAGCACAAACTCGTACTCATTGAGCAAGATCGTATTCTTCACCTCATAGACTTTATCAGAAACACTCGTGAGATCTTCCACCATAGGGCCCAGCATATCAAATCCCATTCCAAGGACTTGTTCTTTCCTTCTTTGAAAGAACTTCTCGGCTCTGCGATTCCATTCGCGAATCTTGTTCTCACGATCCAATACGATAATCCCTACATCAAGGCTTTCTAGGATGCTCTGTGAAAACTCTCGAAGATAGTCCAACAGCGAGGTCTGCCGTTCCAAAGAGATAGTCTTTGTCCGGAGTTCTTCATAATTAAGCACATTTTCTATGGCGAGACCCGCATTATCCGATAGGATCTTGAGAACATCCAGCATAGTATTCGAAATTTCTTTATGAGAAAACTTATTATCAAGAATCAGTACACCGATGGTATCCAATCGGCCGATCAAGGGAACCAGAACAAATTCCTCCGCCTCCATAACCGAAGCGACTTCAAGATACTCGTTTCCCCACTCCTGGATGATCTCGGGTATTACCCGGATGATCTTTTTCCGCATAACTACTTTTTCAAAAACTGCATGACTCTTGTAGGGGAAGCTTCGATCCTGTATTCTTTGGGTAAGGGCTTGTTCCAAATCCATTTCTAGCGCTTGCTCTCGTAAGTATTGAGAAAAATTCCCATATTGTGTCGGTTGGGAAGAAAAAAATACCTGCTTCTGGTATTCTGCTGCATTTTCCGGCCCAATCCAGTATTTGGCGAGTAACAACTGCGCATCGGGGTCTTTCAACAAAAGCAAAGCTCGGTCAAAACCCAATCCCTCGTGTGAAGTTACACCCATCAGGAGGATTTTGTATATGTTTCGAATATCATAGCTTTCTCTCATCGCACGATTGATATAAGTGATGATTTTGAGAAGCTGTACTTGCTCTTCCTGCTGAACCAGCAAATCTTCATTGGCTTCGCTTAGTTTTTTTAGCTTTCCATAGTCAGCGCGAAGCTGGTTATAATATCGGTTTTTTGAAACGGCAAGAGAAATTTTCGCTCCAATATCTTCCAAAAGGGCTAGATCTACTTCATCGAAGTGCTTGTAGGGTCGGTAGAGCAACGGGTTCTTTCGGTTGATCAAGATGAATACTCCATAGATTTCGTTCTCGTGAAACAAGGGTACCGCAATAGCAGACTTAATGTTTACATCCAGCATATCTAGAGCCGCGCGCGGATCTTTTTTCGCGGAAAAGGACAATAGACTATCCCGATGGGAAAAACACCACCCCACCATCCCGTGATCCAAAGGGACAAAGGGTTTAAGGATTTGTTTTGGTTCCAATCCAAACCAATACTTGATCTCCAACGATTCCCCGTTTTGGATCCAAATGGAACCATAGTCAACATTCAGCATTTCACAGGTCATGTCCAAAGCCTTTTGGTACATCTCTGGAATTTCGTTTGTTTCATTGATCATCTCACTTAGGCGTGTCAAACCCATCAGTTTTTTTAGGTTATCCGCCATCAACCGATTGTCAATGGAAATTCGAACAAACCGTCCCAAACTCCGCGCAATAAACTGCAAAGTTTCGAAAACTTCTTCATATATCTCTTCTTCGTCATAGCCAAAGACAACAGCACCGATTAAGTCTTTTTGGTCCACCATCGGAATGATCAGGAGTTCAGAGGATTCGAAGATAGACAGTTCAAGGTTCAATTCATCCGAACGGATCTTCAAAGGCTGTCCAACCCGTAACCGATATACATCACGAATCTCTTTTTCAAGGATTTTGTAGGTTTTTACAGCAGATTTGTCTGGGGAGGAAGAACCCAACAAACGGAAAGCCTTTTTTTCACTTTCGTAGATAAAAAGGGCGCATTCCTGAATATGGGGTATGCTCACGAGCTCTTCTGCGAGTCGGTTCAACCCTTCGTCCGAATGCAGCATATCGAGATTGAAGATCGTCTGCAAAATCCCGAAACTGCTGTTCCATTCATCTTTCCCCGCAGCCATCTAACCCTCCCTTTCCTGCAAACCGGCCTGAGAATCGGCACGACCGATTTCAATCGACAAATCCCGCATCAACCGTTCCACGTGTGTACCATACCAAAAAACCTTATGGCATCTTTGGCATCGGGTAAAGAGGGTGTGTGTCTGAAACACAAAACTCGGTACATCTTTTGCAATCTCATTCGGATCCACAGACACCAATAGCTCATTGCATATCATACATCGGGTACCCACAAGACCCGAATCCATTTGAAGATGAAACCGATCAAAAACGCCTTTCAATTGGGCCCTCCATAAATCCGATTTAATCAGAAAACTGGTTTTCCCTTTCCGAAGGATCTGTTGATGGACATACCGATCGCGGGTAAGCATCATCCGATCTTCTGCAAAAAAACAGCTCATTACCGCATCTCTCTCTTCTGAACAGGCGTTCATGACATCAAACCCGAGAAACCTCATTTTTCGGGCCAGTTTCTTCAGCATTCGGTCTGCAAAAAACCGCAGAAGCACCACCTCTGTTCTGAATTATATCATATTGTCTGTCTTTTTTTGCAGGGCTATCTCCCTGTAAGCGGGCAATGGAAGGCCTACAGGCGCTATCCATCAAGCAAAATAACAAAAAAGTTTCGAATCCAAACCAAACAAGGGGATTTCGAGTTCAACTCGCACATGAAAGGCCGAAACAGGAAATATGGTATAATGCAACCAGATATCGATCGGATCGATCCTGCAATCGTTTTTCTCGCCCATACCCGGTTTGACCAAGCGTAATCCTTCAAGGAGGTCGCATGAACAAGGATTTAGGAGTTTCTCGTTGGGTACCGGAAAATCTGTTGGATGATGAACCCTCCATCCGTTTGGCACTCAGCCAAAAGGCAAAAACCGAGATCCTGGATCATACTCTACCGAAGCTTTTGCGTCAATCTGGCGTAACAGGAGAAAAGCAACAGCTTTCTGCGCTACGGATTCGCCAGCGGATCGAACCCTTATTGGAAATGGACTTTCTGTATATTCCTTCTCCTTTTATTCCCTCATGGAGATGGGAGCGAATTGGGCTTTTGGGAGCTTTTGGAGCGCTCCTCGGAGGATGGATTGTCCAAAGTTTATTGGGTTTTCTTTTTGCCTTTCCGCAAGCAGGATTTATTCTTGGTGCTCCATTGGGGGCCTTTCTTCTCATTTTTGGGATTGCTAAGGTATCAACCCGGCCAAAAGTGATAAAAACTGTCAAGGTAATCCTAGGGTCAATGACCGTTGGATTTACCATAGGAGGCATTTTTCGTCTTCTTAGGGGCAGGTGGTTGGGCAATCGAGGACCGAATCCGTTTCAGTGGTTCGGGTTGGCCATTGTCTCATTGCTTATGATCCTATTAATCCGCTTATTCCAACCAGAAAAGAAAAAAGATCCTCAGGAACGGAAGCGATCGATTGAAATGCAGACGCAAATGATAAATGGGGTTGTAATGGCGTACCTACAAACCCTGATTTCCGAAGAATCTTCAAATCCAATGGCAGATCAGCCACCCTTCTCGTGGGCCAATGTAATGCGAGATCCCCTTCACAACATCCATCGGTCAATCGAAACCAATGATCCGCAAAAAGCGATGGATTGTTGTTCAGCATTGATTGAACACTTATATACGCAAGGACTGAATCCTCATTTTCCTCCCGATCCTATGCTTTACACCAAAGAAACCCAGAATCATTTCGATGTCTTCGGAGTGGTGAATGAAGGCGAGCCAATTGAAATGATGCGCATGGCATGGGTGGATCATACAGGAACTGCGCTTATCAAAGGGCTTGTTCGGAGGGCCCGCAGATGAGCTCTCGATCAAGCGGGTTTATTGGAATCGATTTTGGGACAACCAACACCTATATATCCCGCATATCTCCCGGATTGCGCACGCATCAACCCGAAGAATTAGCCCAAGGAACCCAAAAAGGAGTTCCTACTGCGATTTTGTATTGCCCTCAGTCCGAAGAAACCCTTGCGTTTGGACAAGACGCCCTGGAAGAATGGGTCAATATGGAAGCCCGCCAAAGAAAGGATTTCCAATTTGCAACCAACTTCAAACCAGAGATTGCTCAAAGCAATGAAGCAAAAACACAAGCGCGCCTTTTTCTAAAAGCGCTGCGAGATGAAATGCGAAGAAGTGGTTGGTTCGGAAAACCCAACCTGGAGTATGTTGTTGGATTGCCTGCGAAAAGAAGGGATGTTTGGGGACCAATATACAAACAGATCCTCGAAGACCTTGCCTTCGTTCCTTTTTCACTGATAGACGAACCCCTTGGAGCACTTTTTTCCCATATATATGCTCGGGATATTTCGCAAGAACAAGCGCTGAGGGGTGTGCTTGTTGTTGATTTCGGAGGAGGGACTTTAGACCTGGCATGGATCAAGGATTTCCAGGTTCAGAAAGTATGGGGGAATCCTCTGATCGGGGGTAGGATATTCGACGACCTTCTGTATCGATGGTTTTTGGACCAATCCAAACCCGAAATCCCAGACAGGATCTCAAAAGACCAAAACGAAGCGTATCTCAGGAATATCTTATTTCCTAGCATTAAAGAACGATACTCCCGATGGATGAATCGATCCGCTACCCATCCGTTTCGAGATCGAATATCCGTGGGTGATCAGGATTATGGAAGCTTTATCGGTCCAACAAAAGATGAGTTCTTTCAAGCCCTCATCGCGTTCGTCCCCACAGAAGGCTTTCAAAAAACCTGGAAAGGTTGGGAACAGTTACAAAACTCGAACGGTTCGATTGATATCCCACAAACCATTCGCAATACTCTTTTCCCCCAGAGTGAGGATTTTCAATCCCTCCGGCAAGAAATCTCCTTAGTGGTCTTAACAGGCGGAAGCAGCCGATGGCCTTTTTTCAGAGAGCTAATCTCCCAAGAAAAGCTTTTCCCCTTAACACCCACTCTTTGGTCTGCTTCTCCTGAATCCAGCATCAGCCAAGGGCTCGGGTTGGCCATTGCTTCTCGGGCCCAAGGAATTCGCGTTCGAGAAGAGTGGGACACAGAGGAACCAGAGCTGATCAACCGCGTGATTCCTCAAATGCGTTCCATATATCGCAAAGCCCTCTGGAGCTATTTCCAGAAAATGCAAATGCACCTTCATCCCCAGTTGGTTCAAGAGTGGGAAGAGTACTATAAAACGGGCGGAAAGATTTCCGATCTGCAAAAACGATGGGAAAAGCGATACCGGAATACGATCGAGCATGAAAACGAAGCGCTCTTCGAACATTTGCAAAACCGGATTCGCTCGGAATGTACTGTTATGTTGGAAGAAGAGACAAAGCGATGGTTTGATGCCCTCTCTGTACCCATTCGTTCTTTGCCTTCTATTCAAACGATGGAGTTTGGTCATGTGCTATCCATAGATGGAAAGATAACTCAATCCATGTACACGCTCATTTCTTCCCTGATTACTGTGTTAGTAGGAAGCCTGGGAGTATTAGCCGCCTCTTCAGGAGTTGGGTTTCTTTCTGGCGGTCCGTTGGGCCTCGCGGGCGGATTCTTTAGCGGAGTGGTTCTCAGCTTATTGGTATCATTTGGACTAAAGAAGAACATCTCCGCGAAACTGAATGAGATATCCTTTCGACCGTATTTGCTCAGAATTCTCTTTTTCCCCAAAAGCGTAGTGACGAAAAAATTGCAAAAAGCGTTGGAGAAAGAGTTTTGGATTGCTCACGATCAGGCCATGAAAGGATTTGATGAAGAGTTGGGAGAAATCAAAAAAGAAGTCCGCAGAGTCCTGGTACAAACCCTGAAAGAAGTATACTGCAGCATCATTTTCGATTATCTTGAAGTCATTAGCAAGGAATCATGAAGGATTTTTTTGCATTTGCTTCGGAGGAGAAATTGCAGGAAATCCATACCGTCGATCTTGGAGCTGCTTCCCGCCATACTCATGCCTCTCAGTTGTTGATTTGGTATGCGCACCCCAAACGAACAGATCAAACTTTTGCTGAATTGGGATGCGGAACGGGGTATGTGTCTTTCGGGCTGAGTTCGCGTTATGGACTTTCGGGTGTGGGTATCGATCAAGAAATCCGATACAGAACCGCCTTTCTTGAAGGGGCGAACAAGAACGGTCTTTTGGAATCCTTGCAATTTATTCGCGATGATTTAACCACCCTTTCACAAACAATCCCAAAAAACGGATTTGACCTAGTAGTCTTTAACCCTCCTCATTACGAAGAGGGAAGAGGGAATGGGGCGGATGACCGATTCCGCGCAATCAGCCGAGAAGCCCACAGAGAAGTTTATCATCGGTTTTCTCGAGCCGTGGAATACCTTTTGCGCCCAAAAGGGAGCTTTTGCTGTGTGATCAATCCAGTGCATTTGATCGAGTGGATGGAAGCTTTGTCTAAAGCTCATTTAACGCTTAAAAAAATACGATTCGTGCATGGAGTTCTTCATGGAAAAGCTCAGTTGGTACTGATGCGGGGTATGACCGCTGCAAAAAAAGGGTTCCTTGACGTGGAACCCCCTTTAATCTTACAACGCCATATGGCTGGGGGAGGAGGACTTGAACCTCCACTAGCGGAGTCAGAGTCCGCCGTCCTGCCAATTAGACGATCCCCCACCAAATTCTGACGAGCACAATTATACCGAAATCGCGGGCAGTTGTCAAGTCTTTGAGAAATGAACGTGATTTCAAACCCAAGAGCGCGAGTTTCTCTTTTCCTCTCCTCTTTCCAATTGCTAATTTGGAAAAACGGCAATCCTATGGTATAATACCGCGCAATCCTGTTTCACCGAGTCAAGGTGAGACCATAGACCGTAGGAGGTGTACGTGTGAGGTTGTATGAATTGATTTTTATCGTGGATCCTCGATTACCGGAGGAGTCACGGGAGGCAGTGGTAGAAAAGACCAAAGAGACAATCGAACAAAAAGCAGGAGGTTCTTTACTACAGGTCGATCGTTGGGGCATACGCAAATTGGCGTATAAACTTCCCAAAACCAAATTGGCCGAAGGAGACTACACGGTCATTTTGTACCGTGCAGACGGGACACGACTCACAGAAGTCGAGAGTTTTTTTTCTGTAACTCCTGAAGTGGTTCGCTGGCAGACGGTTCGAAGAGAAGACCTCGAAAAGAAGGCGCGAAAACAAGTGCAAATGGATCCGACTCCTGAAGAAGTTCAAGAAGAAGAGGAAACCCCGAACTCAGCTCAAGAACCGGTTGAATACAAACAAGAACCGGTTGAAGAGTTCGAACCGGAGTTTGGTGTTGAAGAGAAAGGCCAGTAGCGATGTCTCAAGGATACAATCGCGTAATTCTTGTAGGACGATTGACTCGAGATCCCGAGCTTAAATATTCGACGGCCCAAGTGCCTTTTGTTAACTTTACCATTGCGGTGAATCGTCAACCATCACGGAATCAACCTGAGCCTGAAGCGGATTTTCCCCGGATCGTTGCTTTTGGAAAAACCGCGGAGTTTATTGCGAATTATCTTTCTAAAGGGCGGTTGATCCTTGTAGAAGGAAGACTTCAGACCCAAAAATATACAGCCCAAGATGGAACCACACGATTTACAACGGATGTCATTGCAAATAGTGTACAATTTATGGAAGCAAAAGGCGGTTCCCGAAATGAACCCGATGACTACACCCGCTCGAATGAGATGGGTGAATCAGATTATGGAGAAAACCTATCTCGGGCAAACGGGCCATCGGAAGACTTGATTCAAGGGCCCACAACCGCGAATGATCAAGACAATGATGACATCCCTTTTTAACCACCCGACTGAAAGAATAAGGAGGATATAGAATGCCTAGACCAATTGTGAAAAAATATAGAAAGCGAAAAATCCGAAAATGTGCCTTATGTGGGTCCAAGATCGATTTTGTGGACTATAAAGATCTACCCTTTTTAAAAGACTACTTGACCGATAAGGGAAAGATTATCCCCAAGCGGTTGAACGGAAACTGTGCAAAGCACCAGAGGATGATCAAATCGGCCATCAAGAAAGCCCGTCAAATTGCGCTGTTGCCTTTTGTCAGAGAATAATTCTTTCGATTTGATTTCTCTTTGAATGGAATAAGCTCCATTGATCCATCGTTCGTAAGTGAATACAACTGGTAGAGTCTATAGAGCGCCAGAAAAGGATTATCCTTTTTTTGGCGCTTTTTTTATCAAAACGGGGTGAGACTATGGAACGTCGTTTGCGGGTCATCGTTATCGGCGCGGGTATTGTTGGCGCCCTCATAGCTAGAGAGTTCACAAAGTATACGTGTGACGTAAGCCTTTTGGAACAGGAAACCGAAGCGGGATGGGGTGTTACAAAAGCCAATTCCGCAATCGTCCACGGAGGGTACGATGACGAACCAGCCACAACGCGCGCGAAGTTCTGCGCGCAAGGCAATCAGATGTATGATTCTTTATCGAAGGAATTGAACATTGATTTTCAACGAATCGGTTCCTATGTCCTCGCCTTTTCCGATGAAGAAATCCTCCATTTAGAGGGATTGCTGACTCAGGCCAAAACAAATGGGGTAAATGGCTGCAGAATTGATCGAAGGGATAAAGTACTCGCGTGTCAACCCAAGTTGAACAAAATGCTGAAAGCGGCGTTTTGGTGCCCCTCCGCAGGAATCACCGAACCTTGGATGATCGCCATGACTGCAGTAGAGAGTATGCAAATCAACGGGGGGCGGTTTTACCCAGAAACCCCTGTCATAGGGATTGATGTGGATTGCAAAGGAGCCATTCGGGGCGTTCGGACAAGCAAAGAGTTCTTTCACGCGGATATTGTCGTGAATGCTTCTGGGCTTTTTGCCGATCAGATTACCCAGATGGTTGGTTTGGATCCTTTGCTTCTGTATCCAAGGAAAGGAGAGTATATCCTTTTGGACAAAAAGATGGGGACAATCGTATCGACTGTGATCTTTCCCGTCCCAACGAAGCAGTCGAAAGGGATTCTGATTGTTCCTACCGTCGACGGGGGGGTTCTACTAGGGCCCACCGCTGAGGACCTTGATCAACGTTGCCTTGAAGACACTTCAACAACTCCAGTCGGTTTAGAAAGGATTAGAAGTTCCGTGCATCGATTGGTCCCGGATATTGATGAATCCCAAGTGGTTAAAACCTTTGCTGGCCTTCGCCCAGAGACCCCTCTGAAAGATTTTGTCGTTGGTCCTACGGAAATCAGGGGATTCTTCCAGGCAGCTGCAATGCGTTCCCCCGGTTTGACAAGCGCTCCGGCCATTGCAAGATATATGGCCACAGAAGCGGTGCAAGAAGGTCTCGGTATCCAGCTACCTCCCAACCCTCACTTTAGGCCAAATGTTCCGAAACCCATCCGAACATCTGAACAATCGGCAACCCAATGGGATGAACTGATCGCAAAAGACCCTCGATACGGAAAAATGATCTGCGTATGCAATCAGATCACAGAAGGAGAGATCCGCGATGCGATAATCCGAGGCGCTCGCACGGTGGACGGAATCAAGTTTAGGACTCGAGCCGGATTTGGCCACTGTCAGGGAGGGTTTTGCCTTCCCAAAATCGCTGAATTATTGCATCGATACGGGCATGTTCCAATGGATCAGGTAACGCTTCGGGGGAAAGGATCCATCCTTTTGTCAAACGAGGTACGTTCATGAAAGAGATCTATGTGGATGTCCTGGTTATCGGTGCAGGCGCTGCCGGAATGGCTGCCTCTATAGAAAGCGCAAGTCGAGGGTGTCGCACGATTCTTTTGGAGAGAGAAGATCGTTCGGGGGGCGTGTTGAATCAGTGCATTCATAATGGATTTGGCCTCCACGTATTCAAAGAAGAGTTGACAGGCCCCGAATACGCTGACCGCTTTCGAAGGCAGATGGAGGAAAAGGGGGTACAGGTCCGAACTGTGCAGTTTGTTCGTTCCATTGATCCTTCCAAAAAAGCCGTGATTACGATTAGTCAAGACGGTGCCGTTGTCTTCTATTCCAAACGAGTGATTATGACAACAGGCGCTCGCGAGCGTGCATTCGGGAGCCTTATGATTCCAGGAACCCGTCCGTCCGGAATATACACGGCCGGGGTAGCTCAACGGTTTGTAAACCTTCAAAACCGTCTCCCAGGGAAGAAGGTTTTTGTTTTGGGCTCAGGCGATATCGGGCTCATCATGGCGCGAAGGTTGGCTCTGGAGGGAGCAGAGGTCTTAGGCGTAGCAGAATTGATGCCGTTCCCCGGGGGGTTGGCACGGAACATTGCACAGTGTTTGAATGATTTTGATATTCCATTGCACTTATCCACGAGTGTGGTTGAAGTCCATGGAAAAGACCGTTTGGAGGCAATTACGATCGCCCGGTTCGACCCTGAAACCCGAACCATCATTGACGGAAGCCAAGAAAAAATCGCAGTCGATACATTAATCCTGTCAGTGGGATTAATTCCCCAAAACGAATTGATCGATTCCTTTGTTCAAATCCATCCAATCACAAAAGGCGTAGTGGTTGATAGCATGATGAGGACAAGTCATCCTTGGATTTATGCAGCGGGGAACAACGTAGCCATATACGATCTTGTTGATTTCGTTACCATGGATGGAAAAATGGCAGGCCAAAATGCGAGTCGGCTTGAAGAACCCTTGCCAACAGATACCTTGCCGATCATTTTGGGAAAATCGGTAGGGGTAAGCATTCCGAACCAGATCGTCAAACAAGGGGAACCATTCGTTTTGTATCTTCGTAGCAAAAAAGTGATCGAGAAAGGGATAGTGGAGATCGGCCCGGGGTTGATCCGAAAAACACGGATCGGAATCAAACCCAGCGAGATGATTGATATCCCATTCACCGGGAAGGAACTGGAGCAATTGCGCGCATTGAACTTGGATCGGGTTTATATTGATATTCAGGAGGGGTCCTGATGGAGAAGCGAAACATGATCTGCGTTTCATGCCCGCTCGGTTGCGATCTAGAAGTCGAGATTCGCGGGGAAGAAATCGAGGTTAAAGGCTTTCGATGCAAACGGGGCGAAACCTATGCAAGAAACGAGATCTTGGATCCCAGAAGGATGGTTACTTCGAATGCTCGTGTGTCCAACGGGGACTTTCCTTTAGTGTCTGTGAAAACAACCGCTCCTTTACCCAAAGATCTCATAGGGAAATTGATTGAAGCCCTCAAGCATATTCACCTTGAACCGCCTATTCGGATTGGTCAGATCATTATCCAGAATTTTCAAAATACCGGGATTGATATTGTCGCTACTCGTGCGATCGGGTTCGATTCATCTGACCAAAGATGCAAACCCGACCGAGAGCTGAAAAAGGTTTCTGAAGGATAAAGGGAACGCATGTTCCCGACGATGTCTTACGAAAAGTCGGATCCGCAAAGAAAAGCTCTCCCATTCCTTGAATCCTCATATAGAACCCTTCGAAGTATGAGAAATATGCTCATCGATTCTTCCAACCGATTAGAACCCTAGGATTGCACGAGCAATCGAAAGGTAGATGGCCAATCCGGTAATATCGATTATGGTTGTAATCAGTGGACCAGCCATAATTGCCGGGTCAAAACGAAATAGTTTTCCCAGGAAAGGCAGTGTAACCCCAAGCAAATTCGAGTATACCACTACAGTAAGAACTGCGAACGAAGCAGCAATATTTACTTGCAGGTTCCCAGTAATCAACAATGCTCTCATAAAGAGAATCACACCGAGAATCAACCCCAACGATAATCCAACGATGATTTCACGAGACACGACCCGCCACCAATCTTTTAGTTTGACCTCTCCCATGGCCATTCCTCGGATCATCAAGGCAGAAATCTGGGAACCCGTATTCCCACCGGCATCCACCATGGTCGTCATAAACGCGGCAAGGATTGGGATTTGAGCAATCATTGTTTCAAAATTGGACACAACAAAACTATTCATACTCTCTAACAGCAAGAGACCGGCTAACCAGGGAAGTCGTTTTCGGATCAGGATGAACTTGGACGTGTGGAAATAGGAGGTAAAATTAACGTTCAGTCCTGCCATTTTCTGGATATCTTCGGTGGCTTCTTCGTCGATAATATCCACGATATCATCGATTGGGATAATACCAACGAGCCTTTGATCGTTGTCTACTACCGGAATCACAACTAAGTCATGCCGTCTCATGATCCCAGCGACATTCTCCTGATCCTCAGTCGTATGTACGAAAAAAGGATCTTCCCGATAAATTGTCTCGATCAGTGTGTTTGGTTCTTCAAAGATAAGCTCATCTAGCTCCACCGTGCCGATGAGTTTCCGGTCTTCTTGTGTTACAAAGAGAGTATAAATGGTCTCGCTGTGTTTTCCAAATTTTCGTACCTTTTGCATCGCTTCTTCAACTGTCATATGTTCCTTCAAAAAGACATACTTGGGGGTCATAACCCGGCCTGCGGAATTTTCAGGATAGTTAAGGATCTGGAGCGTCTGCCTTTTTTCCTCAGGAGTCAAAAACTCTAACAAGTTGGAAACCACGGTCGCGGGCATCTCATCCAACAATTCCGCTCGATCCGATGGATCCATACTTCCTACGATATTCTTCAATAGATCGGCTTTCAGTAAGGCAATGAGTTCTAATTGTTCGTCGGGTTGAAGTTCAGAAAAGACTTCAGCAGCTACTTCCTTGGAAAGCAGTCGGAATACGACCCCTTTTTCTTGAGGTTCCAGTTCTTCAATCATTTCGTATACAACGCTGGGTTCTTGATCGGCAAGAAGGTACTTGAGGGTTTTTAAGTCATTGTGATCGATAATCTTGCGAATATCTACTTGAAGCTGTACTTTCATGACATGCCTCCTCTCAATTCATTTGGTATTGCTAAGGCGGACGACAACTAGGGGGGTACTCCATCAAATCAACTCCCTTCATGTTTTGTGTTCCAATTATACCAAAAAAAAACGGATTTTGGATCTCGGCAGTTCTCCCTCTTCACTTTTGGAATCGCGATGTGATAAAATAGTGCATAAAATCAAATCCCTGGATATGAGACTATGATGGAGGTGGATCGTGGGCAAACGGAAAATCATTCTGGATTGTGATCCCGGTCATGACGATGCAATGGCGATTCTTTTATGCGGAGCGAGTCCCGAACTCGAACTGCTTGGGATTACAACCGTCGCGGGGAACTCCTATGTGCACAACACCACTCGAAACGCGCTCATTATCACTGAAATGGCAAATATGGATGTTCCAATCGTTCAGGGAGCTTCGAAACCGTTGATTCGTGATCAGATCGTTGCGCCCGACATCCACGGCGAATCCGGTCTTGAAGGGGTAACTTTGCCCAATCCATCACGAAAGCCCATAGACGAACATGCCGTTCCATGGATCGCAAGAATGGTTGAACAATATCCTAGAGAAGTGACACTGGCTCCTACAGGACCCTTAACCAACATCGCCCTCTTTTTGATGCAGTACCCCCATCTAGCAGAACATGTGGTGGAAATCGCCCTAATGGGCGGGGGAATTGCGTTTGGGAATACGACTCCTGTTGCTGAGTTCAATATTTTCGCTGATCCAGAAGCGGCGCACATTGTCTTTTCGAGCAATATACCCACTACGGTTTTTGGTCTAGATGTCACCCATCAAGCAAAAATCTTTATGGACGAAATCCGCACGATTGAAAGCTACCCATCGGAAGTGGTCTCGAAAATGGGGACTCTCTTGGGGTTTTTCCATGGGACATACTTCGATGTTTTTGGGATCGAAGGCGCTCCGCTCCATGATCCATGTGTAATTGCATACTTGATCGAGCCTCGGCTCTTCCAGTTTGTTGACTATTACACCCAAGTTGAGCTAAAAGGTTCTTTGACGTACGGGCAAACTGTTGTCGATTATTGGAGCCAATCTCGTAAGAAACCCAATGCGCGATGGGCAACTCATATTGATCGGGATGGGTACATCCAGCTGCTATACGATCGAATGACATCTTTTTCATAACAGAGGAAAAGAAAGGAGCGGTTTTTATGCCTGAAGACCCCATTTATCACATTCAAGTCGGGCAAAAGGATATCGGGAACTACGTAATTTTACCCGGTGACCGCGGACGCGTCGAACGGATTGCCAAGTACTTGGATCAGGTGAGACCGGTTGCAAGCAATCGAGAGTATTATACGATGACAGGGTATTTACAAGGAGAGAAAGTATCGGTTATGTCTACTGGCATGGGCGCACCTTGCATTACCATTGCGGTAGAGGAACTCCGGACATTGGGTGTCCACACCTATATACGGATCGGCACTGCAGGGGGACTGCAACCGGCTTTAACCCGCCTAGGAGATGGAGTCATCGCAACAGGAGCCATTCGTGACGACGGAACGACAGCTCGGTATATACCCGAATCCTATCCCGCTATCGCTCATCCGGACGTTGTGGAAGCATTACGGCAAGCAGCGAAAACCAAACATGAACGTGTACACCACGGGATTGTCCTTTCTACAGACGCGTACTATGCTCGAAACTTCAATATCGAAGAGACCCGACAACTCTTGGATCTCTTTATTCGCGGGAACGCCCTTTGCGTTGAAATGGAGGTCTCTGGTCTATTTGTTCTTGGAAGCCTTTTCGGGCTGCGTTGTGGCGCGATTCTAACGGTCCGAGAAGAGACAAATGATAAAGGAGAGTACACCCACCAAGCGGGAGATATATTTGAGAAAGGGCTGGAACGATCCATTCAGACAACCATAGAGGCAATCCGGATCCTGATCGAAACAGACAAACGCAGTGAACTGTCATAGGCGTACGGTTTTTTCGCTGAACAGAGGGATGATCATTATCGTCCATAAGGCATAAATTCTCACCATAATCCATTGAAAAACGCAATCCCGTGTGGAATTTGTGATTGATGGCTGGAAAGCCGAAAAAGGAGGGAAAAGGCATGAAGAAACTGTTCGTAATTGCACTGATGGTTCTTTTGGCAGTAGCAGGGTTCTCGCAGTTAAGAGTGGCCGTATTGATCAACGGGACATTGGGGGACAAATCGTTCTTTGATTCTGCTGCCCGCGGCGCGCAAATGATCACCGAAGAATTGGGGATCCCCACCCGAGTCATCGAGATGGGTTACAACCCAGCAGAATGGGAACCCACACTGGACGATATATCGGATTCGTACCTATACGACTTGATCATCGTCGGAACATGGCAAATGGTAGAGATTTTGGAACGGATCGCTCCATTGTATCCAGACATCAACTACGTGATTTTTGACACCGATATGGATTACTCCAAAGGCACGCTGGGTAACGTATACTCCATTACCTACAAACAAAATGAAGGTTCGTTCCTTGCAGGCGCGCTCGCTGCTTTAGTTTCCACTTCCGGTAAGTTCCCTTACACGCTCCCGAATCGGAAAGTAATCGGGTTGCTTGGCGGAATGGATATTGGGGTTATCAATGACTTTCTGGTTGGATACATCGAAGGCGCTCTTTATGTAGACAAGGATATGAAAGTAGCCCTCTCCTATGTTGGAGCTTGGAATGACCCTGCGAAGGGAAAAGAGTTTACCCTGTCCATGTACCGCCAGAATGCGGACGTAGTCTTCGCAGTCGCAGGAGAGACTGGCAATGGAGTTTTGGAAGCTGCCAAAGAAATGGGTCGATGGTCGATCGGTGTTGACTCTGATATGCAGTTAATCTATGAAGCGACTGATATGGGCATTGTCAACCATACGTTGACATCCATGCTAAAAAACGTAGACCAATCATTGCTTCGCGCAGTTCGATTGTATACTGAGGGAACGCTTCAATTCGGTGCCAATGAAGCCTTAGGTTTGGCCGAAGGAGCGGTAGGTTTGGCAATGAATCAATACTTTGAAAAAGTGTTGGCCATGGATCAACCTGACTCTCTCGAACCCACTGTTGCTGAAACACTTCGATATTTGGAGCAACGAATCATTAATGGTGAAATCACGGTAAGCTCAGCATTTGGAATGACCAACGAAGAACTGGATCGCATTCGAAATTCGGTTCGACCGTAAAGACTACATGAAAAAGGGAGACGCATGGAACTCCATGCGTCTCCGTATTTTTCAGGAGGGATTGTCGTGGTGGATACAGAATCTATCATTCCGGGAGGAACCAGACAAGAACCACCCGGTCTAAAAGAAAACTGCATCTTGGAAATGCACAATGTATGGAAGGTCTACCCCAACGGTGTTATTGCGAACAGTGGTATTGACCTTTTCATTGAACAAGGGAAGATTCATGCCTTGTTGGGGGAAAACGGCGCGGGCAAATCGACATTAATGAAGATTTTATTCGGTTTTGAGCGGCCCAGTTCTGGGATTATTAAGTTCGCGGGCCAGGAAGTCGTGATCAACTCCCCCCACAAAGCCATAGAAATGGGAATTGGGATGGTTCATCAACATTTCATGCTTGTCCCCTCCTTGACAGTAGCAGAAAACGTAGTTTTGGGCATTGAACCGCGCAAAGGGTTGTCCATTGATATGGCGCAGTCCAAAAAGCTTGTCGAAGAAGCAGGAATCCAATATGGATTGCGTGTTCCTGTAGGAAAGAAAATTAAAGATATTTCTGTCGGAATGCGTCAACGAGTGGAAATTATTAAAACATTGGTGCGAGGGGCTAACTTGATTATTCTCGATGAGCCCACAGCTGTGCTTACCCCCCAAGAAACCGTTGAACTGTTTAAAGCGCTTCGATTATTGGTTGAAAAAGGGAAAACGGTCATCTTCATTACCCATAAACTCAATGAGGTCAAACAGATTGCCGACCAAATCACGGTACTCCGAAGGGGAAAGGTAATCGGTACCGCTGAAGTGACTGATGTAACGCAACAAGATATGTCCCGGATGATGGTCGGCCGGGATGTAGACTTAACCATAGAAAAAGATACCCCCAATCCAGGGGATCCCATATTATCTGTCCAAAAAATCGAATTTGAAAACGAGGATCATGTACAAACCTTGAAAGGCATATCCTTCTCTTTGCGTCAGGGAGAAATCCTTGGAATTGCAGGAGTAGAAGGGAATGGCCAGACAGAGATGATCCAAATCATTACGGGACTCGGAAAGAGTACAGAAGGAAAGATTCAGATTCAAGGCAAAGATATCAAAAAGGGTTCTCCCGGAAAGATGCGAAAACTCGGGATGAGCCATATACCATCAGATCGAATGACAAAAGGAGTGGCTCTGGATACTTCGATCGAAGAGAATATTGTATCCGATCGATTCCATAAAAACCCATTCAGTTTTAAAGGAATGCTATTTTCCAGAACGATTCGGTCTTTTGCCAAAAAAATGATCAAAAACTTTGATATCCGCACAGACAGTCCAAAGTCACCGTTGAAAATGCTATCGGGAGGAAACATTCAAAAAGTCGTGGTTTCTCGTGAGTTTACTGCAGATGCTGAGATTATTATTGCTGATCAACCAACACGAGGAATCGATGTTGGTGCTGCAGATTTTATCCGCAGGAGCTTGGTCCAAGAGCGCGACAAAGGAGTAGCGATCCTTTTAATCTCAGCAGATTTAACAGAACTTCTGGAAGTTTCTGACCGGATTCTCGTTATCTATCATGGAGAGTTCGTCGCCCACTTCCCGCAAGCAAAAGGACTTACAGAAACAACCCTTGGAGAGTATATGCTGGGCATTCAACGCATGACGCTGGAAGAGATGGGGGAATGCTGATGAAAAAAATGACTGTAAGTAGTCTTTTCCAGTTTTATCGAACAGCGATAGCAATCGGAATTGCTCTTTTGCTTGGATATATCATCATCCTGTTTACCCGATACCCATCTGATCCCACTTCCTTCATGGAAGGAATGAAAACTGCGTTCCACGAAGCCAACGAAGCTTTTCAATTCTTTATTCTTGGACCTTTGGTGCGTTGGCGAAGAGGCGTTGCTGAGTTTAATGAATCGGGATTTGCTCAATGGATGAATGAAACAACCCCATTAATTATTACGGGTCTTGCCATTTCCTTGGTCTTCTCCGCCAAACAGTTTAACATCGGAGCAGAAGGACAGTTGTTCATAGGAGCTGTTGCTGCTACTTTCGCCGCTGTTCACTTCCCTCAGATCCCATTTCTGCATCCCATCGTCGTAATCATCGTCGCGATGATCGCAGGCGCGAGTTGGGCAGTAGTCCCGGGGATCATGAAAGCCAAATTGAATGCTTCGGAGCTTGTAACATCGTTGATGATGAACTATGTGGCTTTATTCATGGGACTATTCATGATTAAGACCTTTATACGGGATACAACAGCCGGGTCTCTTGTCTCCTTGCCTTTCGCCCCAACTTCACGATTAATACTCATCAATGAGCGATACAGACTTCATATAGGGATAATTATCGCTGTTGCGTCAGCATTCATTGTGTGGTGGATCCTAAAACGGACTACTTGGGGGTACAAAGTTCGACTTGTCGGTGATAATGAGCAGTTTGCTCAGTATTCCGGGATTCGCACTCGAAACACGATTTTTCAGGTTCAAGTGGTAAGTGGCGCAGTTGCCGGTATGGCGGGAACTATCGAATTGATCGGATACCATGGCCGTTTTTTATGGCTCTTTTCCCCGGGGTACGGATGGGATGGAATCATCATCGCAACGCTTGCGCGGAATAATCCTCTATTTGTCTTACTCGCGGCCTTTTTCTTTTCGTATATCCGGGTTGGAGCCAAAATAATGGGGCGGAATACCGATATTCCTCCTGAGATCGTTTCCATTCTCCAAGCAGCGATCATCCTTTTGGTAACTGCGGAGGCTTTTCTTTCTCGATGGAAGCAGCGGTCCATTGAGAAGAACGCCCGAAGAATGGAAGATACCCCTAACGCTGAGGTGCGATTATGAACGATACACTTCGGGGGATTCTTTCCTGGGACTTTGTTGCTCAGATCATTCGCGTAACAACCCCAATTATGCTATCTGCCTTGGGTGCGCTCGTTGCCAGCCTGGCGGGAACCCCCAACATTGCTTTAGAAGGAACCATGTTGATGAGCGCTTTTGTCGGGGTTATTGTCAGCGGGTTCACAGCGAACCTTTGGGTTGCATTAGTAGCCGGAATTGCCACAGGGGTTACTATGGCGTTGATCCTTGCGTATTTTTCCCTGAAGATGAAGACAGACATTATTCTGGCTGCAATCGCACTCAATATCTTTTCTAGCGGTGGAACAATCTTTTTTCTAGCAACCCTTACCGGAGACAAAGGATCAAGCGCTTCTGTCCGTTCTTTGGTATTTCCCAACATTCACATACCGATTATCCAAGATATTCCTGTTTTGGGAAAGATCCTAAGTGGACATCATCTGATCACGTACATCGCGATTATCCTCATATTCGTTATTGGATATATGCTCTACCGGACACCCTTAGGATTGCGTATCAGAGCTGTGGGAGAAAACCCCCACGCCGCAGAATCCGTTGGGATTTCTGTTCACAAAACGCAAACAATAGCGCTTGTTATCAGTGGTGCCATGGCCAGTCTTGGGGGCCTTTTCCTTTCTATGGGCTATGTTTCCTGGTTTTCCCGAGATATGACAGCAGGACGAGGGTTTATCGCTTTAGCCGCCCAAGCTCTTGGGGGCGCAAGCGCCATTGGAGTGGCATTGGGGTCGTTTCTTTTCGGGTTTGCTGAAGCGCTATCCTATTCTCTTCAGTTTTTTCACATCCCGTACGAGGTCACCCAATCATTCCCATTCTTGATCACGATTGGCGTTCTGGCCGTATACGCATACCTGAAATTACCCCATGTGCGAAAACGCAGAACCGGTGGGATTAATGTCCCCAAGCGATAAAGCAATCGTAATTGTTTCGAGTGTCTGTGGAAACACGTATCTCCTTGCTCAGGGATTTGTTGATGAGCTGAAAAAAAAGGAATCTGATGTCACATTCCGGCGAGTGGAGCATACCGATTTTGATGAATTGGCCAGAGATTTCCCGGTTGCTTCGGAGTACTACCAACAGATCATGGACATCCCTGTGGTTGCGCCGGACGACCTCTTGGAACAGGACCTTGTGATCCTCGGTACCCCGACCTATTTTGGAAACATGAGCGGGGAAATGAAGCGGTTCTTGGACCGCACATCGATCTTCTACCGGGATGGAAACCTGGCTGGAAAGAATTTCATGGCCTTTACCAGTTCGGGCACTTCAGAAGGAGGCGCTCACCTATGCCTCCAAACCCTCATCACATATAGCATGCAGATCGGGATGATCCCCATACCGATTCCGCCTCACCTTTGCATCACACATGATCTCCATGCCTTTGGTTTAACCCACTATTCCGGAGATATGGGCGACAAACGACCTCCCCAAAAAACGTTCGATGCAATCCCTTTATGGTTGGATTGGGTTTTTTCTCTCCGTTGAAGGTTGTTTTATGGAATACCGCGCAATCGGAAAAGGGACCTGATTCATGAAAGCTGCAATTATTGATGGTTATGTGGATGAACCAGCCCATTTAGGCGTCCCTCCCTTTATTTCTGCATATGCCCGGTATGCTCATGCCGTGTATGCATATTTTGGAGTGGACGCTGCCTACTACACCATAGACCAAATTCGAGAAAAGGAACTTTGGAATCAATTTGACCACTTGGATCAAATCCTGATCATTGGGGGAACCACCGTACCAGGCAAGTACGTAGCGGGAACCCCCTTGCAATGGAAAGAGATATCCATTCTTTCCCAATCCAACCCTCATCCTCTGCGCATCTTTTTCGGAACGATGACATTCGGGTTCTCCAATCGCGGTCGATTCCGGACAATGCCAGTTCTTGATGAGCTTCGAAAGTCCTTTGAATGCGTAATCACAGGAAACCTCGAAACCTTTCTCTTTCATCTCTTGCATGGTGATGACCCAGAAGAATCGATCCCTCGAGATGATTCGATTTTATGCACCATATCCGTCCATTTAGGCTCTCTGCTCCCCAAACACCCATTATTCCCGTACGTAATCAATGAAATCGAATTATCCACCGGATGTGAACGAAACGAACACTGTTCATTCTGCACAGAACCCCTTATCTATCCTGTACATACCCAAAGAACCCTTGCCTCGATCCAGGATGAAATGCGATCCCTCGCTGCTTATGGGGGAATGTATCTGAGATTGGGTAGAGCTACCAACATTTTTTCTTTTGGAGACCTCGGTCAGGGGCCAAACCCAGTAATGATCGAGCATTTGTATCAGATGATTCGGGAATCCGTACCCCGATTGAAAGTCCTCCATACAGACAATGCCCACATAGGGTACATGACAAAGCATCCGCAAACCTGTCGCAAAATATTGGAGACTATTGCCCAATACAACACTCCGGGAGATGGATTGTCATTGGGAATTGAAAGCTTTGATGAACAGGTCTTGAAGGAGAACAATAAAGGCTTTTCGCGCCAGCAGGCTTTCGAAGCGCTAAACATGATCAATGAAATCGGTTCCATTCGTGAAAAAGGAATTCCGAAACTCCTACCGGGGATCAATCTCCTTTTTGGGTTAATCGGAGAATCGGCTGAAACCTATTCCATCAATCAAGAAGCCCTCCAACAAATTATCCAACGAGATTGGATGGTTCGCAGGGTGAACATCCGTCAGGCAATGATCTTTCCTGGCACACTCCTCGCAAACCAAAGATCCCCGAAAAGCAATCTGAAATCCCGCAACCGGTTTTACCATTTCAAAGAGTGGGTACGCAGGGAATTTGACCACTCAATGCTGAAAAAGGTCTTCCCAAAAGGCACACAGATCAAAGAAGTGATTCCTGAGTATCATGAAGGAATGGTTACATTTGGACGTCCGCTAGGAAGCTACCCCATCCTCATAGGAATCAGAGAAAAACTTCCATTAAGAGAGCCGGTTGATGTCCTGGTTTCCGAACATGGCTACCGCTCCATTACTGGGGTAGTGATCCCATCTATTGATGATTCTTGCAAGTAAAAAAGAGGTCCGCCTCAGATTTGAGTATCGGACATTCGTTTTTCGTCATAAATAAATAGGGTGTTTTTCGGAAAAAGGAAAGGGGTTGATCGGATGAAACGGATCGTTTTCATTGCAACAATCTTTGCTTTTGCCATGTCGATGCTTGTAGCGAACACCGACCCAATATCGAACCCCGATATGGTACTGGTTAGGGGGGGCGAATTCCAAATAGGCAATACGCGAGGAGACCCAGAAGGATACGAAGATGAATTACCCATCCAAACCGTTTTGCTCACCTATGATTTTTGGATTGGCCGCTATGAGTTGACCTTTGAGGAATTCGACGCATACACAGATGCTATGGGTTTGGAAAGAGTGGATGACATGGGTTGGGGTAGAGAACAACGGCCTGTGATCCAAGTCAGTTGGTACGAAGCGATTGCGTACTGCAATTGGTTGAGTGAACAGCACGGACTGAAACCCGCCTACGATCGGAAAGGGAATTTACTGAATATCCATGGAGAACTGACCTCTGACATTTCCCATGTGGAAGGGTTCCGCCTCCCTACTGAAGCAGAGTGGGAGTATGCCGGAAAAGGAGGACACAAAAGCGAAGCGGACTATCGATATGCGGGTAGCAATGATATTGAAGAGGTCGCCTGGTATTGGTATAATTGGGGGATGGCTCAAGAAAAAACCCAAGTAGTCGGTAGAAAGAAACCGAACGAACTCGGCCTATATGATATGAGCGGAAATGTTTGGGAATGGTGTTACGACTGGTACAACAATGAATACTACTCCGATGAGCCCAAGACTAACCCCATTGGCCCCTCTGAAGGGGTGAGAAAGGTGCGAAAAAGCGGAAGTTGGTATTGGGTAGAAACCGTATGCCGCTTGGCCTTTCGATTCGGATATGAGCCAGACAGACAGTTCATCAATGTTGGATTCCGGATTGCGCGTACAGATTTTTAGTCACTCAAAAACGAAAACCAGATTTCGATAAAAGGAGCAGGTACTCCCTGCTCCTTTTGCTTACTTGAGTCCGCTTTCTTTATGAATCATGGCAATCACAATCGTCGTGACATTCGCAATCACAGTTTTCATCGCATTCGCCTTCACATTTGCATCGTTCTTTTTTTCCGTCTGGCTCATGACATTTACAGGTATTTTTCTTCGTACACTCATTCTGATCGGGTGTTCCGCTCATTTCGTCACCTCCTCTCTTCTATTGAATCCACTTCCGCGTTATATTCAAATGACTGATCGAAAAGAGCCCTGTTGCAATTCCAATTAAAAGGAAAATATTGATCCAAGGTGGAATCATTCCCGCACTGTTGATTCCGGTATTCATCAGATCCGCGCCATAGGTCAAAGGCAAACAATAGGATACGGGTTGAAGAAATCCAGGAAGACGGCTCACAGGAAAAAACAGACCAGAAAGGAAGATCATGGGGAATCGGAAAAAGTTTGAGTAGGTTTGGGCTTCAAAAACCTCGTTTGCGCTCACAGCAATTGTTAATCCCAAAAAGGTAGATGTTACAGAGGTTAAAAACGCTCCAATTAATACCAACGGCCAATGAACATTAGATAGATCCGCAAAAAACGAACCAAAAAAAACTGGCCAAAACGCATTGAGCAAACCAAAAATAATGGCTCCTGATGTCTTAGCCAGAACCAAAGTGTTTAGTCGGATGGGAGCCAATAATAGTCGATCGAACGAACGACCCTTTCTTTCGAAAGTAATGGTGACAGAAAGCATGGATGTTGTACCAAAAAGAATACTCATCCCCATTAACCCGGGTAATAGACTTCGGATTTCCATCGTTTCGGCATTGGGCATTCGGATGAACTGCATCAATGTCCAAGATAGCGGGAAAATAATCCCCCAACTGATGTTGGGCGGCTTGAGGTAATAGTTTTTTATATCTTTCCGCAAAATATTCCAAAAGGCAACCCAAGCTTTCATTATTTCCTTCCTTCCTTATCATTTCTCAGTTTCCTGGCTTCGATCCCCGTAACCTTTACAAACACATCTTCCAAAGAAGGACGGATTTGCCTTGCTTCGAAGACAGATACTCCTTGTTGGTCAAGATATTGGAGAATCGGGGACAAAGGGAATACAAACGGAGATGAAAGCGTGCATGTCTTATCAGCGCTCGGTACCGCTCGAAGGTCGGGGAAATGGCGGGATAGCTTTTTCGTAATTGGTGATGCGTCAGTATCCAGAGTTATTCGGATGCGATGCTCATTGTCAGCATACTGCATGAGTTGGTTCATCGATCCCGATTGCACGATGATCCCATCAACAATAAAAGCAATTTGATCACAGGTCCGTTCTGCTTCTTCGATATAATGCGTGGTCAAGAATACAGTAGTCCCTTTTTCTTTAATCTTCGCGATTATCATCCGAATCTGCCGCGCACTCTCAATATCGATCCCTGTTGTAGGTTCATCCAGGAAGAGGATTTTTGGATCATGGATGATCCCAGCAGCTATCGTGAGTTTTCTTTTCATTCCTTTTGAGTACTTTTTATACGGTCGCTTTCCTGCTTCGACCAAATGAAAGGACTCCAAAAGCCTCTTTGCGCGTTCTTGGCGATCTGCTTTCCCAATCCCGTACAAAGAAGCGCAAAAACAAAGGTTCTCGAACCCGTTCATCTCATCGTATAAATTGCTTTCGTCGGGAACTACCCCAATAAATTGTTGGACTCGTTTGATCTCACGGATCCCGTCTATTCCGTAAATTTGGACTGAACCCGAGGTCGGTCGTGATAACCCTGTGAGCATGTTAATGGTCGATGTTTTCCCAGCGCCATTGGGGCCGAGAAAACCAAAAACCTCTCCTTGGTCGATGGAGAAAGATATTCCATCGACAGCGCGCACATCCTCATAATGCTTCTTTAAATCGATAACCTCAACGGATTTCATTGACAGGGATCCCCCTTTTGATTTGTCTTTTTCGGGCACGTGTTGTTCCCCGCGCACCCATTCTGATTGTGAGAATCCTTTTTTGACACATCATTGATTGGGTACGCCTTTAAAGACCCTTCTATGAAACGATTAAGTTCTTTCCCAACCAGCACAATCCGATCTCTTTGCACGCGATAATGCATAAAGTGCCCAGACCGTTCACCAATCAAAAAACCGGCTTCTTTTAGTACTCGGATATGCTGTGAAATGGCTGCTTCCGACAAATTCAATTGACGCGCCAAAGCCCGAACACAATAATCTCGGTTAAGAAGCAACTGGATGATCCTCATCCTCGTTTCATCTCCAAGAGCTTTCAGAGAACCAATCAAATGATTCATAACGCTCCTTTTGGGGGAAAATTGGGTATCGCGAAATCATACCATAAATAGTCAATTAAGTCAATACTGAATCATAATCCAATTCTTCATCCATTCTATACCATTTTGCCATTTTTTCCTGAGAAAACCGAATAGTTTTCCCTTTTCGCATTTCCTAAATCAATGTTGGTTCACTCAATTTCGGTTATAAACCATGATCATTTTCATGATTTCTCATTTGCGAAGATCCGCTCATCAATGTATCGTTCTGAATAAACATCTGTAACGCTGTCCTGGATTGCTTTATGGAGTGTTCCATGATATAATTTAGAAATGTAAAACTTAGTCCATAGGATTAAGCAGGTGTTCTCATCGAAAAAAAAGCACACGAAAGAATCCATTATCAAATCAAAAAAAGGAGGTACTCTATGCGTTTTTCTCAATGGAAAATCCGGACTAAGCTTTTAACTCTCATGCTTTTTCCCATCGCTGTTTTTCTTCTTCTGATCTTCCTTTTCGTGATCCCTTCCAACCGATCGGATGTGTACGAAGAAAAGAAAGTTCAAACACAAAGCCTTGTTGATACAGGATTATCAATCCTATCATTCTATCATCAACAGCAACTCAGCGGTGCTCTCACACAGCATGAAGCGCAACAAAGAGCTATCGCAGCGCTACGTGTCGTTCGGTATGGAGAAGAAGGGTTGGATTATTTCTGGATCAACGATCAGCACCCTCGCATGATTATGCATCCGTTCAGCCCCCATTTAGAAGGACAGGATCTATCTGGTATCAAAGATCCTACCGGTTTTGCTTTGTTTCAAGAGTTTGTCCGAGTAAGCCGAACAGTGGGTTCCGGTTTTGTCCCGTATATGTGGCAATACTACGATGATGCGCAAAGAATCGAGCCGAAGCTATCCTATGTAGCTCTCTTCCGTCCGTGGGGATGGGTGCTTGGTACAGGGATTTATATAAACGATGTGGATCAGCTCGTTTTCGGGAAAACCATTGTATTAACCGTAATTATTCTTATCATAACAACTGGAGTAGTCATTCTGGTCATGTTCTTTTCCCATGCATTTGTCAAACCCATCCGCCAAGTATCTTCAATCGCTGATTCGATTGCAAAACTGGATCTAACAGTCCAGGTTTCGCAGGAACTCATGAATAAAGGGGATGAAACGGGCTTTTTGGCAAAAGACATTCATACCATGAGCGAAAACCTTAAGTCATTTATCCGCCAGCTGTCTGAATCTGCTATTCATATGAGCGATTCCTCTGAAGATTTGGCGTCTGCGGCAGAAACAGCCAGTGCTACATCGGAGACACTTTCGCAAGAAGCCCAAGGAATCAACGAAGAAGTCCATTCCACTTCCGCATCGTTCCAAGAAGTATCCTCTGGAGTTGAAGAGGTCGCAGCAAGCGCGCAGAATGTCTCCAAAGCTTCTCAAACGTTAAGCGAGAAAGCAAGAGAAACTTCGGAATCAGCCACTGAAGGAAAAAATGCAGTGCAAAAAATCGCGCAGATTTCGGATCAAGCGGTTCGCCAGATGCAACAAACCACAGAGGTTGTTCTTCAGCTGGCTGATCACGCAAAAAACGTGGAAGAAATCGTGGATTCGATTCGTTCAATCTCCGAGCAAACAAACCTACTAGCACTGAACGCAGCTATCGAAGCAGCCAGAGCAGGTGAAGCAGGAAGAGGGTTCGCAGTTGTCGCCGATGAAATCAGAAAACTCGCAGAAGAAAGCCAAAGGGCTACGGGAAACATCGCTGGAATCTTAAAGGACATTGAGCAAGGAACGGTACGAACCAAGGAAGCAACAAACAGTACGTATGAAATTGTCCAGCTTGTGAATAAAGAAGCGGGGAACATTACATCCCAATTTACGCAGATCCTAGGTCAAGTTGAGAGCATCAATATGATGGTGGAAAATATGGCTGCAAGCGCTGAAGAACAAAGCGCGGCTTCAGAAGAGATCGCGTCCGCCATGGATAGCGCGACTCGTTCAATGGTAACCATTTCTGAGCGAATCCATCGAATGGTTGAATCCATCCAACAACAGAGTCAAGCGGCTCAATCGGTTAGCGCTTCCAGTCAGGAGTTGAATGCTCTTGCCGAATCCCTGACAGAACAAGCCAAACGGTTTAAGGTATAAACAAGGAAATCCTCAGATTGCCCATCGAAATGCACGAACCGTTTTTTTCGCTGTTCGTCTGTGGAGGAGAATCCATCAAGAATCCGTAAAAGAACGATCAACCGCAATCAAGTCAAGGAGTCTTAATCGCGGTTGATCGTGTTTTTGTTTTTGGTTTATTGACCTTTGATCATTCCTGTGGAGCTACCCTCATTCTTCCCGAACCTCCCCATCCGTTGAAGCGACAATCACTCTCCACGGAATCATGGTTCCACTCTGCACTATCGCTTTTTGCACAGCATCCACGATCCCTTTGCAACAAGGAACTTCCATTCGGACCACGGTTATGCTTCGGATGGGATTGGCTTTCAGAATGGCCGTCAGTTTCTCGGAATAATCGGTCGAATCCAGTTTTGGACAACCGATCAATGTTACTTTGTTCTTCATGAACCGTCTATGAAAATCCCCAACAGCAAACGCCGAACAATCTGCAGCAACGAGCAAGGATGCATTGTGGAAAAAAGGCGCGTTTGGTGGAACCAGCTTAATTTGTACCGGCCATTGCCGCAGTTCAGATTCTGGCGCAATCGAATCGGACGGGTTTTCGAGTCGGGTCTTTTTCTCCATCGTTTTGATGTTTGCAGAAGGACATCCACATAGCATGGAATGCGATTCTTGTTCGTTTCTCATTTGATTGGCTTTCACTGCCTCTTCATTGTATGGGAGCGCCTCGCGTTCCACAAAGGCAATCGCTCCGGTTGGGCATGCAGGAAGGCAATCTCCCAATCCATCGCAATAATCATCACGCAATAGAACCGCTTTCCCTTTGACCATTCCGATTGCCCCTTCATGACATGCCTCTACGCACAACCCGCATCCATTGCATTTTTCTCCAGAAATCTCGATGATCTTGCGTTTCATTTCACACACT
>CAZOJQ010000002.1:0-132988 GCA_964580185.1 uncultured Thermotogaceae bacterium
CCAAAGCGTCCGATTGAAGCAGGTTTAGTTCCATAACGCTTTTCGGATCCGGATGAGCAATGATCATTCCGGTTCCGTCAGAAACCCATCCATATCCGATGTCTCCGATTTTGATTGCGCCTGCAATTTCGCTGAGGGTATCCAACCGGACCGACACGCAAAAGAGACCGATGGTTCTGTTCTGATGATCTTTTACTGCATGAGCAATCACAAAAATCATTCTTCCTGTATCGCGGGAGAGAACAGGATCGCTGATAACCAACTCCTTTCCACGATGTGCAATATCGATGAAATAACTACGATCACCGACCTGAGCAGTTCCTCCGCCCGTTAAGAAGGCTTGGCCAGTCATATCTATGATGAATATCGTATCGTACAGTTCTCTGTTCTCAGCAAAAAACCGTTCCAATTCCGGTCCGGCTTGGTTCCAATCCAAGCTCCGGACAACATTCCAATCCGCTATTCTTCGCGTTTCCACTATTCTTGCGCCCAGCCATTGTCCCATTTCGGCCGCGCGGGCTCGAGCGACTTCCACGCTCGAGTTTTCGATGAGGCGGACTTGAGAGTTTTGGACTTGCAGAAATAGGATGATCCCGGTTATGACGAGCAAGGCGGCAATCGGAATGAGAAACCACACCAGGATTTTTGCCCGCAAAGACGGAAGCCCCCCTTTCGGCACGATTTTGCTGAACTCCATGATTATGCCCCCTTTCTTTCCTCATATCGCTATCTGCCCACAGTTTTTTTGTGATATACTATTCCAAGCGCATAGATAGGCAAATGCTTTTGATAATCTATTGTAGCATACTATCGTATAATACTTAGAAAAGCAAAGAATCAGCAACACATATCATCCTTTCTTGGATGACATATATTTCCGAGGGCTTGTTTGAACAGATAAAGCCATCCGATGACCAGAAGATTAAGATAGGCTGAAACGGATCATGAAAGAAGAATAGGAGGCCGAATCATTATGAAGAACCATTCTGGAAAACCCTATCCGATATGGGGCAGGGATCTGATCGATCAGCCGTCGGTCGATCAGATGAACAATGCGATGTCTTTGCCGATCAGTGTTGCTGGAGCGCTTATGCCGGACGCGCACGTGGGATACGGGTTGCCCATCGGCGGCGTGTTGGCCACCAAACAGTCGGTGATTCCGTATGCGGTGGGTGTGGATATCGCCTGTCGGGTTTGTATGAGTATCTATCCGGTTGATCCGGAACTGCTGACTGAAGAGCAAGATGTCTTGATCCAATGCATGCAGCGATCCACTCAGTTTGGGGTTGGCGCCCATTGGGATCCCCCCAAGGATCACCCTATTTTGGATGACCCCGTTTGGGATTCGACTCCGCTCCTACGGGAACTGCATCACACCGCTGTGAACCAGTTGGGCACATCGGGAGCGGGCAATCATTTTGCGGACTTTGGGATTTTGGAGGTTCTTCAGGAACACGCGGGATTGCCCTTGGAGAAGGAAAGATATGTTGCTCTTCTCACCCATAGCGGAAGCCGTAAAGTTGGACATTCGATCTGCAGCCACTACAGCCAGATTGCCCGGAAGATTCGCTATGACCTTTCCAAACCCCTTCAACACCTGAGTTGGCTTTCGATAGACAGCGAAGAGGGAGAGGAGTACTGGCAGGCCATGGAGCTTGCGGGACGGTTTTCGGCTGCAAACCATGCCATCATCCATGACCAAATCTCTCAATGCCTAGGGTGGAAGCCCCTTCACCGGATCGAAAACCCCCACAACTTCGCATGGAAAGAGCGCTGGCAAGGGCAGAAGGTTATTCTCCACCGGAAAGGGGCTACCCCCGCAAACCAAGATACGATTGGGATCATCCCTGGTTCGATGGCCGATCCCGCTTTTGTCGTTCGTGGCCTTGGAAACGAGCGCTCCTTGAACAGCGCGGCTCATGGCGCAGGCAGACAAATGAGCCGGAAAAGCGCCAAATCTTCGATCTCCATCCATGAACGAGCGTCATATCTCAAAAAAAAGGGCGTTCATCTGATCCAGGCTGGAATCGATGAAGCCCCTCAAGCCTATAAATCCATCAGCGAGATTATGACCTGTCAGCAAGACTTAGTCGAGATCCTGGGCCGGTTTCAGCCCAAGATTGTGCTCATGGCAAAAGAAAAGGGAGCCATCTAGCAGTGTAAGAAAGGCCAAAAAGGACCTCTTCTCTTAGGATCGATTCGGCAATCCACCGGAACAAATGTACGCCATTCCCAGAAAAATTGGTACGGGAAACGCATAGAAAAAAGGGCCGAACGGCCCTTTTTTCTGTTCCATAATTGGAAATCGCTTTAGTACACGGGAACGACATCGTCGATTGTGAAGGTGAAATTGAGCGGAAACTCGGTAAACTCTTCGATCAAAATCGTATAGGTCCCTGCGGGAAGCCAGATCATGATTTCCGAGAACCATGTCCCAGGGCCGGCGTCATCATTCTCCGCCAGCAGTTCTTCGTCCTCGTTAAACAGATACATCACCGTATCACACAGGGGATCTTCAAATTCGCTGGTCTTGAAGAGGTAGAGCCCGCCAACGGTGGCGACAAATTCATACTCCCATTCCCAGTCGAGGATATCGAGATCTTCCTGATACAGCTGGAATAATTCAATATCTATAGCCACATCAAAGGCGAAAAAGAGTTCGCTGTGGGTGAATCGGTGGACTTCAAACCATTGGGCTTGGGATGTGTAGGTTTCTGTGAATGGATCGAAGTAGGTTACCTGCACTCTGTACAACCCTGCCAAAAGACCGTCGAAGTAGTGATCGCCCAGTGTCCCGGTGGTTCCATAGGAGACGATGTTGTCATCCAGATCGAAGATGATGACCACACCGAAGCCGACCGTTGGTTCTCCAAAGTCGATGATGTTGGTTTTCACGCTCAAAGATCCATATTTCATCGGTTTGAGTTCTTCCAGCATAGCAACGGTATCGATGATTCCGTATCCGACCTGTTCATTGAACGGATTGCCTCTGGAACCGCTCAGATTGGCGGCCCGGGCGGTTTCTTCCAATTGATTTTTTACCTGGATCGGGGTCAGATTGGGATGCTTGCCCAACAGCAAGGCAGCCGCTCCGGCCACATGGGGCGAAGCCATGGATGTTCCCTGCCAATAATCATAGCCCCCTTCGGTTACAGAGGAATAGATCTCAACACCAGGCGCGCCAACAGAAGTCCATGGACCGGTGGTGGAGAAGTCGGCAATCCCGCCGGTTGGGGTGGTGGCTGCTACTGCGATAACCCCGTTGTAGGCAGTTGGGTAGGAGGGAACTCGTTTCTTGTCGTTCCCTGCCGAGGTAACAAAGACCACTCCGCTATCGACCGCATAGTCGATGGCTTCTTTGAAGATGAAGTTGTATCCTCTTCCGCCGATGCTCATGTTGATGACCGCGCGGTATTCGGGGTTGTTCTGAACATAGTCGGCTACGTGGATGGTTCCATCGATCAGGTAGGTGGTAAAGATCGTACCATTTTCATTCATTACCCGAACCGGCATGATGGGCGAATCCCAAGCGACTCCTGCCAGTTCTCCACCTCGACCGTTCGCTCCTGCTGTTCCGGCCACATGAGTTCCGTGCCCGTGCAAGTCGATCAGGGGTTGGCCTTCTCCGGTCGCGTCATAAGCTCCAATAATGGTTGCATCGGCAAACTCCGGATGGTCTCCTTCGAAACCGGTGTCAATGATGGCCAGGATGACCTGATTCGATCCTGTGGTTTCTTCCCACGCCTCTGTGGCTCGAATGTCCATCATACCCCACAGCTTGTCGATTTCCACATTGGGACCAAGGGGTACTGCCCGAGAGATCGCTCCTCCCGTTTTGAGGAGATCCCCATCGACAACGGTCGGCGTTGGGGCTTCCATCTTGAAATCGGGCTGGGCGATCATGACCGAAGGCTGCTTCATCAAAATCTGAACAAAATCGGCCACGCTCATACCCGCGGGCACACCTACACTGGCCCATCCGATCTGATCCCACACCTTGAGAATGGGAAGCCCTTGTTTCTGAAGAAAGTGTTCCAAGGCATTGAAATCGGTATATTTCGCAAGGACATGCTGGTCCGCGTACTCCAGTCCTTCGTAGTTGAACAGACTGATGGCGAGAGGGTCGGCTGTTCCACCGATCGGATCCGGGCGGTGGGCGGGGTTGGATACCTGCGTACAGCTAACCAGCGCGATCAGAAGCACGATGGTCATTAGATATAAGAAGTTCTTTTTCACATTCATCACCTCGCTCCTTTTCTAGATAGCCTAATTGCCGGCATCGGTTGTTGTGGTAAACATAAACTCGCCGTTGATCGATCCGTTGGTCCAATACACATCTGGTTGTCCTGCATAACTGAACGCTCGGGCCCAGTTCAAACCATCGCCGATCCATTGGCTGTATTCAAGCGCGTGCGCATAATAGATGTCCCAGGAGTAGATCCCGCCCGGTTCCAATTCGAATGGCAAGTCGTAGAACAGATCGTCTTCGATGTCTTCGTCCAGGATCCTCCACCATGTGGCGTCAAAGAGGTGGATCGAATAGTCCATCCAAGATAAGGCAAAATCAGCGGCTGTTCCACCGAGGTATTCCAGCTCCCACTCAAATGTCGGTTGTAGGTCCACATCCGCTTCATTGTGCGCAGGACTGTCCAGATACACGGCAAATCCCGGCAATGGCCAGACATGTCGGATGATCGGAGTGGCTTGAGAATCACCCAAAGAGTTGAAAGGGATGATCTTGTAGAATGTGAGTTTGTTGGGCGCCAGATCGTATCCATGATCATTGAAATTGGCGGTGGTGGTCATGCCCACCAGGTGGTAGTCCTCTCCGTCGAAGCTCCGATAGACCTTGTACCCCGTGGCGTTGGCCACTCCGGCCCAAGCCAGGGCGCAGGTCACCGTGATGTCTGCGGTGAAGATCCGTTCCTGGAGAATATCTTGGGATAGAGCCAGGGTTTCCAGTTCGCGCACTTCGATGTTCCGCGGCACAGAAACAGGGCTCTTGGCTGTCGGATTGGATCGAGGTTCGGCATAGTAGGCAAACTTGGTTCCCAAGGTCGTTGCCGTTAGCTGGACGATCGTTGTCGCACCAGGAAGTGTTTCATGAACAACGGGGTTGTTGAAGGTAATGGGCATGTAGTGCAAGGTAGTGTTTTGATTTCGATCATAGATCAAAAATCGCAAGTAGGTGGGCCCACTGGGATACGCAGCTGTGTTGATAGAAGCCTGGGCTTCGTTGACATCGAATGCAGCGACGACCCTTTGCCCTCTCTGCTCACCGCCAACCCAAACGTAGATCGCGTAATTCTCAAACTGCGTGCCAATTTGGATATCCAGATCGATCGTGCCGGTCACCACATCGCCGGCTTGTACTCCCTCAACGGTCAGCAATGGGGGCACTCGGGTCCAATTGGGGTTGAACAGGGCCCGCAAAGGAAGATGATAGGTGTACCCTTGGACCGCGGAGGCGATCACTCCTTGGATCTTACCAACGCTGTACCCATCCTTGGTAATGATGATGTCTCCAGGGACCGTAAAGATGTTAGCCGGATAGGAAACCTCCGCATTCGCAACTACGGGGCCTCCGAAATTCTCGGTGACCACGCCTTCGATGGTCATCGCGTTCCGCGCCCCCACTCCTGCGGCTTGCTGAATCACAAATCGACCATCCGCGTCGGTCTGAACCTGAAGAATCGGGACCGGAGCCGGCCCTACGGTACAAGACATGACTGCGACAAGAACCAAAATCATAACCAGTGGAAAAAGATACCTTTTCATACTATTCCTCCCTTTCCCTAAATTTGTGCTTGCTTATCGAACGTGGATCCAGATCATCCATGCCTTTCGAAAAAAGACGGATCTTCGTAATGGAAACGGGGAAAAAGCAACGGTATTACGGTTCAGTTATCCCGCTTTGATTGCTTTCCTACTGAATTTGGCTGGATGGTTCCTTAGGCAATTATAGCATATATTTCTTGTCGATTCAATCACGGATTCATGCCGCGCCCAGAGGTTATCAATCGCGCATGGGTCAAGGGCGAACATCGGTATATACCCTTCGGGTTTTCCATTTCCCTTTGATGTAATAGGTGTACAGGACACCTGCTTCCGCAAGATCGGAGATCATGTACGACACCCATACCCACAGGACCGGAAGCTGGAATACATAGACAAAGAGGAGGAGCAGAGGCATCTGAATCGCCCATCGAGACAGAAGGCTGCCAACAGCGAATGGGCTGTTGTATCCCGATCCGCCAAAACAGGCCGCTAGTCCGAAGGTGAATCCAAGGGGCACCAATGCGATGGCGACAATGCGCAACAAGGAAGCGCCCATCTCCATGATTTCGGGGGTCGAATCGAAAATGCCGATCAAACGCTCTCCAAGAACGAAACACAAAAGCGCGAAAGTGGCCATGAATACTGTTCCGAACAAACCAGAGATCTTTCCTGTTTTGATCGCTCGATCCACGTCATCTACCCCAAGGCTTTGGCCAACAATGGTGGAAGCGCCCATGTTCAATCCCCACAACGGAACAAAAGCCACACCGAGAATCCGGCTGCCAATGCCGCCCGCAGCAAGGGCCGCAGTACCATAGAGAGAGATAAAATGCAAAACCAAAACACCGGAAAGGTTTCGCATCAAAACTTCCAATCCGGTGGGAAGCCCTATGGTCAGGAGTTTCCGGTCGGTAGGCCAATGAAGGCGGAAAAGTCCGCGGAGGGTGGGCTTCACCCCTGCTCTTCCGCTGAAGAGATAGACAAACCCAACGACGAAAGCAAGGCTTTGGGCGATGATTGTGGCGATTGCAGCCCCGAACACTCCAAGCCCCATTCCGGGAATCGAGGTGAACGGAACGGTTTCGAAGATCAGGATCGGATCCAGGACAATGTTCACGACACTGGCCAGTAGCATGATCTTCATCGGGGTCTTGGCGTCACCGATGCAACGAAGGGCTGTGTTGACCGAATAAGAAGAAAACATGATGGGTAAGAAAAATAGCCGGATGTATCCGTAATCAATCGCGGATTGGCGAACGACAAGATCATCGGAGAATATGTTGATCATCGGCCTCATGATCAATGCCACACAACAAGCCGCCACAAAGGCGACTAGAAATTTGAATGCGATGGTCTGTTCGATAGAGGTGTTGGTGGCCAAGGCGTTCTTTCGGCTGTGGTTCTGGGAAATCAACGAGATCGAACTTTGTCCGATGATCGCATTCAGAAATTCCACCACCCAAAAGAGCGCAGTGAATACGGTAACGCCGGCAATCGCCTCCGAGGAAATCATCCCGATCCAGAACAAATCCACAAGGTCATAGATCATCTGGAAGCTCATCCCCAACATTGTTGGCACCGCCATCGAAAAGAGGGCCCGGGAAATGCTCCCTTGAGTCAGATCGATGGGTTTTTTCGGCATGCGCGATCTCCTTCTAGGGTCGGATGTGGACAGGTGTGCCAACAGCCAGAATTGATTGGAGATGGTCGATATCGTGGTTGAACATCCGGATGCATCCATGAGAAATTCGTTTGCCGATCTCCCATGGCCGCGTTGTCCCATGAATCCCGTACTGAGGATTGTTTAGTTCGACCCACCATATTCCAAGCCCGTTGATCGGACTGAGGGGCTGGAGCGCTTGCCCCTGCCAGTAGAGCATCGGTTCGGGGACCTTTCGGGCAATGTGGAAGGTTCCGACCGGAGTGCTCGTCCCCCGGCCAACTGCGACGGGGTATTCCCGAATGACCTGATCCTGATAGACTACCTGCAGTAGGCAGCGGCCCAGAAGGATCCGAAGCTCCAGAGGAGAAGGCCCGAAAGAAACGGTCCCGATCCGCAGCACCTGCCCCGGAACGATGAGGTCATCGATTTCGTTGATCCATTGAATGAGAGCTACCGTTGTTTCATGCTCTCGGGCGATCTGATAGAGCCAATCACCTGGTTGAACCGTTACTCGGGTGCGTTCGGTCACCTTGCTTTCTAACCGAAGCCCTCCTTTGGGGAAGAGAAGCCCGCCCAATCCAACCAGAGGAAATTGAAGCGTTTGATCGCCCAATCGGAGGTTCAACCGATAGGTATCCCCTTCAGGAAGGGGACTGGGAATTCGGCCTGCACCAAAAAAAGCCCGCCCATCTTGGAAGATGTCTATATGGAGAAAGAGGTTCGGACCTTCAACCCACACGGCTTGAATGGACCCTTCTTCCTCGAGCATCCCCAAGATATGCAGGCTTGGACCGTCCGAATCCTGATAGGGGAAAATCTGGATCTCCACTCCCTGAATCCACGCAGGAGCGCCCACCAAGAGCAAAGCAAATCCTATGAGTTTACTTAACGCTGGGTTTGAGCAACTTAAGAATATCCTCGTTCTTGATTTTGATTTTTTGATCATAGATCTCCTGGAATGAGGAAGCAACCAAATCGGCGATCTCGGCATGCTCCCCTCGCAAACTCATTTCCTCTTTGACTCGTTCGGCTCGTTTCCCGACCAATACCGGTACGGAAAACTTGTAGGGAACCGTTTTCAGAAGCTGATCATAGTTAAAACGCAATCGATACATCTTCAGATCCTCCTCGGGGAATGGTTATAAGAATTTATACCGTTCAACATAATCGGTTCTGCGCGTCACTTTCAGCTTTTCCGCGCGGATGATGCTTTTCAGGTCCTGGGCCGACGCTTCGATGGTATGGTTGATAATGAGGTACCGGAACTGATCGATATGCGAAAGCTCCCATTTGGCGTTTTCCAATCGGGTGCCGATCGATTGGGGATCTTCTGTCGCTCTTTTTTTGAGTCTGTCTGAGAGGTCGCGAAAACTGGGCGGTGTGATAAAGATGCAGATGGGATCCATTTCTGTCGCGAGGATGTTCAAAGCACCTTTCACGTCAAGATCCAAAAGCATATCCACACCCGCCTGGACCCGGGTCATGACATATCCTTTGGTTGTGCCATACCGGTGCTCGTAATGAAAGGCGTGTTCGATAAACTCATCCCGGTCGATGGCCTGCTGAAACTCCTCTTCGGTTACGAAAAAATAGTCCACTCCGTGGACTTCATGCGCGCGCTTGGGTCGGGTGGTCATGGACACGGAAAATTCAATATCGGAAAGTTCTTTTAAGACTGTTTTGAGAATGGTGGTTTTCCCTGCTCCGGAAGGTCCGCTCACCACAAAGAGCAAGCCCTGTTGGTTCACTTGGTAGCATCCTCCGGCACGCGAATGTTGTGCAATACCTTTTCCAGCTCTTCAAAGCTTTGCTTGAACCGTATCGCAATGGTTTCGGGTTGTATGGCGCTGAGAATGACATGGCTGCTGTCGGTGATCACGATCGCTCTTGTTTTCCGGCCGTACGTTGCATCGATCAGTTTGTCGACGGATTTGGCCTGTTCCTTCAATCGCTTCATCGGTGCTGATTCTGGGTTTACGATGGCAATGACCCGGTCACCCACAATGATATTTCCAAAGCCGATATTGATAATTCCGTACACCACACACCTCCAAGGAATAAATGAATCGATCGGACTTCTCTTCTTCGTCAAGGCGCACCAAAGGTACGCTTTCCCAATGGCTGGATTGAGGGATACTGTATTATATCACAAAAGGTAGGTCCAAAAAAAAACCCTTTTGCAAGGGTTTTGGTGGAGGCGGGGGGAATTGAACCCCCGTCCGAAAAAGGCACTTGCCGGTCGTCTCCGTGCGCAGTCTTTGTTTCAAGCCGGTATCGATGGAGTACAAAGACAAACTCCACCGTACCCGTCTGCCTTGTTGTCCCGCGTCTGCCGGCAGCTTCAGATACGGTAAGACCAGATTATTGACGCTCTATCAGACTGTCCCGGTCACAACGGTCCGTAAAGCGCGCAGTCATTTAGGCTGCGAGTGCGTAATTTGGTTCGACGCTTAATGCGTTGTTCCCGCCTTTTTAACGAGGCATGCGGGGACCTCGGCACGCTTCCCGACTTGCATCCGATCTCGTCGAACCCAGATCGCCCCCGAATCGGGTGCAATAGTATACCATTTTTCCCCATTGATGTCAAATCACTAGTTCAACCCAATGACAATCCAACATGAACTCTGACCAAGGCATGGGAATGGAATGCCTTGCATTTTCTATGCTTTTGGTTTATGATATAAACAAGCGAAACCAAATGGGGTAAAAGATGAAATACCTACGAATGCAACAGATCACCAAATACTATTCGGCCAATCAGGTGCAGGCTTTGGAAGACGCTTCTTTGGAAGCGGATCGAGGCACGATCCACGGTATTGTTGGCGAAAACGGGGCGGGAAAGACCACCTTAATGAAGATCTTGTGCGGGATGGAGCAAGAGGATTCGGGCACGATCGTTCTGAAGGAGTCGCCGGTTCGGATTCCTAACCCGAAAGTTGCGTATCGGTATGGAATTGGTATGGTGCACCAACATTTTCGCTTGATCGACCGGTTCACCGTTGCACAGAATGTTGGTCTGGGCGTTGAACCCAAAGGGAGGGTTCCGTTTTGGATCTCCTCAAAGCGCATGGAGGAAACCGTCTTTCAGTTGTGCCAACAGACTGGATTGCGCCTGGACCCTACAGCGATCGTGGGTCGACTGACCATGGGACAGAAGCAGAAAGCCGAGATTCTTCGGCTCCTATATCGGAATGTCGATCTGTTGATCTTGGATGAACCTACCTCCGTTTTGAATGATCGAGAAGTGGATGAGCTCTTCCAAACGTTGCACCGACTCAGAGAGCAGGGGAAAACCCTATTGTTTATAACCCACAAGCTCCATGAACTCATGCAAATTGCCGATACCGTCACGGTTTTGCGCAAAGGCAAAACTGTCTTTCACAGTCCTACGAACCGCACAGATCCCAAGGAATTGGCGGTGCAAATGGTTGGAGCGGTGATTCCAGTCGAGCGAGAAGATAATCGTGTCGTAGAGGATCACCCGCCTCTTGTTTCTGTACGAAATCTTTCGGTATTGAACCCATGGAACAAAGAGATCCTTTCTTCTCTTTCCTTTGATTTGTGCAGAGGGGAGATCCTGGGAATTGGAGGCGTTACGGGGAATGGTCAACAGACCCTTGCGCAGGCCTTATTCGGACTGATTCCCATCGATAGGGGAGAAATCCTTTTCGACAATCGCGCGATCCAACATCAATCCCCAGCGGAGCGCAGAAGGAGCGGAATGGGCTATATTCCCGAAGACAGACTGTATCAAGGATCGTCTCTGTATGCGACCATTTCCGAGAACTTAATCGTCGATCGCTTCCGTCTTCCGCTGTTATGCAAAAAAGGGTGTCTTTCTCCCCGATCCGTCCGAATCCATACCGATCCTTTGATCCAGCAGTTTCGAATTGAACCGGCGGACGGACGGACCCGCGTTGGCCTGTTATCAGGAGGAAACATCCAAAAGACTGTGATTGCGCGGGAAATCTCCGCCCGTCCCCGATTCCTGATCGTGAGTGAACCAACCTGGGGACTGGATCTTCGCGCAGCAGACCTTGTCCATCGGCAATTGCAAACCCTTCGCGATCAGAAATCCTCAATGATCTTGTTCAGTAGCAACCTACAGGAGTTGATCCTCCTCTCCGATCGGATTCTGATCATGTACAAAGGGACATTTACGGCGCTCGTGACCCCTCAGGAACTCCGAGGAGGCGACCGGGATTTTTCTAAGTTGCGTCACTATTTGAGCGGACTCCATGCATTGGACGATCCGCAAACCGAGGAGATTCATGAAACCCTTCGCTAAACGGATTGTAACTGGTGCAATGGGCAATCCCACCATAAACAGCCTTTTGGTTGGCCTGGGCGCTGGTATGGTTTTGATCAGTATCACTTCTCGCGATCCGATTCAAGCCTTTGTCTCTTTTTTTGGAGGGCCTTTTTCCTCCCCCTTCTTCATCGGGAACTGGTTGAGTCTGTCCATACCCTATATCCTAACAGGTCTGGCGGCTTCGGTCAGTTTCTCGGTGTCCAGCTTCAACCTTGGCTTGGAAGGTCAGGTGTACGTAGGCGCTTTCATCGGCAGTTGGGTGGGGTTGCAATGGGGGGGACATCATGAATGGCTTGGCATAGGGATCGCAATGGCAGCGGCCTTTTTATCTGGTGGGCTGATTGCCTTTTTGAGCAGCTGGTGGAAACGGACCCGTGGGTTTAGTGAGATGATTTCCAGTTTCATGCTCGGTTATATCCTGATCCTGGTCATTGATCATTTTCTCGAAGGTCCCATGCGCGATCCGGGATCCGGACTCATCTCCACCCGCTTTTTGAGCGAAGGGTTCCGTTTTGCCCGGATCTTGCATCCATCGGATCTGCACTCGGGGCTTTGGATCGCTTTGGGAATGGCGGTTCTTCTGTTTTTCTTCCTTCGATTCACTTGTGGAGGATACGCCATTCGCATGGTGGGAAAGAATCGCACCTTTTCTCGATATGGCGGTATATCCGTCCAGCGGGCTATTTTTTGGGGGATGATTCTTAGCGGAGGCATCGCTTCTCTGGCGGGAATTGTGGATGTCTTTGGAGTCCATGGACGAATGATCCGCGGGTTTTCCGCCGGGTACGGATGGAACGGAATCGCAATTGCCCTGATCGCTCGAACACACCCGATTTGGGTCATTCCATCGGCCCTACTTTTTGCCTGGTTGGATATCGGCGCTCAATATGCTTCCATGATGTCGGACATCACCCCGGAAATTGCGCGGATGATCCAGGGGATCATTTTTTACGGCATTACTGCTCAAAGCCTGTTTCGATGGTTCCAGTTTCGGAAGAGGGGGGGAGAAGGGTGATCGGATCGGTGATTTCAGATATCATCATCATGAGCACACCCATTCTCCTCGCTGGATTGGGCGGATTGTACACCCAGCTTGGGGGAAAATTGAACATCGGTTTAGAAGGGTTGATCCTATTGGGGGCCTTCTTCTCGGGTGTGTGCGGGCATCTTTCCGGCAACCTGTTTTGGGGGATTCTCGCTGGAGTCGGCGTTTCTGTCCTTTTTTCGTTGATCATGATTTTGCTATCCGATCTGTTGAAGGCCAACATCTTCGTTGTGGGGTTAGCCAACAATCTCTTCTGTGTAGGGTTTTGTCTATGGATGGGCGAACTGTTGATGGGTTCGAGAGGCACTATATATTTCACACAAATTCCTGCTCTGGGCCGAGATGGGTTGGGGTTGCATTGGATCGATTATTTCGGGATTGTTGTCGCGGGATTCTCGTGGGTGATCCTGTATCGCACACGGTTCGGGATTCATCTTCGAAGCGTTGGGATTGACTCCCATACCGCGCAAAGCGTTGGAATATCCCCTTTGATGATTCGAATCAAAGCCTATGCAATCTGCGGGATCCTATGTGGATTGGCTGGAGCTGCTCTATCTCTTCCCATTCAAAGTTTTGTGGGAGGAATGTCTGGAGGTCGGGGATGGATTGCCTTAGTCGGGGTGGTTCTTTCGAGAGGAAATCCGTTTGGAGTATGGTGGATCAGCTTGATCTTCGGAGCGGCTTCCTATCTATCCGCAACGCTTCAAGCAATGACTGACTTCTCCCCCAAACTTTTGCTCGCTCTCCCTTTTGCTCTTACCTTGATTGTAGGACTTTTCATTTCGCGGAAGCCCACTCAGGAGGAATCGCAATGAGAAGAGGAGGGAAAGGACCGCTGTTTTGCGGGGTAGACGTTGGAACAAGCAGCACAAAGATCGCTTTGTTCACTTCCAAAGGCAGGATGCTGTATCGATCCGCTGCTGCTTCAGCTGCGCCTGCAAGTCAATCACAGCAGATCTGGGGAACTTTTCTGCAGGCTTGGAATACAGTTCCCGATATCTGGAAAAAGGAGATCCAGGCTTTATGTTTTGTCGGCCATGGACCCACAATTGTCCCCCTTGTTCCCGATCCAGAGGACAAAGGATCCGAAGGCCCGGTCATCGGGTGGTGGACCCATCCGCCAGCTCATTTTCTCGCTCAGGCTCATTCGAAGGGGTTTGATCCCCAGATTGCTCCCGTGATGGCCAAACTGGTCGCATGGAAGAATCAATCCGGAGCCCCGCCCAGCGAACCCATTGCCCTTCTTCAACCGACTGATTATCTTTCCTTTCGATGCACAAGGATTATCGCCAACAGTTCGTTTCCGGTGCCAGGGTTCCTTCCGTGGAATTCGGAAGCCCTTGAAACAATGGGATTGAACCCTTGGTTTTCCGCCCCTCGATGCGTCGCGGCAGGCAAGGTGATTGGGCGGATTTGCAACCCTGCGCGTGAGAAATTGGGATTGCGCAAAGATGCTCTTGTCGTATCCGGATGCCCGGATTTTGCGGCCGCTTTGCTGGGTACCGCAACAATCGAAGACGGACTGCTCTGCGATCGGGGGGGGAGTTCACAAGGGGTCACCTTATGCAGCAAAAATCGGATCCAAAGATCCGGACTTGTTACGACCCCTTTTTTCATCCCCGGGTATTGGAAGATCAGCGGAATGATGAATACAACGGGCAGCGCTCTTCAATGGTTCTGCGCTCAAGTCGCTCAAATTCCGATCGATGGACTGGACGCTCTTTTGTATGATCAGAATCGTCCGTCGCCAATCCTCTTCATCCCGTATCTTAGCGGCGAACGAAGCCCCCATTGGGATCCTGAAGCATCGGGAGGGTTTTTAGGGCTCCGAATGGAAGATACACCCCAACGAATGGCCCTATCCATTATGGAAACGGTAGGGTATCAGATTCGGCAGATTGTGCATCTCATGGAAGAAGGGAATGGGGTCGTACGTGAGATTCGTTCTACCGGGGGTCAAGCGCGCAGCGATCTTTGGAACCAAATCAAAGCAGATGTTTTGGGTCGGCCGATCGTGGTTGGAGCGAGCCCTGAATCGGAGTTGCTAGGAGCTGCCATTTTGGCTATGGCGGGTTTTTTCGGGTCCGACCCCTTCTCCCTCTGCCAAACGATCTTTGCTCCCGCAAAGACCTATCTCCCGGACCGATCCCTTCACGAACGCTATAACACCCTTTTTCACGAGTTTTCTTTGCTATACCCCGAGCAAAAAGCCCGATTTGAACGACTGGCGCGTTTTCGGGAATCTCAATAGGGTAACCCTTCGTCTCAAATCCAGGGAGGTGAACAGATGAAACGGATACCGATCTTATGGATTTTTCTGGTTTTCGGAATAGCAAGCGTAATGGGTATTGACCCCTATCCGGATCTTTCGGAAGCCAATAGTCGTTTCTTTTTGGCAGAAGAGGGAGTGATTTTGCATTATCAAAGGGCGGGAGAAGGATCACCGACGATTCTTTTATTGCATGGATTCGGCGCTTCTGTCTTTTCTTGGAGAACGGTTATGGAGGATCTGTCCACAATCGGGACTGTGATCGCCATAGATCGGACAGGATTTGGCCTTAGCGCTCGCCCTCTGAATTTGGAAGCATATGACATGAACCCGTATTCTCAAATCGCGCAAGTCCGGTATATGGTGGCATTAGTCAATCAAACCGTGGGCCCGGAAGAACCATTCATCTTGATCGGTCACTCCGCAGGCGCGGCGATTGCTGTTCTCGCGGCGCTAGAATACCCTGACCGCGTCGATCGATTGGTATTGGAAGCTCCCTCTGTTTTTGCAGCCAGGGGACCATCGTGGGAATCGATCTTTTCAGACACGCAGATATCTCTTTCTATGCCGATTGTGAAAGCTTGGATCGCGCGGCAGTTTGAAGACTTGCTCATGAGTTCATGGTATGACCCTTCCGGAGTTACACCAGAGGTTGTGGAAGGATACAAAAAGTCATTACGCGTTCCTGATTGGGAAAAAGCATTGCAGGCATATACCCTGGCTCAGCAGAACATTGACCTTGCATCGAGACTTGGAACGCTGACTCTTCCGGTACTGGTCATCAGTGGAGCCGAGGACCAAATCGTTCCATTATCCCAATCGGTACGAACGGCTGAGATGATCCCTGGGGCCGTGTTGAAGGTTATACCCGAATGTGGTCATATTCCACACGAAGAGCATCCGACCCAATGGTTGGAATGGGTGCGATCCTTTGTTCGGCGCTGAAGCGCCTTACACGAAAGAAAACCCTCCAACGAGGGTTTTTGGTGCCGGAGGCGGGACTTGAACCCGCACAGGAATACTCCCATATGAACCTGAATCATACGCGTCTGCCAATTCCGCCACCCCGGCGTACACCACGGCTATTGTACATGATTGGTCAGATTTTGTCAAGATCACGTTTTTTGCTGGTAGTTCTGTGAACCGAACCAAAACTGGTATAATCTCTCGGGATGAGGGATTTCTTTCCATATGGGGGTGAGAAAAGCGAAATGGCTCGACCAAAGAAAACGATTCTCCTAGTCGAAGACGACCCCGTCAGCGAGCGTTTGATTGTTGGGTTGATCGAAAAGATGGGCTATCGAGCGATTGCGGCACTTTCAACCGGTGAGGCTGCAGTAGAACAGGTAGCGGCTTTGTCTCCCGATTTGATCTTGATGGATATCGGGTTAAAAGGAAAGATGGATGGGATTGAAGCGACCCAGAAGATAAAAGAACAATATGATGGGCCGGTTGTCTATTTGACCAGTTCCGATGATGCAGCAACCGTTCAGCGAGCGGTTGCTACCCATCCCTTTGGATACATCATGAAACCGATTCAGGAAGCAATGCTAAAGAGCGCGATTGAATTGGCGCTCATCAAATCCGAAGGGGATCGCACGCTTCGAAAGAACCAAACTTGGCTTTCCACCATCCTAAACAACATCCATGACGCTCTGATTTCCGTGGACCGAACCGGTCGGGTTTCTTTCATCAACCAATGGGGGTTGGAATCGCTGCCCGTTCGTCTGAGCGCATGCATCGGACTCCCGTTTTCTCAAGTTTTGCGGTTGTATCGAGAGGAAGCTCACATCGTTTTTACCAATCGGCAAGGAGAACAACGGTATATCGATCTCCACCATTCCCCCCTTCTTTCTCAATCAGATTCTTCATTCGAAGGGGTTTTGTGGATTATCCGAGATATTACCAATCAGGTCTTGGCGCATCGAGCGCGACTATTGGATGAAAACCGTTTGGAAGCACTTTATCAAATGACTCAGATGATTGACCAGCCTCGGACATCAATCATTCAATTTGCCCTGGAAGCAGGAGTTCGCCTTACGAAAAGTCAACTCGGTTTTATGGGGTTTATCGAAGAGACCAATGACTTGGGCGATCTTTTTCCTTTTTCTGTACCCATTGCCAATCAGGAAGCAAATGCAATCGATCCCACGTTGATGGCAGAAAAGATGCCCGCATGGAAAGAAGCGGTTCAGAAAGGCTGCAACATCATCAAAAACCTTCCTTGTGCCGCTGCCTCCTCTTCTCCACTTGAACCCTGTTTTATGATCAACCGGTACATGGTTGTTCCCGTGTTTGATGGCACAACCATCAAAGCTGTCGTGGGAGTAGCCAATAAAAACCTCGAATACGACGAATCGGATGCGCGACAGATCAGACTTCTTTTTGGAGAAATGATGCGGATTCTGGACAAAAAGCAAACAGAGGAAAAGGCGGCGTATTTAAGCATCCACGACGGTCTTACAAAGCTCTACAACAGAGCCTACTTCGAAGAGGAGATGCATCGGTTCTCATCCGGTCGGCAGAATCCGGTAGGATTGATCATTTGCGATATGGAAGATCTTCAAATGGTCAACGAAGCTTATGGACATGCCTCTGGCGATCAATTGCTCGTCCAAGCCTCTTTGCTTTTGAGTCGCTCCTTTCGAAAAGGGGATCTGATTGCCCGGATCGGGGGGGCACGATTTGCGGTTTTGGTTCCCAAAACATCGGAAGAAGCCGTTCGAAAGGCTTGTGACCGATTTCGGGCCCGCTTGGATCAACACAATCTAAAACACCCCGACATGCCCCTTCATATTTCCATTAGCCATATCATTCGCAACATGGATCCATCGCAAGACGGACCGAAGGGGTCCATCGAAGATCATCGAATCGTTCCAGACCTGCTGGAAAAAAGCGAGAAAACGGAAAGTAGGCTCACGCAAACTCTTTGCGCCATTTTGGAAGAACAAGGATCATTCCCCCGGCTCTACAAAGAGGTCTTGGAGAAATGGACCATGGAGCTTGCCAAAGCGCTATCGCTTCCCGAACAAATTCAAAGAGCGTTACCCAAATTCTGCCGGGTTCATGACATCGGAAAGATTGGCATCCCGGATCGGATATTGATGAAACCGACCCATTTGACAGACCGAGAATACCGCAAGTTAATGGATCACTGCATCATCGGCCAGAAGGTCGCCTTGTGCGCGCCTGATCTGATCCCATTAGCTGATTGGATTCTTCATCATCATGAATGGTGGAATGGAAAAGGATATCCGGACCGAATCCACGGTAAGGAGATTCCATTGGCCTGTCGAATCCTGTCGGTAGTGAGTTCTTATGTTGATCGAATCTACCCTTGGCAACATAAGAAACCGGGAAAGTGGTATGAAGCCTTCGAACAGATCCAAAACCTTTCCGGATCCCAGTTTGAACCCCGGATCGTTGAGACCTTCCTTCATATGGTCCGTTCTCATTCAAAATTCCATCGGATTCCTGAAGATCTGTCAAAAGAAGATCTCTGATTCCCACTGTCTTCCCACTCGGCCATCCAAATTTTACCAAATGGTCAAATTATTGCCCTTGACTTTTTTTTACCGCGTGGTAAAATTACAATGGAGTTTGTTCCACCGTTTTTTGATCCGAGAGTATGGGAGGGAGTACGATGGGTATTGGCAAAGCAATCAAAGATAAAGCTACGAATGTAATGGTCGGGACTCTGATCGACCAAGCAGTCAAGTATGTGCAGAAGGATCCGCAAAAAAACTTTGATAAACTTTGTGATAGTTTGTTAAAGATTGAAAAGATATTTCCCAAAGCCAATGGGAGTTTCGGAAAGTTTGTCCGATGGACCAACGAGAATCCCGGCAGCAAGCAGTGGTTCATAGAGCTCCTTTCAAGGAACGAAGAGCAGGTTCGAACCTTTATTCGGAACATGTTTGTCAATGTTAGCCTGGGATGGATGCAAACCAATCCGGATGTCGAAGCCAATCATGGGCTTACAGCTCCCTATACGATCTTGATTAGCCCTACGATGCGTTGTAATCTTCGGTGCAGAGGTTGTTACGCGGAAGATTATTCCATGAACGATGACCTCCCCATGCCGATTGTCAACCGAATTATCCACGAAGCCAAAGAATTGGGCACGCACTTTTTCACCATTTTGGGGGGGGAGCCGTTTGTTCGATTTCCCGAATTGTACGAGGTTTTCAAAGAACATTCCGACTGCCTTTTTCAGGTCTTCACCAACGGAACCCTGATCACCGATCAAGTTGCCGATCAATTGGCTGAGCTTAAGAATGTGGTAGTGGCCTTCAGCGTAAACGGAGACGAAGCAGAAACGGAATACATGAGAGGTCCCGGTGTCTATCCGAAGGTGTTGGCCGGAATGGAACGCATGAAGCAAAGAAATCTTCTCTTCGGAATGTCCTTGGTCCTGACTCGCCATAACTTCCATGTGATGACAGATCCCGATTTCTATCTTAAATGGCGAGACCGAGGAGTGGTGTACGTCTGGAACTTCCTGTTCATGCCTGTTGGTAAGAATCCCGACCTTAGTCTGATGCCCACGCCCCAACAGAGATACGAGTATGGAGAATTTATCCAGAAATTCCGAACGCAAGAACCGGTATATATTATGGACTTTTGGGCCGATGCTCCTTTTGTGCATGGATGTATTGCAGGCGGCAGACGGTATATTCATATCAACTCGAAAGGCGATGTGGAGCCGTGCATCTTTGCCCACTTTGCTACCGACAATATCAAAGAAAAGTCTTTGATAGATGCGTTGAAGTCTCCCTTTATGGCCGATATTCGAATGCATCAACCCCACACAGACAATCTCCTTCGTCCCTGTATGATTATCGATAATCCATCCGTTCTCCGTGCGGTTGTAGAACGCAACCAAGCGAAACCCACTTCTCCCGGCGCAGACGCAGTGGTTACCGAACTGGCAGAAGCATTGGACCAGTATGCTCAAATCGCTGCGGATTACTTGGATCCGATCTGGAAGAGGGATTGGGAACCCAACATTCAGAATATGAAAGATCGGAAAGCATCGTATGGAGAAGGAAGAGATCGGATTCAATATCGGCTGGATCGGGAAACCTTCATGCGGAATTTGGAAGAGTTGCGGAAGAATGATCCCGATATGGCAGAAACGCTTCAATCCTTGGCTGATTTGGCTCAGAAGGAGTATGGAGAAATTCGCGAGCGCCAACCGGTGATTGTCGAATAACTCCTGAATGACACGTTTTTGGGTTTTGCAAGGACACATCAATGATGTGTCCTTTTTTGAATCGGGACAGCGGAGGAATTTCGCCTTTTTTGATATTTATGATATAATTCAGGCTGGTTCAAGTACGAAAAAATCAAAGTGAGGTGGTTATTGAATGGATTTCTTATTACGCGCCTTTGCGCCGCCCGATGGAACACCCGTTGCTCCGGAAGCGGTTCCGGGTGATGCTGGAGCCGGTGCAGGCGGTTTCTCCGGTCTGATCATCTGGCTGGTGGTGCTTGTTGGGATGTTTTATTTTCTGATCATCATGCCCCAAAGAAGACGGGACAAGCAGTTTAAGAGCATGATGTCCACACTCAAGGTAGGAGACAAAATTGTCACGATCGGCGGAATCATTGGCAGGGTTACTTCTCTGAACGAGCAAACGGTGGAGATCACAGTCGCCAACTCTTCCAAACTGGAGATTACCCGACGATCCGTTGCCTCCATTTTGGGAAAGACTGCCAAAGATCCGAATGAAGCGATCGAACGGAAATAAAACCACATCGTAGATTCGATCTAATTTGAGAGGAGGATATCATGAAAGCAGATCGGATTCGCCTGGCTTTTGTGATACTTGTCATTGGCGCCGCGCTTCTGGCATTGTTTTGGCCAGACGCAAGCAAAACGTATGACAACTGGGTAGAAGGGTTATTCGGAAATATCCGGTTGGGTCTGGATATCCGTGGCGGTTCCCGGTTGGATTACTCGTTGAGCGTTCCGGATGATGCAACAAAACCCATTGATGAGATCGCAAATGAAGTCGTCGTTGTCGTTCGACAACGTTTGGACGCCGCAAACTATACGGAAGCTGTTGTTACGCGCGTTGGTGTAGGGGCTCAGTCTCGGATACGCGTAGAAATCCCAGGAGTCGATGATCCATCGGTAGCAGAACGACTCGTTGGCCGCCAAGGAACCTTATATTTTGGAGAAATTTTGGAAACGGAACAATCGGAAACCCAACCCCGACCTAAGGTTGGGATTCAATACCGAGACGCGATATGGTTGCGTTCCAAGGATTTTGCCGGACCAGCTACCACATGGTATTTGATTCTTCCTTATGTTCGAATCGGTTCCCAACGCGTTTATCTTGACGGTTCGAAAGTAACGGATGCGCGCGCAGAAGTCGATACGCAGCGCGGAGGATTCAAGATCAATCTTGCCTTCGATCGGGAAGGAACAGAAATGTTCGCTCGAATCACCGCGAATTTTATTCAACAGCCGCTACCCATAATCCTGGATGATTTGGTCTTGGTGGCTCCCATTGTTCAAAACGCGATCCGCGAAGGGCGCGCCGAGATTTCCGGTCGGTTTTCCGCCCAGGAGTCGATGGAGTTGGCCGCTCTGATTCGAAGCGGAAACTTGCCCGCTGAATTGATTAAAGAGGAAGAACGGACCTTAGGGCCTACCCTGGGTATGGATATTGTCACCGCCAGTTTGATTGCCGGTCTGTTCGGACTGATTATCGTGTTGGTCTATATGATCGTATATTACCGGCTAATGGGTTTGATTGCCGATATCGCCCTTGTATATAATACTTTCCTGCTACTCGGTGTGATGTCGGCCGGGCAGTTTATTCTGACGCTGCCCGGAATCGCTGGGATCATCCTCACGATCGGCACAACGGTGGACGGAAATATTATCGTGTTCGAACGGATCCGGGAAGAGATGCGGAGCGGAAAGACAACCTTGAATGCCATCACGGGTGGTTATGCCAAAGCCTTTTCGACCATCTTGGATTCCAATGTCACCACGATCCTGGCCGCTTTTGTCCTCTTTTATATGGGGACCGGACCCATCAAAGGGTTTGCCAACACGCTCATCATCGGTGTAGTGGGAAGCATGTTCGTGACTTTGGTTGTTTCCCGGCTCTTGTTAAACGCATTCCATCACAAAATTGAGCATGGTTTTTATGCTAAAGTCGAAACAAAGGCGGGTGGTCAGTAATGTATCGCCTGAGAACAATCGATTTTGTTGGCAAACGACGGTATTTTTTGGTTCTTTCGATCGCCTTGGTCGTGATCTCCCTGATTTCCATTGGCGTTCGAGGATTCAATTTTGGCGTCGATTTTGCAGGAGGTACGGAGATTACGCTTGTATCCAACGAGGCAATGGATGTCAGCGAAGTACGGTCTACCCTCACTGCCATCAATTCCGAGTACGAAACCGCGAAAATATTGAAACTGTTCCCAATGACAGGGCAAGAAGTGGTCGTTGAACGCTTTTCGGTTACCATCCCTCGCTTCATGGCTGGAGACGAAAAAGACCTTCTGATTACCCAACTTTCCGGATTCCGCGTCGACTCTTTTGACACAGTCAGTGGTCTTTCAGCTACAGAACTTCGCGATCGTTCCCTATGGGCGGTGTTGGTCACCATCATCATCATCCTGGCCTATATTGCCATTCGGTTTCAGATCGCTTTTGGCCTGGGCGCGATCTTATCATTGGCCCATGACGGAATCATAACCATGGGGATTTTTTCTCTCTTTCAGATTCCGTTTGACATCTCGGTGATTGCGGGACTTCTGACCCTTTTGGGGTATTCGCTCAACGACACCATCGTAGTGTACGATCGAATCCGAGAAAACATGAAAAAATTCCAACATTCTCAGATCTCAAAAACCATCAACGGCAGCATCAACGAAGTGCTGAATCGTACAATCAACACCTCGTTGACCACCTTTATCGTGGTCTTCATGCTTTTGCTTTTTGGAGGAACAGGCCTTCAACCATTCGCGTTCTCTTTGACCATAGGAGTCATTATTGGAACGTACTCTTCCATCTATGTTGCTAGCCCTGTTTTGATCGGGTTTTTGAAATCGAGACGGTAAACAAGTCCGATTGAACAAAGGCGACGATCTCGTCGCCTTTTTTTTTCTAATGCAAAGGAGGAAAGACGATGATCAATGCAGTCGATCAATGGATTGACAAACATCTCCCCGATCTCACAAAAGCCATTTCCGAGAGCATTCAAATCCGATCGGTTCAAGAACCAGCAAAAGAAGGGGCTCCTTTTGGTGATGGGCCCAAAAAGGCGTTGGAACACGCTTTGACTCTTGGTACCCAGTTTGGCTTTGAGACCAAAAATGTCGACAACTACGCTGGCCATATCCAGTTTGGCGAGGAAGGAACGCTTTTTGGTGTTCTGGGCCATCTCGATGTTGTTCCCGAAGGCGATGGTTGGGAGATTGAACCGTATTCGGGGATTGTCAAGGATGGCTATATCTGGGGCCGCGGCAGCATCGACAACAAAGGGCCTTGTATGGGCGCGCTGTTTGCTTTGGCGGCTTTGAAAGAGACCGGTTTTCAACCCAAACACCGCCTGCGGATTATCCTGGGTACCAATGAAGAGTCGGGCTGGGAGTGTGTCCGTCATTACTTCTCGAAAGAAGAAGCCCCCGCCGAGGGCGTTACACCGGATGCGGCTTTCCCCATGGCTAACGCAGAAAAAGGGATTGTCAATTATACGTTCCGTAAAAAGATCCAACAGGACCCAGAAGAGACAGAATTGCGAGTCCTTTCCATGAAGGCAGGAGATGCTCCAAACATGGTGGCCGCGACGTTTCAATGTACCATAGAGGCCATTCACCCAGATAGAGTGTTGGATGCCTTTCAGGGATTTTATGCAAAGAACCCGACACGAATGAGTTGTGTCCAGGAGGGAAACCAACTCCATTTGGTCTTCCGTGGAAAGTCCGCTCACGGTTCGACTCCTGAAGAGGGAATCAATGCGGCTTCTGCAGGCTTGGATTTCTTGGGGTCTCTCCCGTTAAGCCCCCAATGGGCCGATATTATCGGACACCTCAACCAAAAGCTTGGGTATGATTTCTATGGCCGCTCACTTGGCGTCTCAGGAGCAGACCACACCAGTGGTTGCTTGACCTGCAATGTGGGAGTTATTTCCCTGGAAAATAATGAACTCAAGGTGATCATCAACATCCGCCACCCGATTTTCTTCTCGTTGGAAATGCTGACCAAACAGATCACCGAAGCAATGAAACCCTTTGAAGTGTCCCAGGGAAAGGCGCAAAAGCCCCTATTTGTCTCTCCCGACAGTTCACTGATCCAATCGCTTCAAAAGATTTATCACGAAGTCACTGGGTTTGACCCGACCCCGTATTCAATGGGCGGAGGCACCTATGCCCGGGCAATTCCATACGGTGTGGCTTTTGGGTCTTTGTTCCCAGGTGATCTTGGTTTGGCCCACCAACCCAATGAACGCGCGAAGATCGAGTCCTTGGTGAAAATGGTTAAAATTTATGCTCGATTGTATATGATTTGGTTATCCTGAGTTGACAGAACCATGAAAAAAGCGGTCATACGACCGCTCTAATGTGGGGGGTAAACATTATCTTTATGGGGATAGGGGATTATGTTTTTCTACAGTTTAGACTCCTACTCCAGAAAAAAGTTCATTCCCTTACCCCCTTCATTTTTCTACACCAACCGTCAAGATTCCTTTACAAGCTGGATAACCGCCATTTCCGAAGCATCTCCTCTACGGGCACCCATCTTAACGATTCGGGTGTACCCTCCGGGGCGATTGGCATATTCTTTGGCGATTTCATCTACCACTTTATTGGTAAGCTTGCGATCCTGAAGATGAGCAAAGAGATATCTCCTGCAACTGAGGTCTCCCCGTTTTCCTTTGGTGATTAATTTTTCCACATAAGGTCGGACCGCTTTGGCTTTATCTACCGTAGTAACGATGGTTCCATGCTCAAACAGATCTTTGGCCAAGTTCTTCATCAAGGCTTTTCGGTGATCTGATGCTCTTCCCAGTTTTTTTTGTGCATTGCGATGGCGCATCTTGTGTATTCCTCCTTCGGTGCTTTCTTATGATTCTAACGGTCTGCCGTACTTTTCCTGGAATTTTTCCGCCAATTCGTGATAGGATTTTTCCCCAAAATTCCGGATTTTTAAGAGATCATCCTTGCTCTTGGTGAGAATATCTCCAATGGTATACATCTTCTCTCGTTTCAAGCAGTTGAGCGTTCGCGAAGCGAGTCCCAAGTCTTCCACCGAATGCTCTTCCATGTTTTGCGGAACATCTTCGCTTGCTTGGGTCGGTTGGGGGGAAAATGGATCCACGATCATGGAATCCTCAGCGCCTTGGAGGTCTTCTTCTTCCATGAATTGTGAGATGGAAAGGTCATCTACCGGTTTATCTTCGGTTTTTGGCGCGCTCTCTTTTTTCTTTCGGAACCGTTCGAGGGTCGGTTCTCCCTCCTGATCTTCCCCATCGAATTGAGCCAGCTTCTTTTTGATGTCTATACCGCTTTTGATCGAAGATTCAGCGTCTACTCTGTCTTTGGGGGTTTCGAAAAGCATCTCTACCCCCTTCATCTCAGGCAGGTTTTTGATCAGGATGGTGAAATGCTCGATCAGGATATTCGCAGCCAGCTGGAGGGCTTCAGCGGGTTGAATGTTTCTTTTCGTCCAAAGCTCAAGGACAAGTTTATCATAGTCGGTTTTCTTTCCCACCCGAACATTTTCTTCGTGGAAATTCACCCGTACAACAGGGGTATAGATCCCATCAATTGGGATAACCTGAATATCATCGGGTTTTTCTTGCTCCGCCACAGGCACATACCCTTTTCCAACATTGGCGCTTAATACCACTGAGAGATGGGCATTTTCATTCAGAGTGGCAATCACCAGATCTGGATTGGCAACACTCACACCGGCCGGACATTGCACATCCCCTGCCAGAACCTCTCCCGGACCGTCTTTCGAAATGCTCAACTCAACTTCATCTTCAATGGGAATCTCGTTTCGGAGTTGAATCCTTTTGATGTTCATGATCATCTCAAGGATGTCTTCCTTAATGCCTTCGATGGTATCAAACTCGTGAAAGTGCTCCGGAAACTTGATTCGAGTGATCGCTAACGACATAATAGAGGAAAGCAAGACCCTCCGAAGGGAATTTCCGAGCGTGATGGCGTAGCCTTTTTCCAAAGGGGCCAACGAGAACTTCCCGTAGAGAAAATCGCCCTCTTCGTGTTCCTCTTCAATAAATAGCTTTTGGGGTGTTACATATCTAATCATGGGGTTTTCCCTCCTGTTTCATGTGATGGTGAAACATGGGCTCAGGCAAGTGGGTACCTGTCAGAACACCTTTCATCACTTGGAGTACAGCTCTACGATGGACTGAACGTCGACGGGCAGACCTACTTCATCCAAATTGGGCAACCGAACAAAGGTTGCTCGAAATTGGTCATAATCGACTTCCATCCAAGGTACAACCCCTTTATCACGAAAAGCCTCCACAGCCTCACGCAACCCTGGGATGCTCCGGGCTTTTTCATGAATCTCGACAATATCTTCCGGACGCAGCCGGTAGGATGGAATATTTACCTTTCTACCATTGACTTTGACATGCCCATGGAGGACCAACTGACGGGCTTGGGGGCGCGAAAGAGCAAAACCCATGCGAAATATCGCGTTATCCAATCGTGATTCTACGATCTGAACCAAGTTTTCTCCCGTAATACCCTTCTTCTTTCGGGCTTGGTCAAAGTACAATCGGAACTGTTTTTCCAAAACACCATAGGTTCTCTTCATTGCTTGTTTGGAACGGAGCTGCATCCCGTACTGGGTCGTTTTTTTCTTTCCCATCGTCTTTCCATGCTGCCCCGGAGCGAAGCTTCTTTTTTTGAAGCTGCACTTCTCAGTGTAGCATCGCTCGCCTTTCAGGTATAGTGCCATTCCCTCTCGGCGACAAAGTTTGCACAAAGGCCCTGTGTATCGTGCCATCTATGACCCTCCCTTACATTCCGCGTCGTTTTTTGGGTCTACACCCATTATGGGGGATCGGAGTGATGTCTCGAATCACACCGATTTCCAATCCCGCTGCCTGAAGAGTACGAATGGCAGCTTCTCTCCCTGGTCCTGGGCCTTTGGCCGTTACATCGACCTTTTTCAGACCCATCTTCAACACCTCTTTCGCCACAGAGTCTGCAGCAAGTTGGGCTGCATATGGCGTGCTTTTTTTTGATCCGGTGTACCCAACTGTTCCCCCGCTGGACCAAGTAATCAGATTTCCGTTGGAATCGGTGATGGCAATTATGGTGTTGTTATACGTCGATTTGATGTGCGCAACGCCTCGGTCCACCAACACCCTTTTTTTCTTTTTACTGTCCGTTTTCTTCGCAGCTTTGGCCATGATTCATACCTCCCTTATGCTTCCTTTTTCTTCTTTTTCTTACCGATCCCGGGCTTTGGCCCTTTTCGGGTTCGAGCATTGGTTTTGGTTCTTTGTCCCCGCAAAGGAAGGCCAATCTTATGGCGGTGTCCACGATATGAACCAATTTCGACCAATCGTTTGATACTCTTCTGTACGTCTTGCCTCAGTTCCCCTTCAACCCGGTAATGCTCGTTGATAAACTGGGTGATCTTCCGGATTTCCTCTTCGGTCAGGTCTTTCATCCGTTTGTCGGGATCCAATTCAGTCTCTTGGATAATTTTCATCGACCGTGTAGGTCCAATTCCATAGAGATACTGAAGCGAGATGAATAGTTTTTTCTGGTTTGGCAATTCCACTCCCAGCACTCGTGCCATCGTTTTCCTCCTTTTCCTGTTAGCCCTGTTTTTGGTTGTGTTTGGGATTCCGGGAACAGATGATTCTCAAGATCCCTTTTCTGCGCACGATCTTGCAGTGTTCACAACGGGGCTTGACAGATGCACTTACTTTCATGGTAGACACGCTCCCTTCTTATCGAAAACCCTACAATCTTAGATCGTTTTTTTTCGGTACACGATCCTGCCTTTGGTTAGATCATAAATCGACAATTCCAATACAACTCGATCTCCGGGAACCAATCGGATAAAGTTCTTTCTCATCTTCCCAGAGATATGCGCAAGAACCTTATGGCCATTATCCAACTCCACGCGAAACATAGCATTGGGTAAGGCTTCATATACCTTTCCTTCTACTTTAATGACATCGCTTTTGTCTTTTGCCATCGTTCCCCCCTCGCTAAAGGCGAGTTAAGATCTCGACCCCGTTTTCTGTCAGCGCTACGGTATCTTCGTAATGCGCCGCAAGGCTTCTATCTACTGTCACCGCAGTAAATCCGTCGTCCAGGACTTCGGTTCTCCAATCTCCGGCGCTGACCATGGGTTCAATTGCCAGCGTCATTCCTTTCCGAAGACGGATGCCTCGATTCGGGAATCCATAATTGGGAATCTGAGGCGATTCATGAAGATCTTTGCCGATACCGTGACCAACATATTCTCGGATGATTGAAAATCCGTGGCTCTCCACATGGGTTTGAATGGCATGGCTCACATTGCCCAATCGCTCCATCTTTTCCAGCTCGCGGATTCCCAATTCCAAGGCTTCTTGCGTTACGGTCATCAAGCGGTTCGCTTCTTCCGTTACTTGCCCTACCGAGAAGGTTCGAGCCGCGTCTCCATGGTACCCATCGATATAAGCCCCAACATCGATCGAAACGAGATCCCCTTCCGATAGCACTCGATTCCGATCAGGCAATCCATGAATCACCACTTCATTTACGGAAATGCACGAAGAAAAAGGAAATCCCCCATACCCTTTAAAGGAAGGAATCGCATGATTCAGGGACAAAAACTGCTCAATAATCCCATCCAGATGCGCGGTGTTTTCACCGGGACGGATATGGACTCGAATCATATCCAAGACTTCTGCCACCAACCGGCCGGGTTTTTTCATCCTTTCGATCTCTTCACGGGACTTAATCACAATCACGGCGCATGTTCCTTATCGTTCAACAAGCTGGGCCAGAACATCGGCTTCCACTTCATCCACGTCTCGCTGTCCGTCGATCCGAATCAAACGATTTCGATCCTGATAGTACTGGATTAGGGGTTGCGTATTATCCAGATACACTTGAACTCGGGTTCGGACTGTTTCTTCCCGATCATCTTCCCTCTGAAACAGCGGTTGATGATCCAAATCACATCTACCTTCTACCTTAGGAGCGAGGGTAAGAAGATTGTATACCTTTCCGCATCGAGAGCAAATCCTTCGATTGCTGATCCTCCGTACAACAGTATCTTCATCCACTTCCAGCAAAATGGCTTGACTCTCAGGACGATCCATGGTTTGAGCCAGTTGTTCCAATGCCTCTGCCTGGAGTAGGGTTCGAGGAAACCCGTCCAAGAGAAACCCGTTTTGGCAGTCCGGTTTCGAAATCCGTTCGCGCACGATTTGGATCATTAGGTCATCACCGACCAAGTCTCCTGCTTTCATGATGGCTTGGGCCTGGTTTCCCAATTCTGTGCCTTCAGCTACAGCGCTCCGAAGCATATCACCCGTCGAAATATGAGGGATTTCCAAACGGGCGCACACTCCTTTAGCCACTGTGCCCTTTCCCGCGCCAGGAGCACCCAGAAAGATGATATCCCTCATCCGCCTTTCCTTCCGCGCAGTCGTCCTCGTTTCATGAATCCTTCATAATTCCGCATAATCATATGCGCTTCCATCTGTTGGATAATATCCAAGGCAACCCCTACAGCGATCAGTGTTGAAGTTCCTCCAATCGCGATATTTACACCGATCACAGGCGTCATCAGGTATGGCAAAATCGCAACAGTAACTAAGAATGCTGCGCCCATGAATGTGATCCGATTGAGAATCCGAAGCATATATTTCTCGGTAGGAGCTCCAGGACGCAATCCGGGTATGAATCCTCCGTATTTTTTGATGTTTTCGCTGATATCATGAACATCGAAGGTAATGATGCTGTAAAAATAGCAGAAAAAGAGAATCAGCCCACCGTAAATGATCAAATACAGAGGAGCGCCTGTCCCCAAAAGCCGAATCGCAACTTGGGAGCCGGTTAGCTGAGCAAGAGCCGCAGGAATGACCATGATCGCTTGACCAAATATGACTGGAATGACACCGCCTTGGTTGATCTTCATGGGTATATAGGTGCTTTGCCCTCCATAGACTCTTCGACCGCTCACTCTTCGCGCATACTGAACGGTAATTCTTCGTTCGCCTTGTTGGACAAAGATCACGGCAATGACGATGCCCACGCTGACGCCGATCAGAATGATCCATTCCAGAATATCCAACTGACCTACAACAGCCTGACCCAGATAACTGGGATACCGGGAAACGATCCCTGCAAAGATCAGAACAGAAATTCCGTTTCCGATCCCTTTTTCCGTAATCCGTTCCCCTAACCAGATGGCGAACATGGTTCCTGCCACCAATGTGATGGTGGACACAAAGACAAAGAAGAAAGGAGAGAGGGTCGGATGAACAAGGGCCGGCTGCTGCGCGATGGCCACGCTGAAGAACAAACCTTGGAGAAACCCAAGGCCCACGGTAAGATACCGCGTATACTTGGCCATCTTCTTCTTTCCTTCTTCTCCTTCCCGCGCAAGCTCTTTCAGCGAAGGAATTACGCTGCCGAGAAGCTGCAGGATAATCGAAGCATTGATGTATGGGGTAACGCTCATCATTAAAATGGAAAATTCTTGCAGAGCGCCTCCCGCAAATATGTCGTAAAAATTAATCAGCCCGGCAAAAGCCTCACTCTGAAACCCTTCGAGCACATTGGCCCATTCTTGAAGGTTGATTCCAGGGATGGGTATAAAGATACCCAATCGATACACAATAAGCATGAGCAACGTAAAAACGATTCGATCTCTGAGTTCGGGTATTCTGAATGCGTTGCGAAATGCTCTCCACATATTAATGCTCCTCGGTCTGCGTTTGGATGACCTGCGCTTTCCCGCCTGCTGCTTCGATCTTTTCTTTGGCTTTTGCGCTGAACGCGTGCGCAGAAACGATCAACCCATGGCTGAGGGTTCCATAAGCAAGGATCTTGACGCCATCCAGCATCTTTTTCATAGCACCCTTTTCTTTCAGTGTTTCGGGTGATACCTCTTCTCCCTCCACAAACAAAAGATCCAGTTGCTTGAGGTTGAAGACTGTGTACTCTTTCCGATTGACATTTTTGAACCCTCTCTTGGGCGAACGCATATATAAGGGGGTCTGTCCGCCTTCAAAGCCAGGTCGGACTCCTCCGCCGCTACGCGCTTTCTGTCCTTTATGGCCTCTACCCGAGGTCTTCCCCAACCCGGAACCAGGGCCTCTGCCCAATCGTTTCGCTTTCTTCCGGGAATTTGGAGTTGGTTGTAGATCTTCCAGTCTCAGGGCCATTCTATTTCCCTCCTTCGCCGTTACACCGGATTATGACCGAACTTCGTTTTCGATTTCTTCCCATTGCACTAGATGTCGAATCTTCCGGATCATGCCGCGGATGGTTGGATGATCCTCTTTGATTACTGTATGGTTCATTCTTCGGAGCCCCAACGCCCGTACGGTGTCTTTCTGATCCTGCGCGTATCCAATGGGGCTTTTGACAAGGGTGATCTTCAATTTGGCATTCATTTCGATTCACTCCCATGTCTCCCTTGAAAGACTTCACCGATCGTCACATCTCTCTTTTTCGCGAGACTTTCGGGAGATTGAATCCGTTTCAGACCTTCAAAAGTCGCCTTTACCACGTTGACCGGAGAGTTTGACCCCAGATTCTTGGTTAGTATATTCTGAACACCAGCCAGTTCGACCACTGCGCGGACTGAGTTGGAGGCAACGATTCCGGTACCCGGTGTTGCGGGTTTAAGCATAACTTTTGCCGATCCGAATTTCTGGGTAATCTCATGGGGAATGGTACCCCGGGCGATTCGAACAGAAACCATGTTCTTTTTTGCTTCCGCAATGGCTTTCCGAATGGACTCGGGCACTTCACGGGCATTACCGATGCCTATGCCAACCTTGCCTTTTTTGTCACCTACAACGGCGATTGCTCGAAAATGAAGGTTCTTTCCTCCCGCGACCACCTTGGTGGTTCTGCGGATCTCTACCACTCTTTCTTCCAGTTCTTCTGTTTCTTTTCCGATGATCTCTTGTGGCACCCTAATCCCCTCCATTAAAACTTCAGGCCCGCTTCACGAGCCCCTTCTGCCAGTTTTTTCACTCTTCCCATATATTGAAATCCGCCGCGATCAAAAACAACCTCGGTAATCCCTTGATCCGAGGCTCTTTGAGCCACTAGTTTTCCTACTGCGTGCGCAGCTTCTTGACTCCATGTCTTTGAGACCGAATCACGGATTTCTCGATCCAGAGTGGATGCTTGTGTGAGTGTGTGTCCTTTGTGGTCGTCTATGACTTGCACATAAATGTTCTTCTCACTTCGATATACTGCCATTCGAGGTCGATCCGGTGTCCCGGAAATCTTGTTGCGGATTCTGAAGTGTCTCTTTTTCCGTAGCGTTTTTCGATCTTTTCGCTTAATCATCCTCTTCGCCTCCGTTACACTTTCTTACCGACTTTAGTACGAACCATCTCTCCTGCATACCGAATCCCTTTCCCGCCATACACCATAGGTTCTCTCCATTTGCGTATGTTTGCGGCGGTTTGACCCACGACTTCTTTGTCATACCCTTTGACAATAATTTTCGTGGCAGATGGAACTTCAAAGGATATTCCTTCCGGTGGTTCAACATTCACATCATGGGCATACCCCAAAGAAAGATTCAGGGTTTTCCCCTTCAAAGCGGCCCGATATCCAACGCCAACGATTTCTAGTTCCTTCGTGAATCCCTCGGTCACACCATGAATCATATTCTGAATATGAGAACAGAAGGTCCCAGTCATCGATCGAAAAATCTTGGATTCGCTCATCCGTTTCATCAATTCCAAGTTGGGTTCCACACGGGCTGCCCCTTCCGCAATCTGAATCACCACATAAGGATTGACCTTCTTCACGATGGACCCCTTGGGACCTTTGACGGTAAGGGTATCTGCTTCCAGAGTGACCTGCACCCCTTTGGGGATGGGAAGTTCTTTTCTCGCCAATCGCGAGGTCACTTTTTTGATATCCACATTCATCGCCATACCGTATGCCTCCTGTCACCAGACGTAGGCGACGATTTCTCCGCCCACACCTTTTTGCCTTGCTTCTTTGTCGGTCATCACACCTTTGGAAGTCGTTAAAATCGCGATGCCCAGACCTCCCTTGACCCTGGGAATCCGATCGGAGGGCATATACACCCTGCGGCCCGATTTCGAAACGCGAACCAGACCACTGATCACATGTTCCTTGATTCTTCGCGTTCCCTTATATTTCAACATAACACGGATCAAACCCTGTTTTCCATCCTCGATCAACCGATAATCGGAGATGAAACCTTCCTTTTTCAAAATGTCACAGACACTCTTTTTCAAGTTCGATGCAGGTATGTCTACCGTTTCCTTGAATACCGAATTCGCGTTCCGAATCCGTGTGAGCATATCTGCGATGGGATCACTCCACATGAACAACGCCTCCTTTTTTACCAGCTTGCTTTTCGCACACCTGGGAGTTTCCCCTCCAAGGCCATTTTTCGTAAGCAACACCTGCAAATCCCAAATTCCCGGTATACTGAATGAGGTCGCCCGCAAATCTTACAGCGGGAATACTCTCGAACCTTGTACTTCTTGTCTCGCTTCCAACTAGCAATCATCGATTTTTTCGCCATGCATTCTCCTCCCGATCATGAATACTTCAAGGGCAAACCCATGAGTTCAAGCAGTCGTTTGGCTTCTTCATTCGTCTTCGCGCTGGTGACGATGATGATATCCATTCCCTGAATCCGTTTCACTTTCTCTGGCCGAATTTCGGGAAAAATGACCTGTTCGGATAAACCGAAGGCATAGTTCCCTCTTCCATCGAAGGAATTCGGATTCAATCCCCGGAAGTCCCGAACTTTTGGCATAACAATGTTAAAGAGTTTATTGAGAAAATTGTACATCCCTCCGGAGCGAAGCGTAACTTTCAACCCGATGGCCATCCCTTTTCGGATCTTGAAGTTCGAAATAGCGTTTCGGGCGTGCGTAGCGACCGGTTTTTGCCCGGCAATACTGATCAATTCCTCCTGATGAGTGGTGATCAGTTCTTTGTTTCTGCTTCCCTCTCCGATTCCCATGTTCAGAACCACTTTTTCGATTTTGGGCACTTGATGCACATTTTTGTAATGGAACTCCTTCATCATGGCTGGGATCACTTCGGAATAATACTTTTCCTTGAGAGGTGTTCTGCTGGGTACTTTTCCTCCCTCGTCTTTCTTCGATTCCTTTTGTGCCATATTTCCTCCCGCCTGGTCCACTCGGGTATTCGCGCCCGCGACAGCACCCGGCCGTTTGGGAGCCACCTCCTTCTTCCTTATGCTTTATCGATCATCTCTCCGCACTTTTTGCAGTATCGGACCTTCGCGTTGTCTTCCAAGAATTTCTTGCCCACCCGGGTTGGTTTATCACAGTTGGGACACACCAGCATGATCTTGGATGTTTTGATGGGCAGGTTTTTGTCGATGATCCCACCCTCCCTCATCTGTTGGTTGGGTTTCTGGTGGCGTTTTACGGTGTTGACTTTATTCACGATCACGCTGCATGAATCGGGGAATACCTTAAGGACTTTTCCACGCTTGCCCCGATCTCTCCCCATGATGACTTCTACAAGATCGTCCTTTCGAATCCGATACCGGAACTTTTCTTTAGCAAACATCTTCCACCTCCTATAATACTTCCGGAGCAAGGGATACGATCTTCATGAACCCTTTTTCTCTGAGTTCGCGAGCCACGGGACCAAAAATCCGGGTCCCCTTTGGAATGTTCAACTTATCGATGATGACCGCTGCATTGTCGTCAAACCGCACATAGGTTCCATCATCGCGTCGAATGGGGTGGCGTGTTCGGACTACAACCGCTCGAACCACTTCCCCTTTTTTAATGTCTGTATGCGGAATCGCTTCTTTTACCGATCCAATGACGATGTCCCCAACACCTCCGGCTTTGGTATGAGATCCGCCCAATACTCGGATCACAAGGATCTTTTTCGCGCCTGAGTTGTCAGCCACTTTCATCATGCTTTCAGTCTGGATCATTCCTGTTCACCCCTCTCAATAATGAGGTCAGGGGTTTCTTCTTCGGTGATCACTTCATCGGAAAGCACGTTGGTTTTCAATATCTTTGAGAGGATAAATCGTTTGTCTCTACTCAAAGGTCGGGTTTCGATGATCTCTACCACATCACCGATCATGCACTGATTGGCTTCATCATGCGCCTTGAATTTCTTGTGTTTTTTCAACATCTTCTTGGAAAGAGGATCCTGAAAGACGCGCTCTACTTGAACCACAATCGTCTTATCCATATGGTTGCTCATTACGGTACCTGTCATTCTCTTCTTCGGCATGGCACACACTCCCTTACCTTTGAATCCCGAGTTGCCGTTCTGTCATGATGGTCTTGACCCGGGCAATATCTCGTTTCACAATTGTCATTTTGTTCGAGTTGTCCAACTGATTCATCGCCAATTGAAACCGTAAATTCATCAATTCCCTTTTCTTTGTTTCCAGTAGAGTTGCCAGCTCGTCATCCGTCTGGTCTCTCAATTCTTTCGCCTTCATGTTATTCACCTCCCACAAGATGCTTCGGGACGATCTTTGTTTCTATCGGAAGTTTTGCGGCTGCATATTTCAAGGCTTCTTTGGCGATATCGTCCGAAACTCCTCCTACCTCGAATAGGATTCTCCCGGATTTGACCACAGCAACCCACAGCTCCACATTTCCTTTTCCTTTTCCCATTCGCGAATCCTGTGCCCGTTTGGTGACGGGTTTATCAGGGAAGATGCGAATCCATATTTTTCCAGACCGTTTCAAAGTCCGCACCAAAGCAACACGGCAGGCTTCAATCTGGCGGGATGTAATCCATTTGGGTTCGACGGCTTTCAGTCCCCAATCTCCAAAATGAACTTCAGTAGCTCCTTTTGACTTTCCAGCCATATTCCCGCGCTGTTGCTTACGATACTTCACCCGTTTGGGCATCAACATATCAATGTCCTCCTCTCAATTGATCCAATTCCTATGAAGCCTCATTCCTTGTTTCTCCGGGTCTTTTCTCACCATGATAGATCCAAACCTTGATGCCAATCACACCGTATTTGGTTTTCGCTTCAGAGAACCCATACGTAATATTTGCCCGAAGGGTTTGCAGGGGGATCTGTCCTTCCCGATACCATTCGACACGAGCAATTTCTGCACCGCCCAACCGACCGGCTACCATAACTTTGATCCCTTTTGCTCCTCCGCGCATGGCGTTGAACATAACTCGCTTCATAGCGCGTTTGTGGGATGTCCTTCGTTCAAGCATGGCAGAAACATTCCGGGATACAAGATACGCATCGGTATCGACAGAAGGGTTGGAAGCTCGCATGGGTCCGGAAGGTCTTCCAGGCTTTCTGGCTGAATTGAGGTCTTTGATGTTCAAGCTGATATCTTTTCGGCCACTGATCTCTTCCAGCTCGAGTTTGATTTTTTTGACTTCTTCCCCTTTTTTCCCGATCACGACGCCGGGTTTTGCCGTCAGAATTGTAACCGAAATTTTCGAAGCTCCGGATCGTTCGATGTATACCTCGCTGATATCCGGTGTTGCTTCGATCATTTTTCCATCGGGGAGTCGTAGATCATACGAACGATTCATAATATGGGATCGGATTCTTTCGTCTTCGACCAGGAATTCGGAATACTTTTTCCCGCCGTACCATTTGGACTGCCAGTTGCTTGTAATTCCCAAACGAAAACCTCTTGGATGTACCTTTTGGCCCACGGTTTTATTCACCTCGCTCCTTGGTTTGCGCCTCTTTTGAGGGTTTCTGGTGCACCACGACAGTAATGTGGCTCAAACGTTTCTGCTGAATATCCGCTCGCCCCCGTCCCCTTTGCCAGATCCGTTTCATTCGGGGCCCGTCGTTGACGTGCGCTTCTTTCACGCTAAGCGTGTCCACATCGAGACTATAGTTGTTTTCTGCGTTGGCGATTGCGGATTGTAATACTTTATAGACGATCCGAGCCGCCTTTTTTGGGGAAAACTCAAGGGTCTTCAGCGCGGCTTCTGCTTCCTTCCCCCGGATGGAATTGACGGTAGAGCGAGCTTTTCGAGGAGAGATTCGTACAAATCGCGCTACTGCTCTTGCCTCGGTCACGGGTGTTTCGGACGCGGATTCCTTCCGTTCTCGATGAAAGGTTGATCGCTTCGGGTGTGCCATCTTTCTCCCTCCTCTCTATACTTGGCCTTTTTTGGCCTTTTTGTCTGCGTGTCCGCCAAACCGGCGAGTCCATGAAAACTCACCCAGTTTGTTTCCAACCATATTTTCGGAAATATACACAGGAATGTGTTTGAGCCCGTTGTATACTGCTATGGTATGTCCCACCATTTCGGGTACGATTGTTGACGATCGACTCCACGTCTTGATGACTTCTTTCTTGCCCGATTGGCTTAACTCACGAATTCGTTTCATCAGTTTTGGATGTACATAGGGGCCCTTTTTTGAGGAACGTCCCATGGTTTCTTCCTCCTCTCATCTTCGTCAGCAGGTTGCCTTTCTATTTCTGGTTCCTGCGGCGCACAATCAACCGATCAGAAGCCCTTTTTCCGATGCGTGTTTTATACCCTTTCGCCGGAGTGCCCCAAGGGCTTTGTGGGTGTTTTCCCCCTTTGGTCCGTCCTTCTCCTCCACCGTGTGGGTGATCACAAGGGTTCATTGCCATCCCACGGACGGTGGGTTTGATCCCCAGCCATCGTTTTCTTCCCGCTTTCCCATGCACGATATTGGAGTGATCTTCATTTCCGACGACGCCTACGGTCCCCAAACACTCTTCGCGTACCCTGCGGAGTTCTCCAGAGGGCATTTTCAACAAGGCATATCCATCTTCTCTTGCCATGATCTGCACCCCTACACCCGCGGAACGAGCGATTTGTGCGCCTTTCCCCGGAAGGAATTCCACTGCATGGACAATCGTTCCCACCGGAATCCGATTTAATGGCAGCGCATTTCCTGGTTTGATTTCCGCATTGGGCCCACTCATAACGATAGAACCAACGGTTAAGTTTTTTGGCGCCAGAATATACCGTTTTTCTCCGTCTCGATAGACCAAAAGGGCAATTCTTGCGCTCCGGTTGGGATCATATTCGATGGATGCCACTCTGGCTTCAATTCCGAATTTTTCCCTTCGAAAGTCAATGATTCGATATTTTCTTTTGTTCCCACCAGCCTGATGGCGCATGGTGATATGACCATGGTGATTTCGGCCCGCTTTCTTTTTCAAAGGCTCTGTCAAAGATTTTTCGGGCGTTGATTTGGTAATTTCTTTGTAATCGGGGATGACCATGGTTCGTCTACTCGGCGTGGTAGGTTTAAATCTTTTGAGTCCCATCTTGCTTCTCCCCTTTCTTGTTCAGCGATTGGATTTTCTCGCTCATTATCGCAAGTTTTCGAATTCGGGGATCGTGTATCCTTCCACCAGCTTCACGATCGCCTTTTTCCAGCTCCGGGTTTTGCCCACAAAGACTCCTCTTCGTTTGGGCTTTGGTTTTACAGTCAGCGTCTTGACGCTTTCCACACGCACTTTGTACAACCGCTCAATCGCTTCCCGGATCATTGGCTTGGTGGCTTCTTTGGCCACTTCGAAAGTGTACTTTCGTTCCTCCATATTCATGGTAGCCTTTTCGGTCAGCACCGGTCGTATCATCAGATCATGATACCGACTCATCATATTCGAACTACTCATTGCCCAACACCTCCTGAATCTTGCGCACCATCTCTTTGGTCATAATGAGTTTTTCATTGTTGATGATGTCGTATACGTTCAACCCGTCAATCCGGGCTTCATCCCGATCTGCGCCGGGATTATCGGCGATGATGACCTTCACCAAGGGAAGATTCTTCCCAGACAGCCGTACGAGCTGGTATTCTTTTTGTTTGTATGGCAGCATGATCAAAGACTTCGTTTCGTGAAGACCAAGGGTTTGCAGAATCTTCAAAAGCCCTTTGGTTTTGGGTTGTTCCATCTTTAAATCTTCCAAAACCAGCAAATTGCCTTCTCGAAATCGAACACTCAAAGCTGACTTCAGAGCCAATTGTTTCATTTTTTTGTTGAGCCGGGTGCTCCAATCCCTGGGTTTGGGTCCAAAAGCCACTCCTCCATGTCGTTGATGGGGACCTTTCAATGAACCCTGTCGAGCGCGTCCCGTATGCTTTTGCGGAAAAGGTTTTTTTGTCGTCCCTCGGACTTCCGCCCGCGTTTTGGTGCTGGCTGTTCCCTGTCGTCTGTTGTTGAGCTGCATATCGACATACCGATACAGCAAATCCATGTTTGGTTCGACATTGAAGACACTATCCAGCAACTGCAGCTCTTCCGTTTTCTGCCCCTTGAGGTCGAGAACTTGGATGGAAATCATGGTGTACCTCCTCTCAATAATAAACCGAATTCACTCTGGATAAAAATACAGCCTTTTTTTATCCGGATTGCTATCTGATCTTTTTCTTGGCTACTCGGACCGGCGGGCGTAAGATAACCAAACTTTTGTAGGCGCCGGGTATGGATCCCTTAATCGCAACCAAGTTGTTTTCCGAGTCGATTTTTATCACTTCCAGATTATGTAGGGTGACTCGTTCATTTCCGTACTGACCGGCCATCTTTTTTCCCGGGAAGATTCGGGCTGGATACGAATGCTGCCCGATACTCCCCAGTTCTCGATGAAACTTGGATCCATGAGAGCTTTCGCCCCCCCGGAAATTCCACCGCTTCATGGCACCAGAAAAGCCTCTGCCTTTGGTTGTTCCGATCACATCCAGCTTTTGCCCTTCGGTGAAGATCTCCACTGTAATGGATTGGCCAACTTCATAGGCTTCAGGATTTTCGACCCGGAACTCCCGCAAAAACCTATGAGGCTTAACGTTGCCTTTCTTGAAATGGCCTTTCAAGGGCTTGTTGGCCTTGTTCTCGCGTATTTCTTCAAATCCCACCTGGATGGCTTTGTATCCGTCGGGCTCTTCGTTCTTGATTTGCACGACTGTGCAGGGACCTGCCTGAACTACCGTTACGGGAACACTAACCCCGTCGATAAACAAGCGGGTCATTCCCACTTTTTTTCCGATCAATCCGCTCATTGCTTTCCTCCTATCGGTACTGAACTATGCTATAACTTGATTTCGACATCTACCCCAGCTGGAAGATCAACCTTCATGAGCGCTTCCACCGTTTTCGGATTGGGGTCCAAAATGTCTATGAGCCGTTTGTGTTCACGTTTTTCAAAATGTTCCCTGGAATCCTTGTGCTTATGAGGAGACCGCAGCACACAGTAAATCTTTTTCTCTGTGGGAAGGGGAATGGGACCCGTGACCTTAGCTTGGGTCGTACGGACGATCTCCACGATCTTCTTTGCCTGCTGGTCGAGTAGTTCATGATCATAGGCTCTCAAGCGAATCCTGATTCTTTGTGAGGCCATTCAGTCTTTCCCTCCTTGATCTAACAACATAATTCGGGGGACAATCGGACTGACCGTTCTTGTCCCCCGATTGGATCGTGACTCAAAAAACCTTACTCCACCACTTCCGCAACAACGCCTGCGCCAACTGTTCTTCCGCCTTCTCGAACGGCAAAGCGCATTCCGGTTTCGCAAGCGGCGGGTTTGATCAGCTTTACGGTCATAACCACGTTGTCTCCGGGCATAACCATTTCGACCCCTTCACCCAAATCCAGGACTTCGCCCGTGACATCGGCTGTCTTCATGAAGAATTGCGGTCGATATCCCTTTTGGAACGGGGAATGCCTTCCGCCTTCCTCTTTCTTCAGCACGTAAATGTTGGCTTTGAATGTCGTGTGGGGATTGATGGATCCGGGTTTCGCCAAGACCTGCCCTCGTTGGACTTCTTCTTTCTTAATCCCTCTGAGCAAGCATCCTACGTTGTCCCCGGCCATTCCTTCGTCCAGGATCTTCCGAAACATTTCGACACCGGTCACGACGCATTTTTGCGTTGGAACCAGTCCAACAATAGCAATTTCGTCTCCCGTATGGACTGCGCCTCGTTCGATCCTTCCCGTCACAACCGTTCCACGACCGGTAATCGTGAAAATATCTTCAACTGGCATCAAGAATGGCTTGTCGACTTCACGAACTGGATCGGGAATGTGATTGTCACAACCATCCACCAATTCGTAGATCTTTTGGACCCAGGGATCATCTGCGTTGTCCGCTTCCAGCGCGAGAAGGGCTGATCCTCGAATAACAGGGGCGTCATCTCCCTGAAATTCGTACTTAGAGAGCAAATCTCGGACTTCCATTTCCACCAAATCCACCAACTCTTCGTCATCCACCATATCTACTTTGTTCAAAAAGACAACGATGGAAGGCACGTTCACCTGGCGGGCCAACAACACATGTTCTCGTGTCTGTGGCATGGGGCCATCTGTAGCAGCCACAACCAGAATTGCGCCGTCCATCTGAGCCGCTCCGGTAATCATATTCTTGATGTAGTCTGCGTGCCCGGGACAGTCGATGTGCGCATAATGTCTCTTTTCAGACTGGTACTCGACATGGGTTACGTTGATGGTAATACCACGGGCCTTTTCTTCCGGGGCTTTGTCGATAGAATCGAAAGGAGCAAAATCTGCCAACCCTTTGTACGAAAGACTCTTGGTAATGGCCGCGGTTAAGGTCGTCTTTCCGTGGTCAATGTGCCCGATTGTTCCGATGTTTACGTGGGGTTTGGTTCTCGAAAACTTTTCCTTTGCCATTCGCTTTCCCTCCTCAACTGCTTTATGATTGCTGTTGTTGATCTCTGAATTCTGACATAGTCTTTATCGAAGAATCTTTTCTGATGTTCGGCTGTCCATCTCTTGGTAATGGCTGAATTGAATCACCTGTGTCGCTCTTCCTTGGCTGAGAGAACGCAAGGTCGTAGCGTATCCGAAAAGCTCGGCTAAAGGGACTTTAGAATGGATGATTCGCGCGTTTCCCCGACTATCAAACCCTTCCAAACGGCCCCGACGGGTGTTCAGGTCCCCGATGATATCTCCCATATACTCTTCGGGGGTAGTAATTTCGGCATTCATGATCGGTTCCAAAAGATAGGGGTTGGCTTTCTTCATCGCAGATTTGAAGGCCATGGATCCAGCAATCTTGAAGGCGATCTCACTGCTGTCGACTTCATGATAGGTGCCATCGATCAACGTGGCTTTCAGATCCACAACCGGGTAGCCTGCCAAAACTCCATCTTGCAAAGCTTCTTCAATCCCCATTTTCACAGCGGGGATGAACTCTTTGGGAATCACGCCACCGATAATTGCATTCACAAACTCAAAACCCGTTCCTGGGGGGAGTGGTTCGAGCCGAATCTTCACATGCCCGTATTGCCCTTTGCCCCCACTTTGGCGTATGTATTTTCCTTCCTGTACAACCAGATCATGAATGGATTCACGATAGGAGACATGCGGTTGTCCAACTCGGACATTGGCGCCAAACTCTCTGCGTAGCCGATCAACGATAATCTCGAGGTGCAATTCACCCATCCCGCTAAGAATGGTTTGCCCGGTCTCTTCATCTACCCAGGTCCGCAGGGTAGGGTCTTCTTCGGTAAGCGATGCCAATCCTTTTCCCAATCGATCTTGATCGTTTTTTGTTTCCGGTTCGATCGCGATTTGGATTACTGGTTCCGGGAAATCAATTTTTTCCAGCAGTACGGGATTCGATTCGTGAGCAATGGTGTCTCCGGTAGTGGTAAATTTCAGCCCGATTGCAGCAACAATATCTCCGGCCCGAACCTGATCCACATCTTCTCTTTTGTCTGCGTGCATATAGATTAATCGGCTCACACGCTCTTTCCGGTTCTTGTTGACATTAAGCACATAGGATCCTTTGTTGAGCCGGCCCGAATAGACCCGAAAGTACGTTAAACGACCGACAAAGGGATCGGCGATAATCTTGAAGGTCAAAGCGGTAAATGGTCCATTTTCATCTGGTTCCAGCAAGACAAGTTCATCATCCTGGATTCCTTCCACAGGGGGGAGATCCATTGGAGACGGGAGGTAATCGCAAACAGCGTCAATGACCGGTTGCATGCCTTTGTTTCGATACGCGGATCCGCAAAGGACTGGAACGTAATCATACGTGATCGTCGCTTTTCGCACCGCGGTTTTCAGCAATTCAACAGGAACCGGTTCTCCCTCCAGGTAGTAATCCATAATCGATTCATCATAGGATGAAAGCTTTGCTAAGAGATCTTCGTGCATCTCTTGCGCTTTTTCAACCAGTGCGTCTGGAATGGCTTCATAATGGGAGACTGTACCATCTTCATTATCCCAATAGATCGCTTGCATTGTCAGAAGATCCACAACTCCTCGGAAATGTTCTTCCGCCCCGATGGGAATCTGCAGGGGTAAGGGATGAGCGCCCAATTTCTTCCGTATGCTTTCCACTGACATATCAAAATCGGCTCCGATTTTGTCCATCTTGTTCAAAAACGCGATTCGGGGAACCCCGTATCGATCGGCTTGTCTCCAGACAGTTTCCGATTGCGGTTCTACGCCTGAACATACGTCAAAAACAGCTACCGCGCCATCCAAAACGCGTAACGAACGTTCCACTTCGATTGTAAAGTCCACGTGACCGGGTGTATCAATGATATTGATCCGGAAATTTTTCCAAAAACAAGTGGTTGCCGCCGAGGTTATGGTTATACCCCGTTCCTTTTCTTGCTCCATCCAATCCATCGTAGCCGTTCCATCGTCTACGCTTCCCATTTTGTGCTTCCGACCTGTATAGAACAAGAACCGCTCAGTCGTCGTTGTTTTTCCTGCATCGATATGGGCCATAATTCCTATGTTGCGAATCATCTGCAACGGCAATTCTTGAAAACTCACAATTCCACCTTCTGATTTATAGATCGTTCCTCACCATCGGAAATGGGCAAATGCTCTGTTGGCTTCCGCCATTCTATGGGTATCTTCTCGTCTTTTTACTGCGGTGCCGGTTCCTTCGAATGCCGAAAGCAACTCTTCGGCCAATCGATTCTTCATGGGCCTTCCCTTTTTCCCACGAGAAGCGGTTACCAACCATCGCAAACCCAAAGAGGTCTTTCGGGGTTCGTTGACTTCAACAGGAACCTGGTAGGTCGCTCCCCCCACTCGTCTGGGTTTCACTTCGACGATGGGTTTGATGTTGTCCAACGCTTTCTTGAAAACCTCCAAGGGGTCCTTTCCCGACTTTTCTCGAATCATATCGAAAGCGCCGTATACCACTTTCTGGGCAATCGATTTTTTCCCATCGTACATGACTGTATTGACCAACTTGGTGACCAATAGGTCATTGTACATTGGATCAGGGTCGATTTTTCGAACTTCCGCTCTTCTTCGTCTCATTCTTTGTCCTCCACCTTATTTCTTCGGTCGTTTCGCGCCATATTTCGATCGGGCTTGCGCTCGTTTTTCCACCCCTGAAGAATCGAATGTACCGCGAACAATTCGATACCGCACTCCAGGAAGATCCTTGATCCTTCCACCACGGATCAAGACTACCGAGTGTTCTTGGAGATTGTGTCCCTCTCCGGGTATGTATGCTGTCACTTCAATGCTGTTGGAGAGCCGCACTCGGGCAATCTTGCGTATTGCGGAATTGGGTTTCTTTGGCGTCATTGTTGTCACCCGTACACATACCCCTCGCTTTTGGGGATTTCCCTGCAATGCGGGCGCTTTGGATTTGAACTCCAGTTTCTTTCTCCCATTTTTCACCAATTGGTTGATCGTTGGCATTCGGTTGTCCATTCCTCCCTTCTTTTCTGCAATTCAACTGCACCCAATCATTGGGGTGCGAAAAAATACCACGCGTATTCTACAACCAAAGCGGGTGCTTTGTCAACAGCACCCGCGATATTGTGCAAACCGTTACATATATTCCATCTTATCTTAGTACTTTTTTTGGTTTGATCCGTTCCATAACGCACTTTCCGACGGGGCATGGCTCTTTTTTTCCGTGAAGCAAAAACTCTTCGCGAAATCCTTCCAAAATGGTCTGCAACGGGATCGGAGCCGCTTGTCCCAATCCACAAAAAGAGCTTTCCTCCAAAGTCTTCGCAATTTGATCGAGCATCCCCACATCCGATTCGACTCCCTGTCCCTTGGAAAGCCTTTTGAGAATTTCAACAGCCATAGCGGTTCCCTCACGACAAGGGGTGCATTTGCCACAAGATTCGTGGGAGAAGAAATGCATCACGGTCAATGCAATGTCAACCGCGCAATTGTCCTCATCCAAGGCAAGAACAACCCCGGAACCCAGTGTAGCTCCTTCTTTCCATGAGTCAAAATCTAGGGGAATGTCCAGCTTTTGCGCGTCCACAAAGCTGCCGGCTGTTCCTCCGGTCTGAACCATCTTAAGTTTCTTGCCGCCGGGCACGCCACCACCGTATCGATAGACCAATTCATGAAGGGTCGTTCCCATTGGCACCTCGACAAGGCCTCGGTTGGCAATATTGCCAACCAGAGTAAAGACTTTGGTTCCTGCGGAGTTTTCTGTGCCGATCTTAGAAAACGCTTTTTCCCCATTCAGTATGATCCATGGCACATTGGCAAATGTCTCCACATTGTTGACAACCGTTGGCTTTTGATAGACCCCTTCCACTGGTGGGTAAGGCGGTTTTAACCGGGGACGGCCGGGTTTTCCTTCGATGGATTCGATCAACGCGGTTTCTTCCCCACATATATACGCCCCAGCGCCCAGCCGGACACTCAAATCAAATTCGAATCCGGAACCCATGATCTGCTTGCCCAAAAATCCATATTCATATGCATCCTGGATCGCTTTTTGGATATTGTCGATGGAGCCATAGTACTCCCCGCGGATGTAGATATACCCTTTGGATGCCCCAACAGCATACGCGCAGATGACCATCGCTTCAATAACACTATGCGGATCGCCTTCCATGATCAAGCGATCTTTGAAGGTTCCCGGCTCTCCTTCATCAGCATTGCAGATGACATACTTGGGGCTCCCGTCGGCTTTGGCTGTAAATTCCCACTTCAACCCGGTTGGAAACCCAGCGCCACCCCGACCTCGGAGGCCGCTATCTTTGATCATTTGGATTACTTGTTGACGATCCATTTCGGTGAGCACCTTACCCAAAGCCATATATCCGTCGCGGGCAATATACTCGTCAATTTCCTTGGGGTCGATCAAACCGACATTCCGTAGGACAATCCGCATTTCTTCGCTGATCTTCCGCGGTTTTCCCGATAGGGCCTGAACGACCTTTTCGTCGATCATTAAGGAACTGACGATTCTTCCCTTCAAGAGGTGTTCGGTTACGATCATCTCCACATCTTCTTTGCTGCGCACTTCGTAATAGACGTTGTCCGGATAGATCGCAACAATCACCCCATCGCGATATACCCCAAAACTCCCCGTTTCTAGAACCTCGATCATTTCCCTCAGCCCATATTGTTCCAGCAACGACTCTGCGTATTTGGTATAGAACTTCGACCCTTTCAGCACACTGGTCGAATCGACAGAGACCAATAATGTCTGAACCTTCACGCAGATGCACCTCCCTTACGGAGGCTTTCAAGGAGTTCTTGAGTCTTCTCGACGGTCAGATTGCCATGAAAGGTGTCATTAATCATTAAAACGGGACTCACCCCACACAATCCAAGGCAACCGGTCGTTTCCAGGGTAAACATTTGATCCGGTGTCGTTTCTCCAATATCAATCTTCAGTTCGGTTTTCAGAAATTCAATAATCTCTTTCCCACCAGTAACATGGCAGGGAAGACTGTCACAAAACCGAATCAAATATTGGCCTCTGGGTTTGGTTGAAAACATTGTATAAAAGGTTAAGACCTCGTACACTCTTGATTTCGGTAAAGACAGCATCTCCGCAACCTTTTCAGCAGCTTCGGGCGGGATAAAATTATGAAAATGATCCTGAAGCTGATGCAGACAGTTGATTAGGATATCTCCTTCTTCAAGACTTTGGTTTTGAATGGTATTATGGACGATCTGTTCTACCTTTTGCAGTTCTTGATCTGCAACCACTGGGTTCACCCCCCTTGATTGATGGCTCTCGCGAAACCAATCCATGGTTCAAGGCGATTCTTTTACAATCGCATCAAACCGACATACTTCGATACAACTTCCACATCGGGTGCAGATTTCTGGATCGATCTCATGCACCTTCTTTGGAGCCCCTTCGATTGCATCAACCGGACATACCCGCGCGCAAGCCGTACATCCAACACATTTTTCGCTGATGACCACATACCGAATCAAGGGGCGGCAAACTTTCGCTGGGCACTCCTGCCGATCAATATGGGCCTCATATTCATGCCGGAAGTACCGGATCGTGGAAAGAACCGGTTGCGGCGCCGATTGTCCCAATCCACACAGAGAGGTTTCCATAATAAACCGGCACAATTCTTCCAACTTTTCGATATCCCCCGGTTGTCCTTCCCCGTTGGTAATCTTTTCCAGCATTTGGTACAGGATCTTCGTTCCTTCCCGACAAGGCGTGCACTTCCCGCACGATTCATCCACCGTGAAATCAAGGAAGTATTTTGCGATATCGACCATACAGGTGTCCTCATCCATAAAGACAAGCCCGCCCGATCCCATCATCGCGCCGATTGTTTTGAGGGATTCATAGTCAATGGGCGTATCCAACAGATGGTTCGGAATGCATCCCCCGCTTGGTCCGCCGGCCTGAACGGCTTTGAATTCCTTGCCATTCGGAATGCCGCCTCCGACTTCAAAGACAAGATCCCGAAGCGATATGCCCATGGGGACTTCAACAAGACCGGTATTCTTGATTTTCCCTGCCAAAGCAAAGACTTTGGTTCCTTTGGAGGTCTCGGTGCCATATTGGGCAAACCAATCTGCTCCTTTGCGGATAATGGTAGGAATGTTGGCGTAGGTTTCGACATTGTTGTTCAAAGAAGGTTTCATCCATAAACCCGCTTTCGAAGGAAATGGAGGTTTGACTCGAGGATGGCCTCTCTTGCCTTCGATCGACTCGATCAACGCAGTTTCTTCTCCACACACAAACGCGCCAGCGCCGATTCGGATCTCAATATCAAAGGAAAAGCCAGTTCCCATGATGTCTTCCCCTACAAGGCCATAGCTCTTCGCCTGACGGATGCCTTCCCTCAAGCGCTCAATGGCAAGCGGGTATTCCGCACGGACATAGACATACCCTTTATTCGATCCGATTGCATACCCGGCGATTGTCAGCGCTTCAATGATGGTATGAGGATCCCCTTCTAAAATGGACCGATCCATAAAAGCACCAGGATCTCCCTCATCCGCGTTACAAATCACATACTTTTCTTCCCCGGATTCTTTCTGGGTCAGTTCCCACTTCAAACCAGTTGGAAACCCAGCGCCCCCTCGCCCTCGCAAACCACTTTTTTTAAGCGTGTCGATGACTTCTTCCGGTTTCATTTCCTGAAGAACCTTTTGAAGGGCAAAGTACCCATCATGAGCGATATATTCATCGATGCTCAACGGATTGATTACCCCCATATTTTTCGTGGCGATCTTGATTTGCCGAGTGTAAAAGGGATGATGATCCATCGGTGACAGGATCTTTCCTTCCGATTTTGGCGCTTCCAGAAGAAGGTCTTCAATCACTCTCCCTTTTAAGATATGTTCTTTCACCACCCGTTCCATGTCTTCCACACGGAGTTTTTTATAAAATACCCCTTCGGGATATATCATCATCAATGGACCTGCATCACACATCCCCATGCAACCCGTTTCAACAATCTTGACAACCTTTTCCAGAGAATAATGGCTGATATGCTTTTTCAAAGCGCTCAGACAACTCTCTTCTCCAGAGGAGATACAAGCGCCACCCGCGCAAATCAAAATGGTGTTGGTCTCTATTGCCACCGCGTCCACCTCACTCTCATGGGGATTTCTACAGCTCGCCTTTCCGGATCATCAGATCACTCACTACTTTTCCTTCAATAATATGCTGTTCAACAATCCTTCGGACCTGCTGTGGAGTGACATGTCCATAAACGATGGGATCCTGGTTTTCCAAAATTACCTCGATTGTTGGCTCAACATCGCATAACCCCATGCACCCTGATTGCACAACCGCGATATCATTGATATTTTTCTGGGAAAGCTCCGATACAACCGCTTGAAGGGTGTCTTTCGCTCCGGCAGCAATCCCGCACGTTCCCATTGCGACAACCACTTTGCCCTTTTTTTGTGAATCTCTCATCTGAAGATCTTTAACTGCCTTCTCTTTGATCTTCATCAATTCTTCCAAGCTTTTGACTTTCGCCACAGCCCTCACCCCTTGTATTTTTTGAGAATTTTTGGCACTTCATCGGGCGTCACTCGTCCATAAAAATCCTTTTCTCCAATAAGCACCACAGGAGCCATACTACACGCTCCAAGGCACCGGACGCCAATAACACTGAATAATCCGTCTGGGGTCACTTCTTCCAGACCCACCTTCAATTCTTCTTTAAACCGATCGGTCACTCGATCGGCTCCCTTCACATAGCATGCGGTTCCCAGACAGATCTTGATTTGGTTTTTCCCTCTGGGTTTCATGGTAAAAAAGTTATAGAAGGTCACCACACCGAAGACTGCGCTCATTGGTACATCCAATTTTCGGGAAACAAACTCCTGAACTTCGGTCGGCAAATAGCCGAAAAGCTCCTGGGCTTTATGCAGCACCTCAATCAGCACGCCCTTGCGTTCCCGTACTTCTTCAATGTATTGGCTGAGCTGTCCGTACAACCGTTCGTGCTCGGCACACATACCCTTGTTATCTGTTGCCTGCACCCAAAACACCTCCCCGGTTCATAGGAAATCATGGTCAATTTCTCGTAGATTATATCACAAGCCAATCGAAAAACAAAAACGAGCCCCAATGGCTCTTGGTTATGTAGAGATCGGATTAGGACGTTCGTTTCCTGCTTTGCGTATTGACAAGATATCGCGTTGAAAACGGGTCTCTTGTATTGTGGATCACCATTCCCAAGATCGGAACCTTGGTGTGGAGCAAAGCCTGCAAAGTCATTTTCAATGACTGTTTCGTTGTTCGATGAACCATCCCAACCAAGAGCACTCCATCGACTCGGGAGGCGATCAGACTGACATCCGCAGCCATTGTCGCAGGCGGGGTATCGATCAACACTCGATCGTATCTTTGCTTAAGCCATTCGATCAGCTTCTCGAGTTTCCTGGATCCGATGATCGAAGCCGGATTGGAAGGAATCGACCCCACCGGAAGAAGATCCAAGTTTTCATCCACACGAACCATAGGGATTTCAGAAGGAATGGGCTGTTGAAAGTACTCCGTGATCCCAGAATGGGTCGGACTGATCGAGAAAATCTGCTCCAATCGTGGGTTTCTCATATCCAGATTAACAATGGCTACCGTATCCCCTTGCTGCGCAAATGCATGCGCCATATTAACAATCAGCGTTGTCTTGCCTTCTCCGATTGATGGACTGGTTACGGCGATCACCGGATTGGACGGTGCTAGTGACAAGGCAAGATGACTCGCGGCCATCTTGTACGCTTCAGATACTGCATTCATGGCAGAGGATTTTGTATACAGTTCTTGTCGGGTTTTTGGATTCCATTTGGGGATCGTTCCCAAAACGGGAATGGTCGGCGGAAGCATTCGCTTCGCCTCTTCTTGGGAGCGGATCTTGGGATCCAGAAACTCCATCAGGAAAACCAAAAGAACCCCCAGAAAAATACCCAAAACACCCCCGATCGCGAGAGTAAGCATTCGTTGGGGTTTAACCGGATTGGTCGGCGTGAGGGCAGAATCGACTACATACGCCCTTCCAACAACAGCCGCTTCGGAAATTCGTGTCTCTTCATAGTTTTTGTACAGTAGGGTATACACTTCTTCTTTGAGTTTCATTAATCGCTGCAAATCCAGCAACTGCTGTTCCAATGCCGGAAGATCCCGCAAACGGGACTCGATATCCCTCCGAACTCGGTTCAGCGAATCAACGGTTGTCTGCGCAATGATCAGTTTGATCTCATTGGAAACCAGATCGGCCAACAATGAGTTGTAGATGGGGTTATTGACTTTCTGCTGAGACGTGACCAAGGTCATGACCTGATGGGACAGCTCGGTTTGAATCTCCTCGATCTCCTTTTTCTTCTGAATGATTCTTGGATCGGTTAAGGGATACATTCGTTCCAGGGTGGCCAATTCGATATTGGAGTTTGCCAGTTTGCTTCGCAATTCACTGACGAGCGGATTGAGACTGATCGTTTCTGAAGCGATCAAATGTGGGTCAATGGTTTGCAGCTGTTCGGAAATGGACCGAATGGCTGAGGTTGTTGTTTGGAGTTCCAGGTTTTTTCGAATGATTTCGGAGTCGTAGGTCGAAAGCAAGGAAAAGACATACTCCGCTTCCAAAGACAAAGTGAATACTCCTGTTTGTTCCTTGAACTCACGAATTTGCTGGATGGTCTCCAATAGTTCTTTCTCCGCCTGGGGGAGTTGCGCTTCAATAAACTCCTTTTTGATGCTGATTTCCCGACGAGAAAATTCCTCCAATTGGTGATTGTACACGCGCGCCAGTTCATTGACAATATCCGTTGCAAGCTGAGCTTGGGGTAGTTCCGCTGTAATCCGGATAATACTGGTGTTCCGAACTGGAGTAACCTGGATCGCCTGGTCCAATGAACGCACAACCTGTTGGATCAACTGGTCGGTTGTCTTGTTTTTTCGGTTAGAGTCATCTGGAGCGACGAAGATATCCACAAGGCCAAGGTTGTGAACCACCCGTTCAAGATTCGACCGGCTTTTAATCAACTCTACTTCGGTAGATAGATCGGAAGTGCTCCCGGGGATTTGCAACCCTACCGAAAACAATCCTCCCAATACCGATGACTGATCCTTGGCTTGAACACGAACTGTAACGGTCGACTCAAAGATGGGAGTAGCTACAAAGAGATACCCCAATGTGCTCAAAACGGTGATGACGAAGATTCCGCAGAACCACCAAAACCGTCTTCGGAAGATCCGAACGATATCCTCCAAACTCAGTTCTCGAATCGAATCTTCTGGCACTCCTTTTGAATGGTCCTCCATGCTTACCTCCCAATCTGAAGGTTCCGTACCGTGTTAGGATAGAAACCGAATCGGTTCCCTTCCGTCATCCAAAAAGTGCTTATCGCTCCCCAAAAACCGAATGACTCCATCCTGAACAAGCTTCTTGATCCATGGAACAGACTCCAAAAGCAATAAGGTGGAAAAGTTGATCTGGAATTCCACCTTTCGGTCGATCAACTCGCTGAATAGGGCCCGATCGCGTTCGATCCCTGTTGAAACGCCTCCGGTTGGTTCCAGCCAACAATATCGTTCCACATGCGCAAAGATTGGACGGAACCCTCGGGCGATAATTTCATCGATGGCATCGAGCAAACACTCCGGTTGGTGATCCAATGGAGTTTCGAAAAGGATCCAGTCTGTGTCTCCCAACGGAATGAGGTTTTTGGGTAGTCTGGAGGTGATATAGAGTTCGCTCCCCTTCAGCACCGTGAGATTTGTTTGCCGCTCCATAACGGGCGCATATTCCCGATAATGGGTTTCAATCGCCTCCCAAGTAATATGAGGCAACCGGGGAAACCCATAGTGCGGTGTCCAAACAATCGCGTCCGCGCCTCGTTCTTTGATTTGGCGCCCCAGGATTATGGCTTCTTCCAAAGATTTGGGACCGTCATCCCGGAAACAGGGAAGAATATGTGTATGCACGTCGATTCGAGTTTTCGGATGAATCAGCTTCCGGGCAATATCCTGATTCCCCGGAAACTCCATCTTTTGATCGACTGCCCTGCTTTTCTCCTCTTGAATCGGTTGTGTCAATCCGTGCATATTGACCCCCTTACTGAATCTTGTTGTACAGACTCACTCCGGAATCCACAAGAGAAATCATTCTCCCGATAAAGGTAACGACCTGGAGAATGTCAACCATTGCGCTTCGGGGCACATAGACCACGTCACCCGGTTGGAGGAATACATCGGCGGAAGTTCTGCCCATCCGGATGACATCCAGGTCGACCATCGTCGGATTCTGGGAAATTCCTCCCGGAAAATGCAAAACTTTGCTCATATACGCAGCTTCAGTTGGCCCCCCGGATGAGATGACCGCTTCCAAAAGTGTAAGCGCGGAATGGTACCGCACAATACCCGGTCGCACAACCTCTCCAAAGACGTAGACCTTCAGTTTGCTGCTGGGCACCACATACACTACATCTCCCATTTGAATCTGCACGTTGGAAAGTACGCCCGGATCCTCATCAAAATATACCTGTTCCTTTCGACCGTCTTTTCGGGTAATCTCGATGGTGGTGTTCAGGGTCCAGTCTCGGACTCCTCCTGCAAGACCAAGCAATTCCACCAACGCAATGCTTTCGCGTCTCAAAGAACGCACACCCGGATTCATGACATCTCCCAGAACAATGACCGTCTGTTCCAGGTTCTGATCCACAATAACATAGGAGTTATCGGGGACAATTATCTGACTGGGATCTTCTATGTCGTCATAGGCATAATGGGTGATGACTCCGTCGGATGAGATCACTTTGATGGTTCGATCCGCATCATCCAAAAATCCCCCGCTTTTCGATAAAACCATCAGTAAAGTTGTAGGGATTCCTTTTTCGAACAGTTTCACCCCAGGGCTTGTCACTCGGCCAAAAACGTTGACCTTTGGTTGGATGAACGGTTTGATGTATATGATCTGATCGGTTTTGAGGGGCACATTCCGCCCAGAATCCACAATCTCTTCGATGGAATAGATTTCCGTTTTTCCGTCATCATATACCCAGATTCCTTCGGTTGCCGGTGAAAGGTCTGCTCTCACTTTGATCAACAGGTGCCTCAATGTAAACGGTTCATCCCGTGAAAAAGCAACTTCTCCCCATCTCTGCGCATTCCCCAAAACATACACCCTTTGGTCGGTTTTTGGCAGCATGACCACACTCAGGGGATCCAATGATAAATCGAACTGTTTGGCCAGTATTTCGTCCAGATTGGCCATCCGGACAACCCCATTCGGACTGATGATCCGGATCCGAGAATCGAGCGTCGGAGATATCTCGCCCAATTTCATCAGAAGATGGAACAGGGTCATGGGTTCGTACGAAGAGAAAGAGACTTTGGAGGTGGTCTGATCGTTTTGAATTACATAGATATGGTTCAAGCGGTCTTTTTGGGTATAAACAATATCCCCTCTCTGCAAATCAAAGGCAACTGAGCTCATGAAAACCCGCTGCGAATCAAACGTATACACATCCGATCCCCGAATGACTTCCACATGGATCCGATCCACAGAAGAAACCGCATTGATCTTTGTTAATGCGGTCTTCAAGTCCATCGATTCATCCCATCGAAAAATCAATCGTCCCGACGATGCAACAAAATCCCCATCTGATCCTGAAGAGGGCGCATGGTCTCCGATTACATAGACATATCGCATATACGGAAATTCGATAATGCTTCCGGATTGAAGATAGATGTCTTGGCGTGAATGGTCTTCGATCGAATATTCGTAAACGCGGCCTGATTCAGTGGTCACTCGAACTGTTCCCGGAAGCTGAAGAGGCATACCCAATTTCGCCATCAATGTCCGAAGCGTGAGGGTTTCTTCCTGGGCAAAGACCACTTTGCCCGTAGTGGGTAAGTCTCCCAGTACATAGAGGTACCGAGGCGCGGGAAACTCGACGATGGTTCCCGCGATTAATGGTTGATTCAAGGGAGATTGCTGGGGCCGGATCGATTGCTTGTCCCCTCCGGGAAGCCACAGAATCAATTCTGGGAGATTTAGGCTTGTGAGCCCCAATTTTCCGAGCAAACTACCGATCGTCATCTTTTCTTCGAAACCAAATTCAACCCGACCGGAAGCCTCTCCGACGCCTACCGCATATACATACCGTTCCTCCATACGGTTAATAACGAGGATATCATTGATATGAAGGGGTAGGTCCCCTGAAGAGGGAAGGGCTTCAATAGACAAAGTGTATTGCTGATCTTCCCGGAACAATCGAACCTCAGGGTGGACATTCTCTGGATTCAGCGCGGCTTTGGAAATCAAATGGCTCAAAGTGAATGGCTCCCGATCCTCAAAGTAGATTGGGCCACTTTTTCCGGCTGTGCCCAAAACATATACACGCCGTTCATACTTCCGGGGAACGATCAGGATATCTCCCGGATTCACCCTAGGTAGGGGAATATCCAAGCCTTGTTCCAAAACAGGTGTGAGATCCACTTCGATCCGATATTGATCAGGTTGGACAAGAAATAGTTTGCCAACGTCTGCCAGTTCTGTAAACCCGCCACTTGCGCTGATCGCCTGCATAATAGACATGGATCGCAAAAAAGTCAGATCGATCGGACCGTTGCGATGAACCTCACCCATGACATGCGCCAACTGAGGATAAAATTCCTCTCGGATGACTGTAATATGGGATTCCGGAGCAAACTGCGCATACTCTTTTTGAATCATCCGCGCCAATTCTTCGGGGGTATGTCCTGCGGCCTGCACCGGACCAATCAACTTGATCTCCACCATTCCATCCGGACCGATTCGAACGGTTTGGGACAAATCCGCATATCCATAATTGAAGACCTGTAGCACATCCCCGATTTGCAACGGAAGACGGTTGGATAAAACCATGGTGGGAATCATGCAAAGGGAAAACACGATCAACCAAAGAAAACGGGATCGGAGCAGAGAACCTGGATCGTTTCCTCCGATTCTTGCGCAAAACGGCTTCATTTATCGAATCCTCCTAACGAGCGTACGCTATGCTCCGTTTCTCTCGGATTACGGTCACTTTTACCTGACCCGGATACTCCATCTTCGCTTCCACTTCTTTTGAGACATCATAAGCCAATTTATCGGCCATCATATCGTCGATTTTGTCGGGCAGGACAATAATCCGCAGTTCTCTTCCTGCCTGGATGGCATATGATTTTTCCACAGAATCGTGTGAATTGGCGATCTCTTCCAATTGTTGGAGCCGTTTGATGTAAATATCGAGGGTCTCCCGCCTTGCGCCAGGTCTAGCCGCAGAAAGGGCATCCGCCGCCGCAATGATAACCGATTCCGGACATGTTGCCTCCACCTCACCATGATGGTATTGGATCATATTGATGATATCGGCTCGTTCTCCATACCGCTTTGCAAGCTCTCCACCGATCACAGCGTGCGACCCTTCCACCTCGTGGTCAACCGCTTTGCCGATATCATGAAGCAAGGCGCCTCTTTTGGCTCGATCCGCGTTCAATTCAAGCTCTGATGCCATCAACCCTGCCAGTCGGGCAACCTCGATGGAGTGTTCCAACACATTCTGGCCAAAACTAGTCCGAAACCGCAATCGCCCCAAAAGCTTGAGCAGTTCATGGTCGATCCCCCGAACTCCCGTTTCAAATACCGCTCTTTGTCCCTCGTCTTTAATGACACGAATCACATCTGCTTTGGCTTTTTCATACATATCTTCAATATGCGCGGGATGGATTCTCCCATCGGCAATCAGCTTTTCCAGAGTAATCCGGGCAATCTCTCGGCGAACCGTATTGAAACAAGATACCACGACCACTTCTGGCGTATCATCGATAATCAAGTCTGTACCCGTTGCCTTCTCGAACGCTCGAATATTCCTCCCTTCTCGACCGATGATTCTGCCTTTCATGTCATCGGAGGGCAAAGCAACTGTTGAGACCGTCCCTTCATTCACATAATCCGCCGCATATCGTTGAATCGCAGTTGCTACAACCCATTGGGCATGTCGCTCCGCTTCTTCTTCATACCCAGTTTTGATCTCTTTGAACATCTGAGCGAGGTCATGCTCATATTGCTTGCTTGTTTCTTGAAACACAATTTCCCTCGCTTCATCGGGAGAAAGATTGGCAATGCTCATCAACATCTCTTTTTGCTTTTCGAGGATTGTTTCCACTTCCACTTTGTTTTGATGCACCAATTCTTCTCGGCTGTTTAATGATTCCTCTTTCGAAGATATCTGCTCATCTCGGCCATTTAAATATTCTTCTCTTTTTTCCAATCGTTCTTCAAACTTCTTGTTTTCATCCCGGTCTTTCTTTAGCTCGCGTTCGATCTCTTCGCGCCATTTCTGAATCTCTTCTTTGGCGTCCAACAGCGCGTTCTTTTTCAGATCTTTGGCTTCCCGATCTGCCCGTTCAAGGATATCTTGCGCTGTGGACCGACTGGCTTCCAACTCTTTTTGAATCGTTTCTGATGCGGATCGCTCTCCGCGCTTCATTCCATACAGATATCCAAAAAAGACCCCTGCCAGCAGGGCCAAAATCGGAAGGACAATCAACAGCACAATCGTTATTTCATTCATATGATCACCTCAATTGATTTCATGAATCGTTCCATTCTTCCCCATCTTGGAACTCATTTTCATAGATCTCGTCTGCGAGACCGATCCACTGTCGATCAAACCCTCTACGCATCAAGGAAGATTTGATTTTTTCGATGGTCCATGCCCTGTGTTTGCGTACATAAGAGCGGATGATCTCGGTCATGTCGGTCTCTTGGCGAACTTGTTCCCATTCGTCTTCAATCACGTGGATGTCGACACCCTTTTGAAGCAGCTCCCAATGAAGCACTTTTGGCCCTTTTTCTTTCAATCGAAGCCCTTCTTCCAGGTACATCCGAGCATACCTCCGATCATCGATCAACCCATTGGCTTCAAGCTGTTGAACGGTTGCCAGAATTTCATCCAAAGGGTATCCTTTTTGCTGACATCGGAGGATCGCCTCATGGCGCGTCCTCAATCCATATCGAAACAATAGGGATATATACGCCTCAATCGTCCGTTTGGTTGGTTCCATCGGTATCAATGTCTTCCGGATCGGCAAGCGGTGGTTTCTCCATACCCGATGCCCCGGGTATATTGGATTTTTCGCGGATGCGACGTTCCAGTTCATCGCTGATATCGGGATTCTGTTTGAGAAAATCCACTGCTGCATTCTTTCCTTGACCCATGCTAATCTCTTGGCTGTTGGGATCCAGATAGCTGAACCAAGATCCTTTCTTGAGAACAAATTCGGAAAGGACGCCCATATTGACCAACTCATTCTCCCGAACGATCCCTTTCCCATAGATCACATCAAAGATTGCTTCTCGAAAGGGGGATGCCACTTTGTTCTTGACGATTTTCACCCGTGTTTCGGATCCGATTGATTCTGTCGCATCTTTGATTGTGCTGGTCCGTCGAACATCGACGCGCACACTCGCATAGAACTTCATTGCCATACCGCCAGTGGTTGTTTCGGGATTTCCAAAGCTGATCCCAATCTTCATCCGGAGTTGATTGGTAAAGATGACTGCCGTTTTTGATTTGTGGACAACGCCAGCGAGTTTTCGCAATGCCTGCGACATCAACCGGGCTTGCAACCCCATCTGCATATCACCCATGTTGCCCTCGATCTCGGCTTTCGGAACCAAAGCAGCGACTGAATCCACGACAATTAAATCCACCGCGCCGCTCCGAACCAGAGTTTCCACAATCTCCAAGGCTTCTTCTCCGCTATCGGGTTGGGAGATTAACAGCCGCTTCAAGTCCACTCCCAAATTCCGAGCATATAAGGGATCCAATGCGTGTTCAGCATCGACAAATGCCGTCATGCCTCCCAGTTTTTGCGCTTGAGCAATTGCATGGAGTGTCAGGGTAGTCTTTCCGCTGGACTCGGGTCCATAAATCTCAATAATTCGTCCGCGCGGATACCCACCAACTCCCAAAGCAACATCCATCGCAATCGAACCCGAAGGGATGACTTCGATGGCGCGATTGGAGTCTTCCTCACCCAGAACCATAATGCTGCCTTGGCCAAAATCTTTTTCGATCTTTTTCATTGCGGCTTCCAAAGCCCTCATTTTCTCTTTGTTTCGATCCTCTGCCACGGCTTACCCTCCTTTAGTCTGAAGGCGAATACGATCCAACTCCTGATAAATCGGCCCTTGAGGAGTCAGGGTAGAATGGATCAACGAAATGGTATCCACCATCATCGGTACTTTCGGGATAATCTGCGCAGGAAACCCCAAATCTTCTTGGTTTGGGTACGACTTGATCCTGCATAAGGTCATATGTGGAACATTTTTGGGTGGAAAGGTATATCCAAAATGGACAAACAATTCCACTCCTTTTCGATAGAGTCGAACAAAGGGCTCCGATCGTTCGAACCCTACGTGCAATACGCGTAGATTGCCTTGTTTGGAGAAACCATCGACTTTCTCGGCAACCATTGGAAAGACACTCCATTCCTCCAGTTCCGAACGATACCGATCGATCATCATTTGCGCTTTTCCATAAGAAACTTCCCCCAAAAAAAACAGGGTGATGTGCATGTTTTCTCTTCGGGTCCAACCCCCGCGAACTCCCAGCGCTTTAAACCGCTCGCTTTCAGCCAGGGCGCATGCTTGCACTGCTTCTGAAACGGGAATCCCTAAGAAAGCCCTCATGACAACACCTTGCCGATCCCACGGAAATACGAGAAGGCGGAACCAATGGTAATGATCCCCACTACCCATGCCAAAACAGCCAATACAAGTGATCCTGGCCATCCCGAAAGCAAAGACATGTACAAAAGAATCACATACCCCATCTGTACAACGGTTTTCGCTTTTCCCAACCAATGGGCGGCAACCACCTTACCCTGCGACGCATACAACATTCGCGCGCCGCTCACGGCAATATCCCGAATCACAATGAGGGCCAACAACCAATAACTTACCTCCTGATTCCACACAAAAGCGCAGAGGACCCCTGTGAGAAAGGCTTTATCCGCCAATTGATCCACAAACTTTCCAAGGTTGGTAATTTCATTCCGTTTTCGCGCAACCCATCCATCCAACCAATCGGATAGGGCGCCGATCAGAAACAGACAGAAGGCCACTCCATACCAATTGGGGTGGGAAGGTCCCATTGCTGTGGCCCAAATGATCCAAGGAATCAATACAATCCGAATCATGGTAATTTTTGTCGCCAATGTTACCGTCATAGGACATCACCAACCAGATCATGTTCCATCGCATCCACTACCCGGCAGAGAACAAACTCTCCCAAGCGTAACGGAACACGCGGATTCAGCCAAACGATTCCATCAATTTCTGGCGCGTCTCGAAAACTTCGGCCGATGTAGCCATCGGGTTCCTTCTCTTCAACCAACACCCGCAATTCTTTGCCAATCCAGTTCTGAAGAATGGTTGTGGATATCTCTTCCTGAGCCATCATAATCCGTTCGTGCCGATCATTCGCCACAGATGGCGACACGGGTTCTTTATGCTCCATGGCCGTTCCTTCTTCCGTCGAATAGATAAAGCATCCCAAATGGTCAAAACGCGCTCTCTGAACAAAATCCATAAGCAGCTCAAAATCTCGTTCTGTTTCTTCCGGACAACCTACAATGACTGTGCTCCGAATCGAAGCCAAAGGATCCAAGGATCGGATGAACTGAACCTGTTCAAGGAGTTGGGTGCGATTCTTCTTTCGATTCATTCGTCGAAGCATTGCATCGCTCCCGTGTTGCGCCGGCAGGTCAAAATACGGAATGATTTTCGGTAACCCGATCATCGTTCGGATCAGATCTTCAGTAAGATGATCCGGATGGATATACAAAACACGAGTCCAGAAGTCCCCTTCGATCCCATCGATCCTTTTCAGCAATTCGGGAAGGTCAACCGGGCCATCTTGGTATTGAGTTGTGTCTTGGTCCACCAAAATCATCTCTTTGATTCCCTTCGCGACCAGATCTTCCATCTCTTGGATAATCTTTTCCCAAGGCCTTGACCGATGAACCCCTTTGAAAGAGGGTATCGAACAAAAACTGCATGCCCGATCACATCCGTCTCCAATCTTTACATAGGCACTTACCTGCTCGCGACAGACCTTCTGGCGAAACAGATCATGCAAGGGATTTGGCGGGCGGTCGGAGAATCGAATCGGCGCGCCCGATTCCAACAACGCATACACCGTTTCAAGGTCTTGCACTCCGATCCATCCATCAATTTCTGGGATTTCCTGAACGAGTGTTTGCCCATACCGCTGGACCAAACAACCCCACCCGATAATCTGTTGGTTTGGGTGGGACCGGTTGTGGGAAAACTGAAGCAACGCATCGATCGATTCTTGACGCGCATCAAGAATGAAACCGCACGTGTTGATCAACACCCGTTCTGCTTTTTCCGCGTCAGTGGTTACCGCATGCCCTTTTTGCTCGATCAATGCAGCCAAAACAGCGCTGTCCGCATCATTTTTGGGACATCCCAAGGTGTAAATAAAAACCGTCATGATTGTTCTCCCGATCGAGTGGAACGGTTCCGTTTTTTTAGATACTCGGCCCGAATTTGCTCCAATACTTTCCGATACTCGGGATCCGCATAATTGGGATAGGTATAGGGCAACGGTTGAAAGGCTCCATGAATGTACATAAGCGTTATTTCAGCATAGATTCCATCTTTCAGATAGATCCGATTGGCCCAATGCTTTGTCGAGGCGAGCACAAACTGCGAGGCGTGAATATATCCTGGATCCAGATTGATTGCCCTTCGCCCGTCAATCGCAAGGCTCTGTTCCAAATGATGGGTACCCCATTTGATCTCGGCCAACCGTTCCGGCCGGATCAATTCCCGAAATCCCAAAAAACGCCCTTCAATCGGCCCATTGCCCATTTCACGATTATAGTACATGGTATATTTGCCAAAATCCAATAGCTCCGAACGAAAATCAATTGGTCCGAATTCCTTTTCCAGCGATGCTTGCAATGCATTAAGATGGACATCCACAAACGGCCCAAAACAGAAAAGGACCAAAGCCACTTCTTCCATGGGTTTAATTTTACCCATCATTCCACTCCACGACAAACGCCTCCAACTCAACCCTCCATTGGTTTTTTCCGAATTCGACAAGAACTCGGTTTTGATTGGGATTTTGTACCTCCAAAGAATCCCCAATCGGAAATACACGCGTTTGGCCTACGCCCAACTCTTGCCATGGATCTGAACCGTGTCGAATCTGGATGGAATACGAACCCAAATTCGTGATGCGGGGTTGACGTTGTTGAACCAGTGAATGGGTATGAATCCCCAGATATCCGATGCTGCCCAGCAAAACAGGCAAGATCAATATATTCCACCAAACGATTGGTTTCCAACTCCGCCTCGCAATTGCGCGAAAATTCTCTTTTGCTCCAGACCCTGGGGGTTCGTAAAGATTCAGTACCGGTTGACAATCCATTTCAAAGTACCGGCAGATTCGCTTCAACGCATCTCGAACATAGATTCCCGGGGTGCCCTCAATCGTGCCTTCTTCAAGGCTTTTAAGAAACTGCTCCGATATCTTAAGATGTCCTGCCAGTTCCTCGCATGACAGGTTTCGAGTCATCCGTTGTTGTCTCAATAAACGTCCAAGTTCATGTGAATTGTCCATCGATTGCCTTTCGGATTCGATTCATGATGGCCATACCAATACCGATCTCTTCCACCCCTTCTATGAGGATCATCGGATACCCTTCCTCATCAGCCATCCGAAATGCGTGGAACAGAGATTTCCCAATGGAATATGGTTGAGCCCGACTCCCGAGAGAAACATAAGATACTCCGCTATCTTGATATCGATCCATCGTCTCATCTGTGCATAGCACAAGAACCCGATGCTCCGGTCGATTCCTTTCATGATACCGGCAGAGGACCTGTTCGATCATTCGCTCCAAATCCCGATCGCTACTCCCTGTATACTCGATCAAGGTCAACGAGGCTTTTGGTGCGTAATGTCGATACTTCATTCCCGGAGCAATTGCTTCCGCGCGGTGCATACCGATAACTAGATCTGGAATCATCGTTTGGATCTGTTCTACCGTGATTGGACCCGGTCGAAGCAATACCGGCGGTTCCTCCACCAGAGAAATGATGGTCGATTCCAATCCAAAATCCAGCGTCCCGCTATCAATGATCCAATCTGCGATTCCTTCCATCTCACACAAATGCTCTTTCCGTGTCAAACTGGGGGTTCCGGATCGGTTCGCGCTGGGCGCGGCTAAAGGAATGCCACACTCGGAAATGAGCGCTTGCGCAACGGGATGAGAAGGAAAGCGAATGGCTACCGTATCTCGTCCTCCGGTGACCCATTTCGGCACATGCGAACCTTTTGGGAACACGAAAGTCATTGGGCCCGGCCAAAACTTCTCTGCCAAATCTCGCCACGGATAGGCTACGGATCCGACCAAGCGAGTCAAGTTGTCCAAAGCGCTGATATGGAGAATCAATGGATTATCAATAGGCCTGCCTTTCGCTTGATACACTTTTTGGACCGATGGTCCAAGAAAAGGATTCACACCCAACCCATAGACTGTTTCGGTCGGGAAGACCACCAGTCCTCCGTTCAGCAACTCCATCGCTGCTGGCCGGAGGATTTGGGTCATCTCCGGATTGGGCATACGGTCTTCGATGGAAAGCCATCTCGTTTTGAGCAACTCTGGTTTTGGATCCGACCCTTCGTTTTCGTTCATCGTTATCGCCGGAACATGGCGCGAAATAGCGTCCAAAAGGTTGGTTTTGACAAACGATAATCTTCTTTGATCGGGATTTTGTGTCCCATAATCCGGCGCGCGATGTTTCCGAATATTTGGTGAATTTCCTTGCTTCCTTCCATGGTGGCGGGTATCCCTCGATTGCTTGCCACGATAATCTCTTCGGAATCGGGGATAATCCCGATCAACTGCAACGCCAGAGTCTTCAAGATATCTTCGATGGAAAGCATTCCTTTTTTTTGAGACATCAGATCCCGATACCGGTTGATGATCAGGAGAATTTGATCCTCTCTCTTACCCGATTTCTCCAAAAGGCCAACCACTCGATCCGCATCGCTCACAGACGGATATTCGGGGTTTGTTACAACAACCGCGACATCCGCGCCAACAACCGCATTCCGAAACCCGCTCTCGATTCCAGCCGGAGAATCTACAATAACAAAGTCAAACTCGTTTCTCAGTTGACCGATCACCTTTTTCATATCTTCTTCGTGCACCATCTCTTTGGTGGCAACCTGAGAAGCTGGCAATAAAAAGAGATTGCGATTTGTCTTATGCCGAACCAGAGCATCGATTCCGGAAACCCGATCGGAAATTACGTCCATAATTGTATAAATGATCCGATTTTCTAACCCCAAAAGGACATCCAAGTTTTTTAGTCCGATATCGGCGTCTAAAAGGCACACCCTCCTGCCCAGATTGGCAAAAGATACTCCCAAATTCGCTGTAACGGTTGTTTTCCCAACTCCGCCTTTACCGGAAGTTACAACCAACACTTGGCCCATACCCCACCCCCATTGGTTTCAAGTCGATTGGCCCGGATGGTTCCGAATGCTCGAATCTAACCGATCTGGCGTCCATGGCGGATCAAAAACAAGTTGAACGGTACACTTTCCGGATCCAACCACTTGTTCCACAGCCCACGTAGCCTGTTCAACCATTACACCGGCAAGCGGGCATGCGGGAGTGGTCAATGTCATATCAACCTCAACGCGTTGATCATCCAAAATTCGAACATCATAGATTAACCCCAAAGTAACGATATCAATGCCCAGTTCAAGATCGATCACCTGGCTCAATGCTTCCATGATCGTTTTTTGATTCAGACCCCCCATTCTTGTCCCTCCTCGTTTTTCGCGCGATTCTTCCTTTGGATCTCCATTTGATCTTTTGTGAAGGTCAGAACAGAATCAATGGCTTCATCCATTTCCAAAAGAAGGGTGCACCCTGCTGCTTTCGGATGGCCACCCCCACCAAAATGGAGGGCAACGGTTGCAATATCAAACCAGTCTTTCGAACGCATATGTGTTTTGATCTTTCCCTCCTCTTCTTCCGAGAAAAAAAGGGCCACTTCCATTCCCTTCACGGACCGAAGCACTCCAACGAATCCACTGGTATCCGAATAGCCATTGCCATAATCGCGAACATCCTCTTTCCGCAAATACGAGAATGCAATCCCCAAGTCTGGATCCATTTGCATATTGTGGATCATCCGCGCCAGCAAGGCAAAGTATTCCGGCCTTTGGTTCTCCAATACCAAATTGGCGGTAAAGGAAGGATCCGCTCCAAACCGTGCCAATCGCGCAGCGTCTTCGAGCAATCGGGCATCCGTGTTGGAATACTTGAAAAACCCGGAATCCGTTTGAATCCCCATCAACAACAAAGTGGACAAAACGGGATCCAGTCCCAGTTCCGTCCGTTGGAAGATCCAGAGAACCATCTGCGCAGTTGCTGCTGCTGACGAGTCAACCCAGTTCACATCGCCAAAGTTCGTATTGGTCGCATGATGATCGATGACAACAGAAGGCATTGAGCCGAGCAGCATTTCGAACCGCCCGATTCGATCCCTGGACGAAGCGTCAACCACCACCAAGCATTCAAAATCCTTGGGAGTATGGAGATGACAAAACCGATCCCAATCCAGGATTTGGTCGGTAAGCAATAGAGGGCGGAAGGTTTCAGGAATCGGGCTATCAACCACCGCGATAGCCTGCTTCCCCATACGCCGTAGACCCAATGTCAAACCGAGCATGGAACTGATATCATCTCCATCCGGATCAATATGCCCAATCACAAGAATGGAGTCGTTTGTTTGAATCTTTTCGATTACAGCCAATAGCTGCTTCTCATGCCACATAAAATCACCCGTTCGCGGAATTATACCATGATTTTCTGAAAAAGAGAAGGTCTGAGGATCACAGGATTCGGTTGAACCACCGGATTCCTAGGTACAAAGAAGCAACTGTCATCCCAATTAAAGAGATCACCACACCATCCCGGAAAAATTGGCTAAACGGCATCCGGGTTTTCGATGTAGATTCAAGAATCCCTATACCGACAATATTTGCTGCTGTACCGCTAATTGTAAGATTTCCTCCCATATTTGCGCCCAATACAAGCGCCCACCAGAGCTCTTGGGGATGCGAGAACCCCGGGGCGATCGTTTGGACAATCGGTATGAATACGGCTACGACCGGCACAGCTCCGATCAATCCACCCAAAATCCCGGAAACCCATTGAATCAGGATGATCAGCAAAAAAGGCCGGGATTGAAAGGTCATGATCCATTGAGCGATATGGTCGATGACCCCAACCTCTTTCAGCGCCCCCGTGAGCAAAAATAACCCCAAGAAAAAGAAGAGAGTATTCCATTCAATCTCTCCCGCGATCTTCTCGAAGGTTCCTTTGGATAGAAAAAGCATGATTACTCCACCGCTCAATGCAATCAATGAAGCCTCATAATCCAATGTATCATGGAGGATAAACCCGACCAAGACCACTCCAAAGGCGATCGATCCTTTCAAAAAAAGGGGACGGTCCAGAATCGCCTTCGACGGATCAATGGAAAGCAAAGCATTTAGTTGTTCTTTTGGAACTTGGGAAAATTGCGGATATCGGAATCGGAAATACAACAAACTGATTGCAAGCACGATCAGAGCAGGCGCAATCATTACCGAGCTGAACTCCAAAAAACCGATTTTGGCAGCGCTTCCGATCAAGATGTTGGGGGGGTCTCCGATAATGGTTGCCGAACCGCCAATGTTGGAAGCGAAAATCAAGGTTAGCATCAGGGGAGCAGGACGAAACCCAACGGAATCGCTAATCAAGAAAACGATTGGCGCAAAGAGCAGAATAGTCGTCACATTGTCCAATACGCTTGACAATCCGGCAACAGCCACGATCATCAATACATAGATCACAGCCATATTTCCTTTTGAACTCCGTACGATTCGCGCTGCAATGTACTGAAACATCCCCGTGCTTTTCAGCACACCGACGAGGATCATCATACCCAAAAGAATCCCTAGCGTATTGAAATCCACAAAATCCCCCATTCGGGAGATGGTCAATCCGTCGGCGACTTTAACAAAAATGGCCAGCAATCCCATGGAAAAAGCGATTAAGGATCGATCCAGCTTTCCGGTAATGATGAAGAAATAGGCCAAAAGGAAGATCCCAACAACAACTCCTTGCTGCAGCAAAAACACCTCCAAAGCCCTGATAATCTGTTTCTTTGTCTATACTGGATTATATCATAATCCGGCCGGTCCCCATTCATTTCGATCATCCGAATGATGGTTTGTTTGTGATATACTATCTCGATATGGTCCGATCGTCTTGGGGGGAGGAAATGATGAGTTTCTGGTCAGCGCTCAAAGAAGGACGGAAGGAAAGCTCAGTCGAATGGATGATCTATTCAAATATAGCGGTTACCACGCTCTGGAGCCAATACTTTTATTCCGAGGGGTATAATCCCATTCAGATTGGCGTTCTTATGGCTATGATTCCTTTGATGTCCTTTGTATCCAATCCTTTCTTCTTCCGGTTATCCAATACTGTCAGCGAACAAAAGATCATTCGTTTTGTCGCGTTCATTCCCGCAATTCTCGTATGGGGGATCTTTTTCTTTTCCGGATTCTGGTTCAAACTTTGGATCATTTTGCCTGTTGCTTTGACCATGTCTGCCGTCATTCCTATAGCCGAAGGCATGGTCATCCAAAGCTTGAAAAAGAAAGGGCTCCGGTTTGACCATATTCGCTTATGGGGAACCATCGGCTACTCCTGTACCATTCTCATCTCGGGTCTTTTGATCCAGGTATCCTACGCATGGGTTTTTGCTTTCTCAACGATGTCACTCCTTGTCGTTGGCGCTGTATGTCCCCTTCTTGCTCAAACTCCCGTTCCGGTCTCCGTGAAAGAGCGGCCCAATTTCCCCTTGGGCCCGATGAAGACCTTTCTATTCATGCTCGGCTTTTCTGCAGTGGCTACATCGGTTGGAAGTATGAGTTCCGTATTTCTTCCGATGTTGACAGATGGATACGGATTCCCGGAGTGGGCTCCTGGCGTTAGTTTTTCCATTATGGCCATTTCCGAAGTCCCTTTTCTTTTGCTTGGCGAACGCATCCTCAAGCGTCTTGGCAATACTCGGTTACTGGCTATCGGAATCAGCGCAATCGCTTTACGGGTATTGCTCATGTCCTGGATCTCGCATCCTCTGGGGTTCTTTTTTGCCTTGCCCATTCATGGCCTCGGCTACATCACCGTATACTATGCCCTTTTCCAATTCATCCATTATCGCCTTTCTCCCCACCAAGTACGGAATGCGCAAGTCCTCCTTTGGATCACCCTTCAAGGCGTCAATTTCACGGTCGGATCCCTAGGAGGCGGATGGTTGGTGGAACAGACCGGGGTATTGGCGGGGTATCGATTCGCAGGGTGGTTGGGTGTTGCCGCAGCAGTGGGCGCGTGGATCTATTCCGTACAGGCAACCCGTTCCACTCACACGAAAGAACCATGACCATGAATACGCGTGCTTTGAACGACATAAAAACCGGGTTACTTGAAGCGATTTCGACCGTGCGAAAATCCTTTGTTCCCGCAGTCCTTTTCGAAGCCGCGGTCAATATCATTGGGGCAGCCATCATAACGCCCCTATCTGCTTTTTTATTTGCGAGATTGGTTCGATTAAGCGGGTTTTCTGCGGTAAACAACCTTCAGGTTCTTTCCTTCTTCTTCAGCCTGCCTGGGGTTCTATCCATGACTCTCGCAGCGATGGCCCTTTTTATCGGGCTTTTTATCAAAGAAGCGGGTCAACTTGCCATCCTGAGTTCCGCTTATTATGGGGTTCCGGTTTCCTTTCGATATTTGGTAAACCGAAGCGTCTTTATGCTTCCAAAGCTTTTGAGAATGGGTGTTGTTGAGTTTTCGGTCTATTTTCTCCTGATTTTTCCCTTGCTCTGGCTTTTGGTCACTTTAGTCGGCGAAGGGGCTTTTTTCTCCTTAGGATGGCCTGCAGTGACCCAATGGATGTCCGGTTCCTGGTGGCGGATCGCTCTGGTAAGTATTGGAATTGGCGCATTGATTTATGGAATGATCCGTTTCTTCGTGAACCGGATCTTTTTGATTCCATGCGCTGTATTGGAAAACCTGAGCTTCCCGCAATCCGTCCGCCGGAGTATATGTCTTGTCAAAGGGTCTTTTTTCCCGATCCTCTTGATGCTCTCTTTATGGTTTTTCGTCTTCGTCCTTGCCGTTGTCGGTGTTGCCTCTTTGATGGTCGGGATCATTGGCATCGGAGTAGGATCCATTCACCCCGAGAACCCCGTTTTTTTCAGTTTCTTTGTTTTGGTGATCGTGGTCGGGGTCGTTGCGTCGGTGATTGTTTCTCTTGTGTTAAATCCGATCAATACCGCCTTTATCTTTCATTTATACCTGCGGCAACGAAGCCGAAAAGAAGGAGCCGAACCGAAGATTATCCTTCCGAAGATTTCCCGACAAATTGGACAAACCCCATGGATCCATAAGCACCCCAAGCTCGCGGCGGCGGGATTTTTTGCCGGTGTTCTCTCCGTTGCTTTTCTCATCTTTCTCGGCCTTCAAGAGGAGGCCCCTTTGCTGAAAGATCACGTTGAAGTCACGGCTCATCGTGGGAGCAGTTTGCGGGCTCCAGAAAACACGCTTTCTGCTATTCTGCTAGCTGCTAAAGAAGGGGCGGACTACGCAGAGATGGATGTTCGCCAGACGTCCGATGATGTCGTGGTTTTGCTTCATGATGAAAGCTTGTGGGCGCGGACCGGGGTTCATCAACGGATTTGGAACATAACCTATCTCGAAGTTAAACAATTGGATGCGGGGATCCGGTTTTCACCCGATTTCGCAGGGGAACAGATTGTATCTCTCGAAGAAGTGATTCAACAAACTATAGGGAAGATCAAATTGAACATCGAAATCAAAGCCCATGCGCAAAACTCCAATATCGCCAACGCGGTTGTTTCTTTGATTGAGCAATACGGAATTGTACACCAGTGCGTAATCACATCTTTGGACTATCGGACCCTTCAACGAGTGCGCCGTTTGAACCCGGATATCCGAATCGGTTTGATTACAGCGCTCAGCATCGGGACACTATGGGATCTTGATGTGGATTTTTATAGCATCATCCATACGATGGCCACCCCCGAATTTCTCCATCGAGCAGAGTCGATTGGAAGACCGGTCCATGTATGGACCATCAATGACCGGGATGAAATGGAGCGTCTGATTCGTCTTGGGGTGGATAACATCATCACTGACGATCCTTTGGTCTTTTTCTCCATCATGAAAGAAAAGACCGGAATCCCTGATCTAGGATTCGCTTGGGAACCCTATCTCGACTGATTCCGGCCAGTCTTTTTTAAAAGGTTCCCACGATAAAGGCGTCTGTAATGTGATTGCCTTGAACAGTCTGAACACCGGGAAAAGCCCAGTCTAACACCTTGTCTCGGGCATAATGGTACAACTCCGGATAGGTCAACTTCTGATCCGCATTTCCCATTGGTCCATATCCGTCTGCGTTGTGTGTCGCGTCGAAAGCGCCCATTGGATTGTTTGAACCCGTATGGCCCATTCCGTCAGTCAGAAAGAAGCTCATGTACCCGTGTTTCAACACATCATCTTCGTAAGCGCTTTCCGTAACGGAGGCTCCCGTCAACACATAGAATTCGTAGGTGGAGCCAAACGCGCCTCTCTTCTCAGGATCCTCCGCAAAAGCCGCAATGACCGCCTCGTTGAATCGAACTGCCCGATCCAATCGATCTTGGCCGGATCCATCCGGGGTAAGATTCGCGAAATACCCCGATTCGCAAGCATCGATGATTACAAGCTTTGTTCCCTGGATCTTTCCCAATTCGGTTCGCAAGTCGTTCACGCTGATTTCCCCCGAAGGCAAATAGATATACGAAGTAATCCCATTGTGATACCCATGCCCAGAGTAGTGGAAGACAAAGAAGTCCTCCGCTTGACTGCCCGGGATATACTCATTCAACCAGCCAATCACATCGGAACGTGACATCGACCCTGTCCGCGTCTGTACGTCGAAAGATTCCGCCAGGTTGGAAAAAACCACTCGAATCCGTTCGGAATCACGCGCCGCTCCCGGGAGATCACCGGTCCCACCATAATCCGAAGCGCCAATAGACAACGCCCGGAAAGATCCAAGGGGAATAAGGGCGAAGTGGGCCGTCAGAGTCACAGGATGAGCAGGCATCGGATACGAATAAGCGGCAACAGCGCTGATCAGTTCTCCGTTTTCGGCCCAATGGGAAAATTGATATCCTTCTTGGGGAACGGCATCAATAGGTACAACCGCGCCTGCGGGGTATGACCCAGCTCCAAAAACCGCGCCCCCTGCCAAAGGCTGCGCTTGCAGCTGAAGAAGGTACAGGATGGGAACGAATCGGGCCCGAATCGTGCGAGATGCAATCGCTGGGAAATTTAAGGGATTTGAAGCGCTGACTTTTGTCGTTCCTTCATACCACCCTTCGAACTGATAGCCTTCATAGGCCTGCGCTTCCAGGGAGATATAGGTACCCACAAACACTGTTTTGCTTTGAGATTGATCGGTCCACAATCCTCCATCGATCCGAACCTCTCCCCCATATAGAGCGTTTCGTGAATGGGCTTCTTCCAATGGCATGACACTGACGGTTATGGTAACCTGCAAGGGTGTTGGCCCAGGCGAAATTCCGCCGCACGCTGTCATCAAAAAAATGCTGGCAATCAAAATCCCCACCATGCAAAGAACGCAGATTCTTCTTTTCACCAGATCCCTCCTTATGCGTATGTGGATCTTCATAGAAACCCCTTGTGATGTCTTCGAATTATTGCAGGCGGGCTTCGCTCAAGGGGATCCCCAAAGCCTCAGCCACTCCTTTTCCGTATGCGGGGTCGGCCTTGAAACAGTTTTGGATGTGCCGGATCTTGATCATCCGTGGCGCGTCGCCCATATTCCGAGCGGTGTTCTCAAACAACGCCTGTTTTTGCTCCGGGTTCATCAAGTTGAACAAGGCCCGAGGTTGGGAGTAATAGTCATCATCCTCACGGTGGTTCCAATGGCCTGCGTCCCCCTCCAAACCAAGGGTTGGTTCAGAGAAGCCGGGTTGTTCTTCCCATTCTCCATAACTGTTTGGTTCATAACCGATTCTACTTCCGTGATTCCCATCCACACGCATTTGCCCGTCTCGGTGATAGCTATGGACTGGACAACGAGGCGCGTTGACAGGGATCAGATGATGATTGACTCCAAGGCGGTATCGCTGCGCGTCTCCATAGGAGAACAAACGCCCCTGAAGCATCTTGTCCGGCGAGAATCCGATGCCCGGCACAATGCTCGCCGGATTGAAGGCAGCTTGTTCCACATCGGCGAAGTAATTTTCGGGGTTTTTGTTCAACTCTAAGATTCCCACATCGATCAGGGGAAAATCCGCATGTGGCCATACCTTTGTAAGGTCAAACGGATTGTAAGGGACTTTTGCTGCTTCTTGTTCCATCATGACTTGGATCGACATCTTCCATCGAGGATAATCGCCCTTTTCGATGGCCTCGAACAAATCCCGTTGGTGGCTTTCGCGATCCTTGGCGATGATGGCTTCTGCTTCCTGATCGGTCAGATTCTTGATCCCTTGTTGGGTATGAAGGTGAAACTTGACCCAATGCCGCTCGTTGGCGCTGTTGATCATGCTGAACGTATGGCTGCCATACCCGTTCATGTGCCGATACGAATAGGGGATTCCGCGATCGCTCATGGTAATGGTCACCTGATGCAACGCTTCGGGAAGAGATGTCCAGAAATCCCAATTGTTTTTTGCGCTGCGCATATTCGTTTTCGGGTCTCTTTTTACAGCATGATTGAGATCGGGAAACTTGAGGGGATCGCGGAGGAAGAAGACCGGGGTATTGTTTCCTACCAAATCCCAATTTCCTTCTTCCGTATAGAATTTGATCGCAAACCCACGAATATCCCGCTCTGCGTCTGCCGCGCCGCGTTCACCCGCTACAGTGGAAAAGCGAACAAACACATCCGTTTTTTTCTCTACTTCGGAAAAGATCTTTGCCTTGGTAAATCGGGTAATATCGTGGGTCACGGTGAAGGTGCCGAACGCCCCCGATCCCTTTGCGTGCATTCGGCGTTCTGGAATTACTTCCCGATCAAAATGCGCCAATTTTTCTAGATACCATACATCCTGCAACAACATCGGTCCTCGTTTGCCGGCAGTCATAATATTTTGATTGTCCGGTACAGGGGCTCCGTTGGTACGGGTTAACTTTTTCTTCTTATCCATGGCCTGCCTCCTTTTTTTGATATGGTTGAAAAAGTTTGTGGTTTCAAACTTCTCACTCTAACGAAAACTATGGAGAATAAATTCCTCCAAAAGCCTTCGTGTTCAACAGAGGCTCGTTCATGTATGACTGGATCGTCAACGCCCAATCGGGTTGTTAAAGCACCCACCCTTCGGAATCCGGGAAGAGCGGTTTATGAACAAAGAGAAGATAGATCCCCATCCCAATAGCCCCCGAGACCACAAAGGCATCGGCAAAGTTGAAGATGGCGAAATTTCCGATATGGATAAAGTCCACGACCGCCCCTCGAAAGAATCGATCGATCAAGTTGCCTACCGCTCCTCCGATGATGGCTCCGAACGAGAATCGGAGGAACCAGGAGAAATCAGCGTATTTCCATGCAAGAACAGCCATACCGACGCTTATGATCAATACCGCTGGCAAGAGCTGATCCCCTTTTCCCTGGAGCATCCCGAAAACGATCCCTTCATTTTCATAATGGGTAAACCGGAACCATGAGCCAATAATCGGAATACTCTTGTATAAAGGGATATACACAACAACGAGCCATTTTGTCAGTTGATCCAGTCCCACAACCAAGAAAAACCAACAAACGGTCTTCTTCATCGGAGGGGGTTACTTCTTTCCTTTGGTATAATATATCAATTCCGCCTCGATGAAGGCATCCAGATCCCCATCCATAACCGAATCAACATTTCCGGTTTCATGCTCGGTTCGAAGATCTTTAATCATTTTGTAGGGATGAAAAACGTACGATCGAATCTGGTTGCCCCACGAAATACCCGTCAGTTCTCCTTGAATCGCATCGGCCTCTTTCCTCTTGATCTCCATTTCTCGTTCATACAGTTTCGCGGCAAGGATCTTCATTGCCGTATCTTTGTTCTGGTGCTGAGAACGTTGATTTTGGCAAGCAACAACAAACCCCGTAGGCAAATGGGTGATACGGACAGCGGACTCGGTTCGGTTGACATACTGTCCCCCCGCTCCAGAAGCGCGGTATACATCTATCCGCAGATCGTCGGGGTTGATCTCGACGTCAACGTGATCGTCCAACTCCGGCATCAAGTTTACAGAGACGAAAGACGTGTGTCTCCGTTTGGAGGAGTCAAAGGGCGAAATCCGGACCAACCGGTGGACACCTTTCTCGTATTTGAGATATCCATAGACATAATTGCCCTTGATCAGCAAGGTAGCATCCTTGATTCCTGCCTCATCCCCTGGCTGCACTTCGATTATTTCCGTTTCAAATCCGCGTCGTTCCGCCCATCGAAGGTACATTCTCAATAACATCTGGGCCCAATCTTGGGATTCTGTCCCGCCCGCTCCGGGATGGATGGTCAAAAAGGCATTGTTCATATCGAATTGCTCGTTCAAGACCATCTTCAATTCAAAATCGCGCACCTTTTGTCTCAGCATTCGAAGATCTTTCTGAAAATGCGCTTCCATGGAATCATCGTCATCGATCAACTCAAGGGCTGTGTTTCCATCCTCAATCAGCTCCTGCAAATCCCGATACTCCTGCAGCTGGGTTTCAAGAACCTTGGCGTCTCTTAAGACATCGGCCGCTGATTGTGGATCGTCCCAAAATCCTTGACGGCCCATCTCTGTTTCCAATTCTGCCAATCGAGCCCGGCTTCGTTTTGGATCCAGAACCGCTGACATATCTTCAAACTTTTCCGACAAAACGCGAAATTCCAGTTTTTCTTCGTATGATAACAAACTCCGTCACCTCGCCACTTTCATTCTTCGCTTGGCCGTTGTCTTCGAGCCCTTTGCTTCTGTTTTTCTCCTCTGTTTTCGATTGAAAGAGTCGAAGTCTTCGTGGGTGTATTTCAATCGATCCACTTCCTGTTGGGCTTCTTGAGAGGCTTGCTGGTGATCAACCCGGACAATTCGGAGCAACAGAGAGGCCATATCGTCGTAGATCGAATCGATCATTTCCTCAAACAACCGATGCGATTCTCTCTTAAACTCCATAACCGGATCTTTTTGCCCGTACGCCCGCAAACTGATTCCTTCCTTCAGAGAATCGATGGATTCCAGGTGTTTGCGCCACCGTTCATCGATGATTTTCAAAAGCAGATACTTTTGGAGTCCAAAAAAATCGGCTCCGATTTCCTCCTTCTTTGCTTCGTACGCTTGGATCATACATTCATAGAGATCGGTTTGAATCTGTTCGACCGATTGGATCGCATCCCATGGGATCGAGTCGAAAATGGGGGGAAAGGGATTCAGAGATCCTTTCAATCCCGGAAGATCCCACTCCGTTCCTGGACAATAGGTATCAATTCTTCGATCCACCACATCTTGATAGATGTCCTTGAGGTTCTCCGATATATCCGTTTCTCCCAGAACCCAGTTTCGGTGCTCGTAGATGGCTTTTCTCTGGGAATCCATCACTGTATCGAGCTCCAAAAGGTATTTTCGAATAGAGAAGTGCATCCCTTCCACCCGCTTCTGCGCTTGCTCGATCAACCGGGTCAGCATCGGATGATAGATTGGTTCCCCTTGCTGAATCTTCATCATATCCATAATCTTGGCAATCCGGTCTCCACCGAAGATCCGGACTAGATCGTCTTCTGTGGAAAGAAAGAACTTGGATTCCCCAACATCCCCCTGACGTCCGCTTCTGCCGCGAAGCTGGTTGTCGATTCTTCTCGCTTCATGCCGTTCGGTTCCAATGACATACAATCCCCCCAACTCTTTCACACCTCGGCCCAGCTTGATGTCAGTCCCGCGGCCTGCCATGTTGGTGGCAATTGTTACCATCTTCTGTTCCCCGGCTTTCGCAATGATTTCCGCTTCCTGTTCGTGAAATTTCGCGTTCAATACCTGGTGTGGGATGGAAAGCTTTTTGAGGGCTGTACTGATCCATTCGCTCTTTTCGATCGAAGTGGTTCCTACCAAGAGCGGTTGCCCTTTTTCATACCGAGCTTGGATTTCTTTGATAATGGCCCCGTATTTTTCTCCTACCGTTCGATAGATCTCATCGTCATGATCCGCACGGATCATGGGTTTGTGCGTGGGGATCACCGCGGCATCCATCCGATAGATTTGCTTGAACTCCTCTTCTTCTGTTTTAGCGGTTCCTGTCATCCCAGCGAGCTTTTCATACATCCGGAAGTAATTCTGGAAGGTTATGCTTGCGTAGGTCAAAGACTCCTCTTGCACCTTCACCCCTTCCTTCGCTTCAAGGGCTTGATGCAATCCGCCGCTGAATCGCCGACCCGGCATGAGCCTTCCCGTAAATTCATCCACGATCACAACTTGGCCCTGGTCATCGACAATATAGTGATCTTCTCGTTGATACAGGTGGAGGGCATTGAGGGCGTTGATGACATGATACAGATCATCGATGTTCGCGGGGTCGTATAGGTTTTCCAGATTCAACAACTTTTCGGATTTTGCGACACCTTCTTCGGTCAGGGTAACGGTACGGCTCTTTTCATCGATGACATAATCGGTATCTGCTCCATACTTTGGAGCTATGCGGGCAAACTTGTTGTACACCAAAGCCGTGCCTTTTGTAGGCCCGGAAATGATAAGAGGGGTTCGGGCTTCATCGATCAATATGGAATCAACCTCATCCACGATGGCGAAAAAGTGGCTTCTTTGTGATTTGGCAGATTGTTCGTATACCAAATTATCCCGCAAATAATCAAACCCAAATTCATTGTTGGTCCCGTATACCACATCCAATTGATACACATCTCTGCGTTCCACGGGCTCCAACCGGATCGAAAAGGCTTTTGCGGCCTCTGAGTTTTGTTCGCTTTCTTCGATGGTTTCGCGATCGACCCCTTTTGGCCATACCCACAAGTCTTTCTCGACTGCTTCTTTTTGAAGATCGGGGTGTTCCCATACCACCTCAAAAGAAGCGTTCAATGAGTTGATTACACCAATGCGCAAGCCTAGACTTTTATAGAGCGGCGCCATCCACATCGCATGAAACCGAGCCAAATAATCATTGACGGTAACCATATGGACCCCTTTTCCGGTCATTCCATTGAGAAAGACGGGAAGGGTCACTACAAGCGTTTTTCCTTCTCCTGTTCGCATTTCGGCTACATGTCCTTCATGAAGAGCGAGCGCGCCAACGATCTGAACATCGAAGGGAGCCAAACCTAGCACTCGTTTGGCTGTTTCACAGGCGATTGCAAAGGCCTGTTCCACATAGTCATCCAAAGAACTGGCTTTCTGAACCTCTATTCTCAACTGTTCCGCTTGGTCAAACAAAGCCTGGTTTGTTTGTTTTTCCAGTTCTCGGTGGATTTCTCGGACAGAGTTCGCCATTTTGCGATATCTACGCAACAGGCTTTCGTTCTTATCGAATAGTTTCCCAAAGAGCTTCATTCAATCATCTCCTTCAATAGATTCTCATAACTGTACGGTCAATTCGGGATTCCTGTATGTGGGCAAAGGGAACGGAAATCCGAACATGAGAGATCTCCCGAAACCACACTCCAAAATGGACCGCTCTGCGACCCTCGAAAACAGCGGTCCAAAGATCTCGCTCGTCGATAGAGGGAGGCGAACGGGGGGAAGATGATTGCTCTCGTTGATGATCCCAGCGATCATTTTTGTTGGAAAAAAGAATCCGGTCGTCCAATACTCGAATCCACAGGTTTGGAGGACTCGACCGCAAACAGATGACCTGATCTTTGGCGCTTTCATCAAAGGGCTCAGACCAACTGGCAAAGAAAGGACGCATTGCCTCTTGGGCAAGAGGATGATGGACACGAATGATCCATTGATCGGGAAAGTCTTCATGAATCACCATCGTCGCTTTTTCCAGAATAGCCCGCAACATCCGATTCCATTCAGAATCATACGTAAACTCAGGGAAAAGCGCTGGATATCTGGCCAGATAATACGAGGGAGAAAACCAGTGGATTTGGGACTGCTCGGAAGAAATCCCATAATCCTCAATCCAGTCCAGGACCGACTGAGCGGTTAATGGCTGATGACTACCCGTTGGCTGACCCCGAAGGTCGACACTGAGAAACCCGGCCTGTCTACGGACTTCTAAAACCTGAAGAGGGGTCTGTCCATACAAAAGGATTGAAGGGGAAAAGGATTCCCGATAAATCTGCTGCTCTCGGATCCTTTGCAACCCTTGTGCTGAGAAGGATATCCCCACATATTCGCCCACGCGATACGAGAACGGTTCCGCGGAAAACAACCCCCGGAAAAGGATTTCAACTCCCTCAAAGTACGGAAGGATGACTCCTCCCCGTTCCATGGCATTGTGAAGCAAGCTGAAAAAGGCTTCTGGATGAAAAAACGCTTCGATCTGACCCAGGGGATTCCAACCCTCCATCGGGCCATACCAACAAAGGATGACAGGCTGTTTCAACAGCCGATCGAACAAGGAAGCATGCAGGTTATTTTCGATGCTCCACCGGAAAACCCGCTGCTCGATCTGCTGGTCCATGCGGAAAACATTCCATAGGGTATGGATTGAAGGCGCATCCAGATTCTGAAAACTTTGATAGGAAGACAAATACAGCGTTAGGGACGTGTCTTGCACCCAAGGAATGGAACCGACAGTAGCAAAAGCGGAATATGACGTCACGAACAAAGGAGCCAGTACCAGCCAGGCTAAAACGCTTCGGATTGTCCGAAGATCAGAACATTTGACCAAACCCAAAGCTAAATCCTCCCCATTCGAGGGTGCGCATATTCCAACCGGTATCAAATCTCAAAAGCCCGAACCCCGGGATGGTAATCCTCATTCCAAACCCAAACGAACCCAGCATTCGCCCAAAGTCGAACTCACTTCCATCATTAAAGGCCATTCCCGCATCGATAAAGCCGACCAGGCCCAATCCAACAGGGTCTTGACGAATGATTTGATACCGATACTCCATATTCGCCGCAACGGCGTACTGTCCCAATTGCGATCTTGTATCCAATATCCCTCGAACCAATGCGCTCTGGGGCCCACCGATTTTATACTCTAAAACTTCTAGAGGATTATAGAGAATTTCTCCCGCAAAGATTCGTCCTGCAAAGGTATGATCTCTCCAAGGGGTCCAAAAGCCTCGAACAAACTGGCGCATCTGGAACCAATCTTCTGTCGCCCCCAAGCCGGAATACTCCGCTCGAATATAGAACTCATATCCCGAGGTAGGACTGGTTAAGTCATCTCGGGTATCAAAGCTGTAGTTGAGTCCCAACACTGTAACGATCCCCGAAGGAGCAATTGTGGTTGCGGTGGCGGGAACATCATGGCGGTTGAAGCTCCCCCAGGTCAAATCAGCGCCTAGGAAGTGGAAGTCCCCGATCCGAAGGCCCACATTGGGAACAATCCGGAATGTATCGACTTCAAATCGGACAGGGATCCGTTCATCCTCATCGCGGAAATACCTTAGGTCCCACTTTCGGCTGTAATTCAAGCTGATGCCCGCGTCAAAATTGGAACCAAATAGGTTTTTGATGGCGTAGGAAAAACCGAATTCGGGTTGACGGCCTAAAACTGCGCTCAGCGAAATGGTTTCCCCTTGACCGGTGGGGTTGATCCATTCAAAACTCATGTTTCCGGAAATCTGCTGAATGACAGATCCTTCAATAGAAGGATCGAAAGTAAGGCCGGCATTCATAGTCAGTGGATACGGAGATTCCTCCAAAGTGATCACAAAAATCGTGCCTGGGGAATTCCGGGCAAATCCGATCGGTTCCATGCGAATGTCAGAAAAGTACTGGGTTCGATTGAGGTTGATGTACGTCTGAACCCAATCCCGTTCGGTAACTGCTTGTCCAGGCCGTAATCGGACCTCCCTCATCACCAAGTCCTCTCTTGTTTTGGTTAGGCCTCGAATCCGGATTTCTTGCACCACCGATTCGGTGATGGTGAAGGTAAGGGTCTGTGTTGATGCACTATACACTGGATGGATGATTACGATGGGGTAGCCGGCGTCTTTGTATCGATAAACCATCAACTCGGTATCGCGCAGGACATCCATCAAAACGGTCGTAGGGTTGCGTACGCTTCGCAAACCGGGCATCAGCTCTGCATGAGACAGAAGGGTATTCCCTTTGATGATCACCTCTTGAACTGGATGGTCTTTGGGAACAACTGGGTTCAATTGAATCTTGAGCACAAGATATACTCCATACTCCCCTGTTTCCATCGGTTCATCCAGCGCGTTGAAATACATTTCTGTCTCAGGACCATATAGACCCGTATTGTAGAGTGAGTTCAAAGCAAGCTGAAGGGTAAGCAACTTTGGATAGCAAACCGCTTTGTTCCGAAAGATTCTCCAGAAATCCGCATAGAAGTCCTTCAAGGTTTCCAATTGCATGATATCCTTGACTTCCTGTAAAGTGATGTCTCCCGTCTCTCCGGTAACCTGGATGTCGTACAGACCATATTCGATAACCTTGATTTCCAGCTTCCCTTCCGGGATAAAAAAACGTCCATTCGGAGCGATCTCCATGTTGGTTCGTATTTCGATCAATTGAGGGATGTATCCTTGGCTGGAGTAATAGGTCCGGATGGCATTCGTGCTTCGAATCAGCATTTTATGATTGAACGCTCGATCTTTTTTGATCTGGATTAATGGGTTCAAATCGGCTACTCGGACAACATTGGAGCCATTGATACTCAATGTGATATCATTGACAGTCGGGTGTTCCACCAGTTCAAAAACAATCATCTTAACGTCGCCAATGTAGGGAGCCAAGCGGTAAGACACCGATTGAAAGTATCCCATATCTTCAATTAGGAAGATATCCTGTTCGATTTGGTCAATCGTAACCCGAGCCCCTTCTTTGGTATTACGGATCACTTCTTGGATCTCATAGGTCGGAATGGTTGTATTCCCGGTAATCTCCACAAGCCCAATCGAATTGGACCATCCAAAACTCGCAAGTAGAATAAGTAGTATGATTCCTGTCCCTATTCGGATTTTCTTCAATGATAACAAAGCCCTGTCCCCCTTGATCATCCAAGTATGCGTAACCGATCTAAATTGCCGATGTTCCTTACGATCCAACCTTTTTCAGGATTTTGGGTCGAAACTTCCCCCGCGTGGCACGATCGATCCATCGAAGCGCAAAAAAACCGCTGGAAAGAGGGAGCAAAGACCACAAGAGTGATTGAACATCCGAAAGTCGAAAGATTTCACTGGTAAGGAAAAGCGAGAGGATAAAGAGGATGGTAGGAATCCCGTAGGTCAGAAATGCCAGTCGAGTCACGGGCGTTTGGGGGATTTCCACTTCCAACTCATCCATCGCTTGAACACTCATTCCATTAGGGCATTCTATATGGAGTTCCAGTTTTTTTGGCACGCCACAAATCGACGAAGAGGGGCACGATCCACATGCTGCCGTTCGTTCCTTTTCAACGATCGCTACCGTTTTCCCTTTTTCCTGTTCTACGCGCACAACACGAAATACTTCGATCACTTGATTGCTCCAATCGATACATTCCAACCCTCTGCTCTAGAAGCGGATCGAAATCCCCAAATAGGGGATCCATCGATCCCGGTGATGAACACCGGCATACATCTCAAATCCCGTTTGGACTTCAAATCCCAGTTGGAATCGCCAATCTTCTTGTCTGATCCGAATCAAAACCCTCCATGGTAGATGGATCGATGAAAACTCCCAAGACAACTGCCCGGAATCGATCGAGTACAACAAGGTAAGGGTCTGATTCCAGGTATTGGATTTTACTTGAATCCCGGAGATCCATTCATCGTCATATCCACAAACCAGCTGAATTCTCGGATGGATGAACCATTCCTGATAAAAAAATGGGTAGGTCTGTTGAGTTACGTTGATTCCAATCGCAGTCGCCCCGAACCAAAAGGTAGGAAAAACGGAAATGAACCGAAATTCATCGGGTTCTCCCGATCGGACATCCCCTTGGACAGAAACCCAAATGAAATCGAGTAAACCAACCCGAATCCCATTGGCATATTGACGACTAAATTCCTTGATTTGATGCACATAGTCACGGGCTGGTGCTTCAGACAAAGGATCTTTTCCCGATTGCAGGAGGTTCGTGACTGCGCCTGTTCCCATATAATATGCAGCCAGTGCAAGGTCTTTGGAACCCAGTTGGCGCTCCAGACGATCGAAATATTGAAGGATGCGCACACCCCCATAGGGATTGAACGGATTGATCATCCCGATCTCTTCAGCTGTAAACGGTTTGGTTTGAAATAGCCCGAGCGCGAACGACGGTGAAATCGAATGAACGATAAACGAAGATTCCTTCTGAATCAAACCTCCAAGGATCGGATCATCGATCCGAACGGATAATCCAGTCTGAAAAGTCCTTCTAAAGGTAATTTGCACCGAAAACTCGGTCATCCCTCCTTGGAAAGAAACATACGGGCGAGGTTGGTACAAAAGATTGGTGGGGAAAAAACCCATTACCCCTCTGGCCAAAAGGAAACCGATTGCAAACCAACCGATCGTTCTCCAGACACTAATGGAGATGTTCCTGTTCCTGGAGCGTTCGCGCAATAATCTCCTCCTGATGGGATCGGTCCAAATGGATGAAATAATCGCTATATCCTGCGACCCGGACCAGGAGATCGGCGTATTGTTCGGGATCTTTTTGCGCGGAGCGCAAAGTCTCTGTATCCACAACATTGAACTGGATATGGTGCCCTCCCTGACGAAAATAACTCCGGACCAGGTGCGCAATTTTTTGGATTCCCTCCCGTTCTTTGAATAAAGTCGGAGAAAACCGTTGATTGAGGAGCGTTCCTCCGGTTTTCGCCTGATCCATCCGGGAAAGCGAACGAATCACTGCCGTTGGTCCATTTCGATCCGCTCCATGAGACGGAGAAGTCCCATCTGAAATGGGAAGTCCCTTATGGCGCCCATTGGGTGTTGCTCCTGTTTTTGATCCGAAATAGACATGACAGGTCGTCGAAAGAAAGTTGATATGGTATCTCCCCCCAACGCTATCGGGTTTTCCATCAATCATTTCTAACAAAGAGCCAAAAACCCGTTCCATCAGCTGATCCGCTTGAGGATCATCATTTCCAAAAAACGGGGTGTGATTCCATAGGAGTTGCCTCAGGCGTTCTTCCTCATGGAAATCCTGATTCATCGCATGGATGATTTGACCCATTGTACGGTCCTTTCGTTCATATACATGGGTCTGGAGCGCAGAGAGGCTGTCTGTGATCGTACCGATTCCGCAGCATTGGATATAGTGGGAATTGTACCGCGCGCCTCCTTGATAGTAATCTTTTCCTTTTTGAATGCAGTCTGCAATCAGCACCGACAAAAAGGGCGCGGGCATCTCGTTGGCATATGCCTGTTCCAGCAGATGATTGGCTTCCATCTTGATCTGGATCGCGTAGTTCAGTTGCTTCTCAAATGCGCGATACAAAGCCTCAAAGGAATCCATCCGATTGGGATCTCCGCACGAAAGGCCTACTTGCTTTCCGCTGAATGGATCAACCCCTTGATTCAAAGTTAGTTCCAAGATTTTTGGAAGGTTAAGGTACCCAGTCAATATATAGGCCTCTTTCCCAAAAGCGCCCGTTTCGATACACCCGCTGGTCCCTCCTTCTCTGGCATCCTCTAGCGTTTTTCCCATGCCGACCATCTCTTGAACCACAAGATCGGCATTAAACACGGAAGGATATCCAAAGCCGCGGGAAATTACCGCGCAAGCCCTTTCGAGAAAGTGTTGGGGGGATTTTTGGCTGATTTGAATGTTGAATCCGGGTTGCAAAAGGTGGATCTCTTCCGCTATGTCCAACAATAGGTAGGAAAGGTCATTGACCCCATCGCTGCCATTGCGCAGCAGCCCACCCAAATTGATGTTTGTAAAATCATTGTAGGTTCCGCTTTCTTGGGCCGTAACACCCACCTTTGGGGGTGCTGGTTGATTGTTGAATTTGATCCACAGACAACTGATCAGTTCTCGCGCTTCTTCTTGGGTAAGTCGGCCTTCATCCAGATCGCTCCGATAAAACGGATACAGATGTTGATCCAAATGCCCCGGATTCATGGCATCCCATCCGTTTAGCTCCATGATGGTTCCCAAATGCAAAAACCAATAGGTCTGCAACGCTTCGTGCAAATTTTGAGGGGCATTTTCTGGGACTCGAGCGCAAACCCGCGCAACCGTTCGAAGCTCTTCTCTCCTTTTGGGATCCTTTTCCTGGTTGGCCATATGATCGGCCAATTCCGAATGCCTCCGAGCAAATAGAACGATGGCATCGCACGCGATTTCCATAGCCATCAGCTGGTTCTGTTTTTCGTACGCATGGGGATCGCTGAGGCAATCTAACGCCTTCCGTTGATCCTGGATCTCTTGTTTCCAATCTTTGATCCCTTTTTGATAAATCCGACCATCAAGGGTCGTATGGCCAGGAGCGCGCTGTTCCATGAATTCGGTAAAAACCCCAGCCTCATACAACAAATGCCATGGTTCGGAAAATAGTGGAAGAAGGCGATCCCGCATCGATCTGCCTTCCCAATACGGAATCACTTTCGTTTCATAGGCTTCAAATACTTGTGGCGGCACCTGATAAGCGGTCATTTCTCGATCATTGAGCACCTGTAGGTCTTTCAGACTATGGCATGTGAGTTCGGGAAAGGTGGGTACGGATTTCGGAAAAGGCCCCCTCTCTCCCACGATCCATTCATCGGCTCCGATATAAATCTGTTGCTTCGCGCACAGTTCGCGAAAACTTAGGGCCCGCAGGATTGGTATCGGCACTTTCCCCAATTGGTTTTTGTAGAAATCTGTTATTATGACGGCTCGTTCATGGGAAATTGTTGGCTTTGCATGGTAGCTTTCTTCTCGCAACCGTTGAACCCTGGGTGTCATTGATCCTCTCCTCCGTTTCGCAGGGCAGTAAACCCTCTTTTGCGCAAATCCATCAACCACTGTTTGCATGCTCGATCTGAAGCAGATGGGTCATACGAGTCTTGGGAAATACCGATTTTTCGGGCTTTTCCCGTGCCCCAGGCATGATAGGGCATCAACTGAACCGATTTCATTCGATTCAAGCGTTCCAAAATTTGGATGGTGCCCATTCGATTCTCCTCTCCGTCGTTCATTCCAAAGATAATGGGAATTCGGATGGCATAAGGGATTGTGGTCCTTTGGTCCAGGTAACTAAGGTTTTGGAGAATCTTCTCGTTGCTGGTTCCTGTGCAATCAAGATGGAGCTCTTTCGATGCCGCTTTGATATCAAACAAAACCCAGTCTGTATGGGAAAGGACGGATTGAAACAGGTCCAAATCTGCATAACCACTTGTATCCAACGTACGGTGGATTCCTTTCTTACCCAAAGACTCCCACAGCTCGATCGTGAACATAGGCTGTGTCAATGGTTCCCCGCCCGAAAGGGTAACCCCTCCACCGGATTCTTCATAGAAGATCCGGTCTCTCATCACCAACGAAACTACCTCATCAGTCCTCATAGGACGGCCGACTAACTCTCGAGCGTTTGTTGGGCAAGTATACTGACCTTTCGCATATATCCTGCATTGGCCGCAATCCATACACCGTTCTTTTGTAAAAAGGATTTGCGGTTCTGGGGACTGGCTCTCTGGGTTGTGACACCACCGGCACCGAAGCGGGCACCCTTTTAAAAAAACGGTCGTTCGGATGCCACTGCCATCATCGGTCGCAAAACGCTTGATCAGAAAAACGGTAGCGCTCTCCATTAGAACCCGCGAACAAGGGAGTTGGACATGCTCATAAATAAGGAGTATAATCCTTGGGTAGGCAGCAGAATCACAGCGGATCCATTGGGAACGAATCGAATCAAAAGAATGAATCCGATAAGAATCATGAACTGTTGCCGTTCAATCCGGTCAAAGATCCCGTTCCATCGCATCGGAAAAACTCCGCGCAAGACCTTGAACCCATCCAAAGGCGGGATGGGAAACAGATTGAAGATAAACAAAACACAGTTCAAAAGGACAATGGTTTGCAAGATGTATTGGATATTGGTCAGAAGATGAGAATCTGTGTTCCCGAATCGAGTAACCAAGGAAAAGATCAGAGAAAAGAAGAAAGCGACAGCAAGGTTAGAAAGGGGCCCCATAATGGATACTAGAATTTGGGCTTTATGATAGTTTCGGTACGCGCGTGGATTGATCAAAACAGGTTTGCCCCATCCAAAACCCACGAGGAGAAACGCAAAGAATCCGATCCAATCGATGTGGGCAATCGGATTCAGCGTCAGGCGACCTTGCGACCGAGGCGTACTGTCTCCGAGAAGATCGGCGGTTTTGGCATGAGAGAATTCATGAATGCCTATGGCAATCAGAATGGCTGGAATTAGCAAGAATTTATCGATGAGCAGTTCCATATTGGTTCGGTTCTCCTTCCTTTGAATGGCTCGATGTCTCGAAAATAGTATAACAGCGAAACAAAGAAAAGTCAATACCCTTTTTTGAGGGTCGAATAAACAGGAAGTAACCATGGTCCTATGATTCTATATATAAAGGTAGTCCCTATAGTAGATCGGTCGATGATTCGTTGAAAATCCCGGAAACGGGGAGAGGATCGAAAAGAGAAGCCGTCGGATCCTGTCGGAAAAAAATCCGTTCGTCGATTCCGAGAAAAACAGGCAGGATAAAAAGCCGTTTTCGACAAAAGATTCAACCCATTCATCAAAATCATTCACAAAACGAATCAGTATTCGACGGAGTTCGTAGAAAATGCGATCAAGCGCGCATGAAAAGCCTTCTGGATAACAGAATAGTTAGGATGGCGAATCGTTTTCGACGAAGGAGTTGAGCCGATCGAGGAAAAAGGGTAACATAACCTTATCATACCCTCACCGGCGAGAGCATTTTTTTATGTTTTGGATTGGAGTTGTATCATTCCTGTGGTATAATTTCCGAAAAAATAGATCCATATCTTTTTGTAGGAGGTGGCATGATGAAAAAGCGGATTTTGTTCACAGTACTCGTGTCTCTAATGGTTGTTGTAGGCCTGGCTCAAGTTTCCTTGGACGAAGCGGCACCGGAGATCCTTCGAAGAGGGATTTTGCGAGCGGTGGACTCCTCGGAGTTGACCTTTGCCGAGTTTCGATCAGCCGTTGCAGTTGCTTTCCCCGGAAAAGAACACCTGGTCGAGGTTGTTGATTGCGAAATGAGCCGGACGGACTTTTTGCTCAACCTGATCAAAGTGCTTGGCTTGGAAGATCAAGCAGCTCAGTATTCACAAGTGGTGACAATGGCCAATGATGAATCCAAAGTGAATGAAGAAGCAACTGGAGCCTTTTCTCTTGCATTCCGGAGCGATCAGCAACTCCTGAACTATCGATATGGCCATACCCTTCAACCAAATGCTTTGATTACAAAAGAAGAGGCGGCGCTGTCGTTCTACATGGCTCTATATCCTCCGGTTCAGGGAGGATCGATTACAACGCGCGTTGGAGCCGATGTACCTGGATTCAATACCTTGTTCACTTCCTCTGGTTTAACTTGGACCATCTGCAACATGATTGGGGATGGTTTGTTGGGAACAAACCAGGATGGATTCTACCATCCACGCATGATTCGTGAGATCCCTTCTTTGGAAAATGGGTTGATTCAGCTTCACGAGGATGGAAGCGTCTCCATTACATACCACCTTCGAGAGGGAATGAAATGGCACGATGGGCACCCTGTGACAGCCCACGATGCAAAATTCCAATGGGAAGTCATGATTTCTGGCGCTCCTGTAACTTCGAATCACTACGAACTGGCAGCCTCGTCGGTCGAAGTTATGGATGACCTCACCTATGTGGTCCACTTCGATGAGGTTTTCGGGAGCGCTTGGTTTGGTTCTTCGGAGTATGCCTATTACTTTGGATGGTTCCAACTGCCCAAACATGTTTTCGAATCGGATTTCCTAAAGGCCAAAGAACGAGGCATCTGGGATGATTTTATTCTCAAGGTTACACGGAATCCTGTGATGAGTGGACCATACAAGTTTAAGGAATACCGGGAAGGCCAACATGTTGTCTTTGAGGCCTTCGATGAGTACTTCATGGGGCGGCCCAACATCGATACCATCGTTATGCGGATCATCCCGGATGGAGATGTAGCTTTTGCCGCAGCGAAAAATGGGGAGATCGATTTCGGAAGGTATACCCTGACTTTGAGGCATACTTTGCAGTTGGCCCAAGAACACGCAGATATGTTCACAGCGTATCTGGTTCCCAACATCGCTCCGGATCTGATCTACCTCAACTTCCGCAATCCAGACAATCTATCGGAACCCAATTTCTTCTTCTCCGATCTTCGCGTTCGCCAAGCCATTGCCCACGCAATCAATCGCGAGGCCATCAACAATCTCATCTATAACGGAACGGGAGATGTTGCCGTTTCATGGATCACCGAACTCCACATGATGAGAGAAGCGCTTGCGCATCCAGATATTCAACAGTATCCGTATGATATGGCGAAGGCTAAAGCCCTTCTGGAACAAGCCGGTTGGCGGACCAACCGAAGCGGGGTATATGAAAAGGACGGAAAAGCGCTCCAATTCGAACTGCTTGTCGGAGCAGGAACCCCCGATTACTTGACCATGGCGCAGATGATCCAAGGTATGCTCAGACAGGTGGGGATCACCATGGAGATCAAAACCATTCCTTCCGTCGCAATGTGGGAGATCATGCCCCAAGGGGAGTACAACGCCATATTGTCTGGATGGGGATATGGGATCTCTGCTGAAGCCGCCGAATACTGGACGACCGATTCGATTCCTTCGGAAGCCAATTCATTTGGGGGAGTCAACTATAGCGCTTGGTCCAATGAAGAGAATGACTGGATCGTTCTTCGCGCGGGAGCAACCGTAGATTCCCAGGAAAAACGAGAGCTTTACGAGCGGCATTTGGTTCTGTGGTCCGAAGCATTGCCGTATATTCCATTGGTTTGCCCACCCACTCCAATCTTTGCAAAGAACAATATCAAATCATTCAACGCGGGATACGATAATGGGATCGGGTGGATCATACAGAACTGGTTTGTCAGGAAGTAACAAAGAGTTTTCGGACTCATTTGATTGAAAGATGCAGAGCGGCAGGTCTAATGATCTGCCGCATTTCTCTGGCAGCTCCGATTCGGTGAACTAGGGAAAAATCGGTTGACTATTCTTCCAGCGAGGTGTTGATATGGATTTTCAGTCAGTGATCGATCAAATACCAGACTTTCAGCGTTTTTTCCGCGTCGACGAAATGGATCGACGCTCTTTGCAACTAGCCAAGGATTATCCAGAGCGTGTGGAGGTTATGGAACGAGGAAGGTCCCGGGAAGGGAACCCGATCTATGTGATCAAAATCGGGAGTGGTTCCAAAAATGCGCTTCTGTTCGGATGTCCCCATCCCAACGAACCAATTGGCGCGATGATGCTTGAAGTGCTGAGCGAATTATTGGCAAAAAATGACCCGGCTCTACAGGAACTTGACTATACCTGGTATCTGATCAAATCGATCGATATCGATGGAACGAAACGGAACGAAGGGTGGTTTGACGACTCTTCTTCCATTCGGAAGTATGCCGAACACTTCTATCGTCCGGCCAGCTTCGAACAGGTGGAATGGACCTTTCCCGTAGATTACAAAACGCTCCACTTCCACAAGCCTCTTCCCGAAACCCAAGTATTGATGGAAATCATCCAAGAGAAAAAACCGGTCTTTATGTATTCGCTACACAATTCGGGATTCGGAGGGGTGTACTATTATGTTTCCGGAACCCTAACGGATTCGCTCTTTGATCTCTTTCAAGCCATTCCAGGCCATTTTCAGCTGCCCTTGAATCTGGGGGAACCGGAGGTGCCTTATCTCAAACCCTTTGCTCCCGCGATTTTCCCGATGTTTGGGATATCCGATGAATATGATTATCTGGAAAAGCATCTGCCCGAAGGCATGGACCCGGCAACCGTGATTCAAGCAGGGACCAGCTCGGATGATTATGCGAAGAAGATGGCGGGCACGTATTCATTGGTCTGTGAAATGCCGTATTACTTTGATCCCAGGGTCAACGACCAAACAACCGTTGAACAAAGCCGCCGGCACTTTCTTGAAAAGGCGGTTCAGTCGGGAAAAGAAAATTACGATCGGTTGCATGCCATCTTCTCATCGATAGAAAGCGCCATTCATAAGAAAGACTCTCCTTTCTTCACTGCGGTTCATCATTATCTGTCCATGATTCCCAACCATTTGGCCGCTCAAGAGAACTGGATCAAAACCGACGAGACATTACAAAGACCAGCGACCAAGGCGGAGGAGTTCGACAACCTGTACGCGCAAAAGTTCTACAACCTGTTAATGCAAGGCATGATGAGGAGAATGATTCGGGAAAATCTCACAACCGCGCCAGGGAACGCATCGATGAAAGAGGCGTTGGAAAATGCCGATCGGTATTTTGAAGAAACGGTCGACTTCCTTGAGAAAAACCTCACCTATCAGACGATCCCCATCAAAAAACTGGTCAGCGTTCAAATGCTGGCGGGGTTGCATACCATGAAAACCATCCAAGATCAAAACCAAGCAAATCCCGAGGGTATGTCTTGAAAGCGTATCTAATCAAACGGGTTTTGGAATTAATTCCCGTCTTTTTCATGATCTCTTTGATCATTTTCCTTTTGATCAACCTCATGCCTGGCGATCCCTTGCTCCAGATGCGGATGGACAACCCCCGCGCCGTAATGACCGATCCTCAGCGAATCCAAGCCTTGCGCGAATACTATCGTCTGGACGATCCGCTGTTCATCCGGTATCTCACATGGTTGGGCAGCGCCTTCACGGGAGACTTCGGCTTTTCCAGCCTCTACAAAGTGCCTGTCTGGGATATGATTATCTCTCGACTGCCCAATACCCTTTTGTTGACCATCGTTGCCTGGTTGATCGGATTGGCGGTGGCTTTACCAATTGGGATCTACTCTGCGGTCAAAAAGTACTCAGTATTCGATTATTCCGCCACAGTAACTGCCTTTGTGGGCATGTCGCTGCCCAGTTTTTGGTTTGGCCTTATGGGGATCATCATCTTTAGCGTTACCCTGAAATGGCTTCCCGTATCAGGGATGGAAACCTATGGGTTGACTGAGCCTTGGGCCATCTTTTGGGATCGGGTCCGTCATTTGATTCTCCCAGCGTGTGTTTTGGGATTTGTGCAAGTCGCTTCCTGGGTACGGTACATTCGCACCTCTCTCTTGGAAGTCCTTGACCAAGACTATGTCCGAACGGCGTATGCCAAAGGCGTTCCGGATCGGAAAGTGATTATCCGCCATGCTTTGAAAAATGCGATGATTCCAATCATTACCATTATCGCGCTGGATATCCCGTATTTTTTTGGAGGGGCGCTAATCATCGAGACGATCTTCTCTTGGCCTGGGATGGGTCGGTTAATGTACCAAGCGGTAATCGGGAGCGATTACAATCTCGCCATCAGTTGCCTGATGTTCTTGACGATGATTACGTTAATCTCCAACTTAGTAGCGGATTTTCTCTATGTTCTTGTCGATCCGAGAATCCGAATCACACGGAAGGCGTAAGGAGGAAACGATGCGTCCATCACGGTTTTCGTACAAAAGCAAAATTCAAAAGATCGAAGAGCAATCGTCCTCCATCAATATCGTAACCTATCGAAAATTGGTATGGATGAAGTTCAAAAGCCATAAATTAGCACTATTCGGAGCGATCGTTCTGCTTGGAATGCTCGCGTTTTGCTTCATTGGACCATGGTTCACCTCCATCCAATACTACGACATGGATTTCTCCTCCATCTTCGTGCCGCCAATGACGCCCGGCCATATTTTGGGAACCGATGAACTGGGGCAGGATACCTTTGTTCGACTGATGTATGGGGGAAGAATCTCTTTGCTGGTAGGAATCTGCTCGGCATTATTCACAACCATCATCGGCATGGGGATCGGATTGTTCTCGGGATACTTTGGCGGTATGATCGACCGAATTCTCATGCGTTTTGTCGATGTCATGTTATCCATCCCGATGTTCCCAATCCTGCTAACCTTGACCATGGTCATTGGATCAGGGCTCTGGAATATCGTTCTGGTTCTTACCGTTTTCGGATGGATGGGTGTGTCCCGTTTGGTCCGGGGTTTGACCTTGTCCATTCGAGAATCCGAATATGTGGTCATCGCAAGAGCTCTTGGCGTGAAGACCATACCGATTATTCTGCGGCACATCATTCCCAATGTTCTTCCGGTGGTGATCGTTTCAGCCACCCTCAACATGTCCTACGCCATCTTGGCAGAATCTTCCCTCAGCTATTTGGGTTTGGGGATCCAACCTCCTTTGCCTTCATGGGGCAATATGCTGCAAAAATCCATGAATTATATCCTGGGAACACCCATGGGGATCAGCCCCTGGTGGCTGACCTTTTTCCCGGGGCTGTTCATCTTTATGACTGTACTCAATGTAAACTTTCTCGGTGATGGACTGAGGGATGCCTTGGATCCCAAGTTTACCAGCGAATGATCAGGAAAGGATGAGATGGATGCGTCAAAAAAGCGATACAGCCTTGCAAGATCCTGAAACCATTCTCAGGGTTAAAGATCTGGAAATCTCATTCAAGACCCAATTCGGAGTCGTAACTCCTGTCGATGATGTTCGATTCGATTTGAAAAAAGGGGAGACATTGGGAATTGTTGGGGAGTCGGGATGCGGAAAGACCATCACGGCTTTTTCGATCCTGAGATTATTGCCCAAAAATGCCATCTTGGGAACAAGGACGGAAATATCCTTTGAAGGGAAGAATGTAGCCCATTTCAGCAAAGAACAGCTCCAGAAGATTCGCGGAAAGAAGATTTCCATGATCTTTCAAGAGCCAATGACCTCATTGAACCCAGTGTATACAGTTGGGCAACAACTTTCCGAAGTGTTCATGTTGCACGAAAGGGTAACCGAAAAGCAAGCATGGTCCAAAAGCCTTGAACTGCTTCAAATGGTTCGGATTCCGGAACCAAGCAAACGGATTCGCGATTATCCCCACTTATTGTCGGGAGGGATGAGGCAACGGGTAATGATCGCGATGGCATTGGCATGCAAACCATTGCTGTTGATTGCAGACGAACCAACGACGGCCTTGGATGTAACCATTCAGGCGCAAATCCTTGAATTGATCGATGAGTTGAGAACCAAACAGAATACAACCACCATCATCATTACACATGATCTGGGTGTTGTGGCGGAGATGTGCGACCGAGTGATCGTTATGTATGCTGGGCAGATCGTGGAAGCTGCCGAAATCTTTGCGCTGTTTTCTAACCCCAAACACCCGTATACCCAAGGCTTGATTCACTCCATCCCTCGAATTGAAGTACCCAAACAGGATCAAAAAAGACTCCACGTGATTCCGGGGTATGTTCCGCACCCTTCCGCTTTTCCCAAAGGTTGTCGGTTTCAACCAAGATGCCAACAAGCGATGGAACGGTGTTTGCTGGAAATCCCCCCTGTTCGATCCATTCAAGGGCACCAAGTGAAATGCTGGCTCTATGAGCAAGAGGGGGACAGCCATGAACCCACCTAAGACTCTATGTACAGTTCAGAATCTGACAAAATGGTTTCCCGTCAAAGGGGCTCGGATTTTCGGAGAAAAGCCTTTTCTCAAAGCAGTCGATGGAGTGGATTTTCAGGTGCAAACCCGGGAGACATTGGGGCTCGTTGGAGAGTCGGGATGCGGAAAAACCACCGTCGGTCGAACCTTGATGCGGATCCATGACCCAACAGCAGGGGTCTTTCTCTATTATCCCGAGGATGCACAGAAGCACCCTGTTGATATCTTCAGTCTGAAAGCGCAACCTCTCCGAAAAGTAAAACGGCAAATCCAGATGGTCTTTCAGGATCCATACGCATCGCTAAACCCCAGAATGACAGTCCAAGACATCATTTCCGAAGGAATCCGGGCCAATCGGATGGTACGCTCCAAGAAAGGGATCATTGACCATGTTGCCGATATTATGGAAAAAGTAGGTCTGCGACCAGAATACATGAAACGGTATCCCCACGAGTTCTCAGGAGGGCAAAGGCAACGGATCGGAATTGCGCGCGTGATGATCATGAGGCCGCGCTTGGTGATCTGTGACGAACCGGTGTCAGCGCTGGATGTTTCGGTTCAAGCACAAATCATCAATCTGCTGGAAGACTTGAAAGAAGCCTTTGATCTTACCTACCTCTTCATTGCGCATGATCTGTCGGTTGTGAAGCATATCTCTGACCGCATCGCCGTGATGTATCTGGGAAAAATCGTGGAAACCGCAGACACAGAGACTCTCTTTTCCCGTCCGCTGCATCCCTATACGGTGGGGTTGCTTAGCGCCATTCCTGTTCCGGATCCCCGCTTTCGAAAGAAAGAACAACGGGCCTTACTGACCGGAGATATCCCGTCCCCGATCAATCCACCTGATGGTTGTCGGTTTGCCAAAAGGTGTCCGTACGTTATGGACCGTTGCAACCGGGAGAACCCTTCATGGGTCGAGCGGGAATCGGGCCATTTCGTCTCGTGTTTTCTGCATCAATCCGATTAACAATACCTCATTGATCGGTCGAAACTCGAAAGCAGAAAGGGGTATTTTCATTCGAAACAATCAGTTGACAGAGGCCCAATTTTGTGATATACTCGTAAAGTAAGCAAAAATCCTACAATAAAGGAGGCGACGCGGATGTTCAACAATATGACACGAAATCGTAGCTCTATGATCGGTAATGCTACTGTTATCGTGGGATTGGTCTGTCTCGTCGCGCCTGAAAGGAATGCTTTGTTGTAGGATCCGAACAACAAACGAGAAGAAACAAGAGGGCTGTGACGAATCATAGCCCTCTTTTTTTTGCCAAAATCATAGGAGGTGTACGAATGAGAAGGAAAGGGTATCATCAGGGAGAACGGGCAGAAAAACATCAGCAGGTGATCCGAAAAAAGGAAGAGGTGATTTTCAATGCAAGGGAGATCCATGAAAAACCGTGGGTCGGAACGTAATCGAGCGAAAGTGACGCAGTTTCGATTTGCGCAAGCCCAGAAAAAGAAAGAACGGACAAATAAGGCAGAGAACCATTCAGAACCATTTCGACCGAATCGTTGGATTCCATCAGGGACCGAAGAAGAAGGAGTGAATCGTGATGACGAAAAAAGATCCAGATAAGGCTCTAGAAGTACATAGTGTCGATAAAATATTTATCAAACGAAAGAACAAGCAGATCAAAGCGGTGGATCAGGTGCAGTTTTCGATAGGGAGAGGGGAGATCTTCGGTGTTTTGGGGCCGAACGGATCCGGGAAATCAACATTGATCCGAATGATATCGACTCTTCTGGTACCCGACCAAGGGACAATCGAGGTATTCGGATATGATTCAGTGAAAGAAGCGATGATGGTCCGCAAACTGATCAATCGGGTATCCGCGGAAGCCAGTTTTTTCAAAAAGCTGTCTGCAATGGAAAATCTCCTATTTACTGCCGGGTTATATGGAATTCCCAAACCCTACGCCCGGAAGAAATTGATGGAGATCTTTGAACGAGTCGGCCTTCCCGCGAAACGGGTGCATGATCCGTTGGAAGATTTTTCCCGCGGGATGCAACAAAAAGTGGCTATAGCGCGGGCGTTTTTGACGACCCCAGCGCTCCTCCTTTTGGATGAACCGACAACGGGACTGGATCCAAGGGCGAAAAAGGAAGTGCAAAGCCTGATCCTCGAGATCCAAAAGGAACATCAGACAACCGTACTTTTAACCACACACGATATGGAGGAAGCAGATCAACTCTGTGAGCACGTTGCGATTATCCACGATGGAAAGATCGCTGCCATCGGCACCTCTCAGGATTTGAAGAAGAAAGCTTCCCGGAACGGATCGGTTTGCACCTTGGAAGAGGTCTTTATGTTCTTCACAGGGTCCCAATTGGTCCAATATGAAGATGAGATGATTGCTGAGGTGAGTTGATCATGGGAAAGGTTTTTCAAGAAGCGCGCGCTGCGTGGGCCTTTATCGAACGGAATTTCAACCTGGTCAAACGGTATTGGAAATGGGAACTGGTCTTCTTTGTCTATACCGTGGCCAATTCGGTAACGATGGGCTTCATAGGGAAAGGTATAGAGAACTTCAGCGGCGTGGTTGTAGATACACAATACTTAATTCTATACATGCTTTTAGGGTCCATCCTCTGGGGATATCTGTCCATCCTTTTTGAAGTGGTGGCCGAAACAGTTGCATGGGAGCGATGGGAAGAGACGATCGAATACACATTTATGGCGCCAGTATCTCGAGCCACACACTTGTTGAGCGTCTGTGGATTCAGCATCTTTTATGGGCTCCTCCGCAGTGGATTGATCCTTTTGGTTGTGTCCGTTTTTTTCAATCTGGATCTTCAGGGCGCAAACATTTGGGCCGCAGGCGGAGTGCTCGGAATCGCCAGTCTATCCTTTATCGGGTTGGGTATGATCGCATCCATTCTGCCGTTAATCTCCCCGGAAAAAGGAGTGCAAGTGGTCCACATCTTTCAGGCGCTGTTGCTCATGTTTTCGGGTGTCTATTATGAAGTGGAAGTTCTGCCCCATTGGATGCAGATGGTCGGACGGATTTCTCCCGCGACCTATGCACTGCGTGGGATGCGCGCAGCCATTTTGGAAGGAGAAGGGTTTTTGTCCCTGTGGATGCATTGGACCCCCTTGTTGCTCATGGGGATCATTATGCTTCCTATGGGGATCCTGATCTTCTCGTGGATGGAAACCTACGCCAAACGCCGCGGTTTGTTGAAACGGAACGGGTAACCCTCCGAAAACAGCTTGAAATCTTGGTTCTTGCTGATGCCCCCTGTTGTGGAAAATCCCTTTTTTTGGGGTATTGCTTTATCCACGGCATTTGTGGTATATTTGGGGTAGGAAAAAACCGTGGATCCATGGGAAGATTCTACAGAAGGAGGGGGGATTACTGTGAACAAGAAGGAAATGGTTGACAAACTAGCAGCTGAAGCAAGTGTTTCCAAGAAAGAAGCGGGAAAACTCCTTGACTCATTCATCAAAGTAGTAGAAGATGAATTGGCTACAGGAGGCAGTGTGCGTTTGGTGGGATTCGGTAGTTTTGTTGTTAAGCAAAACGCGGCTCGAAAGGGCGTTGATCCCCGAACCAAAGCACCCATCAACATTCCTGCGAAAAAAGTGCCGAAATTTGTTCCCGGTAAGGAACTCAAAGAGAGAGTCCGGTAACCGGAACAGGGTAAGAAAAAGAAAAGGGCTTGCAGATGCAAGCCCTTTTTGTTTCAGAGGAAAAAAGCAAAATTATCCAATAAGGTGTACGTTTGCGGCCTGAGGACCTTTGGGCCCATCCGTAACCTCAAACTCTACCGCTTGTCCTTCTTCCAATGTGCGGAATCCATCAGCCTGAATGGCAGAAAAATGGACAAAAACATCGGGGCCATCTTCCTGTGAGATGAATCCGTACCCCTTTTTCCCATCGAACCACTTTACTGTACCTTTTAACATCCTGCATCCTCCTACATCAATAATACTTCTCTTTAACGAAAAGCTTATGTGTATCATACTCTTTTTTTCTTGATTTGTCAAGGTTTGGATCAGATTCGTATATCCCTATGCGAGGGAGAGAGCCTAAAACAAGCATCGGATTGTGATATAATCAAGAACCCGTGGAAAAACAGGAGTCAATATGGCTATTCATGAGATCGAAGCAAAAACCGTTTTGCATTACCATAAAAGGAAAACGGCCACCCACTGGGATATAAACATATATCGGGGATGTGGCCACGGATGTCGGTATTGCTTTGCTCGCTACACGCATGAATATGTTTCCGTGGCAAACCCTTCGGATCACGCGTTCTTCCAAGAAATCTTCGTGAAGACAAACGCGCCTCAGGTTTTGGAACGCCAACTTCGATCGCCTCGGTGGAAAGGAGATCCGATCACCATCGGAGGGGTAAGCGATTCCTACCAGCCAATTGAAGACAGATACCAAATCATGCCTGAAATCTTGCAGATCATGATCAAGTACCGAAATCCGATTGTACTCTCGACAAAATCCACCCGCATTCTCAGGGACCTTTCGCTGTTCGAACGACTTGCTCAGGTGTGTCCGGTGCATGTGGGTGTCTCTGTATCTACACTGGATCCCTCTGTTCAAAAAGTATTGGAACCCCACGCTTCTCCGACTATGGACCGATTTGAACTCCTCCGCGCTTTCCGTAAGATTGGCTGTGGGACCAGCATTTTGATGATGCCAATCGTTCCTTGGATCACCGACTCCTATGAGAATTTGGAAGCGCTGATCCATATGGCGCATCAAGTCGGTGCACAAGACCTGATTTCTGGTAGTCTCCGCTTACGAGGAAATACCCGTGAAGTCTTCTTCCGATTTTTGGAGCAGGAGTATCCGGGTCTGAAAGAGAAGTATCAGGATCTGTACGCGGGCGAGAAACCGGAAAAATCGTATCGGTACAGGATGAACCGCCAGATTCAAACGCTTTTAGCCCAGTATCCGCTGAGTTCTCCTCAGAAACCGGTAGATCAAGCCCCTCACCCCTACAAAAAACCCGAACAGCTTCGGCTATTCTAACAACCGATCCTCTGGATTTTTGGTAAGTAATCAGTTACCAGCAAGTATTCAGTTACCGGCAAGGAATCAGGTACCGTTGTTATTTCGAAGCGCCCGTTCCATAATCCGAAGGGCGTTGGTGGCAGCCCCAACGCGGACATTATCCGCTACGATCCACATCATCAGCTCGCGGGGCCCTACGAAGCGAAGGCGGCTAATTCCTGTATGATCGCTGCCCGCAAATTCTTGGGGAGTATGATACCCATCGCTTCTTTGGATATGAAGGGTCCGATCGACAATCCGCGCGATTTCATGTTTTGAAGGGATTGGCTCCGATGTGCGCACGAACACGGCTTCGGAATGGCCATACACTACCGGGACCCGTACACAGGTCGGGAAAATGCGGATATTCGGGTCATTAAGGATTTTCCGGGTTTCGTCGATCATCTTCCGTTCTTCGGTTGTGAATCCATCTTCTTGGGAATCGCCAATGATAGGGATCACGTTCTCATGGATCACATTGGGGAAATGGCCATGTTCCAGAGAACCCTCCTGTTGAGACCGGAACTCAAGAATCCCCGTATTGCCTGCCCCAGAAACCGATTGAAAGGTAACGACAACGATTTCTTCAATACCCCACTCCATATGAATCCCGTATAGGCCCAATACCATTTGAATGGTCGAGCAGTTTGGGTTGGCAACAATCCCTTGATAGGCGTTCAAAAGAGACCCATTGACTTCGGGCACGATCAAGGGGATATGGGGGTCTTTTCGAAAAGCCGAAGAGTTGTCGATGACGATCGGAGTATGCGCAGCTCCGATAGGAGCGTATTTCCGAGCAATATCAGAGCCAGCGGAGAAGAAAAGGAAATCATAGGTGTGGGAAAGGGCTTCTGGGGAAAGGCGTTGAATCGGGATCTCCTTTCCATGAAAGGGAATGGATCGCCCGAGCGACCGCTCCGATGCGAAAAGATCCAACTGACTCACACCGATCGGGTGTTCTTGAAGCAACTGAATCATGGTTCTCCCAACCAACCCTGTCGCGCCAACAATCCCTATTTTCACAGCCGGTTTCTCCGATTTATGGGGTTAATCCTCCCCAAAGAATGCGATCGAATGGACTTCCGGTCGATTATATCACATCCCCTGCGCGAAAGTTTCCCAAAGAGTTTGTGGTATAATCCTTCCAAAGGAGGTGGTGCCGGTTTCGGCGAATGTATGAAACAAAAGGTGATCCATATTCAAACTGCGGTGGATATGATTCCTCAAGCGGCCTCTCTGATGATCGGAGGGTTTTTGGGCGATGGATCCCCCGATTCCATGATCGAACGCCTGTTGGAGTGCACCAACGGCGGATTCACCATCATTGCCAACGATACGGCCTTTCCCGACAAGGGAATTGGCAAACTGATTGTAGCCCAAAAAGCGGCGCGTGTCATCGTTTCTCACATCGGCACCAATCCAGAAACCCAGAAACAGATGATCGATGGGCGTTTGGATGTGGAGCTTGTACCTCAAGGGACTTTGGCGGAACAAGTCCGAGCGGCGGGATTTGGCTTGGGAGGAATCCTAACCCCAACAGGAGTCGGTACCATCGCTGAGAAGGGGAAACAGAAAATCACCATAGAAGGTAGGGAGTATCTGGTAGCCCTTCCCATCTTCGCGGATTTTGCCCTCATTCGGGCCAAAAGGGCTGATTATTTGGGCAATCTCTCTTTTTCGCTCACGGGGCGGAACTTCAATCCCCTTATGGCATTTGCCGCTCGCACTGTAATCGCTGAGGTGGACGAACTTTTGCCGGTCGGTGGTCTGCCACCTGACGAGATCGTTGTCCCGCATGCTGTGGTAGACTATCTGGTAAGGAGGGATGTCCAATGATCCAAGATCCCAAGACCGCCCGGAAGGTTATTGCGCAAAGGATCGCTCTGGAGCTTCATGATGGAGATATTGTCAATCTTGGAATCGGAATTCCCACCTTGGTGGCCAATTTCATTCCCAAAGGGATTCAAGTCCACTTTCAATCAGAAAATGGAATCTTGGGAATGGGGCCCGCCCCAGCGCCCGGGATGGAACACCCTCAATTGAACAATGCGGGTGGGATGCCCATTACCTTTTTGCCAGGGGCAGTCGCTTTTGATTCGGCCACTTCCTTCGGATTAATCAGGGGCAGGCATGTCGATATCACAGTTTTGGGAGGGCTTGAGGTTGACCAACGAGGGCTTTTGGCCAATTGGATGGTGCCCGGAAAGATGATCCCAGGCATGGGCGGCGCGATGGATCTGGTGACCGGGGCGAAGAAGGTGATCGTTGCTATGACTCATACAAACAAAGACGGGTCGCCCAAAATCATTCCTGAATGCACGCTGCCTTTGACATCGATCCGACCGATCCACCTGATCGTAACCGAAATGGCAGTGATTGCTGTTGAACCCGGAATCGGATTGGTCTTGAAAGAGATTGCCCCGCAGACCAGCTTGGAAGAGGTTCTGAAAGCTACAACCGCTCAATTGAAGGTGTCCGATTCGTTGACAGTGATGGATGTCCAGCTCTCCAGCGGCCAAGAGTAGAAAAAAGAACCGATTCCTTTTTCTCAGCCATTACGCGGGATCAATCGAAAAAGCGAATAATCCGCCGCGCGATCCACCCGGTCAGAGCAATCGAAGTTGTATGGCCCATGGGATATCGGACTACATGAGGATTTGGCAGCAATTGAAGGAGATCGTCGGTTGCCTGAGACGGAATGACCCGGTCAAACAACCCCCGGATGAAAAGAACGGGAGACCGGATCAAAGGGGCAAAAGAGATGGGATCATATTGATAGCACGGAATGGGCGCTTTCTCGAAAATGTCTTCGACCCTCCGAACTTCCCGCTTGACCCAACCCACGGGATCGGGACGAAATTTGCGGATGCAGGTTTCTTCCGAATCGCACCCATAGGAATTCCCTTTGTTGCTGTATTCCGCGCGCACTTTGCGCGTATAGGGACAGTGGAAATTGATCCGCCTCCAATTGCCGCCCGTAATAACCAGCGCCCCTTTGCGAAACCGTTGATCCAATCCCATGGTCAGAGTCCCGATCATGCCACCGAACGAAACCCCCACCAACCATAACCGATCGGAATGAAACCCTTCCAGAGTTTCGATCAAGTCCGCGCTTCGGCGCACATCCTTAACAGCCCGGTGGAACCGGACCACACACAGATCGGGTTCCGCTGAATAAAAGGGGTCTCCGCTTTCCATATGAGACGGTTTGCGCTTCTGATGATACGGCAGGATGACCATCGACGCCCGATACCCTTTCGATGCAAAGAACTTCGGAAACCGCTCAAGAAACCGGATATTCGATCCCCCGATCCCGTGTAAAAAGAGGATGTCCCCCAGCAACGGGCGGTTTTTTGGGGAAAAAACCCGAAGAAAGACCCGTTCATTTTCGCGGACCGGGTCTTCATAGTTGGTGGGAAAGACATATTCCGCGCAATCGGGTTCCTGAGTCACTGAGTATTGGATTGGCTTCTTCTCGTACGTATACAAGTCGGACAAAAAGGGTGCTCTCCTATTTGAAATTAGAGGACCTGTTCCAACCCCTGTGGGTTGAGGAACGCGATTCTTAATTCTTTTGGTTCTTTAGACTTGTTCATTTCGAATGGTCTGCCCAGCGAGTGGAAAAAAAGGCAACCAGAATCAGGTTGCCTTTTTGGCTCCGGCAGAGGGTTTCGAACCCCCAACCCTGCGGTTAACAGCCGCATGCTCTACCGTTGAGCTATGCCGGAGTGGTTACCGATCGTATTGTACCAAATATTTCCCCAAAAATCAAGATATCGGTTTTCTGATTCCTCAGAGAAGGGATTTCTCTCAAGCAAACGGTTCTCCGTCTTCTTTCTCTTTCTCGTTTTCCGACTCGTCATGCGAGTCCATCGGTTCATCTGGTTCGGGGCCTTCTACATCCTTCAGAAAATGGTTGATCTCGTTTTCGTTGTATTCCAGGATGGTCAGAAGCTCAACAGCTTCTTGCCGGGTGATGATCCCTTGGGTATGGGTTTGAATGATCTTTCGCACCTCTTCGTTGGGTTCGACCAACCGTTCAAAAAACCCATTGTCCTTATTGGATGTCTTAATGGGTTCTTGAACGCGCGCTTCTTCTAATGTGTGCACTCTCAGGTCCCCCGAAACCGTGTTTATCTTCAGAATCCCTTCTTTTCCCGTTCCAAAGACATATTCCGATCTTCCTCCGGCGATCGGGCGTTGGCCTTTGAAGGAAGCGTCCCCTGAAACGCTGGTGAATCGAATGGTTCCATTCAACATATGCGCTTGGATGGTTACATCCCCGCTGACGGTTTTGATCGTCCAGCTCGGTTCCAACAGGTCTCCTGTCTTCAGACCGAAATCTCCGCTAACAGACTGAACCGTCCCGCGATTGCAGCGCGTTTTCGCGGATATATCGCCACTGACAGTAAATAACCGGATTTCCCGCGGATTTTCCGATCGATCGTCCAGAGAAATATCGCCAGATTTCGAGGTGCACTTCAAATCCTCAAAAGAGACCCGATGCAACCGGACTTCCCCGGAAAAACTTTCAACCTCAAGTGTTCCTGAGCACAACGCGTCTTCCACCACACAATCCCCGGATTTTGTGGAAAGATGAAGCGATGGAGATTGTGAATCGTTGACCGTGATATCGCCGGAAGTGGTCGACAGTTTGAAATGTCGGGATACTCGATAATCAGAGGAACGGAGATTTCCCGAGATCGAGTTGATCTGAACCGTCTCGACTCCTTTGGGAATCCGGATCAAAGCGCGGTCCAGGGTTCCGCTACTGGTTCCAATCCGAATCCGGCCAACCATGATGCCCACAAAAGTTTCTTTGCTGTCAAACCGGATGACCATTCGCTTTCCTTCGCGAACGACTTCCACACTGCCCTTTTCTTCGGATCTCCAATAGGCATCCCACGTGAGATGATCCTCCTCCTCGGGCAAAGGCAGCAGCTCTATATTTCCATCGATCGAATTGATAACGACTTCGGAAATTCCTTCCAAACTTTCTTTTCCTTGTTCGATAAACATCTCTTCACATCCCTCCCAACAGACTCATGCCCAAAATGGCAAGAATCCAATTTATGATCGCGTATCCGATGGTCAAAGGGAAAAAGTCAATCACGAGAACCACCGCAAATCCAACAGCCAAGACAAGATACAGCAAATTCAGATACGGAACCCGGATGGCCAAAAATCGTTTCCCCAAAACCAGCAGGGGGAGGGTTCCGATAATGGCCAGCGCAATCCGAATCCAGAAAGGCATTTCTACCGCGCCACCAGTTTTTTCACAAGGACCAGCATCAGCAAGAGCGCGAGCAGGGGCAGGATAAAGGGGATCAGCACAATAAAGACGATGATCAAAACGATCACAACCCCAATTCCCACAAAACCCGCAATGGATACCCCAAGGATGATGGGCAAAAACCGGATGGCAAGGATAAAGAGAAAGATTCCCCCCAAAACAGCCAGGAAATACATCATGATTTTTGTCCTCCTTTCAAAGATCGAAGCATATCCATCGCTTCTTTGGCCGAAATTTCGTTTCGCTCCAACATGTCCAATATCTTCTGCGACTCCGTTTTTTCGGGAGTTTCTCCAGGTTCGAAACCCATCCCGCGCACCGCTTCTTCCAACCGATTCCGCGCGGTCGGATAGGATATTTCCAACTCTTTCTGAACCTCCGAAAGATTTCCCCGGTTTTTGATGAAGACCTTCAAAAACAACAGCTGATCCTCTGAAAGACGAAAAAACTCATCCAGTTCAAACTTCCCCTGGATCTTCGTGCCGCACCGGGTGCAGGTGTATTCGGTAATCATCATCGCTCCCGAGCATGCCGGACAATTGGTAAAGGTCTTTCTCATCAGTTCACCTCGCTTTCTGCCCCATACGGCAAGATTGATTATCTGTTTATATTATACCACATGGATATCAGAATGTCAAGTCCAAAATGAAATATATTGATTTTGACATCATACATTTTGAACCAACAATCATATTCTTGGAGGTTGAAATTGAATATTCAGCATCTTGGTGTTGTGCCCCAATCCATTCTGAGCATCCACACCCTCAGGGCAATCGAGAGTAGAAAGGGTAGATCTCCTTTCTGGATCTGAAAAGAAAGGAATGTTGGAAACATGATTGATTAATGGTTTACGGTTGTGATACAATATTGTAGAATCATAGTGAAAAGCGAGGTGGAGCATGAAAAGCATCTGGACCGTCATCCTTCTCCTAGGGGTTTGTCTGCCGCTATTTGCTAACACTCCTACGGACTCTCCGGGAACACCGTTGAATCAGCAACCCCCTTTGGAAAGCGCGCCTTTCTTCTCGTTGGAAACGATTTTTTCCCGCGTGGATACAATAACCCAAGAAATCCACCGACTGGAACGGGAAATCAATAACCTACACAAAGACAACATTTCCTGGTGGCAGGGATATCTAGGAAATCTGATCGCTATAATGGCTGCAACGATCGCTATTATTGGGATATTAATAACAGTTCTGGTTTCCAAAGGAGAAAAGAAACGGAATGAGGAAATAAACCGATCAGTGGATAAAACCGAAAAATTAACCCAAGATTCTCTTCAACGAGTAGATAAGGCAGAGGAGAAAGTCGAAAAAAGCTCAGAAAAGATAGAAGAATTGTTAAAACAAGCAGAAGATGATACAAAAAAGATTCGGGAATCAAGATTACATTCAACCGCAGAGGACACAAAGGAAAAGATGCAGAAAGAAATAGAACAAGCCGAAACTCTTCCTAATCTATCTTTCATAGAACAAACAAGGAGAAAAGCCATAGAATACCAACTGAATGGAGATACTGAAGAAGCGTTTTTTAGTTGGAAGAGATTGCTTTCTGAACCGCTTTCTCCGAAAGACTTGGCAGATACGTACTTCAGTTTAGGCTTCCTAAGCGGCGAACTGAACCATCCGGAAGAAGAAACGATCCGGTATTATACCAATTGTCTGGAAATAGATCCCAAGCAGGTTTTTGCACTCAACAATCGCGGGATTGCATATGCCAATCAGAAAGAGTACCAGAAAGCAATCAAAGATTTCACGGAAGCGATCCGTCTCAAACCGGATTACCCTGAAGCCTACCTAAATCTAGGGAAACTTTATGCAGATCAAAAAGAGTACGAGCAAGCGATCAAAAACTACACAGAAGCGATCAGACAAAAAAACAATTTTCCTGAAGCCTACAACAGTCGCGGGGTTACGTATGTTAATCAGAGAGAGTACCAGAAAGCAATCAAAGATTTTACAGAAGCGATCCAGCTCAAACCGGATTTCCCCGAAGCTTACAGTAATCGCGGGAATGTGTACTACAGTTTAAAGGAGCACATACAAGCGATAAAAGACCATACTAAGGCGATCAGTATCCAACCTGATTATCCTGATGCCTACAATAATCGCGGGAATGCTTTCCTCGAAACTCACGAATTTGACTTAGCAGAAAAGGACTATCAGAGGGCGTTGGAGTTGAATCCAAGTTTCGATGTTGCGCATGCGAACTATGGAGAATTCTATCTCCTGAAGAAGGAATATATCAAAGCGTTGGATTCCTTGAACCAAGCGATAGAGATTAATCCCAGGCGTAGTTGGTTCTATAGCCGTAGGAGCTTGGTGTATAAATATCTGGGAAAAACCGATAAAGAAAACGAAGATTTGAAGCGCGCTCAGGAGCTTGACCCTGATTGGGAAAAGGATTATCAAGACCTTCGAAAACGCATAGAGTCCGAATAGACAGAAGTGCCGGAGGAATGATTCTTCCAGACCCTGCCGGATCTGTTTTTGCCACCAAACGTGGTATAATAGCGAAGAAAACCAACGGGTTTTCTTGTTGGTTTCGCATTTCTTCCATTGAGGTGGCGCATGGACAAGCCCAGTTTCTACATTACCACACCCATCTACTACGCGAACTCCGATCCACATATCGGATCGGCCTATACAACGATCATCGGGGATGTGCTTGCCCGGTACAAGCGGTTTATGGGATATCGGGTGTATTATCTCACCGGCACCGACGAGCACGGTCAGAAGATGCTGGAGACGGCGAAATCCATGGGAATGGATGTTCGGCTTTTTTGTGATCAGCTATCGGAAAAATTCAAAACGCTGTGGAAGGCTTTGGATATCACTCATGATGGATTCATCCGGACAACTGAACCGCGGCATGAACGAGTGGTTCAGTATTTTGTGCAGCAGATGCTGGAAAAAGGGGATGTCTATAAAGGGACCTATGAAGGATGGTACTGCGTTCCTTGCGAGACCTTTTGCCCAGAGGATGAAATCGAGATTCGAGAGGGTAAGAAGAGTTGTCCGAGCTGTGGGCGAGAGGTCCGATGGTTGGGCGAAGAAAACTACTTTTTTGCCCTTTCAAAGTATCAACAACCGCTGCTCGATCATTTCCGCGCAAACCCCGGATTTGTGGAACCGGATTTTCGGGCCAATGAGATGATCCGAGTTTTAGAATCGGGCCTGAAAGACCTGAGCATCACACGCACAACCTTTCAGTGGGGGGTTCCCCTGCTGGAAGACCCCAAACACGTGATCTATGTTTGGGTGGACGCCTTGATCAACTATATCTCCGAACTGGAGTATGGACCTGAACCGGGGCCTTTGTTCCACCAGTTTTGGCCCGCCGATGTCCATCTGATCGGAAAGGAGATCAACCGATTCCATTCCCTTATTTGGCCGGCGATGCTGATGTCGGTTGGATTGCCTCTACCCAAGAAGATTTTCGCCCATGGATGGCTAACCGTCAATGGGGAAAAGATCAGCAAATCCGCGGGCAATGCCGTTGATCCTCGGGAATTGATTCCGACCTATGGCAAAGACGCGCTGAAATACTATCTACTGCGCGAGATCCAGTTTGGCCGAGATGGGGATTTTTCCGAAGAAAACCTGATCCTGAGAATCAACGCGGACTTGGCCAACGATCTGGGCAATCTTGTACACCGGACTCTAGCAATGCTGCATCAAAACTTTGCGGGGACGATTCCTGCTTATGATGAACACCTTGCTCTTTCGGAAGATGACCGGCAGCTTCGCGCGGCCTTTGACCGATTGGCCGAAGACTTCCCTCAGAAGATGGAGCGGTATCAGTTTACCCAGGCTTTGGAAGCCTTATGGGGTTGCGTGGGTTTGTCCAACAAATACATCGACCTGAGCCGCCCGTGGGTCTTGGCCAAAGACCCCAAAGACCGTGGATTGCTGGGGAATGTCCTGATCCACTTGGCCCAAGCGATTCGGAATGTGGCTCTTTACCTCAAACCCGTCATGCCGGATACTTCGCGGGAGATCTTCCGTCGGTTGGGTGTATCCGAAGACCGATGGGCATCATCGACATTCCAAGATATCGGATGGGAGCATTCGATGAAAGGGTGGAAGGTTCTAGAAGCCGAGCCCCTCTTTCCACGGATCGATGTCAAAAAGGCAAAGCGGGTGATTCATATGCATGGCATGCAAAAACCAGCGCCTCAAGAAGATGAGGGTTCGGATCTTCCTGAGGGGCTCATCGAGTTCCAAGATTTTGCGAAGGTCCAGCTCCATGTAGGGACCATTCTTGAAGCCCAAGCGGTTCCAAAGTCCAGAAAACTGGTCCGCCTCCAGATCGACTTGGGCTCCGTATTGGGACAACGGCAGATTGTTGCCGGGATCTTGCAGCATTATACCCCCGACCAATTGCTTGGGAAACAGGTCATTGTTGTAACCAATCTCAAACCCGCATCGCTCATGGGTGTTGAATCCCATGGCATGCTTCTGGCAGCCAAGTTTACGGACCAATTGCGATTGCTGACTGTGGAACAAGCCATCGCGCCGGGCGCCACAATATCCTGAATGGTGAATCTGAACAGAATCGGAGGCAATCGGAACGATGGCAAAAGAAAAAGATAAGTCCCAGTTGTCCCTTGGAGGACAAACGACGGGGAATGTCATAAATCGGCATTTTGAAGATGAAATGAGCGAGTCCTATGTGAACTATTCCATGTCAGTGATCATCGGACGCGCCATCCCCGAGGTCCGGGATGGGATGAAACCGGTTCAGCGGCGGATCCTATTTGGAATGATGGATCTCAAGAATTGGCACAACTCCCCCCACAAAAAGAGCGCGAGAATCGTGGGAGAAGTGATCGGTAAGTACCATCCCCACGGAGATGTGGCCCTCTACGAAGCGTTGGTGCGCATGGCGCAGGAATTCAATATGCGGTACCCGCTGGTGGATGGGCAGGGGAACTTTGGATCGATCGACCGGGATCCAGCGGCCGCAATGCGATATACCGAAGCGCGGCTGGCAAAGATTGCCGAAGAGCTGTTGGCCGACATCGATCAAGATACCGTCGATTTTGTGCCCAATTACGATGAAACTCTGCAGGAACCGGTTGTATTGCCGAGCGCGTTGCCCAATCTGCTCATGAACGGAGCGTCAGGGATTGCGGTGGGAATGGCAACCAGCATCCCACCTCACAATCTGGGGGAATTGGTGGATGGCTTGGTGTGTCTGATCGACTCCCCTGAAGCCACGGTCAAAGATCTGATGCAGTGGATCAAAGGCCCTGATTTCCCCACAGGAGGGAAGATCCTCAGCGGAGAGAACCTGCAATCCATGTATGAAACCGGTCAGGGAAGTATTGCGGTGGAAGGCGAATATGAACTGGAAGAAGATCGGATCATCATCACCGAGATTCCCTACGCCCTCTCGAAAGCGGGATTGATCGAACAGATTGCCGATTACTTCAAACGACAGGATAAACCCATGATTCGGGATATCCGGGATGAATCGGATCGACGTGGGATGCGCGTTGTGATTGAAATCGCCCGCAACGCAAACCCTCATGTAGCCCTGAACCAGATTCTCAAGCATTCGTCGCTGAGAACCAGCTTTTCGACCAAGATGCTGGTGATCGATCGGAACCGGAAACCGAGGGTCATGTCGTTGAAGGAGCTTCTGGAAGCCTTTTTGGAACACCGCTATGAAGTGGTTCGAAGGCGTTCGGAGCATCAGCTGTCTTTAGCGACCAAACGGGCGCATATTGTCGAAGGGCTTATGAAGGCCGCGCGTTCGATCGATACGACCGTGGACATTATTCGGCATTCCAAAGACACCGAGGATGCCATTCGCAATCTCATGGACACTTTGGAAGTCAGCGAAGAACAAGCCAAAGCCATTTTGGATCTCCGCCTCGGAAGGCTCACCTCCATGGAGGTGGACAAGCTTTTGTCCGAGATGCGCGAGTTGAATCAGAAGATTCAATCCTTGAAAACCCTTTTGGGAAATGAAGACGAGATTCGGGCCGAAGTGAAACGGTCGCTGATCGAACTGAAGGAACAGTATACGAATCCCCGTCGAACCCGGATCGAGTCTCAAGGAATCACGGACATGGAAGCCGAAGATCTCATCGAGGATCAGGAAGTCATCATTACCGTTACCCGCAGAGGATACATTCTTCAGACGGAACTGGCTGACTATCGGAGGCAGTATCGCGGTGGACGGGGGGCCAAAGGCATCAAGACGCGCGAAGAAGATTGGGTCCGGCATATTATGTCGACCAGCAAACTGGCCCATACGATGTTCATCTCGTCCAAAGGGAAGGCCTATACCCTAAGGAATTACGAGATTGAGAGCACATCCAAAGGATCAAAAGGCAAGCATCTCATGTCCTATTTGAAGTTGGATGAAGGGGAAGTGATCCGTACTGTCCTAGAGGTCGGGAGAGACTTCCATAGCGGGCAAGATATCATTATTGTCACCGAGAAAGGGAAGGTAAAACGGTCTTCGTTGAAAGACTTCGGGCGAGCAGGAATCAACGGCGTAATCGCAATCCGTTTGGAAGAGGGAGACCAGGTGGTTGACGCCATTCTCATCCCTGCCGCGGATGAAATGTCCCGGCTGTTCATCGCGACACAAGATGGGATGAGCATTCAATTTCCGACGTCCGATGCGCGCCGATTGGGCCGAAATGCCATCGGTGTGAAGGCGATCGACCTGAAGAAGGAGGATCGGATCGTATCGCTCACCCAGTATACCCCGCACCCGAGCGGGCAAATGACCTTGAGTCCGGGGAAGACAGTGGCGACGGTTTTGACCGTGACTGAGAAGGGATTTGGAAAACGAACACCGATCGAGGAATATCGTCTTCAATCACGAGGAGGAAAAGGGATCAAGAATTTGGCGCTCACGCCTTCCGCAGGGAAAGTGGTCAGTGTGCACCTGGTCGATAACCAGGACGAGATCCTGGTGGTTACCAAATCTGGATTCACCATCCGATTTCGAAGCAGTGATATCCGCTCCATGGGTCGAGTGACCCGCGGAGTTCGGGCAATCGACCTTTCGGAAGAGGATGAAGTGGCTTCGGTCGAACTGGTCACCGGAGAGACGAGCGATCCGACGCAACCAATCGAAAGTATCATGGATCCAAACGGACCATCATAGCATATCAAGGAGGGAAAATCTATGTTGGCATCAAAAAATCAGGGGAAATGGACGTTGGTTGATCTAAGCGGCACTCTGGACATTTCCAATTCCGTAGAAACAAAAAAACAGCTGGTCGAAGGCTTCATCGACAAAGGGAAAACGAATCTGGCCTTAGACCTATCCAATGTGCCGATGGTCGATAGTTCCGGGTTGGGGGTCTTTATCAGCCTGGTCCGCCGGTGCAAGACTTCGGGCGGGGATTTTGCCTTAGTTTGTCCGAACGAAAAAGTGGAGAAGCTTCTCAAGATCACAGGAATCGACAGATCAACCACTGTGTTGAAGAACCCTAGCGAGCTCCGGTAAAAGGTGGGAATGATTTGCTGCGGATAACTCAATCAGGAAAATGGAAGATTGTCAGCATGAGCGGAGAACTGGATGTCAACTCCTCCAGTTCTTTCAAGGACGAGGTCATGGAGCAGCTGATCCAACAGGGCGCGCGGTGGATCGCGATGGACTGCAAAGATCTGGAGTATATTGACAGTTCGGGTCTTGCGGCGATTGTCAGCCTCCACAAAAAACTCAAAACCAGTGGGGGCGGATTCGCTTTGATTGCGCTTAACGATACCCTTACCCGCCTGTTCCGGCTTACTTCTTTGGACAAAGCCCTCGCAATCTATTCCGATCAAGAGAATCTGGCGGATTCGCATTGATCAGGGTCGCGCTTGGTTCAGATCACGCTGCTTGGGTTCCAAAAGAACAACTGAAGACCTTCCTCGAAACCCAGGGGTATGTTGTATTGGATGAAGGGACTCATTCGGCCGATTCTGTGGATTATCCGGATATCGCGGAACGGGTATGCAACCGATACAATCGGAAAGAAGCGGATTTTGGCGTGCTTCTGTGCGGCACGGGAATCGGGATGTCCATCACTGCCAACAAGATTCCCTCCATTCGCGCGGCCTTGTGTCTGTTCCCGGAAATGGCCGAGCTGGCCCGCAGGCACAACAATGCCAATGTTCTTGTTCTGGGTGGCCGATTGATGGGTCCTACGCTGATCCAATGGACCGTTCAACGGTTTTTGGAGACATCGTTCGAGGCCGGACGCCATCAAACTCGTGTGAACAAAATCACGAATATTGAGAAGAAAGCGGAGTTTGATCGTGAAAGCCGTATTTGACCCAAAGGGGTTTTGCTACCATCCAGAATGGGAAGGGGTGCACCATTACCCCCTGTTCCCCCATTTTTACGCCTCTTCCGGTGTGGAACGAATCCGACAGTCTATGCAGCTTCAGCCGTTTATCGAGTTTGCCAAGGCTCGGGAGTTTCCCCGCACGATGCTCTATACCATTCACAGCCCCGAATATGTCAAATGGTTGCTGAACCTTCCCAAGACCATACCAGACGGAACGGCTCGCTTTCCTTTGGTGATGGGACATGACCTGTGCTACGATACCCTGACCCCCCTTACCAAGGAAAGTTTCGAAGCTGCATGGTGCGCAGCCCGGATTGCATGGACCGGAGCGCGTTTGCTGATTCAGGAAGAAGAAAACCGGGTCTACGGGTTAACCTTTCCATCGGGCAACCATTGCCTCCAAGGGTTTTGCGGAGGGAGCAGTTTTCTGAATCATGCTGCCCTAGCGGCTGAATACTTCCTGAAAGAAGGGGCGTTGAATGTTGCTGTTTTGGATCTGGATCTCCATCACGGCAATGGAACCCAAGAAATCTTTTACGAAATGCCGGAAGTGCTGACGATATCGATCCACGGAGATCCTCAGAAGGTTTTTCCTTGGGTCAGCGGATTCGAGTGGGAAAAGGGAGAAGAGGAAGGAAAGGGATACAACATCAACCTTCCGCTCGAACAAGGAGCTACATTCAAGGACTACTCATGGGCATTGGACATGGCGATTCAACAATTGGAGGTCTTTGACCCGGAATTTTTGATTCTATCGATGGCCTTCAATACTCATGCGGATAGTCCCTATCAATGGTTTCAGCTTCGGAACGATGATTTTCGATTAATAGGCCGGTCAATTCGGTCTTTAGAAGTGCCCACACTCATTTTGCAGGAAGATGGAAGCGATTTTGAACAACTTGGAATCGCTTCATCCATGTTTGTAAGGGGGTTGGAAGGGTATTGAAGCGTGTATGGATCGGAGCAATCAGCCTTCTGCTCGTTGTTTTCCTCTTGAGCGGCTGTTTTGTGATCGAGTTCTTTTTCCCGCCGGAAAAAAAACTGTACAAAGCGAACTTTTACGCCTATTTTTATAATGTGCACCCCAAAAACCATAGCCTTCAGGGGGTGGATATTCCCATTCAATCCTTGAAATTCGGAGGCCAGGAGATCGCGGAGCAGCAGATCATCACGCTTTCGCTGACCCCCTCCGGAGAAGTGGACGAGTTTGCGGATCTCTTTGCCTTTTTGGTCGTTCCCCTCTATGGAAGCCTTGATTTTGCCGAGGAGGATATTCCCATCCGTCAACCCGCCATTACGCTCACTTTGGGGGATACCCTCACCGCGCACTACATCAACCCCGAAACGCAAGAACCGTTCGAAGTGGATCTGCCCATCGAGCAATCGTCTCGAACTTTGGTACTGAACCTAAGAGATCTCACCACAAGCGGATTTTCCGCCAAAGACCGATTATTCCTCAATCCTGTGGAAACGCAACTATTCATGATCTTCAACCTGGTCAACCTGCCTCGATGGGACAATTATGACGAAACGGTCCCTGTGAACCTGGCCCAATCGATGTATATGGTCACCGATGACCTTGTTCTTTTATATGGGCGGATTCTTTCGCAGGATGAAGACATCCTCCTACCCGGACAACGCTGGTCTCTTTCCTTCCAGGACGATCCACTCCTGTATTTGGGGGGATTTCCGTTTCGCGCGTTGAGTTATCCAGTGGCTCCATTGGACCAGCACCATTATTTTCTTTTGGTCCCTAAGATGAAGCAAATGCCTTCCTTTATCGGAAAATTGGAACTGTTTGGCCCCGAGGATCCTTCGGATCAACCCATGAAGACAGTCAATATAACCGTTTCCACCGCGGTAACCCGGATCCTTCAAAATATCCAGGCAGGAGAAGAGGAATGATCTACCCCAAGCGGCAGGCAGTAGAATCCGGATTGAACCTGGCTGGGAAAAGCCAACCTCGACGCCGTACGAAAAAAAAGAGGAACTCCAGTCAGATTCTGTATTGGGTGGTTGTGGGGTTGTTGTCGACCTGGATGTTGTATCTCAACATCAGCGTCCTCTTCGATTATCAGGAAATCCGGGAAGAATATCAGCAAACCTTGGAGCAATACCAAGAAAAAAAGAGAATCTTGGATGAACGAGTGCTCGAGTTTCAGAGGCTTCAGGAATTGATCGATTATGCAAATACCCCCTAATGTTCAACGGTTTCAAGAAGAATCCTTCTTCGTAACGACATCCAACCGTCCCAAAAAAGAATTGGTGATCCGCGCCAAAGAGCTTGCGCGCCTTTTGAAAGCACCATACATTTCCCGAAGAACTCTGGTCCAACAACAAAACCCGCCCCAACCGGACTTTTACTATGTGTTGGAACAAGATCGGCTGGTGATCCGAGGAGCCGATGGAAGTCAACTTTTCTTTCATCCGGCCAGCGCCAAAATGCGCCACCGGAACTTGAAAAACGGGCAAGATGATCATCTGATCAAAGTGCTGGAATTGCGGGGGGATGAACAGATCTTGGACCTAACCCTAGGATTGGGCAGCGAAGCGATTCTTATGGCAGGATACCTGGATCGGGGCGGGGTTGTCGTGGGGTTGGAAGCGTCGAGACACCTTGCGGTGATTGTCGGATACGGGCTCCAGACCTATCAAGATGATTCTCCCTGGATTCAACAGGCCATGAGCCGGGTGGCGGTGGAACATGCCGACTATAAGCGAAGAATCCGAGAACTGCCTGATAACGCCTATGATATTGTATACTGCGATCCTATGTTTGAAAGCCCGGTTTGGGAATCGTCCGCGCTCAATGCCATCCGTCCCTTTGCCGTCTACGATTCGATCGATTTGGAGGATGTGGATCAAATGAAGCGGGTTGCCCGGAAGAAGGTCGTGTTGAAAGCCCTGTATCGGGATTCCCTCTTTGATCGAATCGCCGTGGACCATCTGACTGGCAGCCGCCATAGCGGGGTGCTGTACGGTGTGATCCACCCTTGATTCCGGTAATCTTCGGTCCAACCGCCATTGGAAAGACCGATCTTCTCCTCTTCCTTTCCAATCACTTCCCTATTGAAGTAGTTTCCATGGATTCCATGCAGATCTATACGGAGATGGATATTGGAACGGCCAAACCCACTCCGGATGAACGGCTGCGATTGCCGCACTGGATGATCGACATTGTTCGGCCTGACGAACCCTTTGATGCCTATTCTTATGCCCGCCTTTGTAAAGCGCGCATTGCCGATGTGCAAAAAAGGGGAAGGATACCCATCGTTTCCGGAGGAACTGGTCTGTATCTGGACGCGCTTATGTATGGGATTGCTCAGGGCGTGCAGCGGGATGAATCGGTTCGGTTACAGCTGGAAACCCAAGAACAAGAGCGTCCGGGAATTTTGTATCAGAGACTCCAAGAGATCGATCCTCCTTCAGCCCAACGGATCCATCCAAACGACCTTCGAAGAATCATTCGCGCTCTGGAGATTCACCAGATCACGGGAACGGCTTGGTCGGAACTGAGAACGCATCATCAGCCCGACCCTCAGTATCGGTTGGTGATCCTTTCGCGCGACCGTTCGGAGTTATACCGCCGGATCGAAGCGCGGGTGCCAGTCATGGTGGACTCGGGTTTAATCGAAGAAACCCAAAGGCTTGTACAGCGGTATGGAACAGCCCATTCATCGATGAAAGCCATCGGATATCAACAGACCATCCAATACCTCCACGGGGAGATCGGCAGCATCGATGACCTGAAATCGGTGATCGCGCGGGATACCCGCCATTATGCCCGACGGCAAATCATTTGGGGTAGGAAGTATTCTCACGCCATTCATTGGCCATTGAGTGGCGATCCATCTGGCATCTCTCCCCTTGATTGGATGCGAACCATCCTGGGTGATACATGAATCCCCCTTTCCTTTACTTGGGTACCCCGCTTTGTGGTATAGTAGAGAAGGTATTCCAGTACCCGTTGCTTTTGGTTGGGAAAGAAAGAGAGAGAGAGAATGGATTCAAGGGGGAGAGTGTATATGGCGGATAAGTTCAATCTGCAGGACCGTTTTCTGAACCATCTACGTACACATAAGATCGACACAAAGGTCTATCTGATCAATGGGTTTCAGACCAAAGGAATCATCAAATCCTTTGACAGCTTTACCGTTCTGCTCGAAGACGGGAAAACCCAGAATTTGATTTACAAGCATGCGATCAGCACCATTACGCCTGATACCTACGTTCGCTTGATGAAGCCAGGTGAAGAGGACGAAAACAATCAGAACTGACCCAAGCAAGAAGAACCATTTGGAACGAGCGATTTTGGTTGGTGTTGGAACCAAGGATCTCCCCGTTGATGAGATCCATCAATCGCTGGACGAGCTCTCCGACCTTCTGAAAACCGCTGGTGGCGTTGTTGTGTCGCGGCTGATCCAAAGGGTGGATAAGGTGCGAAGCGCCATGCTCTTGGGTTCGGGGAAGGTTGAAGAACTGAAGCAAATGATCGAAGAGGCGGAAGTGGATTTGGTGGTCTTTGACCACGAGCTTTCGCCCACGCAGCTGAGAAATTTGGAGGCAGCATTCGGTTGCAAAGTACTGGATCGGACGCAGCTGATTTTGGACATCTTTGCCCTCCACGCCGTTAGCCGCGAAGGAAAACTCCAGGTTGAAATGGCCCAGATGCAGTACATGCTTCCTCGGCTGACTGGCAAGGGGAAGGCTTTATCCCGTCTGGGAGGCGGAATTGGCACACGAGGCCCTGGGGAAACCCAACTGGAGGCCCAGCGAAGGGCTGCGCGGCAAAGAATGACTCAGCTGCGTCTTGTTTTGCAGAAATTAGAGACCCAACGAACTCTTCAAAGACAGAAACGGTTGGAAGGTCCGATCCCGATTGTTTCTGTTGTAGGGTATACCAACTGCGGCAAATCCACGCTAATCCGCTCTTTGTCCCGCGATGAAGAAATCTATGTGCAAGATGCCCTGTTTGCCACTCTAAGCCCAGTATCCCGGAGGGTCTTCCTGGATCCCAACACCCAGATCATTCTGAACGACACCGTTGGATTTATCCGAAAGCTCCCGCACACCATCATCCAAGCCTTTCACGCCACCATGGAAGAGATTCGAGTCAGCAGGTTATTAATCCATCTGGTAGACAGCAGCGATCCGATTCTGGACAAAAAGATCTCCGAAAGCCAAAAGGTACTCACTGAAATCGGCGCGCACGAGATTCCAACGATCTTGGTCTTCAACAAGATCGACCTCATCGATCACGAACGACGGGAACACCTTCAGATGGCCTTTCCGCAGTCCATCCAGATATCCGCTCTTCACAAAGAGAGCCTCTCCCCTCTGACCGCTCAGATTACAGCGCGCCTCAAAAACTGATCGATCATTCCGTTCGGACCGCCTGCCAGATCCCATTGTGAACCAATCCCAAAGCATAGGCTCTCATGGTGCCGGAGATTTCCGTCATTTCTTCGTTCAGCTGCCCCAAAAACTCTGCGGTTCCAAACCCGCCTTTCTCTTGACCATACAGGTATACCTGCCCGGTTTCCGTAAAGATCCCCCGGACATCCATTGCCATCCCTTCTAGGGTAAGGGATCCATACAAGGCATAATCATCCTGCCCGATATTCAAGTTGAAAGAGAAGGATAAAGGAATGGGTGATTGGATCTGAACGGATACAGACCAAAGGCCGGCGACGGATGGGGCATCGCCGGAACCGGGATCAAATGGCGGCAAAAAATCAATCGCGCATCCTCCAAGAGCAAGGAGGAGGATCAGGCACGAAGCGACAAGACAACTCTGAGAAACCGGTTTATCGCAACGCATACCATGTACCCGTAACAGCATTTCCCAAGATCTCACCCGATACGGTCCCTTCCATTCGGTTCGATTGGACCAAAGCGCCGGAAAAAGTGATCGTGCCTAAGGAGGCGTCCGACCCTGCCATTGATAAGGTCCCCTGCGCGTCTATGGATCCGAACAGGGTGATGGGGATCCCTTCCACGGTCAAGGTTACTTGGAGCTGATTGTCCTCTTGCTCGACGAATAAATCGAAAACCAGACCACCGATTAGGTTCGTGTCAATATACACGGTCCAATCTCCCGAAATATCGGGAAAAGGATCCACTTCCTGCGCGCGGCGGGTGCGAAAAGACCAGACCGCTCCATCCGACCCTTCGGCAATCCCCCAATCGTTTTCCGCTCGGACCCGCCACTCATATTCTGTTTCCGGGGCCAAATCATACACCCGCAAGTACGTAAATGTGGTCGGGATTTCCGTCCATTGGGGCTGCGAAACAGAACGGAAGAACAGCGTATATCGAACCGCGTACCGGCTCTTGGTCCAGTAGAAGATGGGATCCAACGGATGATCGACCAACCCGTCTGTTGGCGATAACAGGAAAAAGGTTTGAGGAGGCGAGTCTTCGATCCAATCGATGGTTGTAAATGACCAAATCGCCCCATTTCCGGCTTCGGTAGCGCCAAACGCGTTTATCGCGGAGACGGTCCAATAATAGGTCGTATTGGGGTGTAGAGGGCCCGTAGAAAACTGGGTATTGCTGGTCTGCGTAGGGACAATGGTTGAGAAGTCCGGTTGCGTGTGAAGATACAGCTCATAACCGGTTGCACCAGCGCTTTCTTCCCATAGAAGAATCCCTTCCAGGTCAACATCCAAAGCTCCATTCGCTGGCAGAAGCATGGAAAAGGGGTCTGGTGGGTTGGGGGGCAGGGGAGTGGTTTCTGTCGTAAAGGACCAGTATGGATCCCCTTGCGCAGGAGTATTCCCATACGCGTTATGAGCGGTTACTGTCCAGTAATAGGTTGTGTTTTCCTGGAGCGGACCCGGAGCGAAAGATGGTTCATATACGATTCTTGATTGCGATAGGGGAAGGTGGGACCCGAACCACAGAGTATAAAAGTCCGCTCCTTCGCTGTTGCTCCACTGCAGCTCGGGATTCACCGACACGTCCTGCGCGTCGTTTGGCGGGTTCAATTGAGTGAAACTTCCCGGGGCCGAAGGAGGGATATCTGCTGGTTTGATGGAAAAAGACCAGGCGATCCCATGATTGGAAGTTTTTTGACCCAAGGCATTCTTCGCAACCACTTTCCAATAGTATGTTTGCCCTTGGGTGAGGCCGGAAACCCACAGCAACGGGCTTGTCGTCTCGGTGGGTTGCGAATGAAATGCCTGTGTGGGGCTAAGATAGACCTCATATTTGACGGCATTGATGCTGGGATTCCACATCAGATAAAGCGCGTTCGCATCAATTTGAATGCCATTGGCAGGACTATAGAGGGAAAAGGCCTCGGGTCCTGCGAGGGCTATATCCTCATTCGGAACCATGCAACCGGTAAACCATACCAAAATCAATAGGGGAAGCCAGAATAGGGCAAAAGGAAGAGCGCCCCTTTTTTTTTGCATAGATATTCGCCTCTTTCTTGATGGACCAATTATACCATAGATACCAGAACCCCCCAAAAAAGAAGGCGCTCTGATGAGCGCCTTCTGTCGAGGTTTCTTTTGAACTCTAGTACACGAGCAAGGTAATATCGACTTCGGGGATCCCTACGGTCAAAGTGCTAACCGGAGGAACGGGACCCGTTAACGTTCCTAAGCCTGCGTAATTATTTGCTATAAGAGTTCCATATTGGATCGGATAGACATACGGCAAAATAGCCTCATGAATGAAGGAAACAATGATATGCTGGAGTAGAATCCCATCTTCAAGGCCAATGTCGGCTTGCATGTTGACAAAGTCGAACATAGCACCGGTGAATACCCCATAGCCGATTTGTGTAAGCACATCTGTCGCCAAGAAATGCAAGGCTCCGAGAAGATCGTCTTCCTCCGTTGGGCTGGTCGACGGGATGAATCCTCCCGATTTTGTCCACACGTCGAATAAGATCACGTCTTCAATCGGATTGGCTAGGATTTGGTTAAACACAAACCGAATGTGATTGATTGTCCGTACATCCACTCCGTTTAGAGATACCCATGATCCAACAGCTCCTGTATTGCTGACCTGCACACTATTCGCCTGATGGGGTTGACCAAGAATCCAGATTTCATAGTCCAAGGTTTGAGCAACGATGGTATCGGACAAGTCAACACGGACCACGGTTGTTTGCGCAATATTGGTTTGAGAAACCTCTTCAATAATATCGGGATCGATGTAAACCACAGTGGCAGATTTCGTCTCTTCCGTCCAGTGCCATCCGTCAAACGCCCAGGCATTTGCATTAAAGGTATGTACTGTGTCAGTAGCAGGGTCTGTTACCGAGACGGTTGTGGCCAATCGGGTAGGATGAAGGGCATTTCCGGTAAAGTCAAATTGCCATTCGTCTTTGCCCCCAAATTCGAACCAGAGGTCGAATCGGTCACAGTTGTCATCCGTTGCCGTTGCGTATCCGCGAATATAGACAGGCGACGCAGTGGTTGTGTATTGGGCGAGAGGATTCAAATCCATGGACATACGCAATGGTTGTGGAATGTCTTCCGGAATCCGTTTCATATTCATCCCAAAGAAGTCGATGTCGATGACCGGCGCGGTTCCGCTGTAGATTCCAGGAATTTCATATGTTTCTTCAACGGGTGAGCCCGCGGGTTCTTGGTCTCGCGCCATGGACATGAGCCATTCAAGGTCGGGATAGACCTTCACAGTGACCGTTCGTGTTGCTTCGTAGCAAGGATGAACCGGCACAGGGACCGATACGACTTCCTGGCTGGGATCGAAATGGAAGGTTTCTGTGGCATCTCCACAAGGATCCACCAAGACTTCGATCTTGCTAATCCGGCCATTTGTGGCTGTGGCATGCACTGTCATGGTCGCTTCTTTAAGGGCAGCGGTCGAGGGATCTGTCATACCAGGCAATTCTTCTTCAGGACCTTCCGGTCGTTCCGCCCCAAGAACATCGTTCCATACCACATTGATTTCTACTTCAAACTCACCGAAGATCTTCAGCTTCAACCAGCTGTCCCAATGTCCGGGATTGTTCAACTCATCCACCAGAGAGAATTGGATATACTTGGCGCTGTTGGGGCTTGTGGTCTCCCAAATGATGGTGTAGAAGTCGATGTTGTTGAAGAGCACATGCTCCGGGATGCTGCGTGGGTCACGAGTTAGGGTTCCGTAAGCGCCCCAACCAGTTCCATCGGTAAAGTAGTCATGCCACGGCGCGGTTACGGCCAGATCTTCAGGTGGAATTGGCCCTCGCGTCATGTAACGCAACGAAGCTACGGCGATGGAATCCGATGGGAACCCGAGGAGATAGGAATTCAGGACATTGGTAATATGCATGGGATCGGGCGTATGGTTAAAATTGACGTACGTTGCGCTGGGCCACCAGAGCCTGACCTGATGTTTCACGAGATCACGCGCGCGGTCCATCCGTAGTCTTGGAGCGATATCAAAGGGGTAGTCAGCATATACAGGGGGAACATGATCCCGAACAAACTCGGAAATCCCTTTGGCGTACTCGAACATCAACCCGCCGCGATCATATACGTGGAAGGCTCCCCATCGTCGCGCCACAGACGGTTCTAGATCGCTAAAGCTGCGAGGAACGCGTTCCAGGATATTCAAGTGGGAGTAGGTGCGGAGTGGGTTTTCATCGTCGATGCTGTACAGCTCGATCCGAGGACCGAGGGTGTCTACAAAGACAGGCCACTGCCACTGTTCCCAGAAGGTTCCTTCCTTGACGTGGCGGGCTTTGACAACCAAGGTCTGTGTGGCTTCAATGCCAACCAAGGAGGATAGTTGCGGATCGTTGTGCCAGTCGAGCGTCCATTCCCAGTATCCGCCCATGCCTTGGCCATCGTGCTTGGAAGAGCTGAAGTCTTTGTCGATGGTGATGGTCTTGTAGATCAAGGGTTTGTTGAATGCGTATTCTTCGACGGTCCAAACCTCTCCTTGGACAAATTCCAGAATGACCTGCTCGATGTCTTCGTGCGTCTTGACTCGGAATGTGGTGGGATTCGGTCCACCCACAACGGGAACCGACTCAAAAGTGCAGGTCCCATCGAGAGGAGTATTGCTGTAATCGACGGTTTCCATTGCGCGCCAAAGATTATATACCTGGGGTGTGTTGAGGGTTCCTGCTTGGACACCGAACCGGTTTCCATAGTCTTTGTCGCCGGTTCGTTTGAAGACAGGGTACATATCCACGGGTAGAAGGTCTTTGGGTTCGTTGGGATCGAACTCGGCAACTTTGGTCTGTTTGTCCAGCTGAAGCACGTTGTAGGAATGGGCAAACCATACCCGTCGCACATTGTCGTTATAGGTCCATGTGGCTGGGTAGCTGACCAGGTCGGGTTCATGAATATCCAACCGTTGAATGTCCATGGAATGCGTTTCTACAATGACCCGAAGCAAAACGACCATTGGAGCGTCGGCTTCGCTTTCAGAGTTTTCATAGAAGTTGTTTGGGTTTTCCAGGTTGTTGGGATTGGCAAAGATCAAACTTTGGTGATGTTGGACATCCTGAGGATAGACTCGTGTGGTCGGAACTTCCTTAGGATCTACATTCACGCGGTTGTTCTCATAATCGAACAGGTATGTGTCCTGAGCGCCCCGATCACGGGCAACAACCCAAACCCAGTATGTTCCTGGAATGCTCGGCATGACAACGCTGTGGCTCTGTTGGGTAATCTCCATGCCGAAGTATCGGTCTTGAAGAGAGGCGTTCACAGGATCTACCGATGCATTTCGTACATTCGACCATGTATAGTTATCATAGAACTCATATCGGTTGTCGATCGAGAAAACATTTCCATACACATTGGTAAACAAGGCTTTGGCAATGATGTTGGCCGGTTCGTCCGCAAAGATCTCGTTCAGGGTCTTAGCAGGAAGGGTCTCTGCGTGCGGATCGCCATTTGGCGTTACGCCTTGGTAGAACTTTTGTTGTACAAGGTTGGTCGGGCATATTCTCCGATAGATGAAGTCAAACCCCATTGGGATATCCACAGGATTGTTGGGATTTAAAATGGGAGGCAATAGAGCGGGACTTCTCCAATTTAGATGGGTTTGTTCGGGTTCCAGGTTGGTATGAACCACAAGGAAGTCGTACAAGGCAACATCGTCTTCCGCTTTGAAAGTGACTTCTTGTCCACCTTTCACCCGGATCGTATCGGCAAAGAACATGGGAACGCCGATTCGGTCGAAGGCGCCTGTGGAAAGCCTATGGGGGCGTCGGTCAGCAAATATGAGCTGCTGATCCGCAGGACCATAGGTTACCGTGATGGTCGGAGAAGTGTTGTCGGCATATATCGGGAAGACGCGCGCGTTGGAGTCGTTGTAATTGTCGAACCCTCGGGCGTTCCGACCGGAGAAGCTCAAGTCGTATTGTTTGTACCCGGGTACTTCGAGGATGGCTCGGTTTGCTGCGCCCAGTGCTCCGTCAGCAACAAAGAGGACATCCTCGGGAGAATCGACACTAACAACTACGATCTCCGCGTAGATTTCCACTTGGAGCGTGGCCATCTCGGTGATGAGCAGATGCTGGTTCAACTGTTCGATATGTCGATCGGGAATCCCAAAGTAATAGATGAAATCGACAGGGTCTAGAGTATCCCATAGCCTTGGCATGACCCCTGTCGCTGGGGTAACCCGGTTGGCGAGGGTTCCGTCGAACCGATACCAGCGGTGAATCGCCCGATTATCAAAGTCTGTGGGATCCGGATCCTGGCCCATATGAGGTTGGCTGATGGCATATACGATCTTCGGATCGGGGTCCACATCCATGTTCAACCTTCGGAAGTCATCCAGGTCTCCTTCCAAGAATTCGTCAAAGGAAACACGAACATGATACCGCACCGCGAACCGCCAATCGGATTGCCAGTTGGGGGATAGCGTTGTCTCTGCAGTATTCGCCGGTAAAGAGGCGTTGGTTTGCGCAATCAACTGCTCGAGGGTCAAGAACTGACCGACTTCGTTCTGGAACCGAATCCTAAGGTCATCCAAGGATCGCAAGATCTCGTCTTTCATCTTGACGGTTACTTTGATGGGTTTTCCTTCGATGAATTCGGCCAACGTTCCGCGATATTCGAGGTCGATTTGGGGTTCGGTCGCATGATCGGCAGCAGCGATCTTCCAAACAAACCATGGCTTTGCGATCGCAGGAGTTCCTTCGATTTTGATCGCCAGCCATTTGGCGTCGTCTGCGGAGAGGTTGGCGAATCGGATCCATGTGGTATCGTCTTGGCCAATAACACCCGAACCTCTTTGATATTGAAGCGCTTCGCTAAACAACTCGGTCGGGTCGGAATAGATGTAGAGAGTGGCTTGGCGCCCGGTGACAATCTCGGGAAGCGATCCGAAGTCGAAGAGCAGTTCGGTGATCGCAAACGGAAGGGTATAGGTCGGGTCTTGTTCGTACAGCCCCTCCGGGTCCGCAATGACTTCGTCTCGATCGGCTATGGTTCCCTGATAGCGGCCCCAATGAACTTGAGGCAAACCGTTGGCCGGGGGAGGCGCGAGTTCACCCAGATGGTTTTCCTGGACAATCTCTACCGCTTGCTTGACCACCCGGATCAGAAACACTTCGATTTGGGGTTCATAGACATCGTCGATTGCGGTTGCGGTTGCAAAGAAGGTGGCAAACGCTCCGTCTATCTGGTAGGTGAGGTTCGGAATCACAGCGGTGAGCTGGGAAGCGCCTCCGTGCGTTACGGTTGTCTCTTGCTTTTCTGTGGCGGAGGTTTGAATCTCTAATTTAAGAGAACGGAGATCCCCATCCGCATCGGTTGCCCGAACAGAGAATTGAATCGACCTGTCGTCGGGAACGCGAAGCAAACCGCCTACCCAATTGCCGATATCCGCTTGCAACTGTTCAATCACAGGAGGATTCGGGTCCAGTGATGGGCTAACCACAAAACCAACCGATGAGGACGTCATCGATTGCGCTTCTGAGGTTTTGTTGCCTTTCACGTCCTCCGCGTAGGCTTTCGCGCGGAACTCGTAGTTTCCGGCTGCGGGGAAGGCTGTGCCCGTTGTGGGGATGGCGAATGTGTGTTGGGTCGTCGCGGACCGTTGAGCTGGGAAAGCAACCGTCAATCGGGCGACTTCAACAAAAAGAGCTCCGACAGCGTCCAACTTCACATAAAGGACGATTTCGGTATTTTTCAGGTTGCTCCTCCGGTCAGTCGCGGAGACAGTGACCGTCGCGCTCACCGGTTGACCCTTTACCACCGGGGTTGGTGTGATGTTGGAAACGACCACGGAATGAATTTCCGGCGGTGTGGTGTCTGGCTGCTGTTGGGGAAAACATCCCAACAAGCCAATTAATAAAACAATAAGAGTGCTGAATAGAACAACAGTGCGCGTGTTCAATCGCATACTTTTCCTGACTCTGATTTCAGAGCCAGGTCACCCCCTTTCTGATTGATTGTCATTTTTACCCCTAATTCTCCCTTCTGAGTCCAATAATTCCACGATATTATACCATTTTGGCGTGTACGACTGTCAAAGAATCCTGGGTTTTGTCACAGAACCAAAGATCGAAGGGAAGAAGAAACCAGGGTGATTCCTTATAGATATTATAGCACAATTTGAATGGATGCGTTCGATTTATCTCAGGTTCTGTTTTGGCGTAAACCCAACAGAAAGCAAGGTAATGTCGTCATTGAAGTTTTTTGCGCCCGAATATCGCTTGAGCGTATGCAAAAGATGATCGAAGGGGTTGTCTATAGTGCTTTCTCCCAATGTTTCAATGACCCGTTCAATCCCGAACTCTTCTTGAACGGAGTTGGTTTGTTCCAAAATCCCATCGGTATAAAGAAAGACATGTTCGTTGGGTTGGATTTGAATCCGTTGCGGTTCCACTTTTTTAGGAATCATTCCCAATCCCACGACAGGGCACAAAGGTTCGAGGTTGGGCAGGATCTTCGCCCTCTTTTCTCCCCTATGGACCAAAATCGGTTCCGGATGACCGGCTAAAGCGTATTCAAGCAATCCATCCTTGTGCAAGACTCCGTACACACCGGTTGCGTAAAAGCAATCATCGCCAGAGATGTGGCTTTGAAGATCGGCGTCCAGTATTTTGAGCACAAAGGGAATATCGAGCATTTTTTGGGGTAGCATGAAGTAAATTTCATTCATTTGGATCGAGATCAGCGTGCTGATCATTGCAGCGGCGACTCCATGGCCCATAACATCGAAGACATAAAAGGCCAAGGCATCTTGGACGAGTTTGTATCCGACAAGATCCCCCGCCAATGAAGATGAAGGGATATAGCGGTATTTCAGCAAAAAGGAGTAGGTCTGGTACAGATCGGGCGGAAGAAGCCGTTCTTGGATGACCGAAGCGGCGCGAAGATCGTTTTCGATCAGGATCATCGCTTTTTCCAGGTCGATCTGGTTCCGATAGGATTTGCCATAGTTTCGGATTTTGGATGCCAGTTCCTGAACTTCGAATGGTTTGAAGATGCAGTCCACAGCCCCCAGTTTTAAGGCGCGAACTCGGTCGGGTCCTTCGAGGGGGTTATGTAGCAAAAGCAAAGGCATGCCTTCGGAAAAACACTCCTTCCGGGCCTTGGCCATTTCTTCGAGTAGGAGGAAATCTTGATCGATCAAGGCAAGATCGAATCTTTGCCGCGCCAGCTCCTCCAAACCTTGCGGTCTATGAACGAAGTGATATTGAATGGAATCCTCGGTCGCGCAAAGCCCCTTCAACGCCTCGGGATCATCGGATGCCACAAGAACTTGGAGGGGGCGACGGGTTGAAATCATGCTGCCTCCTAAAAAAAGGCATGCAAAAAACCAGCATGCCTTTGGGTTTCTGGAAAAAGAATGAGTGGCTGCAGGGCGCGCCACAGTTTCCTTTTAGAATCGAACAGTGATTCCCAACTCGATGGGGATGGAGTGAATGGTGATCGAGCCTCTTTCTTTGGCATCAGGATTGCCTTCTTCCCGAGTGACAAGATTGTATGTGCGCAGTTCATACCCCGCACCAATCGAAAGCACCATTCCTCCAAGATCGAAACCGACACCGAACTTGGCTTTAATTAAATATCCCAAATTGTCAAATCCCTCGAAATTGAAGAAGGATACGCCCCCAAGGACATTGACCTTGAGGAGAACCGGTTGGAGTGGATAGAAATAACTGATTCCGATCAGTCCATCCACCAGAAATGGAGAATGAACAGTTGCGTCCGGTGTGATGGTGGATTCGAAAGCCAAAGGTTTTGCGAGTTGAAAAGCGCCTCCAATTCCTCCGCCGATGGAAAACCCATCCGCAATTTCATAATCGATCAAAAATCCTGCATTGACCATCTGTGGCACGATATCCTCCCCGCCGACCGAAGTGATCGATCCTGCGGTTGTAATTGGGTTGAGGCCCCATAGATATCCTACAAAGATGTCCGTTCCAAACTGAGAAAACCCCGAAATGCTGACTACAGATAAGATAACAAGTAGAAAGAATGCCCTCCTCATTTTGTATCCCCCCATTTCAAAAAAATAGTTGTTTCGCATTTATTATACACCAAATAAGGGATGAATTGCAATCCTTTTCCAATTTTGTCAATCCAATCGTTTTTCATTCACTCTTCGGTATCTTCCTGTTGCATCAAAGACTCCCAGTGATCAGCAACCTGCCGGAGTTCTTCCTGGTCCTCCACATCATAAAGAGTGACAAATCCCTCTTCCTCTTCTTCGGCTTGGAAGATATATAGATCCATTTCTTCGGATGGATCGCTCTGGGGTGAGGGATTCAGTTCGAGATCTTCCCCTTCTGGAATGTGCAAGCAAATCCAGTAGGTGTTTCCGCCCCATTCCACTTCATCATAAAAAGCAAAATTGCTTTCATTGCCTTCCTCATCCGTTACGCTGAACACTTGGGGCTGATCGTCCATGGTTTCGTCTTCGGGAAGGACGGGTTCGTTTTCTTCCGTACGCATCATTAATCCTCCTTTGGGTATTGGAAATAGTGCCTATTCGGAAAAGTGGCAGGCAACAAAGTGAGCTGGCCGTTTCTCCTCAAAGGTTGGTTCTTCACGGGAACATATTTCTTTCGCAATGGGACATCGGGTGTGGAATCGACAACCGCTGGGCGGATTAATCGGACTAGGGACGTCTCCAGTTAGGATGATCCGTTGCCGTTTGGCTTCGGGGTTCGGAACAGGAATGGCTGAGATCAGGGCTTTTGTGTAGGGATGCATGGGCCTGTCGAAGAGCTCTTTTTTGGCCGATGTTTCCACGATTTTGCCCAAGTACATCACAGCGATCCGGTCGCTGATGTGTTTGACCACAGCCAGGTCGTGCGCGATAAAGATATAGGTCAGATGGAACTCTGTTTGGAGCTTTTTCAAAAGATTGATCACCTGGGCTTGGATGGATACATCAAGGGCTGACACCGCCTCGTCGCAAACGATCATCTTTGGTTGAACTGCCAGCGCGCGCGCGATCCCGATGCGCTGCCGCTGTCCACCCGAAAACTCGTGCGGAAATCGGTACATATGATCGGCGGATAGACCCACTTTGCTCATCAGATCGGCGACATAATCGTTGGCGCTTGACCCGTGAGGAATGATGTGATGGGTCCGCGCTCCTTCGGCGATGATGTTTTTCACGCGCATTCGAGGATTCAAAGAGCTGTAGGGATCTTGAAAGATCATCTGGATTTCTTTGCGTAGACTCCTGAGCGCGTTTCCTTTTAAGCTAAGCAGATCTCGGTCTTTGAACCATGCTTGTCCCGAGGTTGCGTTGTATAAACGCATCAACGTCATACCTGCTGTTGTCTTTCCGCATCCCGATTCTCCGACCAACCCAAAGGTCTCTCCTTCATATACGTCGAAATCGATCTTGTCCACTGCCTGGACCCAACCCACAGTACGACGGAATACCCCCCCGCGGATGGGAAAGTACTTGACCATATTGCGTACTTGGAGCATAGCATCGGTCTGCCGTTCTCTCATACCGTCTCACCCGCCTTGCTTTTGCGTCGGGCTTCCATAACTTTTTCAATGAAGAAACAACGGGCTAGATGGTCATTATCGACGGTTTCCAGGGGAGGTTCATCCTGTTTGCAAATCTCTTCCAAAAAGGGGCATCGGGTGTGGAACTTGCATCCCGAAGGAAAACTGAGTGGATCGGGTACAACGCCGGGTATGTTGTAGAGGCTTTCCTGTTCAAGATCCAGCCGAGGAAGGGCATTCATCAAGCCCCAAGAATACGGGTGCCTTGGATCTTTGAAGAGGGTGCGCGTTTCGGTGTATTCGACGGCTTTCCCCGCGTACATAACAACGACGTGGTCGGCCATCTCGGCGATGACCCCCAGATCATGAGTGATCATGATGATCGCCATTCCGAATTCCTTCTGAAGCCCCCGCATCAGGTCAAGGATTTGGGCTTGGATTGTTACATCCAAGGCGGTAGTGGGTTCGTCCGCGATTAGGACTTTGGGGTTGCAGGATAGCGACATTGCGATCATCGCCCGTTGGCGCATACCCCCTGATAATTCGTGCGGGTATTCGTCCACTCGCTTTTCAGGATTGGGAATCCCTACCTTTTTGAGCATGTCGATGGCGACTTTCCTCGATTCGCTTTGACTCTTTTTCTGATGAAGCGCTACCGCTTCCATGATCTGGTTTCCAATCGTATAGACCGGATTGAGAGCAGTCATCGGTTCTTGAAAGATCATTGCGATATCGTTCCCCCGGATTTTGCGCATCTTTGGTTCGGAAACCTTGAGCAGATCCTGGCCAGAGAAGATAATTTCCCCCCCGGCTACATATCCTTTTTCATCGAGAAGGCGCATGATGGATAGAGACGTGACGCTTTTCCCGCATCCGCTTTCTCCGACGATTCCCAAAGTCTTTCCAGGGAACACCTCAAAATCCACCCCATCGACGGCTTTGACCAATCCGTCTTCGGTGCGGAAATAGGTCTTAAGACCTTTGACTTGCAGTAAGGGATTTTCCATAACTCCATCACCTCTCATTTCGAACGCATTTTCGGGTCAAAGATGTCTCTCAGCGCATCCCCCACCAGGTTCCACGCAAGAACGAACAGGATCATTGACACTCCAGGAAACACAATAGTGAACCACGAATCGGTGAGATTCGTAATATAGTCGCGAGAATAGCTGAGGATCGTTCCCCAATCAGCATAACCCGGTTCAGCGCCCAGACCCAAGAAGCTGAGGGCTGCAGCAGTGATAACCAAGGAACCCATTCTCATGGAGACTTGGACAATGACTGGGAAAATGGTGTTCGGCAACAGGTGTTTCAAGATTATGTAACTATGATTGATACCCAGCGCTCTTGCGGCCATGACATATTGTTCTTCTTTGGCTTGGAGAATATTGCCGCGAATCAAACGAGCGGTCTGCATCCAGCCAAAGATAATCAAAGCCAGCATAACATTGTCCAATCCCTTCCCTAAAATAACGGTCATGACCATCGCAGCGACCAGAAAGGGCATGGACATAAAAATATCGGTGATCCGCATCAACACCTCATCCAACCATCCACCAAAATAAGCAGCAATCGATCCAACGATCAAACCGATGAATGTGGATATGAGAGATACAATCAATCCAATCCGAAAAGCCGTTCGGGTTCCCCAGACAACCCCATAAAAGATGTCTTTGCCGTCTATAAGACCAAAAGGGTGTTGAGCAGAAGGTTGGATCGGAACAGGCCTCCATGAAACGCGAGGCATGTTGTATGGATTGGATGTGTCTTGAGGGGGGGCAATGAAAGGCGCAAAGATCGCAATCACCACAAAGAATAGGAGAAGCAGTATACCCATGAGGGCTGTGGGATTTCGGTAAAACTTTCTAAGGGTTCGGCGAAATTCATTCTGTTTTTTCATACGAACCCACCTCAACTTAACCGGATTCGCGGATCAATCAAGGCATACGAGATATCCACGATCAGATTGCCGATCACCAAAATGAGGGAGAAAAAGAACGCAAACCCGATAATGGCAAAATAATCGAGCTGTTGAGCGGCTCTTGCGCTAAAAGTTCCGATACCGGGTCTTGTAAAGATTGTTTCCACAATGACAACCCCAGCCATTAGTTGAACCACCATATGACCGGCAACCGTAATCACAGGGATTAACGCATTTCGCCGAGCGTGCTTGTTGATAACCACCTTTTCACTCAAACCTTTGGCTCGAGCGGTTCGAATGTAATCTTTGCTCAGGACATCCAACATGCTGGAACGGGTCACGCGGAGCAAGAATGCCCACCATAGGTAAGCAAGTGTCAAGACAGGCGCGACGAGATGACGGATCCCATCGAGGAAGATTTCCCAGCGCCAATTGAGAATAGCATCAAAAGTAACCATCCGGGTGTAATGAGTCCAATTATCCATGCGCATTGCCTGTTCTGTGGCAAAAGAATAGAGTCCGGGGGGAAACCAGCCCAACTGCGAATAGAACAGCATGAGGATAAGCAAACCAAAGACAAAATCAGGCAAAGACCACCCAACAATCGCAAAGATTCGGATCCCTTGATCGAGAGGGCGATTGTGATGGACACCCGATTTGACACCCAACCAGATCCCAACAAAAATGACAGGAATAAGTGAAAAGATCGTTAACTCAAGCGTATAAGGCAGTCGGCCTATCAGGCCCTCTAAAACAGGTTGTCGTGCGGACATTGAGTAGCCAAGATCTCCCCGAAGAACGTTGCCGACCCACTTTCCATACTGAATGATGGCGGGCTGATCAAGGCCATATTTTGCTTTCAACTGTTGCACTGCATCTGCGCTTCTCATGGCATCCGGGGTCGAGATGTATAGAGAAATCAACCGATCCGATCCAAGAGACCAAACCATGGTAAAAAGGAGAAGCGTAACTCCGAAAAGGACCACAGGCAATAACAACAACCGACGTATGATAAAAGCGGTCATGAACTGATTCACCTCGCTGGCTTAGCGTTTTATAAGGATAAGGCGGGGGGATTCCCCCGCCTTGGTTCATTCAATGTGGCTCCTCGTTATTTGGATAGGAAGAAGAATTCGAGTTCTGGGGAGCGCATGGGATGATACCACCATCCCTTAACCCATTCTCTCATAACTTGGACACCGGTTGGCATATACAGCGGAGAGGCCACAACGTTTTCGATCACAATCTCCTGGACTGTTCGATATAGCGCGGCTCGTCGATCGAAATCCGGTTCAAACAGGGCTTCTTCGATAAGTGCGTCAGTATTTTCTCTCAGGAACTGGCGATAAGGCTCCCCTCTCCATTCGGAGTATGTACCCTGACTGTGGTAATAGGTGAAGATGAAGTCATGTGGATCCGGATAGTCTGAAGACCAGCCGATAAAGAACAGAGGAAGCAGGTTGTTGTTTCCTGCAGCCAAATACGTTGCCCATTGGACACCAATGACATTGACCTTAAACTTCGGGTTCAGACTTTCCATGTAGACCTTGAGCATCTCCGCTCCGGTCTGTCGCATCATATTTCCCGTATTATACAATGCGGGCATGACAAATCCCACTTCCCAGAGTTTTCCGCCACACGCCTGTTTGAGCTCTCTTTCTGCAAGAGCAAGGTTAAAGGAAGCATTG
>CAZOJQ010000003.1:0-95061 GCA_964580185.1 uncultured Thermotogaceae bacterium
ATTTGAACCTTCGAAGGCATTCTGCCAGCGGATTTACAGTCCGCCCCCTTTGGCCGCTTGGGTACCTTACCATTGAGACGTTTGGTATGAAATTGCTCAGTCTGGAGCCAGCGGCGGGAATCGAACCCACGACCTGCTGATTACAAGTCAGCCGCTCTGCCAGCTGAGCTACACTGGCCCAAAAACCGAAGCCTATTATATCTTTTTTCCCGGCCCTTGTCAAGTGCTATTTGTGTACTGCCTTTCCGATCGATCATCGTTTTCCCACGAATTCCATTAAAATGAGAAAGCTCGGTATTTTGACCGGTTTCCCTAAGACATGCCTGAGGAAAAGATCCCGTTATCCGGGTTTTGGTTGCATTGATCCTATGACGAAATTTAAAGGCTTTGACTTTTCTAAAATTTGTGATATAATTCGGTCTGGAAATGGGGCCGTAGCTCAGCTGGGAGAGCGCTACCTTCGCAAGGTAGAAGCCGTGGGTTCGAATCCCATCGGCTCCACCAGGCTCCAAAACCATGATTTAAGCCGAGATGGCGGAACAGGCAGACGCGTCGGTCTCAAAAACCGAAGAGGAGTGATCCTCGTGTGGGTTCGATTCCCACTCTCGGCACCATATCGTATTCCACAAATACGGACCCATCCGTATTTGCTTTTAAAGCGTCTTACGAAATTCAACCCCAAAAGCTTTACACCGCTCCCGGTCGTCGGGTGTAGGTTTCCAGAGGGTTTTCATTGGTCCGAGGCTCATTTCAAATCCGGCTTTTTTGAGCGCGTTTTCTAATACTTGTGTTCCTTCGCCGCTCCATCCATAACACCCAAAGGCAGCCGCTTTCTTCCCTTTCATACGAAGCCCGCTAATTTCCTCCAACAACCCTGCAATGGGCGCAAGAATTCCTTTATTGACTGTAGGGCATCCAACAAGAACCGCTTTGGATTTGAAGATCTGCGTAATGATATCATTCTTGTCGGAGCGCGCGGCGTTAAAGATCTTGACATCCATCCCATTTCCTTCCGTTTGCAACCCTTCCGTGATCGCTTCGGCCATAATCCTTGTGCCTTCCCACATCGAATCATAGACAATGGTCACTTGTTCTTCTCGGTATTTATTTGCCCAAGAAAGGTATTTTTCGACAATTTGAGCCGGATCTTTTCTCCAGATTACACCATGGCTGGGGCAGATCTTTTGTAGCGGAAGATTCAACGAAGACCATTGCTCGATCTTTTTAATGACCAGTTCGCTAAAAGGAGTGAGGATATTGGCATAGTACTTGATGGCTTCTTGAAAGAGCTCGCATTGATCCACCAAATCATTGAATAACAGCTCGGACGCGTAATGCTGTCCGAAAGCGTCATTGCTAAACAGGATTTGATCTCCATCCAAATACTCGAACATGGAATCGGGCCAATGCAACATAGGTGCTTCGATAAAAGTCAAGGTATGTTTGCCCAGAGACAATTGATCTCCTGTTTTTACTGTACGAAAATCCCATTCTTCATGAAATTGGCCTTTTAAGGATTGTACCGCGTTTGCCGTGCAATAAATGGGCGTTCCAGCGAAGGCCTTCATTACCTCCGGAAGCGCTCCGCTATGATCGACCTCTCCGTGGTTGGCAATGATGTAATCCAACGGCCTGCCATTCAGTTCTTTCTTGAGGGTTTCGACAAACTCTTTCGCATAAGGCGTCCAAACGGTATCAATGAGCACTGTTTTCTCATCGGTAATAAGATAGGCGTTGTACGAAGATCCGCGGTGCGTGGAATAATCTTCTCCATGAAACTTCCGGAGTTCCCAGTCGATTATCCCGATCCAACGAACATGCTCTGTCACCTTTCTCTTCATTTTCATACCCCCTTTCGATTTTTCTCCTCAGATCCATTATACTCCGAAAAAAATGGGATATCTGTATCATTTGGTACGCCATTCTTCCCTAGAGGTCACCCATACAACCCTGCTTCTTTTTTCGATATCGGATCAAGGGTGTAGACATTGATGCCTTCGATGGCGCGAAAATTCCCTTCTAAACCCGTTGAAATATACACATTCAAATCCTTATCAATGAGCACCGTTTCGACCTCTGGAAGCAACCGAAGCAAATATCGACAACCAGCCATTCCTGAAGAAAAGAAAATGGTTGAAAGGGCGTCGGCTTTTGTAGCGCTTTTTGTGATAATCGTGGCGCTGATTAACCCGGAGTCCGAAGGGTAGCCTGTCGTAGGGTTGATGATATGATGATAGAAGCGACCGTTTTTTGCTTGGTAATACCGTTGGTAATCTCCTGACGTTGCAACAGACCGGTCAATCAGATCGAGAAACCCAATGAGCTGCCCGTTCTCTCTGGGATGCTGAACCCCTACTCTCCAACAAGATCCATCGAGTTTTGAACCAAGCAGGGCAACATTCCCTCCAAAATTGGTAAACCCCGATTCCACTCCCTGATTGCGGAAACGATCCAAAACCTGATCTGCAGCAAAGCCTTTCCCGATTCCTCCAAAATCAACGGATTGTCTCTCTCGTTCTAAACCCACTGACTGGGAACAATCATCACAGATCACACAGTGATAGTCCACAAGTGCGAGACAAGTTTCGATCTCTTCCCGGGCAGGAACCGACAGTTCCCTTTTCTCCTGATCCCAAAGTTCGACCAAGGGTCCAATGGTAACATCGAACAAGCCATGACTGATTTCCGAATACTCCAAGGCGACCTGGAAGAGTTCATATGTTGATTTGCTGACAGGGATCGGTTTTCTCCCTGCCGCATCGCTAATCTGGCTGATTTCGCTTTCCGCAACGAATCGACTGAGCAAACGATTCAATCGGTTGACCTCTTGTTCCGCTTCCTCAAGAACCTTTTCGGAATGATCTCCACAAACCCTGTGGGTAATCACTGTCCCCATACATAGTTGGTCCCGTTGTCTGATCTCATGCTCTGCCACAAAACCACTTCCTCAAATCATCCATGATACCACTATACGATGATCCATGATCTCGAAAAAAACGGAATACTGAATGTCTCAAATAACTTTTGATTCGGACCAGCAAGCGGTTTCAAACCGACAGTCTATTCTTACCGGATTTTTTCGATCGATAAAGAGCTTTGTCTGCCTCACGAATCCATTCTTCCGCATGAGCGTGGCTGCTTTGGTTTGGAGATATGCCTACGCTGATCGTGACATAGTGTGTTATTCCTTCTACGAGAAACGGTTTTTCGGAAACGGCTTTGCGGATTTTTTCTCCAATCCATCGCGCTTGCTTTTCGTTGGTATTAAGCAGGAGGATTCCGAACTCGTCCCCGCCATACCGCCCGATCGCGTCTGTCGATCGGATCTTTTCTTTTGTTCTTTTTGCGACTTCTCTAAGGATTGCATCACCGACGACATGTCCATAGGTATCGTTAAACTTCTTATAATTATCAATATCAAAAAGAAGCAAAAAAGAAGGATGGTTTTGACCGGGCGAGCCGATATGATTGTCTAGGATGGTTTTAAAGCTCGTTTGATTGTAAAGACCGGTCAACCCGTCTTTTGTGGATTTTTCTAAAAGGGTGTTTTTTTCCTGGAAAAGACTGCGGTAATCTTTGACAAGCAAGAATCCGTGCATAAAAATAAAGGCGAATATACCATGATCTCTAAGATAAGGCGCATTCGGAATCGATTGAGAAAACTGGTCCACAATCAGGAGAGAAAAGATCGAACAACCCAACATGAAAAACACGACCGCTGTCATCTTGCTTCGAAGCAAAAAATAGGCATACGCGAAAAAAGCGAGTAGGACAATCAAACCCAAATCAACAATCAGCATCAAAAGCCCTCTGGGTAGGAAATTCTCCAGAAGGAAAACGAGCGTAATCAAAGGCATACCCCATAATAGGCGGTTCGAAAACCGCGGGGGATCAAAGAAGAATCCTCCGATCGATTTTATGAACATAACCAGTCCGAGATAGGTGCAAAAAAAGAGAACCAACATGCCCATATGACTGATCTCGGTCAATTGATCCAAAGAAATAAAAGCCGTTTCGGCAAAAAGAGGAAAATTACCGACGCATGAAACGAAGATCCCGGTTCCCATAAGGAGGTATGTCTTCTTTTTGGCGCCGATTCCATACCATCCCATAGATAGTAGGATAAAAGACAAAAGAACCATTGATCCGAAGTAAAAGGCGATAAAATAGGAATTGAAAAGCAAGCAGTTCCGATCGAAAGCGATATATTCCTGCATCGTCAGGGTGAATGAGGACAGAAAATGATTACTTTCTGAAGGGAGTTTCGAAAAGGAGATGACTATTTGATTTTCTTCATTCAGCAGACCTTCGGGTATTAGTGTAACGAGCGCGCTTGGCAACCGGTGGCGCAGTCGGGAGCGTTGGGTCCATTTTGTCAACTCCTGTTCATTGATAAATACCCGGAACGCTGCCTCTTTTGAAGATAAGATCATCAGAACTTCGCGATCAGTACCCGAAAAATGCGAAACAAAGGAAACCGTTTTTCCGGTTTCTTGAGAGATTGCTTTTGCTTCTGAAACATCGAAAGCCGTGTCACGATTTTCTACGATCCAGATGCCTTGAAGGGATTGTCCTTTTGGGTGGGTTACTTCTATGGAAAAGACAATGAAGATCAATGAAAGAGTAAGTCCGCAAGCAATCGCTATGAGCTGTTTTCTCATGATCCCATCGGGGTTATCTGCGCGTGTTTTAGAAGAATAAACCGATAAAAGGGCAAATTGTTCCTCTCGAATCGAGAAGAAGCACAAGATCTCCGCACTTCATTCCTCCTGACTCATAATTTGGGGTTTTGCCATGAAACGAAACAAGGGAAAGAGAATGCGCATCGTTTTAGGGCGGATCGGCCGTCACAAGATAAGAAGAATCATGAAGGTCAATCAAGGCATATTGACGGAGATAGTGGTGAGATTCTTGAGGCAATCGGATATGGAACCAAATCCGAATAGAATGGAATGATTGAATGAATCAATGAGAGGATGCTCAAGAAAAACTGCCTTGGTTCGGTCCAAGGCAGTTTTATTGATTGTCCGAAACAGATCAGTTCTTTGGTTGGTTGGTCTTATTCATGAATGTGAATGACATACACCTTCTCGTCGATTGCTTGTTCTTTTCCTTCCCAGCTCCGGTAGTACAGGAAATGAACCCATACGATACCCGGTTTCGTCGCGTGGAAGTCCCATTGCATCGTTCGTGGTGCTCCGACTAACCCTTCTTGCGGGGGGATTTTCACTTTCGATTCGATCAAGGAAAGACTATCGGGATCTGATATCTCGAAAAACCATTGGTACCCGGTTGTTGGGTTTTCTTCCAATATGACACTCATCAATTGACCGACGGATGGATGATTGGTTACTTCTTTAAGGTCGATGAATATTTGGATTCCGGGTTGATCGAGAACACTTACATGGAAGATTCGAGTGTCTTCCGGTTTTTGCGAGGTTTCCCAACTCCGTACATAATCGAACTGGATCTGGCTAAATCCCGGTTTGATGCTGCGGAATTCCCATTGCACATCTCTACCCGCTCCCAGAGGAGCCTGCCCACCTGTTTCCGCAGATCCTCCTCCGACGACTTCAAATGAACGAAATTCTAGGATATCCCAACGAGAGATTTCAAATACCCACTGATAGCCTGTAGTTGGGTTTTCATGGAGGGTAACCAACAATGGTTGTCCCAAAGCTACCGAATTGGTCGTTTCCTCTAAGATAACCGGACTATTCGCAAACACCACTGTAAAACTGAGACACATAATCCCTGCCAATACCAACACAGAGATCGTTTTGAAGAATGTTTGATTCATGTTCCCACTCCTTTCGTTTGCTGCCTCTTTTGGATTCTCAATCAAAATTCCTGATCCGGAATCGGATCGGTAATCGATTTTTTTTCCCAAAGCAATTGACGGAAAGAGAATGGAAATCGTAACGGGCGAAAAGAAAACAGCTATTGACGAATCGGGAAAATGATGATATCATAGACTTGTTATAAGTATCTCTCTACTCAATCAAAGAGGAGGCGAAGCTTATGAAAAAACTACTGGTATGGGTTATTGCGCTTGCGTTGGTTGCATCCATTGGGCTGGCAGCAGTTCCTGGACGATTGACCATCTGGTGCTCTGAAAAACAAGTAGGCGTGTTGCAACGACTGGGAGATGAGTTTGAAGCCCAATACGGTATACCTGTTGATGTGGTAGAAGTCCCATTTGGCGATATTCAAACCAAATTTCTCACTGCAGCGCCTGCTGGTGAAGGACCCGATATCATTGTGGGTGCCCATGACCGAATTGCGGAATTGGTTGTTAACGGACTATTAACGCCAGTTGATTTTTTGACCGCTAGAGATAAAGCCGAATTTATGGATACTGCTTTAGAAGCCTTCAGCTTTGGCGGAAAGCTCTATGGGATCCCTTATGCGATTGAAGCCATGGCATTTATCTACAACAAAGATTATCTACCTGAACCTCCAAAAACGATGGAAGAGTTTCTGCCCATTGCCAAAGAATACACATCCGATGAATTCAGAGGCTTTGTCTATTTTGCCGGGAATTTCTACCACTCGGCAGCCTTCTTGTTCGCTGGAGGCGGATATGTGTTCAAAATGACCGATCAAGGACTCGATTCTACAGATATCGGTTTGGCAAACGAAGGCGCGATTATGGGTGCTGATTTCATCAAGCAGCTATACCGAGAAGGAGTATTGAAAATCGGTGATGGGTATGAAATCATGGATGGGCTTTTCAAAGACGGAATGGCCATGGCGATTCTTAATGGCCCATGGGCGATTGCAGACTACAAAAGAGCCGGAATCGATTATGGAATTGCCCCAGTTCCTTCGATCAACGGGCATCCTGGCCGTCCGTTCACGGGCGTCCAAGGATTTATGATCAGTTCCAAATCCCCCAATACCCTCTTTGCAATTGATTTCCTGGCGAACTTTGTGAATACCCAGGATGTCATGTACCGAATCTTCCTGGAAGATCCACGACCACCGGTCCGTTTGGATGTTTTGAATATGGTCAAAGACGAACCTGATGTAGCCCCATTCGCAAATAGCGCAGCATTTGGGATTCCTATGCCCAATATCCCTGAGATGGGCGCAGTATGGGGTTCAATGGATGATGCCTTAAGCCAGATAATCAATGATCAGCTTCCCGCATCGGAAGCATTGAAGCAAGCGGTAGAAAAAATCCGGACTGCATTGGGCCAATAATCGGTCCGAACCAAAAAGAAGGGATGGCGTATGCCATCCCTTTTTGATATAGGGGAGGTGTGGAGGTGCTCTATGTGTTCTTCAAGGTCCTGGGGTGGGTACTCCTAGCGATATTCAATGCTATTGCTGTTTGGAGCGCTATATACCTTTTTGGGAGCGGTATGCCAGGGTTGGGAGTCATTTTAGTCATCTTGATCGTAGCGATCGACTGGATGATTATCCGTCCGGGTGGGTATCCATATCGGTACACGATTCCCGCTCTCATTTTGCTCTTTGTGCTTACTCTATACCCGATCTATTATACAGTGGACGTTGCGTTTACCAATTATGGAACCGGTCACATTTTTACCCGTGACCAGGTGGTTGAGTCTCTGCTAAAACAATATGCTCCTCTGGATACCGGAGAAGTCTATTCCTACAGCATCTTTGTGCAGATTGAAGACCTACACCCGACGGAGAAGTTTGTTTTGTTGCTTTATCACGAAGATACCCTATTCCTTGCGGCTACCCCTGAAATTGAAAGCGTTGATGTGAACGGAGTTCCAACGCTTACCAGAGCAAAATATCAGAGAGTGGCTAACGATCAGGCAACGATCGATGGAAGAGTTTATCATCTCGTTCGTTCTTTTCGGCAACCCGACCAGTTCATAGCGATTGAAGAGACAGTAGCGGGTCAGACAGTCGTATACGATTACTTTTTTAGTTTTGAAGATCCAACCACCCTTCCCAATCAACGGTTTTTTGTCAGCAACTTGTATGCACGCTTTCTAGATAAAGTGATCCTCGAACATCCTACTTTACCCAATATCCGATTTGGAACGCGATATGGATTTCGCAAAATGGTTCCAGTTCAAAAGAAATATGTTTTGGATACGAAAACCTATGAAGTTGACGGGAAAGCCGTTTTACGAACAGTGTTCATTAATACGCTTACCGGTAGGACTTTAGACGAAAGAGACGGGAATTTTTACGAGATCCAGGATGATGGATCCCGGATTATTGTTGGGGGCTATGTGACCTATGTTGGCCTTCAAAACTTCACGAAACTTTTTGCAGATCCAAGATTAAGTGGACCGTTCCTCCGAATTTTCAACTGGACTTTCATTTGGGCTTTCTTGAGCGTTCTGTTTACCTTTATCATCGGACTTATGTTGGCTATGGTTCTTAATGATCAACGGTTAAAGGGCAGGAAAGTCTATCGAACGCTTCTGATTATTCCGTGGGCCATTCCCGCATTCATTTCAGTTCTCGTATGGCGCGTGGGTTGGTTTAATGAAACGTATGGGGTCATTAATAAAGTTTTGATCACTCAAGTTTTTGGAGGAGAACCGATTCGCTGGTTGGGAGACGCTTTTTGGGCCAAAGTGGCAGTCCTCATTGTAAACACCTGGCTTGGATTTCCCTATATGATGACAGTCTGTCTGGGCGCGCTCCAATCCATACCCGAAACAATGTATGAAGCCGCGGCAATTGATGGCGCTCGCCGGTTTAGGCAGTTTTGGAAAATCACACTTCCCCTCTTGATGACTTCAGTCGCGCCCCTTTTGGTTGGTTCGTTTGCGTATAACTTTAATAATTTCGTGAATATCTATCTTCTTACTCGAGGAGGACCTGCTATGCCGGATTCAATAACAAATGCAGGTTCTACAGACATTCTCATTTCGTATACCTACAAACTGGCTTTCCAAAGCGAGCGGGGACAGGATTTTGGTTATGCTGCAGCGATATCGGTGTTTATCTTCGTAATAGTTGCCGGAATCAGTTATGTCAATTTTCGGCTTTCCGGGGCCTTTGAGGAGACGAATCGATAATGGCTGTACAAAAGAGAATATACTGGCTCCGACATATCTTATTAATTGTGGTAGTAGCGATCGTCTTATTCCCGATTGTATGGGTTGTGACAACATCTGTTCGAAGGGATAACGCTGCTTTCTCGACCAAACTGTTCAGCACAAGATCAACATTTCAGCATTACAAAGACTTGCTCTTACCCCCCAGAAACCTGCCAGTTTTGCTGGCTGATATGCAAAATCTCATGAATCTTTCCCAGCGGTTTTCTGGCATGAACGAAGCAGATCTCCAAAGAGAGTTTGACCGGATGAAACAAGAGTTCATTCGTCAGATGGATCACAGTCTCCACTTAATGGCTCTGGCAAACGATGACCGCGAAGGGATTCTCGAATGGACTGAATCCGAAAAGATCGTCAACTATGAGCAATTTGAAGCGAAAAAAGAAATGGAGCATGAGAGACTGGATTCCTTTATCCTCCAACTCCAGCAAAACTGGACGCAGGATGAAATCGACTTATACACCTACCAGCTTATGACAGCCTATTTACAAGCAAGCGAAGATCGAGCTCCACTTCTGCTTCAGGAAATCGAATCCATCTTTCCCGAGTTAGCGGGATTGCGTATGGAAAAAGAGATCAAACTTGAAGAGCTCGTATCGGCAGTGGATCAAATCGGCTACGCTTTCCAGGATCTGATGCCACATGGCGCGGAAGAAGTTCTAGAATTACTCGACCAAGCCACTGAAGATACCAAAGGATTGTTTCTTCAGTCCGGGTTTTCGTATTCTCGATGGAATCGCGATGTGAACATCCGAATTTTGAATCGCGCTGCGACTTTAATCCGATCCATCGTATCGGAAGAGGAGTTTCATCAGTTTGACGAACTTCGGGAGGAGCTCAAATCGCTTGCCCAAAGCGCCGAGAATGCAACCGTTCCTTTTGAACAAGCGTATCGTCAATCCCTGGACCATCTGCAGAACCATTATAAGGTCTACTACCAACAGCCAGTTCAGGAATTCGAAGCCGCAAACCGTTTGTTGACCACAAAAGTACAGGAGCGGAACAAGCTTCAAGCGGAAATTCAAGATTTACTGCTTCAAGAAATGGTGATGGAAGAGAAACTGGATTTTCTCCAAAAAAGTTTGCTCATGAATGTGCATGCCTTCCAACAAGCTTTCTTGATCATTCAGAGCACCTTTTCTCGAGTGGATCCCATTGCCAATCCGTCCTTTGTGCCTCGAGCGACTTCTTTCTTTACAATGATCAAAAATACCAACCAATTAATCGACCAAATTCAGATCGAACTCTTAGACCCAGAATTAGCTGAAGGGTTGGAAACCCTTAATTCAATGGCAATTTCTCTTGCTGCACAAGAAGAAAGCGTTTTGCAGAATCTTGGGTATTCTAAGGTACAGGATTCCATTTCCGCCATGAATAATTCCATTTTGGTCCTTTTTCCTCGATTGGAAGATTTGGATACGGCAGCGAATCAGATCCAGAACAACCTCCAGAAGGTTTTGGAGAAAAAGGAAGCGATTCCATTGAAGGATGCCGAGATCCAATCTTTGCGACAGCAGGTTGAAGAGAAGCAAAGGATTGCAAACTCCCGAGGGGAAATCCAACGAAGGGTTATCCTTCGGGTGGAAAGTTTATTTTTGCGCGATGGTTTGCAGCGTGTCCATGATTTTCATAGTCTTTCACAATACATCCTTCAGATCAGGAGGCATCGAGAAACCTACGGCTTGGGAGGCCTCCAATCATACCGGGAAGATGATTGGATGGAGCGGTCTTACTTGCTTTATGATTTGGTTGAAACGATGACGCTTTTTGAGAGAGGGTATAATGCCCTGGAAGAATTAACGAGAAATCTTCAATCAAGGATGGATTCATTCGCGGCGCTTTCTGAGTATTACATCCGACTGAAGTTGAGCGGATCGCCTATTGTCATATCCGAGTTCAATGAGATCAATTCGGTTTTCAGTAGGGGGTTTGAAGAGATTTCTGCCATTCTCAATCGGGTCGGTCGGAAAGTGAGCGATCTTTCGGAAAAAGAAGGGTTCGACCCAGTCCATGGGTACTTGCGGAATCAAGATCGACTCATTTTTGATATGACCCAGTATTGGTATCGGAAGCCGGAACAGCAATTTGTCCGCTGGTTGTTCAACAGCATTGTTGTCGCCCTCTTAGTCGCTTTGATCTCAGTAGCTGTTTGCTCGCTGGGCGCGTATCCGTTTAGTCGGATGCGGTTCAAAGGAAGGAAATATGGATTGTTGGGCCTCTTGTTGATTCAAATGTTTCCCACAGCAACGATGGGGATCATCGCGTTGTATTCGCTTCTTCGGTTTTTGGGCCAACTATTTCCTCCTTTGGGTCTCGATACTTTGGGCGGGTTGACTTTTGTATACCTGGGAGGATCCATTGCATTCAATATGTGGTTGATCAAAGGGTATTTCGACACAATCCCCACATCCATGGAAGAAGCGGCGATGATCGATGGATCAACAAGGCTCCAAACTTTCTGGAAAATTGTGCTTCCATTAGCGATTCCTGTCTTGTCTGTTGTGTTCATCCTTGGATTTATGGGGATTTTTAATGAGTTTCTGCTCGCACGGATTATCCTACAATCTCCGCAAAACTATACATATCCAGTAGGTCTGCAAACCTTCGCTTACGGCCCGTATCAAACAGATTGGGGCTTATTTACAGCAGCAGCGCTGTTAGGCGCGATTCCCATGGTTGTTTTGTTCTTACTGATGCAGAACTATATCGTCAGCGGTTTGACTAAAGGCGCTGAGAAAGGATAGCAATGAAAAGAAAGCGGAATGAAACGGATCATAAGCAGGTTCGCTGGATGGAGATTGCCCGGAGGGGATTTCTTCTTGCGGGTTTGATCATCGGAATTTGGTTGATCTGGAATCCTGTATCAGAAGTGTATCGGGTTCATGTGATCGACTTTTCAGAAGAACTTTCGCGAAGACCAGGTTGGCAGCAAGCGAACTACGAAACACTTGACGACTACATTCAAGCGCAGACTGAAAACCGTCTTACGCGAACCGAGGATCCATACTGGCTCAATCTCTATCGGGATCTCGATTCTTCCGTCACACGGAGGGAACCGTCCGTTTATGCGAATCGGGCCGTTCCTTCGGGGTACTCAACGTACTATTACTTTCTTCCCTCGGAAATTCCTGTGGCAGAGACATTTCCCAATCGGGGTACTGTCCTGTTTGTTGAGATGCGCTCAGAAACTGGTAGTTTGTTGTATCTTGGAGTCAACCGGTGGGTAGGTGAAGACGTAATCACATATTCTCCTTCTCCGCCTAACTGGCTATTGTTTCCTCAACGGGCCACCGGAATTCTCATTCTCATTGCGGGAGTCCTTCTGTATTTGATGATTCCCCGCCGTCGTCTTGCTCCCGACGCGCTCTATTATCTCACAGGTCCTGCAATTCTTGGACCCGATATTGCAGGTTTCATCCTTTCCACTGGGTTTTTTTGGCTTGGTCGAGTTCTTTTGGTTTGGGAAGGATGGTTTCTTTTTCCCATAGCGATCATCCTATGGGTTCTTGGTCTTTTTGGTGTGCTTCTTCTTTTTGTTGGTCTTTGGTATGCGACCCTATGGTATGCAATCAAAGAAGAGGGAATTGTTGAGTACTCCTTGAAGGGGAAAAGAATCGTTCTGTGGAACGAGATTATGGCCGTTGGGAGTTACGAGAAAGGCCTTCCGCCATGGATGCTCGGCCTGTTTCTCCTGTTCGGACGATATGGCTCCCTTTCTACCCAGATGGCAATGGCTCAGGGGTTTCGGAAAGAATCAGGGATTCGAATCAACGTGAAAGATCAAAAACCCCTCATTATCATGACGAATGCCTTTGTGGGCATCGATCGACTGGCAAAATCCCTGGCAAAAATAGAAAGAGTTGTTTCGATCGATCGAAGCGATTCGGAGGGGTAAACGGTTCAAGAAACAAAGAAAAAAAAGCCGGCATGAAGCCGGCTTTTTTACTGGTGTTTTTTCCAAGAGTCTTTCAGAGCCACAGTGCGGTTAAATACGAGTTTGTCCGAAGTTGAGTCCGGATCGACCGTAAAATACCCCTGGCGGAGGAATTGAAAGGAATCTCCAACGATCGCGTTTTGCAGAGACGGTTCGATGAGAGCATTTGGAAGACAGATGAACGAGTCGGGATTGAGATAGTCCTTATATCCTTTTCCGTCTTCCATTTCCCCCATATTTCGTAGGGTAAATAACTTGTCATAGAGTCTCACTTCAGCTTCTAAGGCGTGATCAGCGCTTACCCAGTGCAAAGTCCCTCGGACTTTCCTTCCATCAGAAGTGCCTCCTCCCCGGGAATCGGGATCATAGCTGCAACGAAGTTCGACAATCTTCCCTTCAGAATCCCGTATAACATCGGTACATGTGATGTAGTAGGCGTGTTTGAGACGAACTTCCGCGCCAGGAGACAAACGAAAGTACTTTTTGGGAGGGTGTTCCATAAAATCGTCTGCTTCAATGTACAGTTCCCGAGAAAAAGGAAGCATTCGCTCACCGGCAGTCGGATCTTCCGGATTGTTCTCCGCAGGGAGTTCTTCAACCATTCCCTCTGGGTAGTTTTCGATGACCACTTTGAGCGGGTTCAGGACAGCCATAACCCTAGGAGCCCTTTTGTTCAGCTCTTCCCGAATTATGAACTCCAAAAATTCGAAATCGACAATGCTGTCCGCTTTTGCAACCCCAACTTCTTGGCAGAACCTCCGGATCGAAGCCGGTGTGAATCCTCGTCTTCGAAGACCCCTAAGGGTAGGCATTCGAGGATCATCCCATCCATTTACAATTCCTTGTTTCACCATCTCAAGGAACAGCCGTTTGCTCATAACGGTAAAACTAATATTGAGCCGAGCAAACTCATATTGTCTCGGTCGTGAAGGTACGGATACATTGTCCAAAAGCCAATCATATAAAGGGCGATGGTCTTCGAACTCCAAAGAACACAAAGAATGGGTTATTCCTTCTATGGCATCTTCGTATCCGTGAGCAAAGTCATACATGGGGTATATGCACCATCGATCTCCGGTTCGATAATGAGGTTGGTGCAAGACGCGATACAAGATCGGATCTCTCATTTGGATGTTTGGATGACTCATGTCAATCTTTGCTCGTAGCACACATTCTCCATTTTCCATTGCCCCCGCGCGCATCTGTTCGAAAAGGGTCCGGTTTTCCGAAATGCTTCGATAGCGCCATGGAGATTCTGTTCCTTTACTCGAAGCGGTTCCCCGGTTCTTTCGGATTTCTTCCACAGACTGATGATCTACATAGGCTAGCCCTTTTTCGATCAATTCAAGAGCCCATTGGTAGAATTGCTCGAAATAGTCCGAAGCGTAACAGAGTTGATCCCATTCAAATCCCAACCACCGGATATCCTCTTTCATCGATTCCATATACTCTTCTTCTTCTTTGGCGGGATTGGTATCATCAAAACGAAGATTGCATGTACCTCCAAAATCCTGTGCCAATCCAAAATTCAAGCAGATGGATTTTGCGTGACCGATTCCAAGGTACGCATTCGGTTCCGGTGGGAAACGAGTCCGAATTTGTTGAACTCTTCCACTCTCCAGGTCGTCCATGATAAGCTGTTCAATGAAATTCCTGGGATTTCGGTTTAGGGATTTCATGGGAAACACCTCCTTATCAGTATATAATGAGCAATTCATGGCGAAGTATACCACAATCTCGCTTTTCATGCAATCCTTTTTTTGGAAAAGAGACAAAGGATCCGGTATAATCGATCAGGATAATCTGTATGAAAGGAGTGGACATATTGATGAGTTTGGTGCGAGTTCCAGAATTTCGACTGCAGAATGACAAAGGAGAATGGATCACTCATTCTCAGCTCAAAGGGAAGTATGGCGTTCTTTTTTTCTTTCCGAAAGCCTTTACCCCAGGATGTACCAAAGAATGCATCGCTTTTTCGGATCAGCAACCCACATTCACTCTTGAGCTTGAAGACAGAAACTCAGAAGAAGAGTTCGACTCAGTGGTCCCCATAGGCGAAGGGATAGAGGATCCGAGGGTTTTGTGGATCGGAGTTTCGCGAGACAGCCCGAGTACCCTCGCGAAGTTCCGGTCAAAGCATGGATTAACGATTGAATTGATGAGCGATGATGGAACCCTTTCTCAAGCCCTTGGTTCCGCTGGAATCGGAGGTACAGTAAAGAGGACAAGCTTTGTGTTTGATCCATGGGGAGTGATTCGTGCAAAATGGGATAAAGTAAAAGTGTCCGGTCACGATGATGAGGTCTCTTCCTTCTTAAAAAGGATTATGCAACAGGATCGATCTACCCTGCCTGCTATTGAGAATCGGCGCGCATACAGAGGAATCCGAAGGGATCCGATTTCCCGTGACTTGTTGGATCAAATCATGCTGAGTGCCCATCTGGCTCCATCCTGCTCGAATAACCAGCCATGGCATTTTGAAGTGATTTCAGATCCTCAAATCCTGGAACGAGTGTACCCGCATCTCACGGCAGGGAATGGTTGGATGCGTAATGCCCCTGTTTTGGTTGGCGTTCATGGTGATCCTGCTGCTGATTGTCAACTATCGGATGAGCGTGGTTATCTTTTGTTTGATTTGGGATTGGCTTCTGCGTTTCTGATGATCCAAGCAACCCAAATCGGACTCGTTGCGCACCCTGTAGCCGGGTATGAACCATCTCCGATCAAAGATTTGCTAGGGATTCCTTCATCGCATATCTTAATCACTCTGATCGCATTGGGCTATCCTTCGGATGGTTCGGAGCTTTCAGAAAAAAACCAAAAAAGGGAGATCGCGGAACGATCTCGAAAGCCCATAGAGGGAGTCGTTACTTTTCGGTGATCAGAGAGTTAGGTACTCCAAAATTCGAAAGGATCTTCGGAGTTCTGTTCTTTGGCTTTTCCTGTAATTAATTCAAAGGCTTTGGCTGCGTCAATTCCGTCTTTCAGCATATCCAGAAATTCCACAATGCTTTTCACGACTTGGCGCATCTCCACAAACTGATCTTGGTGAAACGGGCTCGCCAGGAATTCTTTGAGTTTCTCTTTCCATGTTTCGTCTACTTGAGCAATTCCATCAAACGAGTAGGCATCCCGGTATAAAGAAGATACTTGCTCGTACAGATTGGGAAAGATATCTGGGCGGATGGAAGAAAGGTATTGCACCGTGGATTCGGTGGTCATTGACAGTTCAGATCTCAACCGATCATGGAGCGCTAGATAGCTTTTGACGCCTCGTTCCCCGTTTTCAAACCAACTGGGCGTACCCAACCAAATCATATACAAGTTGGGCAGATCTTTTGAAGAGATCATATCCAAAATTTCTCTCAATGCGTTATAATTGCGAATCACCAGGTCCATTCGAAGGTTTTGAGTTAGTTCAAGCTCATCGAAGACAACGACAATCCCCGAATAATCGATGGCTTGCGAGAGTTTGAGGAGGTCTTTTAAAAAAAGAAAACTCTCCTCGCGCGATTCGACCCTACGGACGACACGGATGTCTTTTAACTCACGTAGGCTGACTCGTTGACCAGACATCCAATCGATCACCCGTTTTTTGATGTCTTCTCGCCCGGAAATATGCCCTTCCACAAACGCAGAGATCGCTTCATAGAAGTCATTGGTGTATTCATGTTCTTTTACTTTGTCTCGGATCGCGCCCAAAAACGACACAAGCTCTTCAAGCTTGAGTCCTTGTTCTTTCATCTTTTCAATCATCTTTTCCGACCATTGGGACAGGAGATAATATAGGGATTCCCCCGAAAACTCAGGAGTAATGATTCCTTTCACAAGCGCTTGATAGGCTTCAATCGGTTTATGCAGGGGAGGTGCGGAGGTACAGATCGGAAGCATACCATACTCCAAACCTCTTGCGAGAGCATAACGACCGAGCATGCTTTTCCCGGTCCCATAGTCCCCCAAAAACACGCGAAGAGCAGATCCCCCTTTTGCAACGAATTGCAAGTCTTTCATGACTATGGCCTCTTCTCGTTCGCGCCCACAAATCAAGCGGGAAGCTGCACCGAAGGGTAAGTCCGACCCATTTCTCAGAGAGCGAATGATTTCTTCTTCAAAGGGAGTCATTCTTTCACCTCATCGGCAAAGTGCGCAGCAATAGATTCTTGTTCCGCATCCGCAAGGCCATCCCCCCAAAGAAACTTGACAAACCCTCCCGATTCTTTGATCTTTACGATCGGTACTCCGTTTATGATTAGTTTTCTTCCCAAAAGAGGGAAAATTAGCTTTGAAGTTGTTTCTGAGATTCCTGTCTCAGAGGGTCGATGCCAACGACTCGCTTCTGTTTGAAAGACCTTGATCATGAGGTGTTCTTCTTCCGGAGAAAAGGAATGCATCCGTTCAAGAATCGAAGTCAAAAAACGATTGGAGGGAGGGGTTGGTCCCTCAACGGAAGGTTCAATCGCTGTCGGTTGTTCGAAAATAGGCGGACTTTGAACGGGGATGGGTCCTTCCTGCAGTTGATCTTTCATGGATTCGATTTGTTGGTGAATCCGAGCAAAGACTTGTTCCAAAGAGCGGATATCCTTTCGAATCGCCTGTATGGCAGTCGTTTGGAATTCATCAATCGATCCCTTAAGCTGATCCTGGATATCACTCAGAGTTTGATGAATGGCTTTATCTTTTTCGATCCATTGATTCTTCCACTTTTCTCTCTCTGCTTCCGCTTCCTGCGCTTGTTTTTGGGAATGCTCTTCCAGTCTTGAGATCTTGAAATTTCCCATTAGTGTAAAAAACAACGATCCTGCAATCAAGAAAACCAATAACCATTCCATGGTTGGACCCCCCAACGATTCCCCAAAAAAATCATCAATTTTCCTACTGCCTATATCATAGCATATTGTCCACTACTTTTCCATATCAGGGTCGGTACTCTTTGAAATAGGAATTATGGTATAATCATGATTAGAAAAGTGGCTGTAAGGGAGGTCATTGCGTGTTTCGGGATTTAGAACCGTCTATAGGTGTTGTATCGATGGTATGTCTGTTTGTAGGGATACTTCTGGGTATCGCTAGTCAGGGGTTCGCTGAAACAGCCCCAGTTATGACTACGGTAATGGGGATTCTTTCGCGCGTCAGCATAATGATGATGATCACCCTTCAATGGTCTCTGGCAATGCGGATCATTTCTCGTTTGAAGGATCAGAACCTTATGGTCAAAGGAATACCCAGCGGAGGAAAGAAAGATCGTTCGGCCCCATCTAAAGCAAAATCAAAAACATCGATTCCCTCTTTGCGGCAGGTTCAAACATTGCTAATCATATGTGGGTTCTGGTCAGGGACGAGCTTGTTTTTCTGGTCATTTACCGATGGAATCGGATTTCGTTGGGCCTCTGTCGTTTTCGCTTTGGTTGCTGGCTTTTTCTTCTCTCTTTCATGGAAAGAGCTTTTGGGAATACTTTCCAAGCAATCAAAAGAACGGACAGGCATAGATTCTGCCACCATACGTGCGATGCAAAAGGCTTTATGGAAATCTCTGCTGAGTATGGGTGTTTACTGGTTTATCCTGGAATACCGGTTACTTTTTCGAGCCCAGCAATCGGATCTTATGGAACATGCTGAAAGTTAGGGTATAGGAGCGTCAAGTTGCTTCATATCCATTCCTGCTATGAGTTCGGTGCATCCCTCATTACTGTGGAAGGACTGGCCCATTCTGCATTAGAGAAGGGTATATCCTATATTGCCCTTTGTGACCGGCGCATGCATGGAATTGCGAAACTCTTTGCAGAAGCCGAACGAAACCAATTGCTGCCGATCGCAGGAATCGAGATCGATCAGAAAGACAAAACGAGAATCAATATTTTCGCACGAAATATCCGCGGGTACCTTCAACTGGTAGCCTATCAAAATGAACGAATCCGACAAGATTCTTTGCTTGATTCGGAAGACACGCTCAAGGTATTTCAATGCTCGGTGAACGATTTTTCAATAAAGGCATCGAACCATCCCCATTCTTTTTTTGCCGTGTATCCAGACACTTTAGAAACTGCTCCCATGCAATCCATCCCCAAAGGTCTTCTTCTTTTTTTTCCACCTGTTGTTCTTCTTCGAGAAGAAGACAAGCCTCTATTGGACATCTTGACTAAAGTCCAACCAACTGCACAAGACTCTGAAAACGGTATCGCCTATGACAATCCAACGCTTTGGGCAGGAACAGCCCCTATTGTGGATTGCGGTTTGGAAACCTTACAAAAAATCCTTCCTCTATTTGAGCCATACACTCTCAAACGAGCGATCCAGTTTCCTTTGCCTCCCGATTGGAAGAGCCGTATGGATCAAATGGATGAAGAGGCAATGGTGCGTTCGTGTTTTTCCGAACGATCGATATTCGAAAAAGATTCCCGATATCGAAACCGTTTGGATAAGGAGATGGACATCCTTTCGAAGAAAGGGTTTTTTCGATACCTATTACTGGTGCGGGATATTGTTACCGTCGCCCGGCAAAATGATTGTTGGGTTGGGCCAGGACGGGGTTCAGCAGTGAGTTCTTTGGTTGTTCATCTTCTGGGCATTACGTACCCCGATCCCGTCAAAGAGGGCCTTTTATTTGAGCGATTTCTAAGCCAAGACCGATTTGATGAACCGGATATCGATATCGATTTGGAAGATACCCAGAGGAATCATTTATTTCAATTGTTGGCGGACCGCTATGGCAAAGAGCATCTATGTCGGATCACTACCTATGGTACTTTCGGAGACAAGGGGTTAAAACGGTTGCTTGAATGGAAGTCAGATCAGTTTACTCAAGAAGAGAGGACATTCATTCGAAGAAACGGAATGAAGATGATTGAAAAACTGCCCCGGAATACGTCCACTCATGCAGCTGGCGTACTGGTTTCCGAGGAAGACCTGTTGTCGATTCTCCCAATGATGCCTCAAAAAGACTTGATGGTTTCCCAATATGACATGGGAGACCTGGCTGAATTGGGGTATACCAAATTGGATCTATTGGGGTTGAGTACCCTCAGTTTTCTGAAACAGGTAGGAACCCCAATCGAATCGATACCGATCGATGATCCGAATCTATATTCCCAGATTCATCCAAGAAACCTTTGTGGGATCTTTCAGCTGGATAGCAGCTTCGGCCGATCGATTACCGATCGCTTCCAACCAATCAATCTCCCGGAAACTCGGGCCTTAATCTCTCTAAACCGTCCTGGCCCAATTCAAAGCGGGATGACAGAGAGAATGCTCCAGATGAAAGCGGAAGACAGCGATCAAAAACTACCCCATCCTGATCTCCAGGAGATCCTGGGTGAAACCTTTGGGCTTTCGATATACCAAGAGCAACTGATGGAGATATTGATGCGTTTTGGAGGGTTTTCGGGAGAAGAAGCGAATCAGTTCCGAAAAAAAAGGATTTCTATAGATACAGAAGAGGGGAAAAAGCTGTATCAACGATGGGTTCAGAACGCGGAAGACAATGGGTTGGGTCGAGAATTTGCCGCACGATGGTTCTCGGACATGGAACACCTTTCTCTTTATGCCTTTCCGAAAGCCCATGCTTCTGCGTATGTGTATTTGACTCTGGCATGTGTATGGGCAAAAAAACGAGATCCCGCGCTCTTTTATAGCCACTGGATTCACCAATGCGCTTCTCACCCACATGATTGTTTTTGGGTTACACAGGAAGCGCTTTGGAATGGATTATCCGTATTGCCGATGGATATTCTCAGTTCAGACGTTTATAGCCGGTCAGAGGGAAACGGGGTACGATTGGGTCTTTCATTGATCCCCAACCTTCCGATGGCTTGGATTCGCGAATGCATCCAACTCCGAACCGAACCGGTTCCGGGTGAAAAGCTCGATTTTGATGGAATATGCCGAAACACGTCAACTATCCTGTCTGATTCGGTTTTACGGTCCTTAACTTTAAGCGGGGCGTTGGATGCTTTGTTTGGGTATCATCCGACGTATTCGGAGGTGTTGTCAAAGTATCGTCGGCGGCAACAGGAAGTAAAGGACCTTGGGAATGCAATTTTCGGTAAGGCGAAACAGCCGAGTTCTTTCCCCCCTATATTGGAAAAAACCCGATTTGGGAATTTGGTTCTTGATCAGATGGAACTCTTTGGATTTAGCCCTTCTCTATTTCCGTGTTCAGGATTGAGGTTTCAGCCGTTCACTAGAGACGATTCATTTCGGTTTTTTGTGAGGCAAATCAGTCCCGAACAGAGTGAACCTGTATTTGTGAGTGGGATTGATCAGCTGAGGAAGAACGATTTTCGGATCGACCCAGGTGAAAGAACCGTTATTTTTTGTGGGCGGAAAAGTGGTTGGATTCCTTTGGGCACGCTTGATCCATTAACGAAAGAGCTCTCAATCGGTTCATCGCTGACTTCCGCCGAATGGGAACGAATATCCAAAGCAAAAGAGGCGCTCCAATCGGCTGGGGTGCAAAGGATATCAGTACTGGTTGGAACGACAAGGATTTCTATTGAATGGAAACCCGAACAACGGAGGTGAAACCATGGAACTGCTTAAGGGAAAACCGATTGTGGCGCTGGTAAAAAAAGAAACGTCGGATGCTGTACAAGAATATCTCGACCGAGGAATTGTTCCATCTTTGGTTACGGTAAGTGCAGGAGCATCGGATGATACACGAACGTATATTGAATCGCAAAGGAAGCAAGCAGAAGGATTTGGCATTCGTTTCTCTCACATTGATTTGGATGGTGGAGTGGATCAACAAACCGTCATTCAAACCGTTCGCGATTTGAATGTGAGAAAAGACGTTCATGGAGTCATGATCGCCCATCCATTACCAAAAGGATTGGACGAAGTGCGCGTCCTTCAAGAACTGGATCCAAAAAAAGACATTGAAGGACGTACGCCGCAAAACCTTGGGCTTATTGTATACGAAAAAGCCTTTTTCTATCCTTGTACGGCCGAGGCAGTTATTATGACACTTACTCATTACGAGATCCCACTTTTGGGAAAGAGGATGACGATAATCGGAAGAAGCAACACAGTCGGAAGACCGTTGGCTTTGATGGTTCTTGAAAGACGATTGGGCACAACTCCGACAGTTTGTCATACTCAAACTAAGGACTTGCAGAAGATTTTATTGGAATCGGAACTGATCGTTGTCGCAGCCGGGAAAGCCCGCTTAATCGGTGATGAAGAAATCCCGGACAACTGCGTAGTGATTGATGTAGGTATAAATGTCGTTGACGGAAAAGTCGTCGGTGATGTCGATATGGACTCCCTTAAAGGTTCAGAAAAAAGGATCCGGATTACTCCTGTACCTGGAGGGATCGGGGGGGTCACTACACAGATCCTGATGCGGAATGTTGTGAAAGCGGCGGGTTTGTAAAAAAAAGGCGGGAATATTCCCGCCTTTTTTGGTTATCGATAAAGATCAAGGGTGGTTACTGATTCATTAGTTTTAGGATCTCGGCTTCCGTAATCTGAAGGCCTTCATCGATGGTCCACTTGTCATGGAGCACATTTTGAACAAGCGTGTTCATCAATGTACGGATTTCTTCCCATACATTCGGTTTAGGATCGGAATACCCGTATTCCAGGAACTCAACCGGAATGCCGGCTTTCGGATCAATCCGAACGAATGTCTTCCACTGAGAGGTATCCAAAGCGCTCTTTCGCACTGGAACATACCCGGTCTTCAATGACCAGAATGTTGTCACAGTCGGGCTGGTCAAAAACTTCATGAATTCCCAAGCAGCAGCTTTTTCTTGATCGCTTGCGCTTTTGTACATGATGAGTTCTGTACCGGCAAAAGGTGGGCGGAAGGTAACGCCAGTGGGAATAGCAGCCCAATTCCAATCATGCTTCCCAACCGATGCGCGATCTACATACGGTTTGCTTGCGACGGTTTCAATGAAAATCGCGATTCTACCGTCTCCAAAAGGACCATCTAAATATCCGCCTTCAACAAATGCAATCCCTTCGTCCATCATCTTTTTCATAAAGGCAAAGGTGTTTCGTGCTTCTTGAGAGTTGATGGTTACAGTATATGTTCCGTCGGGATTGGTTGTCATGATTTCTCCGCCCATGGCCAAAAGGAAGACAGTAAAGTGGTCGACGGTCGATCGGAATCCAATCCCATATTGGTTAATCACTCCGTCACCGGTTTCATCTACTGTAAGTTCTTTCGCCACAGCATAGAGTTCGTCCATTGTGGTCGGGATATCCAGACCAGAAAAATCCAATAAATCGGTGTTGTAGTACATTACATAAACGCTCTTGTTAAATGGAACTCCATAGACCGTATCTCCCCAAGTGCCCATTTCCCGGAACGGTTTCCAGATATCTTCCCATTGAGCTTGGGTCCAACCGATGACTGGATCGTTGATAAAAGAGCTGATCTCTTGGACCACGTCGCTCTGGAGTAGTTTGGAAGTCCAGTTGGAGTATGCCTGAGATATGACGGGAAGTGTGTCGCTTTGTACACTAGCTAAGATTTTTTGCTGAAGGGCATTGTAATTTCCCACATAGATGGCTTCAATCTTTATGGCTGGATTCTGTTGATTGAACATTTCTACGATTTCAGCCAAGGCCTCACCATGGCCACCACCCATAGCGTGCCAGAACTCTACGGTTACTCTCTGTCCAAAAACTGCCATTGCAAGAATCAAAACCAATCCCACAATCATTACAGCTTTCTTCATTTTTTTCATCCCTCCCGTTGTAAGATAGGTTATTTCGAAAAACAACCGTTGACTATTTTCTCTTTCCTCGCTCAAAGACTGCCCGGGCAATAGCCATCGCTGAAATTGGACCTGTTATGGCGAGTAATCCAATCAAGAGCAGAAACTTCCAGAGGTTTTCCGGATAGAGGAACCCTAATCCACCTACAATTAAGATAACGCCAACCGTATCGGAAATCCCGCTGAAATGAATTCTGACTAGATTGCTTTTCATGAAGATCATACCCATCGTACCCATTATTAAGAAGAAAGCCCCCAACAGAAAAAAGACCAGAGAAAAGATACCCAAAGCCTCTATCCTTCTTTCTCATACGGAACACCGACAGAAGCTGGAGCTCTGCTTCTGCCAACCAAACCTCCCACAACCACGAGGGTGATCACAAAGGGGAGCAAGTTGAACAAGGGTTTAGTTGTTGAAGCGATTGCGAGGTTTGGATTGCTCTGCAGTTGTTCATTAAGGGCTTGTGCTGCTCCAAAAAGCATACATGCGCCCATGGTCTTCACGGGATGCCAGTTTCCAAGAATCATGGCTGCAAGAGCAATAAAGCCTTTCCCCCCAGTCATGTTTTCACTAAACAAACCCAATTCTCCCACAGAAAGATACGCCCCTCCAAGGGATGCAAAGACCCCGCTCATAATGACACCAAAGTATCGGATCCGAAACACGTTGACACCCAAAGTATCGGCAGCTTCGGGGTTTTCACCCACAGCTCGCATCCTCAAACCCACCTGGGTTTTATAGATCCAAAACCACGAGGCGACGACGAGAAGGAAAGCGACTAAGACAAAAGGACTCAAAAAACCGAAAACTTCATGAAGAAAGGATCCTTTGGGGAAGATGTCAAAAGGATTGAATGCGCCCCATTCCAGCTTAGGGAAGATGTCGGTCGATCCGGGTTGGCCAAAGATGGGTTCCAACAAAAAACCCGTCAAACCTTGCGCCAGAAGAATCAATGCCGTGGCACTCACGATTTGGTTTGCGCAAAACCGAATGCTTGCCCAGGCATGAAGCCAGGCAAATGAGACTCCTGCAGCAACCGCGAGTATGATCCCGACCCAAGGATTTCCTGTCATGAAGGTGCCCACTACGCCCATAAAGGCTCCTATAAGCATAATCCCTTCAAGGGCGATATTGGTCACACCCGTTTTTTCGCTGAAAAGCCCCCCCAAAGAAGCAAATAAGAGAGGGGTGGTTGCGCTGAGCATTTGTTTGTAGAAAACAGGGTTTGTCACGCTCTGTCCCAATGCGATTAAGAAATTCATCATACCGGGCTTCCCCCCTTGGACGTACGAATCCTCAGGATTGATCGAACAATCCGATCAGCTGCAACTAGAAAAATAATAACCGCTTGGATAATCGTGACAATGTGTTTGGGAACTCCCACAAATTGCATTTGATTCGAACCGGTCCTCAATCCTGATATTAAGAGAGAAGCGAATATTATCCCAAAGGGATGATTCTGGCCAATCAGCGCAATGGAAATCCCATCAAACCCCTTTCCCGCAGAAAGCGTTCCATAAAACCGATGATACAATCCAATCGATTCAAGCGTTCCAGCCAGACCTGCCAAAGCCCCACTGATTGCCATGGTCAATATGATGTTTTTCGATACGCTAATTCCCCCATATTCAGCGGAATACGGGTTGAACCCTACCGCTTTCACTTCGTAACCGCGGCTTGTTTTCTCTAGGAGAACATAAATGACCAAAGCGGCCGTTATTGCGACAAACAGTCCAACTGATAGTACATTCGCTTGCGCAGTGGCAAGCGCGGGAAGTTTGGTAGATGTTGCGATTTCTGGGCTTTTTGGTACACCAACGCCGGAAGAGAAAGGTGCGGTAACGGCCCAGTTGGTGATGTTGTATGCGATCCAATTCAACATGATGGTTGTGATTACTTCATGAGCGCCTGTTTTGGCTTTAAGAAACCCCGCAATCCCAGCCCAAACAGCGCCAGTCAGCATACCCACTAGCATGCTCAATGGAATTGCAAGAAAAACCGGTAAAAACGAAGCATTTACCGCAAAAACGGTTGCGGCCAGAGCACCCATGGCCATCTGTCCTTCAGCGCCAATATTGAAGACTCCAGCGCGAAAACCGAAACCAACAGCCAACCCAGTGAGGATCAAGGGGGTCATTCGAATAAAGGTATTGATCCAAGCCCCTGCACTCCCAAATGCACCCCGAACCAATTCGTAATACGCGCGTCCAAGAAAACCCAACCGTTCAAAGAATGAGCCTTCTCCAATCAAGATAATGATAACGGAAGCGACAACCAGGGCAATCATAACAGCCATGATCGGGATAATAAAAGAAAGAGCGCGTCGGTTCATGATTGCCCCGCCAGTACTTCCGAAGCGGGGTTCCCTGCCATCATATACCCTACTTCTTCGAAATTTGTTTCTTCTGGACGGACTTCACCCATTATCGTACCCTCATAAATTACAAGAATCCTATCACTCAGAGAAAACACTTCCTCAAGCTCCATAGAAACCAAGAGCATCCCTACATCGGCGTTTCTCATTTCTAGTAGCGTTTTGTGAATATATTCAATTGCTCCGATATCCAATCCGCGCGTTGGTTGCGCGACAAGCATGATTGTGGGATTCATATCGATTTCCCTTGCGACAATGGCTTTTTGTTGGTTCCCTCCAGATAGATTGCCCCCGAGAATATCGGTCGATTTTGGCCGGACATCGAAGGCTTCAACAAGGCGATGGGCCATTTTTTGAATGGATTTGTTCTGCAAAAAACCATGTTTGGCAAACGGACTTTGGTCATGGCGTCCCAAAAGCATATTGTAGTAAACAGGGAATGGTTTGATCAACGCGTGCTTTAACCGGTCTTCAGGAATATGGGATAGGCCCAGCTCACGGATTTCTTTTGGGTTGAGTCCCGCGATATCGGCTCCCTGAAGCCATATTTTCCCGCTTTGCGGTTTTCGCAAACCGGCGATGGCTTCCACCAACTCTGTTTGTCCATTTCCTGCAACGCCCGCAATCCCAACAATTTCTCCTGCGCGCACTGAGAATGATAAGTTTTTCACCGCTTCGAGCTTCCGGTTATCCAGAACCGTCAGGTTTTCCACTTTCATGACTTCTTTTCCGGGATCGCGGGCTTTTTTGGACACTCGAAGCAAAACTTCTCTCCCAACCATATATTTGGCCAATTCTCTGGGATTGGTTTGAGAAGTAGGCATATTGGCGGTAACTTTTCCCTGTCGCATTACTGTGACTTGATTGGATATGGCCATGACTTCATTGAGTTTATGAGTAATAAAGATGATTGTTTTCCCGTTGTTCTGGAGAAGCCTCAGCACCTCGAAGAGTTTCTCCGTTTCTTGAGGAGTAAGGACAGCTGTGGGTTCATCTAGAATCAGAATATCCGCTCCTCGATATAGGGTTTTTAGGATCTCAACTCGTTGTTGGGCACCCACTGGAATATCTTCGATCTTTACAGTCGGGTCCACGAAAAGGTTATACTTTTGAGAAATCTCTTTGACGAGTTTTTTTGCTTTTTGAAAATCAAATACCTTTAGCTTCTTCAGTGGTTCCATTCCCAATACAATGTTTTCTGTAACAGTCAAAGGAGGAACCAACATAAAATGTTGGTGAACCATCCCAATCCCTTTGCGGATCGCGTCATTTGGACTTTGAAATTCACAAGCAGTTCCGTTCACTCGGATGGTACCATCATCAGGCTTGTACAAACCGTACAGGATGTTCATCAAAGTGGATTTTCCCGCACCATTCTCTCCAACAATGGCGTGAATCTCTCCTTCTTGAACATGCAGATCAACATGATCATTGGCTAATACTTTGGGGAACTGTTTCACGATCCCCGCCATGTCGATGGCAAGATGATTTGGATTCACAGGCGCTTCTACCATACCATCACCTCACAAAAGGAAAAAAGGATCCCGCGCTGGAATGCGGGATCCTTGGTTGCTTTAGAACGTTAGGACAAAGTTGTTCAGCTTCTCGAGCGTATCCGGTACTTCAAATGCACCATCAATAACAAGGGCTCTCAAACCAGCAAGCTGAACGATAATCCAGTCGGGGACCATGTGCCTCGTGTACTTCATCGGACTGATTCCGGCTCCGTCTTCCGTAAATCCCAAGACTTCATGACCACCAACAAAGTATCCTTCATAGGAGTCCAAAATCCCATAAAACGCGGCATTGTCAATTCTTTTTACCGCCGAAGCAAGGATTGATCCAGGAGCAATATGGTCTTGGTCGAGGTCAACACCGATTGCCCAGAACCCTTCGCCTCTGGATTGAGCCGCGTCAAAGGTACCCAAACCGCACGCCCCAGCAGCGGCAAATGAGATATCTGCCCCTTGCGAAAACTGGGCTTCTGTCATGGATTTACCTGCAGCAACGTCTCCGAAAGACTGGGTGTAGCCAATCAGAAGCCGTACATTCCCGCCATGAAGGGTGTTGTATGCTTGAATTCCCGCAGTATATCCCCATTCGAATCGTTGTACGGGAGGAATGGGGATTCCACCGATAAAGCCTACTGTGTTTGTTTTCGTCATCGCAGCGGCCAAGAATCCGACAAGGAAAGCGGCTTCTTCTTCGCGGAACGTGTAGGTCTTGACATTCGGGATAACCATATCGCCATAGTCGATATCAATTCCGAGGAAATGTGTGTCCGGATACTGAGGGGCCACCATTTCCAACGCGTCTTGCATCAAGAACCCTACCGCAAGAACAACATCTGATTCTCCTGCTGCTGTGGAAAGATTTGGCACATAGTCTGCTTGCTCGAATGATTGAATGAGCTTGGCTGTGATGCCCAACTCTTCAACCGCTCTTTGTACACCGGCCCATGTACCGTCATTAAAGGATTGGTCGCCTAAACCACCGGTATCCGTTACCATAGTAACGGTAAAACCAGCAAGAAACACGGGTACCAACAATACTACCAATAAACCTACCAAAAACTTCTTCATCCGTTATCCCTCCTTTGATGTTTTGAGCTTAGGAAAAAGCTCAAAAGGATCATACCTGCACCGATAATAAAAACCCAAAGATTCCATGAGTAGCGTTCAATGGGAATGATTGGATATCCGGTTTCGACCTGAAGGTTATGGCGGTTGATGAGGAATGGCAATATCAAAGATAGAGTAAACAAAATGGACATAATCTGTGATTTCCAGCGGAAAAAGGGGAGAATCATAAATAAAGACACCAAGAATGTGGCGAAGACCCAAAAACTGCCAAGAGAAGTGATCTGCCATATGTATAGATTTGGTGCCTGAACAGGAAATGCCTGGGCTTCTTCCCATGCAGTCATGGCTTGTTCTCGGAACGGATGATACACTGGATTTTCCAATCGGCCTGTAAGATATAGGCCTAAATCTTTCCGAAGCGTTTCACTTGCATAGGGTACAACGTTCCGAATTCGGCTGGATAATTGGGTTCCGGCTTCCTGAGCAGAAATTGTTCGATTATCGTAATCCAAAAAAACTTTGGCTATATGGGAACGAGTCCATATATATAATTCATCAGCCAAAATTGGGTAATACCGTGATTCGTGGAAGCCTTCTACCTCGTTCATTCTGAGCCCTTCGGGATTGGAGATAACTGGACAAAAACTCATGAATAGGATGCCAAAAAATCCAAGCATCGCAATCAATTGAAATGAAGTCCGGGTTTTTTTTCGGATGAATTTGGATAAATGAATGCCCAAGGCAAAAAGGAATAGAGCAATTGCCATCAAACCCCATATCAACGAATCGATTGGCGAATAGAAGATGTTTTGCGTAATAGCGAGAAGGATCAGTTCGGTCGCGATGATTCCGATCAGGACCATCAACCTTTTTTTTAAAAGAAAGGCCATAAAGAAACTGATCCCATAGATTAGCCATCTCCATAGCCAAAAATTGTCACTTTCCGGGGTCACCCCAACAAACTCGCGGGCAATATCGCTCAAACCCGAAGCAGCAAGGTCTACAAGGGGAGCCGCAGTAAATAAAGCATTTCTCCGAATTAGGGTTCGCATTTGATCATCAGTCAATCGGGCTCCGCTATCGGTGATGGTTCTACGAATGGCTTCATCGAGTCTTTGCTGTACGATTGGCTCATCGAAAAAGGCGCTGATAGTCTCATATAGTAAGGGATCCGGATTATAGGATATACTGATTCGGCTCCGAAGCGGGGGATCACGGAATGCAACTGAAAAAAGCTCATCCGGTGGTTCGGGAACGATTCCCAAGGAATGAGCGATCCAGATTTGGAAATAGGATACCGCTTCTTCGCGGATTGAGTTTACGTATGCATTATGGGTGTTGTTAAAGGATCGGAACCGTTTGATCTCTTCCACGATATAGGGACGATCAAAAAGATCGGAAACAACATAGGAAAGAAAAGCGGAAAGAGCAAGATCACCAAGGAAATCGTCGGTTTTATACTCTTGAAAAACCCGCTCCATCAATATGGGAACATCGTAGAAGCGGTCATCGTTTTTCACCCCTCCGATCATATGAAGGCGATAAAACCGGAAAATCGACATGAGTTCGATTTCTTCCTGCAAAGCACTGGTACCATAATGATAGTCGTGGAGGTACGACTGATACTGTTCAATGGATTCATCCCACCAATTCGCATACCCCAGTGAACAAAAAAGGACTACCACAATCATCCCGTAAACAGCCTTTTTCAAGAGCAAGACACCCCCAATGAATCATTCCGGAAAGAGAGAGACAGAAGCTGCTTCATTATACCATATCGATCAGGAAAAAATGATCCAACGAAAAATTAGGCTAACAAATAGACCGATCAAAGGACTCGCTACCCAGACCCAATTTGGCTTTTTTCGGAACAAAATCCGATATACCAGGGCTGCTCCGATGGCAATGGCCAAAAACAGGTATTGCTGGGCGATTCCGAAAATAAACATTGCCAATCGTTCACTGATTCCATCAGATTCGTTATCCATGGCCTGCAATCCTCCCATCATCCGAAACACCTGGGTAGGAAGCACAGATACAGCCACCATGCCGATCAGGTAGGTGGAAAAATACGGTGAGAGGAACGAATCGGCGAAAAAGGAAGAAACGATCATCCCGTACAACAAGAAGGCCCCAAGGGAAATCAACTCAACGATCCATGGATTTTGCTTTTTCCAACGGAATAGATCTGTGAGGAAATGAATCGCCAGCCCACCACAAAGGATTAATGCTCCGGGAAAGGAGGTTAGTGTAATATCAAAAGTAAAGGCAAGAAATACCAGAATAACCCAACAAAAGTGTTTGAGCCGCTGACTGGTTTGGATCATCCCGTACAGTTTCATGGGATTGGTAAAAGAATAATCAGCAACTGCATGAGCTAGGAAAAGATGCAAAGCGATCATGCGGTTTCCTCCACAGTATGGTCTGAAGATTTTTCTTGTTCTTCTTGCATTTCTTCTGCTACCGATAATCCACCTGGTTCAGGTTCATTGTCTGGAATTCCCAATTCTTGAGGGGTTGGGGTCATTCCCAACGCAGACTTCAGAGAGACGATCGCCACTTGAAGTTGTTTGTCGTCTGGCTCAGCGGTCGTCAACCTTTGAAGCCACATACCCGGGATGGCAAAGACTCGGACCAGAGGGTTATCTAAGAATTTTGACGTAAACCGCTGGAATTCGAATGCAAGGGATGCAATAACCGGCAAAAATGCCAATCGAACCAGGAGTTTTTGCCAAAAGTTCAACGGCCAAATGACACCCACGACCCCTAAGACGACGATGGCCGCGATCACGGTAATCGCCAAGAAACTGGTTCCACATCGAGGATGGATTCTTGAGTACCTCCGTACATTTTCAACCGTCAATTCTTCTTTCTTTTCATATGTATGCACGGTCTTGTGTTCGGCTCCGTGATATGCAAAGACTCTTTGAATGTCCTTCGATCGAGAAATGACCCAGACATACAAGACCAAAATGGTCGCCCGAATCAAGCCTTCCACCAATGCAAACCAGCCGCCTCGTTCTCTAAGGAACCCAAATAAAGACGTTACAAGCAAAGGGGTTACAATGAAAAGACCAATGGCTAAACCAACCGCCATAAGCATGGCAAATACAATATCCTTTTTGTTCAGTTCCTCAGAAGTGCCTTCGGACGACGCTTGCGCGGAAAAGCTAATGGCATTCAGTCCCATAACCAATGAATCATAGAGCACAAAGATCCCCCGGATAAACGGAGTACCCAAAAACGGCCGTCGTTTGATCAGCATGGGCTTGTCAACGTGCTTTATGGTAATCGTGCCATCGTGTTTTCGGACTGCGATTGCCGTTTGGGCGGAACGCATCATCACGCCTTCTATGACAGCTTGTCCACCTGCAGCGATACTTTCTTCCTGTCTTTTCGTTTTCAAATCAATCCGACCTTTCTTCCTACGTTTTCAGCGTTGTCGCTTGATAACAGCGTTTGAAAAAAGGAACGTGAATGCGCATCCGCAGGGCTGTCTTTCCCAAGAAAGAAAAGATTCATCTTTCTGCGGAAATCCTGACGTTCCTTTGTGCCCATCGATAAAATACGCCCCAGAATTTCTCTGAGGCGTTCATCTTCTTGACATGCGGTTATAATTTCATCCAATAAATCCTCATTCATTTCCTGTTTCTTTGGGATGCGCAAGGACAACTACTGCAATGGCAGTGCGCGTTTCTCCATCAATAGTTACGTCTTCGAAACTTGGAACCATGTGGAGATCTTTCCCTTGCTCTTCCAAGAACCTTCGCGCAATCGCTACCGCTTTAACTGTTTGGTTCACCGCACCAGCCCCGATAGCTTGTAGCTCCACGCTTTCGTTTTTACTCAACTCTCCTGCGATGGCGCCTGCTACCTTATTCGGATTTGAATTTGAGCTCACTTTTAAAACTTCCATCATTTGCTCCTCCTTATGAATGAGATCGTGCGACTTCCTCAAGTATTATACCACATTATTCTACGGAGGTTTCAATGGCTGAAATGCTTGAGATTGTTCTTTCTCAAAAACCCAGCTTTATTGGTTACGATTCAAAGACATCCAGAAAACCTTCGAGATTATTGCTCTCCGATGGTAAACGTACCGATGTGCCCACCACCCGATTGATTGGTCACATTACCTGCAGAGGAGTGAGATCCCTTTGAACCGGTCACAGACCCCTCGAATTTCACTTTCCGGTTCAGCCCTCCTGCTTTTTCCGTTGCAAAGAAAACCAGATTGGTTCCGGTGAAGTCCCCGGAAGTGATGTTGAAATCAATCGTGATCGCAATCCGTTCTTCCTCATCCAGTTCAACCTCATCCCGCTCGGAAGCGGTAGGAACCGTCCAAACCATTGTTCCCCCATTGATATGGTTCGGGTTGATCAATGGATCAAAAGAGAACGTAATGGTTACCGCGTAGTTCCCATTGTCAAAAGGGTGCCCGGAAGTGACATTCACCGAACCGCTCCACTTGTCAAGAATTCCGGGAGGAGAGAAAATGATGCATCCTCCCAGCAAAACCATTAAAGAAACCGTGATTAAAGAAATCCCCAAAATCCGTTTCATAAAATCGCCCCCTTCATCATAGTTGAGTGATTGAGTCCTCTGAAAAGAACCGCAAATTGATTCTCTTCTGTGAAATTATACCATATTTTTGCGAAATGGTACTTCTTTTTTCTTTCTTTTCCTTTCCTCGGCTTTTGATATTAAGGCATGAAAAAGGGGATGAACATCGCCTGCTTTGGAACGGAACTCCGGATGAAATTGAACTCCAATGAAAAAAGGATGATGGCTCCATTCAATCGCTTCCACAAAATCAGAAATCGATGAGATGGTCAGTCGAAACTCATCTTCGGGGTCTTCCGGGAAACGGTATAGTTGGCGAAATGGATGGTAGTTCACTTCATATCGATGGCGGTGGCGTTCGAAGGATTCGGTTTTGCCTCCAAAAATCTCGTGTAGGCATGTTCCGCCTAGTATGGGTGCAATCTGCCCACCCAAACGCATGGATCCGCCGATGAGTTTGTTCCCCTTCTGATTTTCCATAATAGCGATTAAGGGATAGGGTGTGTTCGGGTCAAACTCGGTCGAGTTGGCTTCTTTCCACCCCAATCGGTTGCGGGCAAATTCGATAACCATGAGCTGCATGCCCATACAGATTCCCAGTACTGGTAGAGCGGATTCCCGACAATACTGGATCGCTCGGATTTTTCCTTCTGTGCCCCGTTTCCCAAATCCTCCTGGGATAATCAATGCATCAAAGGAAGAAAGACGAGATAGGATCTCTTTGTCTTCAAGGGATTCTAGTTCTTGGGCATCGATCATTTCTGGTTTTTCAACGCCACACAAAAAGACCGATTCATCAATGCTTTTATATGCGTCATTCATTCCCAGATATTTTCCGATCAAACCAATTTTCAGTGGGCGAAACGTAGAGGGGATTTCCCAATGAAACGTACCATTCAGTTGGAGTCCCAAACGTTCGGAAATCAAGAGATGAAGGGTATGATCATATAGAAATTGCGGCACTTTGTAGACATTGTCCATATCTGGAATGTTGACTACCATATTGTGCCGTACGCCTCCAAAGAGCGCGATCTTCTTAAGCTCATCCGGTTCAACGCGCGTTTCGCTTCGCGCGATGATCACATCGGGTTGAATTCCTATTCTCCGGAGTAACTGAACGGATTGCTGCGTGGGTTTTGTCTTAAACTCTTCCGTTGTGCGGATATGGGGAACAAAGGTAATATGAGCAAATAGAAATCGTTCGCGACCAGCTTCCAAAGTAAGTTCGCGGATTGCTTCAAGAAAGATTTCTCCCTCGATATCCCCCACTGTGCCGCCGATTTCAATGATCAATACCTCTGCATGGATCGAACGGATCCGCTCTTTGATTTCCGATGTTACGTGGGGAACCATTTGCACGGTGGATCCCAGGTACTTTCCTTCGCGTTCCTTCAGAATTACAGAAGAATAGACTTGACCAGCAGTCATGTTGTTTTCCCGATGCATATGGATGCCCATAAATCGCTCATAATGGCCAAGGTCCAAATCCGCTTCGTACCCGTCCTCTGTTACGAAAACTTCCCCGTGTTGATTGGGATTCATGGTCCCCGCATCAACGTTCAGATAGGGATCTACTTTGATCCCCTGGATATCTACGCCCATTTCCTTAAGAAGTCTCCCGATAGAAGCTGCTAGAACCCCTTTTCCAATACCGCTTATAACCCCTCCAGTAACAACGATATACTTTTCGGCCATCTCATTCCTCCCTCGGTTTACCTTTGGATTATACCATGAACATGCAAGTACCGATACTCCTACTCATTGACTCTTTACCCGCGAGATTGCTTAATTTTCCGTATGATGAAAAACGGGGAAGATTTGAGACCTACGTTCATTTGGCAAGAGAAACAGGAAATTATCAAGAAAAATGAAAAACCTTTCATCCGTTTCAAAAAAAATTGTGATAGAATCGAAATGGCAAACATTCATGCGAATGAGGGAGCTGGGGATGCTGAAGATATTGGTGGTAGAGGATGAACCGGATGTTCGGACAGTCATTGAAACCTATTTGCAGGCCGAGAACTTCGAATCGGTTGGTGTGGGAACAATCGAGGGTATGTACGAAGCCCTTGATGATCAAAGTTTTGAAGGGATCATACTGGATTTGATGCTTCCCGATGGGGATGCGATCGATGAAATCCCTGCTTTGCGTGTAAGGGCAAGAAAGTCGTTTTTGTTGATCCTCACAGCAAAACGGTCTGATCGCGAAAAAATATACGGGCTTGAGATCGGAGCGGACGATTATTTGACCAAACCGTTTCATCCAAGAGAATTAATAGCCCGAGTTAAAGCCATTCTCCGTAGGAAAGGGATAGCTCCGAACAGAGAGCTGTCTCATGGATCGTTTCGATTGCTTCTTGATGCGAGAAAAGGGGAAATGGATGGGCAAAAGATCGACCTCTCCTATAAAGAATTCGCCTTGCTGGAGATGATGATGGAACACCCAGGCAAAGTCTTTACCCGAGCGGAGCTCTTGGATGGCGTATGGCCCAACGGAGAAAGCAGCGATCGAATTGTGGATGTGTATATGAACCTGATTCGAAAGAAGATTGGAAAAGACAAGCTGATCACGGTGCGGGGGATTGGGTACAGGCTTTCTCATGAGTAATTCGGATCAGAACGATCTGCTGAAAATCCATTTCGACAAATATGGACGCATTATCCAAGCAAATGGAGAAGCCCAAAAAATGGGATATGAGGCTGGGACTTTCATCCATCCCGGGAAAGAAAGCGACCAAGTCTTTTTTGTCAGCGCAGTATCCCATGAACTTTTTACTCCGCTTACAGCTGTGATTGGCCTTGTTCAAATGGCCAAAGATGGAATCTATGTCCATGATTCTTTGGAGAAAATGGAACGACATCTTCAAAGAATGAGCCGAATTCTCGATCAACTCATCCTTCTTTCGAAAATCGATTCCGGTCAATATCTTCCGCAGTCCCAAGCGATCGATCTTCAAGAAATCATTGCGGAAACCCTTACAGATCTTGAGCCACGGATTCAAGAAAAACAGCTGAAGGTTCGTATTGAAGCGGAAGGATCCGTTTGCACCGACCGGGGTGGACTCAAGATAATCCTTCGAAACATCCTATCGAATGCGATCAAATACTCCCATATCCAAGGATTGATAGCTATTCATGCCGATTCGAAGAAGCTCGTCTGCACCGACGAGGGAATCGGTATTCCTCGCTCGGACCAGCACCGGATTGGATCTCAGTTTTTTCGAGGAGGGAATGTTCGTCGGATCGAAGGATCGGGTTTGGGGCTTTCCATCGTAAAACGCGTTACTAGTGCTCTGAAGATCAAGTTTTCCGTACAAAGTCAACAAAACCATGGAACAAAGGTAGTCCTAGAGTTTTCGGCATTCGGAGTTGATTCTTGATAAGCATCTCCATCGTCTTCACTTGAACTTGCGTGTACCCTTCAAATCTGCGTAGTGAATGAACGGATGCGAAATATTAAAACCCCTTCATCTGGGTTGATCCTCCTTTGAAACTTTGAGGGTAGACTATCGGTGAAAACAGTTCCACCCACTTTAAGGAGGTGCGTACAATGCGAAAGGGTATTATGGTAGGATTGATGATGGTTATGGCCATGTCTCTATCTCTGTTTTCAGCGAATTTAGTCGTGCGAGGGTCGAACACGGTCTATCCCATTACTCAACTCTGGCTCGAGGCGTTTAAAGAGATGGATCCTGATGTGGTTGCCACATTGGAAGGGGCAGGGTCTTCCACAGGAATTCGCGGCTTGTTCAATGAAACCACAGATATTGCCAACTCCAGCAGATTTCTTAGCGCCAGAGAAATCGAGGACATGAATCAAGCGGGTAGGTACTTTATACCCCTGGTTATCGCATATGATGGGATTGCAGTCGTGGTGAACAAATCCAATCCGATCGAAGAAATTTCTTTGGAAACCCTCAAAGCAATCTATACGGGAACGATCAATAACTGGAACCAGATCGATCCCAGTCTCCCTTCAGGAAGGATCGCAGTTTTTTCCCGGAGCACGGCTTCAGGGACCTTTGAAACATGGTCAGAGAAAGTGCTCCTCAATGAACGAATGCACCCAAGCGTTCAGGTGGTTGAGTCAACGCAAGCAGAAGTGGAAAACATTCGTAGGAATGTCAATTCCATCGCTTATATTGGACTGGGGTATGTAACCGACGAGCTGAAAGTGCTTCGAGTCAATGGGATTTCTTGTACAGTTGACACCGTGTTGACGGGAGTTTATCCAATTTCCCGCCCCTTGTTCATGTTCTTCGATTTGAAACCCTTTGGTTTCAAATGGCCAGACCAAGGACTTGTCAGCAACTTTATTACATTTGCTCTTTCTCCCAAAGGTCAAGCTTTGGTTGCGCAAGCTGGCTACATTCCTGCATATGGAGACAAATGATATCCGTTTAGGAACGGACTTTCCCGGGGTTGTGGGTTGTTTGCCCACAGCCCTGGGTTTTTTACCAAAGAACTCATTAATGGAAGGTGAACGGAATTGAAGAGAAGTCGTCCTTTGTATGGAGCTGTTATTTCTGACCAAATATTTCGGATTTTCGTCTTCACTTCTGCGGCAACTGTCGTCCTTTCTCTTATCGGGATCATTTTCCTCATTGTTCGCGAATCCCTTCCTGCCATAGAAAACCTGGGGTTTTCATTGTTTGGGTCTGATTGGTATCCAACGCATTGGAATGCCAGTTATGGAATTCGAGTTATGCTGATCAATACGGTCCTCATTGCGGTTTTTGCGGGAGGCTTGGTTTGGGCTATCGGTTTGGTGATTGCGCTTTATCTCAAAGAGTATGCTCGGCCCAAAGAAAGGGAAGGGATCATCCGGATCATCGAATACCTAACAGGGATCCCGTCGGTTGTTTTCGGTTTTTTCGGGATTGTGATCATGGCTCAATGGTTGTTGAATGCGGGAGCATGGACTGGTTTGAACTTTCTAAATGCTTCCGTTATGCTTTTTTTGCTCACGCTTCCGATTATGGTGAGCTTAACCTACCAATCTTTGGATTCCGTCCCTGTTGAAATTCGCGAAGGAGCTATTGCGATGGGATCAAAACCGTTGGGTGTAATGGCGATGTCGATCCGAGCGGCTTTCCCGGGGATTCTTAATGCAGCAATCATCTCCTTCAATCGGATTGTGGGAGAGACAATGATTGTCCTTATGGTTTCCGGCGGGAGCAATCTGATTCCTCAATCCCTATTCGATCCATTTCGGCCTTTAACGGTTGCGCTGGGAAGTGAAATGGGTGAAGTGGAGCTCCGAAGCCTTCATTACAGCACCCTCTTCTTCATTGGGTTTGTGTTGCTCATCTTTTCTTTCGGACTGACCCAGCTTTCATCGGAAATCGCAAAAAGAGGTGAACGATGGTTGAAACGATAATTCGAAATGTGTTTCGGTCGGTCACCTATATTTTGGTCGCGATGGTTCTTTTTGTGCTGGGATCTATTGTTGCACCAGGATTTCGGTTTCTCTTTCAGCCGGGTTTTTTCACAGAATTTCCCCGTTTGGGAATGACAGAAGGGGGGATTTTTCCTGCTTTGGTGGGCTCAGCGCTCATGGTTCTTCTCGTTTTTCTGATCAGTGTGCCCTTAGCAATCTTGGCATCGATTTTCCTTTCGGAATATCTTCGCGGGAGGTTTTCATCGATCTTCCAAAGCATTTGTTCTACGATGACAGCAATTCCGTCGATTGTTTATGGGTTGTTCGGTTTGGTATTCTACTGTGTCCAATTGGGTTTGGGAACTTCTCTTTTGACTGCTTCTCTAAGCTTGAGCACAATGACGATCCCCTTCATTGTAACCAGCACTACAGAGTTTCTAAAAGCCGTTCCTGTAGACATACGGGAAGCCGCTATATCATTGGGCGCCACCAAGTTTCACGTATCACTGATGGTTATTCGAGGCGCTTGGAAAGGGATGCTCACGGCTATACTACTCGGAATGGGGAAATCCTTCGGTGAGACAGCGCCGATTCTTATAACGGGAACAGTTTTCTATGCGACTCAACTGCCCAGAAGCATTCACGATCCTGTAATGGCTCTTCCGACAACCATCTACGCGATTGTAGTCAATCTGGGGGAACGATCTCAATGGATGGCTCAAGGAACAGCCAGTTTGATGGTGATCTTTGTCGTCATCATTTATTCAGCGATTCAGATTGTACGCGGGGTGAAAAAAGGATGAACAAAACACGTGCTCAGATAATAATGAATCCGCCGGATTCGCTTAACGGAAAGACGACAAACATTTGTGAACCCGTGTTTTCTGTGAAAAACTTGGATGCTTGGTTCGGGGCAAAACATGTCTTGCGAAATGTATGTGCGCAGTTTTTGTCATGCGGTATCACTGCGATCATGGGACCGTCGGGCTGTGGGAAGAGCACGCTTTTGCGTTCTTTGAATCGACTCAACGATTCGGTGCCCACATTCCGGATGCAAGGAAGCATTCTGTATCGGAATCAAGAGGTTAAGGAAATCGTTGATTTGGCCGCTTTTCGGAAACGAGTGACCATGGTCTTTCAAAGGCCGAACCCGTTTCCTATGTCCATCTTCGATAACGTGGCTTATGGACCCCGATTGCAAGGAATTCGAGGAAAAGCGGACCTCCAAGCGATGGTTCAAACTGCATTGGAAAAAGCAGCCCTTTGGGATGAAGTGAAAGATGAATTAAAAAAACCTGCGGTACGTCTTTCTGGTGGGCAGCAACAGAGGCTGTGCATTGCGCGTGCACTTGCAGTTGATCCGGATGTGATTCTTCTCGATGAACCCACAGCTGCTCTTGATCCGATTGCAACGACGCGGATCGAAAGGCTTTTGGAGGAAATTTCCTCTGAGTACACGGTTTTGATTGTGACTCATAGTATGGGTCAAGCTCTTCGAATCAGTGATCAAGTGCTCTTTATTTACGAGGGTGTTGTCGTTGAGTCAGGTGATACCTCTCTTGTCATGGAGAAACCCCAACACGAACTAACCCGTAAATTTCTGACGGGTCGAATTGGATAGGAGAGAGCGAATGACAAAACGGACGGTTCATTATGAGCAGCAAGTCGATCTTCTCAAAACAAAGCTGACCTTGTTTCTTGAAGAGATCGAGAATACGTTTGAACGGACCATTCGGGTCCTGAAAACCGGAGCAGAAAAGGATATTCAGAGGATTATCGATGGTGACGAGTTTTTTGATCAACTCAACTTTGAAATCCAAGAAATCGCCTATGAAGTGATCGGTAAGTTTAACCCCTTGGCTGACGATTTGCGATTTGTGGTTACTGTAGTTCGTTTGGCAGGAGACTTGGAACGAATAGCCGATGAATGCGTGAATGTGGCTCAAACCTCTCGAACCATTCAGAATCGGATCGATGGATTTGCCTCTTGGGAATTGTTGGATCAAATGCTAAAAGCCATCTTAGTGATGTTGAAAGGCATCGTGAACGCATCCGTATACAAAGACCTCAAACTTGCGATTCGGGTATGGAAGATGGACGATCTGGTTGATCAGCTCCATAATCAGGGGCATGACGAGCTGATTGCTTTAGCTGTGGAAGAGAAAGAAGAACAACGGATCCGGGTTCTCCTTGAAGAAGCTTTTTTGATCCGGCATCTAGAACGAGTTGCGGACCATATCACCAATATCGCTGAAGAACTTTATTATATTGAAACAGGAAAACAGTTAAAAGAGACGATACTGGGAGGAGATGACAGGAATGAAGATTCGTAGAGTCTTGGTCATGGTAAGTTTGGTATTGATCATTTTGCCAAACCTTATGGCGATTCAACGGGGAGGAATTTTGAATGTCGCGATTCCGACGGACGTTGTAGAAACACTCGATCCCCACAAAGCGACTGGAGCCCTAACTTTCGAAATCTTGTACAATGTATACGAGCCCTTATTGGATTTGGACGAAAACGGGATACTCGTTCCGGTTTTGGCAACAGAGTGGAGTATTTCCGAAGATGGGCTTCGATATACCTTTATCTTGAAAAAAAAGGTTTTCTTTCATGATGGGTCCTCTTTCAGTTCAAAAGATGTCCAGTACTCTTTCGCACGAATATTGGATCCCCAAACGGTATATCCGAAAGCCTCGAATTATGGAGCGATCAAAACGATTCTTACACCCGATCCCTATACCGTGGAGTTTATACTAGACCAAGTATATGCTCCCTTTCTTGCATTGGTATCGAAGATCCATATTGTTCCATACGGGGCGGATCAGGAGTTAGATCGTTCTCCAATCGGGACAGGCCCTTTTGTATTGAAAGAATGGAGAAGAGACCAGTATTTATATTTGGAAGCCTTTCGGGATTACCACGAGAACGGATTTCCTTACTTGGACGGAGCCTACTTCAGAGTGATCCCCGACCTAAACGTACAGGTGCTTTCATTGCGCAAAGGAGACATCCATGTAATTCCCCGTTTGGACCCAGCCTATATGTTCGACTTAATCAACGATCCCAATTTCACGTACCGAACCGCGCCCATGAATCTTGTGCAAGTGCTTGCAATAAACAATACGCGCTCCCCCCTCTCAGATATTCGATTGCGCCAAGCGATTACCCACGCCATTGATCGGCAGGCCCTCATCGATGTTGTAGCGGAAGGGTATGCCAAACCTCTAACCAGCCACATGCCGACTGGAGATTATTATTCTCTGGACCTTTCCGACATGTATCCGTATGATCCCTTGAAAGCGCGTGCGTTGGTCGATGAGATCGGGCCAATTGCCCGACCGTTGGTGATTGCTCTTCCCCAGCCGTATCCTTTGCACCAAAGAACCGGAGAAGTGATTGGGCAGATGCTGTCTGGTGTAGGAATCCCGGTTCAGTTGCGGATTGTTGAATGGGGTACATGGCTTGCCGATGTATATCGCGCGCGTGAGTATGATATGACCGTCATTGGCCATCCGGGCGAACCCGACCCCTACCTGCTTCTGGATCGCTTCTATTCTGATGTAGGAAGAAACTATATGAATTATTCCGACCCTGAGATGGATCATCTTTTGGACGCATCCTTGGAAGAGGTCAATTTCGATCATCGAGCTTTGATCATTCAACAAATTCTTTATAAGTTGGCCGAAGAAGCGGTAGCGGTTTGGCTCATGGAACCAGAGGAGATCGTAGGTATGCGGAAAGAAGTACAGGGTTGGATCATCTACCCGATCTATGTTGACGCATTAAAGAAAGTTTGGTTAGCGAAATAGAGCGCGGATACTGATTTGTTCTGATTCGGTAAGTTCTTTCCATGAGCCCGGTTGAAGGGAAGGATCAAGAGAAATGGGGCCGATCTGAGTTCGATGAATGGATCGCACTCTGCTTCCAACCATTCGGAACATCCGTTTGATTTGGTGATGCTTCCCTTCGATGATTCCCATTTGAATCATGGATATGTTTTGTTCCCGGTTTTCTACGCATGTGAACTCTACTACGGGCTTGCAACGAAACCCATCAGATAACTGGATTCCTTTGAAAAACTGAGTTTCCCAAGTATCATCATAACCGTCAACCACAACTTGATATGTTTTATGAATGGACGAGCTGGGTGAGATAATTCGGTGGATCCATTCCCCATCATTGGACAGGAGCAAGAGCCCTGTCGCATCAGAATCCAATCGCCCGGCAATGGAAAGGTCTTCTCGATACGGATGCTCAATCCACTCAAATACAGGAGGTTTCCCCCCTTCCGTCCTTCGGCCACAGATCGACTGTGCTGGCTTATGGAACATAATATAGACGTTGTGATACGGGAAGACGAGTTCTCCTTCAAAGGTTACTTTGTCATCGGCGGCATTTACAGGGTAATTGATTTGCTTGATGATCTGTCCATTAACGGTAACTTCACCAGAAAGAATCGCCTTTCGGACCTGAGAACGAGAACCGGTTTTTGCATTTGCCAAAAACCGATCCAATCGGGTTACCATGATTTTCTTCCTCTTGCGGGTTGAATGCCCATTAATACTTCTGAAGCTTCTTGAATCACTTTTGGGTCCAAAGAATAAACAACAACACCCGAATGAAAGAGTTTTGGATCCATCCAATCCGGTCGGAGGTACAGAATGACCCCTCGATCTATGATTTCCAATCCATGATCCTCTTGGATGATGGTGAATGTGTCGAAGCTTCTCGTGCGTTTGATCAAAGTGATTGAATGGGTCAACAGTTGGATTCGCAATGGATCCGGAGATACTTCAGGCCCTTTCCAAGAGAACCGTTTCCATTCATACGGATTTTGCATCCATTGGCCATCTGAAGTAACAACCCCAAGCCCACTTTCACGAATAAAGGGATCTGGCCACTGGTTTTCGTCAATGAGGAGTCCAGGAAAAACCTTGCGAGCGATTAATGAACGGATAACCTCAGGATTGTACCCGGTTCTTAGGTCCAAAACAGGAAACACTCCGGAGGAAAGCACGCCCCAGGAGAGATCTCTAAGTGTTTGCGCAGTCAAATATGGGGAAGCGGAGAAAGAAAGATAGAAATCTTCATCATCCAATGAAAGGGTTTTCGTTGTTCCTACAACCGCCGCTTCGCAGTTGGAATGAATGGCTTGGGTGCCTAAATATCTTCCAAATCCTTCTACTAGAGAAGATTGGTTGACCGAACCCAATACCATCGGGGTGATTTCGGATAGGATTTCATGAGGGTGCGCGACATATATCCGGTATGGCTCTCCGTCAAGATCTAGGTCAAGGATGACTTGCGCTTGAGGAATCCGTAAGAGAAAGATACCGATCAAAACAAAGATGAATGCCCGCCAGAGCCCCGCAGTGATCGTTATCGGAGACGATGTGCTTCGCCCTTTTCTTGACTCGCGGATCTGCGTTCCCCATTGCAATCCCTGTTCCAACAACCCCAAATGCTTCCCAATCATTTTCACTGTCTCCTATCATGACACACTGCATCAAACTCCATTTTTTGGACCGAGCCAGTTCCTGAATCGCGCTCCCTTTATTGATGTCTTTTGGGCATATATCCACATAATTCCGAAAAGAATTGAAGACATCGGCTAGATCATGCAGAGAAGATTGAATAGTTCGTTTTGACGCTTCAAAGTCGTCTTTTGGGGGGATTGCAAGGATTTTCGTTGGCCCAATACCCATTTCCAATATGAGTTTGGAAAGGTCACTGACCTTGTGAAATTGTGTGTCGGCATGTTGAATATAATCGAACATCCATTCGTTTTCTTCTGTAACGTAAATCTGATCATTGAGATAGATTTGATAGTGAAACTCCAATCGGTTCATCCGGGATATGATTTCCAGAGCGTCGGATACTCCCATTGGATGATGGATTGAGGGTGATGAATCTTCCGAGCCCATATGGATCATCGCCCCGTTATACGAAATCATGGGAAACCCTGTCCCAAAATTCGCTTGTGTGAACCGTTTCATCGATTGAAACATTCTTCCGCTGCAGAAAACCACATCAATACCGTTTTCCTGTTGCGCACGGATTGCTTGAGGCAACCCACTGCATAGGTCTCCTTGACTGCTGATCAAAGTTCCATCAATATCAAGAAAAAGGTGTTTTGCATGGATGCTGTTCATATGCAAGTTTTCCTCCATTGGGATGAATGGGAGTCAATGACGGTTTCGGTTCTTTGCCCATCACTTCGGATATATTCTGGATCAGTTTCTCCGCGGATAGCCCCACAAAATCAAGCAATTGGCTTCTGCTCCCATGAGGAATAAACTGATCAGGGATAGCAAAATGGTGAATGCTCACGATCTTTTGGGCCAAATCCGGTTTTGTTTCAATCAATTCAGCGGTAAGGTATTGTCCAAATCCGCAAATCCGGGCACCTTCCTCGAGAATAAAGATCCTTTGCGGATTGGGCGGAGTCAGGATATGAGAGATTGCATCCCAATCCAATGGTTTCACAGAGCTGCAATCCACAACGGTGACGTGATCAGAAAATGCGTTTTGGACTACGCGGGCAACAGAGAACATACTACCTACTGCAAAGATCACTGCTTCTTGATCGTCTTGCTTTTTTGCAGGGTACACATCCCATTGTTCCGGGTTTTTTGGGTCTTCAAAGTAGGTTTCGAAAGGTAAGCAAGGCAAAGGTTCCTCTTCCCGCGGATACCGCACAAATAATGGTCCACCCCTATGCCACCCTTTTGAATGGAGGTGACCCATAATCCGAACCAAGTTGACGATGCTTGACGGCGTATAGATGCGAGAACCGGGAATGGGTAGAGAAAAAGAAATATCGAAGATCCCATGGTGAGTTGGCCCATCTTCTCCGACAATTCCTGCTCTATCCACAAAAAAGAGAACGGGTAGGCTTTGAAGGGCGATATCATGAACCAACTGATCATAGGCTCTTTGCAAAAAAGTCGAGTAAACGGCAAAAACCGGATGAAAGCTTTTTTGGGCTAAAGCGGCGCTGAAAATTGCGCACAGCGATTCCGTAATCCCAAGATCATACATACGATCGGGAAACTCGCGTTTGAATAATCCCAGGCCAGTTCCCTCTTCCATGGCGGCGGTTATTGTAATTAACCGGGGATCCTTTCTTGCCCAATAGCAAATGGCCTGCCCCATTGCCGAACTATAAGCGGTTTTTTTCGCAGATGAAGCCTCTGACAGATGGGGATCTATTTTGCCAATCCCATGAAAGAGCACGGGTTGCTTCTCAGCTTCTGTATATCCCTTCCCTTTGCATGTATGAACGTGGACAATTGTTGGTCGTAGATAGTCTTTTTTCAAATTGTCCAAAAGGGCAATCATAAACTCAAGGTCATGCCCATCGACAGGCCCAATGTATTTCCAACCCATATTCTCAAAAAAACTCTGGGGAAGGATCGTATGTTTGCAAGCATCCCGAATCTTTTCCAGCCCCGTCTCAATTCCATCCAGATGAGTATGCTTAAAAAAGGTTTTTAGTCGATCCTTCATGCCGGCATAACCTGAACTGGTCCGAAGAAGCGCAAAACTCCTTGCGAAAGCGCCCACATTCTCGTGGATGGACATACCATTATCATTAATGATTAATCTCAGATTGCTTTTCAGTTGAGAAGCAAGGTTTAACGCTTCAAGCGAAGGACCGGAAGTTAAAGCCCCATCACCAACGACAGCGACGATGTTTCCGGTTTGATTTGAATGTCTTTTTGCTTGTTCAAAGCCCAATCCAGCCCCGATCGCAGTCCCTACATGCCCGGCCCCGAATGTGTCAAAAGGGCTTTCCAAGATGCTTGTAAATCCGCTGATGCCACCTAAGGTCCGAAGGGTGTGAAACTGGTCCGCTCTACCAGTAATGATTTTATGAGCATAGGATTGATGGCCCGTATCCCAGACGAGAATGTCTTCTTCCGGGAAATCGAAGGATCGATATAAGGCAATCGTAAGTTCAACGACACCCAAACTGGAAGCGAGGTGCCCTCCGTTTCTTTTTGTCGTTTCAATGATTTGATTTCGTATCTTTGTGGCGATCTGCTGAAGATCCGTCAGATCACCTTGCTTAATCTGAGGGATCATTGTCTGGAGGGTTCTCCGATCGGGTACCATCCGCTGCCTCCAATTCCTTCATCATATCGTGCACTTGGATTTCTGCTTTTGATAAAATCTCTTCCGCTTGACGAAAGGCATCCACACCTTGACGAAAGATCTCAAGAGTTCTTTCCAAAGACAGATCTCCTTTCTCCAATGCTTGAACCATGCGTTCAATTTCGTCCATCAATGATTCGAAAGACTGAGAAGGCGACTGGTTTTCCCGCGATTCAGGCATTTTCTTCTCCTTTTCCGATGACCTTTTCAACAATCGAAATCACTTGGCCATCTCGCATAACGATTCGAATGGGATCTTTGGGTTTCAGCGATTTAGATTCAGAAATAATGGCCCCGTCTTTCTCTACCCAAGCAAATCCCCTTTGAACAGTTCGTAGGGGATGGAGAGAGTCGAAAGCTTCTTTATACCCTTGTAATCGGGTTTTGCTTATGGTAATACTGTAGATGGGGGTGTTCTTCTGCAATCGGTTTTTCCAATTATTGGTTCTTTGTATCGATCGCGCCCAGGTTAGTCGAACACAATCCTTCATGGTTTCTCGAAGTCGTTCTGCCTTCAGTCGTTGCCTTTGAAGACGTAAATCCGGACGATGGATCCGGATTTTCCCTCTCAAGATCCTCAAGCTTTGCCTTTTCCTGGCCCACTGCGTCGTAATTTCTTTAGCAGAACGCTCTATCGATAAAAATGAGTGGTAAACCTGTTGGTGCGCATCGGGTACTGCAAAAACAGCCGCTGCGGTAGGGGTTGCTGCGGAGTAGTCTGCGGCGAAATCGACCAACATATTGTCCGTTTGATGCCCGACACCTGTAACAATCGGAACTTGTGAAGAACGTACAGCGCGGACTACCTTTTCTTCGTTAAATGGCCAAAGATCTTCAAGAGCCCCCCCACCTCGCGCAACGATAATGAGATCGACACCTTTCGATTGAGCCGTTTCGATTGCATGGGCAATTTCATCCTTCGCGGTATTCCCTTGCACTGAAGTGTGGAACAAGCATAGTTCTGCAAACGGATACCGATTTTGGAATACCGTTAGCATGTCTTGGAGTGCTGCAGAACCGCGGGATGCAACAAGACCGATCCGATGGGGATACTTGGGGAACGGTCTTTTTTGTTCCTCTTTGCGGGGGATGATTCCTTCCGAAACCAACCGATCTTTTAGGTGCAGGAACTGAATCAGGAGGTATCCTTCGCGAGATAAGACGTCAAATGAATCCGCATAGAATTGCAAATCCCCTTTTTGGGTGTAGATATCGATCCGACCACCGAGCAAAACCCGGATTCCATCATTTGCTTGATCTCTTACCTGTTGGGTAACTCCAAAATATACGCATTTAATCAGGGCATGTTCATCCTTCAAAGAAAAGTAAGCATGGGGTCCATAGACCTTAAAGCCCGATATTTCTCCCTCCACCTGAATCCTGTTTCGTAAAACCGGATGTTGGCTGAACGAATACCGAATCGAATGGACTAGTGTTGAAACGGAAAAGACACTCATTGTTCCTCCAAACCGCTAACAAGAGCCTATTGACATACCCCCTCGGGGTATGTTATACTTCATAGTACCTAACGAATAAGGGAGTGATAAGTATGGAGAAAAAAATTACAATCTACACAACCCCTTCTTGCCCGTATTGTACCACAGCCAAACAATACTTTCGGCAAATGGGTTTGTCTTTTCAGGAAAAAGACGTGTCCAAAGACCAAAGAGCAGCGCAAATAATGGTTCAAAGAACGGGGCAAATGGGTGTTCCTGTAATAGAAATCGGTTCGGACTTTGTTGTGGGATTTGACAAAGCCAAAATTGCCCGATACTTAGGTAGATCCGTTTGAAGGGGCTTTTTTGGCCAAACTGTCAATCGTTTTTTGAATAAATTCATCTGCTTTTTCCATATCGGGCAAATAAGCTGATAGAGCAAATCGGAAGTTTTTGACCAATTTCCCTTGTCCAAGAGTTTTTGTTTCTTCCATGATGCCTTTTGATATGCTCTGAAGGCGCTCTTCGACAGATGGCCCATTGGATTGTAAAAAAAATAGCAAATATGATTTTTCGGAATACTTACACAGGAGATCGGAAGATCGAACTCCTTGCTGAAGGATGGTTCCAATTTTTTGTTCCAAACCTTCCATAAACCCAATGCCGAATTGCTCTTGCAATTGGGGCAATTCGTAAAGTTCCAATATACTAAGGATTCCCGAACTTTGATACCGATGGCATTTATCCATTTCTTTCTCAAGAAGATCTCGGAAAACATCGAATCGAAGCAAACCGCTTCTCGGGTCAATTTGCCCTTTCGAAGCGAGCAAGCAAAGAGTAACGATCGTTTGAGCTCCGAGGCGAAGCATTTCTCGATGGACTTGATATTCGTTTTCGCTGATCTCATCTGAGGGTAGGATTTTCAGCGTATATTCTTCATAGTGGTATCGAACGCTGAGCATGTCCGCAAAGGTTTCCGAAGAGGCGCCCCATTGTTCAATGACCTGTTGATCCTTTTCCAAGAGGATTGACTTGAAAACGGATGATTTCAAGAAAACGGTTTCCATCATCGACGAGAAAATCGTTCGCACTTCAAATTGGTGCTCAAGAGAAAGACGCGCCAATATTTGATACATCCCGTTAATCCCTCTATTGTATTCCATTTCCCGATTTCCGAGTTCTGAGACTCTCTTGGTCAGCCTTTCAATTTCTTTATGAACCGTTGCTTTCCTTTTTATCTGGTTGTTCCACTCCTTGAAGATTGGTTCCCAACCCACCAACCAGGATGTTCCTTCGGGAAAAATGAGGGATTTTTCATTCCGGATTGCGCGTTCCAAGTTTTCAATGCTTGTCGCAACCTTTCGGTTTTCTTGATGAATCTTCGAAGAAATATAGATGAAGAAACCCAATCCGATGATAAACGGGATCAGTACATTCAAAAACGACTGTAGGACATCGGATGAAAGGAGTCCGAGTTGGAAAACACGGAATTGATTCCACTGGTATTCTCGGTAGGAAAATACCGAACCATCGAGGATAAAAAATGGATTGTTGAGGACGGTAATCCTCTGGAGAGAAAAGAAGTCGATCGGGCCTTGACCCCTTTCCCCCCCCAAAATAATCCCATACAGGTTGCTATCCATAAAAATCAAAGGATATGATTCTTGAATAAAAGGATTGACCAAAGACTGAAAGGTATGAATATCAAACCATTCCAAAACAAAGTGTTCATGATTCATATGAAGGAGAAGAACTACCTCCTGTTCGAGTTGGGGATCCCAATAAATTTCCGAAAGCCAAATTCCCATTCCGTCACTGGAAAGTAGCGGTTTTTCCAAGGCATAGAAGTCGAAGAGTCGGTAAATCTCCTGGATGGATGCATGGGGTTCAGCGGGATAATCGTACACCATTCGCCTGCGAGCCATATTTCGGGCATTTTCCTGGTAAACCAAAGAAGAAACCCAAGAATCTATGATTTCGGATTGTTGGTGAAACACCTCTTCAAAGCGTCCGGAGTATTGAGAAGATTGGGAAAAGCCAAAAGCGAGCGCTAGAGCGAGAAAGATAGCAAACCAGAGCCACTGGAGTTTGTGAACGCTCTTCTTCCATGAAGGGGTCATACTCATTCTTCTTGCCTCTCCTCTCTCCCTTTTTCTCTGCAAGTGGCTTTTGAATGTTCACTCAAAACGAGAAGGGACCGAAGTAAACAAAGGTTCCGTTATGCCCATACCCAACTCGATGAAATATACGGGTTGTACTCTGTATCCATTAAAGAAACGCACTTCTTCAAAAGGTCCGGAAAACGAGGATTGTTCAAGATGTACGAGAAAATGAGAAACGGTTCGCGTTCGCGCATAGTATTCCGAAAATACTTTTAACACATCCAAAGTAGGGTAAACATCCCAACGCACAGATAAAGAGGGAATATTCTGTGGGTGTGCCCAGCTCATACCGATGACACCTCGCAATTCTTGTATGGATTCGGAAAGCATATAGAATTGCGTTGATTTTGGAGAAAGAATGATCCGTTCGTTGGGCGTTTCTTCTAGGCTCTCGATTACGAACACGACATCATTGGGTTGTACATCGATCAATATCCACTGGGGTTGAAACTCCAGAATCATCGAATTTACAAGATCTTGGTGTACAGGACTCCATTCAAACCAGCGAAGATCACACAGTTGGTGCAACTCGGAATATGGGGGTGGTACGCTGCTGATCCAAAGGACCCTGTCCTCCTGACGAAAATAGAATTGCAATGCTTCGAAGATCCGATCTGAGGACGGAGCAAGACCGATCCATTCTTGGTGATCGCGGTATGGTTCAAGATTCGCTATAGTTGGGACCATGATCAAGGTATTGGAATGAAAAACTCTTTCGGAAAAAACGGATGCCCAATCATAGGATTCGGGCGGATACACAACAACCACATGGGTATTCCGCGCATTTCGAAGCCGATCTATGTGGGTTGAAAGCTGTTGGGGGGATTCATATCGCAGAATGGAAAAAGATGTGGAAAACCCTTGGTTTTCAAAAAGGGAAGTCATCAGTTGGTAGTAGACCAATCGGCTTTGCTGCATGGAAGAATCTGCAGGAGAAGGGATAATCAGTGTAAGGGCAACGGAATATTCAACATCGCGATAGGTGAAAACTGCCATCATAACCACGATTGTGAGTACCAGACCTACGAATCCAACGTTCCTTTTCTGTTTCCAAGAAAAAAGGTTCAAATTGGGTCCCCTTCCTTACAAGAGAAGTATACTCGGACCCCTCCACTCTTGACAAGTGTCTGCACATTTCCCATAACAAAGCGCATATGGTTCATTAGTCGTTCTCCTCCTTTGTTATGGAATGCGACAATCTGAATGGATCCTCCGGGATTCAAGTGTTCTGGAGCTTTCGAAATCAATTCCTTCCATATGGCTTTCCCTGCAGCCATCGGAGGATTGCAGAGGATCATATCAAATCGCTGTTCACTCCAGGGATTATACAAGAATCCGATTGCGATACTGGGTTGAATATTCTGATTTTTCGCGTTGATTTTTGCGAACTCCACTGCTCTTGAGTTGATATCACTCATTGAAAGAGTAAGTGCCGGGTTTTCTTTTGCTAGCGTAATGCCCACAACCCCATAACCACACCCGATATCGAGCAACGATTTTCCATGAATTTTGGCATTCTCAATGAGAGTTCGGCTCGCCCGATCGACATGACCGAACGAAAAAACTCCGCTTGGAGTGATGAACAGATATTCATGCCCATTTCTCAAAATGAGTTTTGTTTCGATCTTTTTGAGTTCGGACTTTGGGTTTGGCGTATAATAGTGCTCGAATTGTGAGGTCATCAGATCGAATCAATCATCTTCAGGAGGAATTTCTTCCCCGTCTTCTGAAGGAATGTCGACTTCTACTGTTTCCAAATCTTCCGTTTCATGGATAATTTTGATTTGGTGGGCGTTGAAAAAAGAAAAGGGGATTGGGATGGTTTTCCCATTATCACTCACTGCAGTGACTACTTGTGTAAATACATTGGCATTCTGAACCTTGCATACTGAACCCTCAAATTCGACAATTGCGCCCTGATTCGGAATGCCTTTCATAAAATGGGTGTATGCGTCGACTTCATAACGCAAGCAGCAGAGCAACCGTTTGCATTGCCCCGAGATTTTGATTGGGTTGATCAGGAGTTGCTGTTTTTTTGCGTCCTTCAGGGTGATTGTGTCAAAATCGCGGAGAAACCGCTTACAGCATACCACTTGCCCACATAGACCGCATGCGCCCGTAAACTTAAGTTCATCTCGAACCCCGACCTGGCGCAACTCAATCCGTAGCTTAAAGGTTCGAGCCAAATCCCTGACAAGGTCTCGAAAATCAACCCGGTTTTCTGCACTGAAATAGAAAAGGATTTTGGATCGGTCAAACATGTATACGGCTTTCAAGAGTTTCATCGGAAGCCCGGAATCGGCTATCTTTTCTGCGCAAACCCGAAATGCTTCTTGCGCGTCTTCCTCATTCTTTCGATGAGTTTGCAGATCCTCTTCGGTCATCTTCCGAAGGATCGAAGGAATTGGGTCTTTGATTTCTCGCTGAATGGGCCCTCGAACCACTCGGCCTACTTCAAGCCCAAAATCGCTGGTCCCCAAGACAAAGTCATCGACTGAGAGTGTTTCTGTGCAGGCAAACAAATGCAGTTTGCCAACAGGTAGGAATTCTACTTCATATATTTCATTGGGAAAATTCATCGATTGTTCCTCCTTTTATGTAGCTGTTCAAGCTGGTCCCATAATAGAATAAAGGTCAACTGCGGATGCACAGTCAGGTTCGTCATATTCTGGACTCTGGCAATCCATGTTACCAATGAACGGGATCGATCCAAACACACTGACCCCTCAAATTTCGACCATTGGCTGATCCATTGAGAACAACCGACCTGATACCAATGGTCGGAGTAATCCAAACGGATGCATGCAAAAACCATTTCTTGGATCCAATCAAATATCGAATGAAACCAAAGAGCGAAAAAAACACTCCGACGACCGCGGACTTCCCGATCCATTGTTTCGAATCGATCTAGCCACTCCCTTTTTTTCTGCCGGTGGAAAGCGTCCCAAAAGAGCTCCCAGGATAAGCGAAATGAGAAAAGAAACTTTTGAGTATGGGCTTCAAGGCATTCGCTTGTGTCATCATGCGGGGCCTCTCCTCCACACAATTGCCGATATCCATTCCAGACGTCCTCAATAGGGGATGATTGGAGTGTCTCTAAATACTCATCCAAGCGGAACCCTTCCGCATTCAATGCCGGCCCTAATTGAAACCCCCTTCGATCGATTACCCAGCGGGCCATTGTCCCATAAGCGAATGGATCTTCGGAAGGAGAAACGATCGGAAGGTCCAACCGAAACAGTCGGCTTTGCACTGTCGGCAGGAGGGCATGAAATGAGTGACAATAGACAATGATCATGGTGTTTGATGGCGGTTCTTCGAGGAGCTTGAGCATGGCATTTTCCGCTTGAGGTTGAATCCGTTCCAGTCGATCAATCCAAAGGTACTTTTTGGTGAGTTCCGAAACAGCCAGATGCGAAAAACTGATTGCTTGACGGATATCATCGATCTTGATCGCGCTTTCGGTTTGGATTGCGAAAAAGTCGTTTGAAGATTGGATTTTTTGAAAACTCCGATTTTCCTGGATGCTTAGAACATGAGAGAAAAAATGTCTGGCTAAAGAAGGATCATCACAACGAAGACAAATCGAAATCGCATCTCTTTCTTTCAGGAATCTTTGAATAATTGCCAAAGGCCCAGCATAATACGTTTGGAAGAAGGGGGTAAGATCCATAAATTTCACCGATATAAGTCTATGATCAGACCATTCATCTCTTCTACTTTGGCTGCAAAGACAATGGTGTTTTTTTCATTATTGATCAGCAATTGAGCAACTTGATGCATTTTTTCGTCAACAACTTCAGCAATCATGTATAGCTTTGGGAAATCAACATCCATTCCGGCATCCTCGCGGATTCGATACAATCCTTTTTCAATAAACTGGAGAAATTTGCGCATCGATTCTTTATAATCCAAAAAATGCCGATGAGTTGGTGAGCGCGAAAAGCGGTTTCCTGAAGAAAGGACAAGCTGAAGGTACTTTTTTGCTTCTTCTTCGGCTTTTTCCAACTGGATGTCATCTAAGACATCCATAAACCCTTCCCAAGTCTCTTCCAGAGAAGTATCTTTTCCTACGCTCTTTCTAAGCTTTTTTCGGCGGACTTTTGCGGAGTCTTTATTTTGGTCGATATTTTTGTCCGGAGGTTCGATCCTCATGCCTTCGCTCCTCTTTTCTCCGATCCCTTGAGGATTCTACCATATATATCCACTCAAATCAAGCCAATCAAAGAAAAAACCCTTCCTTGGAGGAAGGGTTTTTGGTCGGGGCGACTGGATTTGAACCAGCGGCCTTCAACGCCCCATGCTGACGCGCTTCCATCTGCGCCACGCCCCGACTCGATACATCCTTTTCGGATTGTGGTGGGCTCTGGAGGACTCGAACCTCCGACCGTCCGGTTATGAGCCGGATGCTCTACCTGTTGAGCTAAGAGCCCGAACCCCAACGAACTTGAGACAGGCCATATTATACATCATTTTATGAGTCATTGCAAGGTCTATGAAAATCCAGCATTACGAGTTTCGATCCAACTCGGAATCCCAAAAAATTCCAATCCATAAACCATATCCACTGCAAGAGATCAAATCGATTGATTCCATGGTATAATTCCCTAAGAGAACGGAACGGAGGATTATCGGTTCCGATGAAAGGGGGAATAAGGCTATGACGGATTCCAAAAACCTTTGGCTCAAAAACGAAAAACGCTCTATTTTGCCCTATAGCCTGCTCTCCCGAAGAAAAGCGTCATGAACTGTAACCATCTCATGAAATCCTGAATCATGAAGGACCGCAGGCTATCGAAAAGACCTGCGGTTTTTTATTGGTTCATCCATCGCGAGACTCAGGAGGGAAATCATGGGAGAATGGCACAGTGTATCATTGGAGGATTTGGGTTGGGACGGGTTCTTTGAAAAGCGGTTTACGCCTTTTTTGAAAAAAGGATGGGTTCCCTATCGAGTTGCCCGGGTAGATCGGAATGGGTGGCTCTTGTGGGGAGAAAGTGATCCCATTGTGGGCAAACTGTCCGGAAAACTTCGGTATCACACCGCTGATGCCTCTTTAATGCCTTCTTTAGGCGATTGGGTCGCAGTAAAAAGGTCTGAAAGCGATCAGGGTTTCATTCAGGCTGTACTGCCTCGGAAATCGATCTTTTCACGGAAGGTTGCGGGAGTGGTCCTTCGAGAGCAAGTGATCGCAACGAATATTGATTATACTTGGGTAGTTGTTGCATGTGACCAATCATTTCGGTTCAGGAGCATTGAGCGATACATAACCCAATGCCATCGAAGTGGTGCAAAACCCGTCTTGGTGATGAATAAGGCAGACCTTGTCGAAGATCTTGAGCATTGGTTGGCTCAAAGATCCATAACGGATTCTTCGATTCCAGTTCACATGGTCAGCGCCCGAAGCAAAAAAGGGCTCGACACTCTGTCCCCTTACCTTAGAAAAGGGGTGACATCCGCTCTGGTGGGTTCTTCTGGGGTCGGAAAATCATCTTTGGTGAATGCGATCATTGCTCAAGATTGTATGAAAACAGGCGAAGTACGCGCATATGATCATAAAGGGAAACATACGACTACCAAACGCGAAATGATTGTCCTTCCGGAAGGAGGGGTCATTATTGATAACCCGGGTATGCGAGAAATCCAATTGTGGACGGATGAAGCAAACCTGGACCAGAGTTTCTCTGATATTGACATGTATGCGAAGTTATGCAAATACACAAACTGCACCCATAGATCAGAACCAGAATGCGCGGTTCGTGAAGCCCTTGAAAAAGGGAAAGCCTCATTATCCCGGTGGGAAAATTATCAAAAGATCCTGCGAAAGGTTCGATTTTTGGAACAAAGAAAAAAAGGAAGGAAAAAATAGCCTTATATTGGAACAACAACGGTCGTTCGAATTGAAATCAATCATCTTAGGCTAAGTGTGGTACAATATTGGAGAGAAAAATCAAGATTTGTTGCTTAAAGGAGATCGAACTTGAGCGGTTACGAACCAACAAAAGGAGAAATACTGATTCATAAGCTTATATGCTATTCGATCTTGAGCCCGGTTTACGCTGCATATGTACGTAGTATGGCAATTCGGGGCCATGAGCAAATTCTTGAGTTTGGTAGCGGTAGCGGAGCTATGTCAAAGCATATTTACAAGAGGCTTGGACCGAAGGGTTGTCTTGCTTGTGTGGATATTTCCCGTCGTTGGCTTGATATTGTGCGCAACCGCCTTGGACTGGACTCTCGTGTTGAATACCATTTGGGGAAGATATGGGATCTTTCCCTTTCTGAAGACCGATTTGATATTGCGGTCATTCACTTCGTGCTTCATGATCTCCCCCGTTCCGAACGGGTTCCTTCGATGATGGCCATCCGAAGATGTATGAAACCGAATGGAACATTGTATATTCGAGAGCCCGATGAAGTAGGTCACGGTATGTCTTTGGATGAAATCGAGACAGTATTGGTTAAGGTTGGGTTTCGGATTGGATCTTCAAACTCAAGAAAACCGTTCCTTCGAAGCAGAATGAATGAAGTAATCGCGAGAAAATAAGGGAAAAATACTCACTGGAGCCAACAATGGAGCATGCAAAAATCCGTTTCGCAACAATCCAAGATGGCACTCTTCTGGTTTCCCACAGAAGGAAGATGTTCGAAGATATGGCTCAAGAAGAAGGGTTCCAATATTCGATTGAATCCCTAGATGAAATGGAGAAGGCATATTCCCGATTGATTCATTTCAGTTTACGCCAAAATACAAGCCATGCTTGGGTTGCCTTTGCTTTTGGAACCGACGTGGGCAGTGCGGTATTGACAAGGGCTCCTTGGATTCCAAGTCCCGTGAACCCTACTGGAGAATATGCGTATCTCCATAGCATATACGTAGATCCTTCGTTCCGAAGAAGAGGAATTGGATATACCTTGGTCCAACGCGTGATTGCTTTTTGCAGGGAGAAAGGAGTCGGGCAAATCCAACTTCATACCAGTGATCAGGCAAGACCCCTTTACGAGAAACTCGGTTTCAAACCCACTCGGGGAATGAAGCTCACATTTGCTGAGTTAGAAGCCCCTAATGAATGAGGCTTTTTAACAAGAGTTCTATGAGCGCAATTCGAATACCCTTTCCAATGAAACCAATCGAAATCCACCATTCTTTTGTTAATTAGGAGGGAATAGGATGTCAGTAAAAATCAGTATTGTGGGAGCGGGAAGCGCGGTGTTTTCTCTCCGCTTGGTTAGTGATCTCTACAAAACGCCCTCTTTGACGGGTGCCACAGTATGCTTGATGGATGTTGACGACCAGCGGTTGAGGGCAGTGCAAACTTTAGCGAGGAAGTTCGCTTCAGAGGCAGGGGCAGAAATTTCCTTCGAGGCTACGAATGATCTTGAGAAGGCTGTTGATGGAGCAAACTATGTAATCAACTCGGCAATGGTCGGAGGGCACGCCTTTTTAGAAAAGATGAGAGCTATCGGAGAAAAACATGGATACTACCGGGGTATCGATACCCAAGAATTTAATATGGTCTCCGATTACTATACATTAACCAATTGGAAGCAATTTGATTTCTTTACACATTTGACGCGTTTAATGGAACAGAGGGCTCCAAACGCATGGATGCTTCAAGCGGCCAATCCTGTATTTGAAGGAACCACATTGATTCGAAGGACTTCCTCTATCCAAATGATGGGATTTTGCCACGGCCATTTTTCGGTGTGGGAAATCGCAAAAGCCATGAATTTGGAAATGGATCATGTCGATTGGCAAGTAGCGGGCGTGAATCACGGGATTTGGCTGAATCGGTTTCGGTACAAAGAACTGGACGCCTATCCTATGTTGGAAAAGTATCTGCTTGCGCTTTCTGACTGGAAACCCAAGCAACCTTTCGACGACAATTTCTCTCCAGCCGCTCAGGATCTGTTTGCCTTTTACGGAGTGTATCCGATCGGAGATACTCCAAGGAATGGGAGCTGGAAGTACCATTATGATACCGATACAAAAAAACGATGGTATGGTGAGCCTTGGGGCGGTGCTGATGCTCCGGATGGATGGAGTTGGTATCAACATCAGCTAAGTTTGGTCACACAGGTCATGGCGCAAATGGCACAAGCCATTCAAGAAAAACCATCATTAGATGTTCGCACATTCCTTACTCCCAAAGTGGGGCAATTACCAGAAGCTTTTTTACAGGAAACGCAACGATTATTAGATCCCAAGGAGATGAGCGGAGAACAGCATATTCCGTTCATTGATGCTTTGGAAAACAACCATGGCAATCGTTTTGTCGTGAACATACCCAACCAAGGGTTAATCCCCGATATTGCCAATGACGTAGCTGTTGAAGTCAATGCCTGGGTCGATAAGGCGGGGATTCATCCGGAGCCTGTCGATCCTCCTCTGCCAAAAAGAGTGATTCAATGGTACCTCGCTCCGAGGATTATGAGGATGGAATGGGCTTTAGAAGCCTATCTCAAAAAGGATCCCACGCTGATCGAAGAATTTCTGGTCCGAGATCCGCGCACCCATTCATTGGAACAAGTTCGTTCGGTCGTTCAAGAGATTATGCAAGAGAACGGGTATTTGGGAGATTCTTAAAAGCGACGGACAACATCAGTTTAATCCGGTTGATTTGATTGACTTCGCTCGCCCCAGGGTCACAGTCGATGGCAACAATATTGGACAATGGATATGCTTGGCGTAGCTCTTTTACCATTCCTTTTCCCGTGATGTGATTAGGCAGGCATCCAAAGGGTTGTAGACAGACGATGTTATGAACCCCTGATTGAATCAACTCGACCATCTCCGCCGTGAGAAACCATCCTTCCCCGGTTTGATTGCCAAGAGAAAGGTGGCGAGACGCTCCCTTTGCCATTTCATCAATCGGAATCGGAGGAGTAAACCGTTTGCTTCGTTGTAAGGCTTTCCGCATCGGTCGTCGGTAGAATTCAACAGCCCGGATGCCTAACACTCCTGCAATATAAGCTAAGAAAGTCCGTCCCATGGGCCGGTAGTTGAATTTCATGTTGTACAGCCCGTACATGAAAAAGTCGATCAAGTCGGGAACGACTGCTTCAGCCCCTTCGCTTTCGATCAGTCCTACGATGTCGTTGTTCGCAGTAGGGTGATACTTGACCAAGATTTCCCCAACAACGCCTACGCGAGGTTTGATAAGGTCTTCGTGAATAGGCAAATCATCGAAATCTTGAACCATCTTTCGGCAGTTCTTCGCAAATGCATTCCAGCCAGACTGTTCCAGGTCATGGATGATCTTTGGTTCCCACTGAGCCGCAAGAGCATTTGCGCTACCGGGTTTTGCTTCGTACGGGCGCACTCGATAAAGAAGGCGCATTAGCAGATCACCCATCAGAAAACCCATTAATAAGGTATGACCCATTCTCGGATAAAACCGAAATCCCGGATTTGTTTCCAATCCTTGCATTGAAACAGCAATAACAGGAATGTGATCCAAATCCGCATCCTTCAAAGCCTTACGGATAAATGCGATGTAGTTGGTTGCACGGCATCCGCCCCCGGTCTGGGTCATGATAACAGAAGTGTTGTTCAGATCGTACTTTCCGGATGTAAGCGCTTCCATCATTTGACCAACAATGATAATCGAAGGGTAACACGCGTCATTGTTTACACATCGCAATCCGACATCTACGGCTGTTTTGTCAACCGCGGGCATCACTTCGATCGTGTAACCGCCCTTTTTGAACCCCGGTTGCAAGAACTGAAAGTGGATCGGGGACATTTGTGGGATCAAGATGGTATGGTTGTCTTTCATTTCTTTCGTAAAAAAGGCCCTTCGTTGCACTTGATATTGTTTTTCCGGTTGGAATCCTTTTCGTTCCCGTTCTTGAATGGCTGCGACCAAAGACCGCAATCGGATTCTGGCAGCCCCCAAGTTCGCGATTTCATCAATCTTTAAAACGGTATAGAGTTTGCCATACTGATCCAGTATCTCTTTCGTTTGATCCGTCGTAATGGCATCCAAACCACAACCGAAAGAGTTGAGCTGGACCAGTTCCAGATTCGGCTGTAATGCAATGTATGCAGCAGCTCGGTACATTCGATTATGGTACATCCACTGATCGACCACCCGCAAAGGCCTGTCCAAATGACCCAAATGCGCGATAGAGTCCTCCGATAAAACAGCGAAACCCAACGACCGAATAATTTGGGGGATTCCATTATGGATTTCGGGATCAATGTGATACGGTCTTCCGGCAAGGACAATTCCTTTTTTTCCATTTGCCCGCAAAAAGGAAATCGCTTCTTCTCCTTTCCTTCGGACATCCGCTTTATAGGCATCTAAAGCCTTATACGCCTTTTCAAGCGCTTCAGATATCTGAGAAGGGTCTTCGACAAACCCTTTCAACTCTTCTTTAAGCCGCTGTTCCATCTTTTCTTTGTGATAAAGGGGCAAGAAGGGATTGGAAAATAAGACCTTTCCTTCTCGGAACTCGGGGACATTGGTACGGATGATCTCCGAATACGAGATAACTATGGGGCAATTGTACCAATTCCCAGCTTGAGGATCTTCCTTCATGTTCCAAGGAATCCCGGGATAAAAGATCCGATCCACCCCTTTTTCAATCAAATCCACAACATGGCCATGAACCAGTTTGGCCGGGTAACAGACAGACTCAGAAGGGATCGTTTCCATTCCTTTTTCAAAGAGGCGCTTAGAGGAGCGAGAAGAAAGAACCACTCGAAACCCCAAACTCGTGAATAAGGTAAACCAAAAGGGATAATCTTCATACATATTCAATACTCTTGGGATACCGATGGTTCCCATGAGCGCTTTTTCTTGAGCCAAGGGTTGATAATCGAAAACCCGATGATATTTGTACTCATAGAGATTCGGTAGGTCGTTATGGAGCAAAGGTGCTCCAATCCCTCGTTCACATCGGTTTCCAGTGATATATTGCCTTCCGTCCGAGAAATCGTTGATCGTGAGTAGACACTGATTTCCGCAAAGGGCGCATCTTCGATTAGAAATGGACACATGGAAATTTTTAAGGGATTCTCCGGGAATCAGATCGCTTGGATCCGTTCCATTCCATCCCTCTTTTGCAATCAAAGCGGCCCCAAACGCGCCCATGATCCCTGCGATATCGGGCCGGATCACATTTCTTCCTAAGACTTTTTCAGCCGCTCGCAGGACAGCGTCATTCGAAAAAGTGCCTCCCTGAACCACGATCTTTTCTCCCAGATCCTTCACATTTTTCATTCGGATGACTTTAAACAAGGCATTTTTGATTACGGAAAGCGCGATTCCGGCTGATAGGTCTTCTAGGGTGGCCCCTTCTTTCTGGACTTGTTTTACCTTTGAATTCATGAACACCGTACACCGAGTACCTAAGTCGACCGGGTTTTTGGCTTGCACGCCTTTTTCAGCGAAGTCCTCTACTTCCATGTTCAAAGTTTTGGCAAAGGTTTCAATGAAAGAGCCACAACCAGATGAACACGCTTCGTTGAGCATAATCGAGTCAATTACTCCATCTGTAATCTTCAAACTCTTCATGTCCTGCCCACCAATATCCAGAACAAAATCCACGTCAGGAAGGAAATAGCGGGCTGCCTTATAATGAGCTACGGTCTCAATGGCGCCTTCATCTATATGAAAAGCGGTTTTGATCAAGCTTTCGCCGTACCCTGTCACTACAGAGCGTTGGATCCATACTCCCGGGTGCATTTTCTCATGAAGGATCTGCAGCGCTTGCAGCGTAGAGTGTAAAGGGCTGCCCCGATTGCTGCTATAGTAGGAAAACAACAGTCTTCCTTTTGCATTAACCAGTGCGAGTTTGGTTGTAGTTGATCCGGCATCAATTCCCAGAAAAGCAGGACCATGATGCTGATCAAGGGGGAATCGGTTCACGGTATTTCGCGCGTGCCGTTCCGTAAATGCGTGATACTCCTCTTCATTTGCGAAGAGTGGCTGTGCACGATCTTTATGTTCTTGATGACCATTGAGTGAAAATACTTGGCGGTAGAGGCAGGAAAAATCGATACAGGGTTCTTTTTGCGCGGATAAAGCAGCCCCCAGGCTTACAAAGAATAAAGCGTGCTCAGGAAAAAGGATTTGGTCTTCAGAAAGGCGCAAAGTATCGATAAACCGGTTCCGGAGTTCTGAAAGAAAAAAGAGGGGACCACCCAAGAAAGCGATTTTCCCCCGAATAGGCTTTCCTTGAGCCAAACCGCTGATCGTTTGATTAACAACAGCTTGAAACACCGATGCAGCGACATCCTCTTTTGAAGCCCCTTCGTTGAGCATAGGTTGGATATCTGTCTTTGCGAATACACCGCAACGAGAAGCAACCGGAAGAATGGTCTTGAAGGTTTTTGCATATTCATTGAGGCCTTGGGCATCGGTTTGGAGAAGGATCGCCATTTGATCGATAAAAGACCCTGTACCACCCGCGCAGGTGCCATTCATTCTCTGCTCCAGCGTTTCTCCAAAATACGTGATCTTTGCGTCTTCTCCTCCCAATTCAATGGCTACATCTGTATTGGGGAGCCAAGTTTCGATTGCATGGGTACTGGCAATCACTTCTTGAACAAAGGGGAATTCAAGTTTTTTTGCAATGCCAAGTCCCGCTGAACCAGAAAGAACGATCGATACATGATGATTTGCCAAGAAATCTTTGGATTCTTCGATCATTGCAATGAAAGAATTTTTAATATCGGAATAGTGCCGCCTATATCTCGTAAAAAGAACCGAACGAGTTTCATCCATACCGACCATTTTTATCGTAGTGGAACCGATATCCACACCAAGAGAAACTTTTGGTTTCATTGACTCACCCCGAGAATAAGGTCTATCCAATTTGAACCACCGTATTATACAGGATTTTCATCGGATTGTTTCAGTTTGGCATATAGCGTGCTTGGGCTGATCTGTAAAACCTTGCATGTTTGCGTTTTGTTGCCATCCATTTCTTCCAAGGTTTTCCTGATAATGATCCGCTCAGCTTCTTCCAAACTTGTCCCCACAGGGATAAAAATGTATCCTCTATGATGCAGTTCTTGAGGGATTACATACTTCTTTTGAATCCGATCCTGCAAAAGCGTAAGATCTTGCCTCATCTGTCGTGCTTCTAAGGCTCTTTGTACTTCTATTTGAAGATGAGGCAACTCAAATGGCTTCGGTAAAAAGGTATAGGCTCCCTTTTGAATAGCCCGAATGGCATGTTCAATTTCCGTATGCGCGCTCATGACGATTACTTCTACGTCATGCTGGAGAAACGTCTCTACCAGCTCCAAGCCATCTGCGTCTGGAAGCCGAATATCCAAAAGCACCAGTTCATAATTTGCATTGATAATTTCATGTAAAGCGGCACTTGCGGTTCCTACAACCGTAGGACAATATTCTTTCTTTTCGAGAGCGCGCTGTAATAGAAAACCCAAAGAAATATCATCTTCGACGATCAGAATATCGCAACTTTTGGGTTGGCTTCTTTCACTCATTTGGATCACCCCGGAATGCAAACCAACGATTCATCTTTGGTTTCGGATTTCGACAACAAAAAGAGTGTAGGAACGCGTGGAACGATATCGGATATGCGCGTCGATTTTGAATGCTACATCCTGGACAATTGCTAGACCCAATCCTGTTCCAGACGGTTTTGAAGACTGAAACGCTTCAAAATCCTGTTCCCGCAACTTCTGTGTCCCATCATCAAAGACGAAGACAGTATACCCTTTCTTATCTTTTCGAACCTTCAATCGTACACAAGTGCGAGCGGCGTCTACGGCGTTGATCAGGAGATTCAGCAGAAGCGTCTTGACTCCGGAAATGCTGGAATGAAGAATCGGATCTCCTTCAGGGAACTGCACATTTACTCGGAGGCTCCGTAAATGGAGCGTATTTGACACCATTTGAATCAATTCTTCCGAAAGAACCCTCAAATTGATCTCTTCGACTACCCAATGACCGCGAGCGAAACTTAAAAACTCTCGAATCCTATGTTCTAGTCGCTCGATCTCTCTCTCAACCATCGTCAAAGTTGCCAAATCTCGGTCTCCATTCTGGATCAGTTGAAAAGCCAGTTTCACATTGGTCAATGGAGTTTTGATTTCATGGGCTATTCCGGCCGTAATCCTGCCCAGCATAACCAAACGACGGAATTCTTCCATTTGGCTTTGCTGTTTGCGGATTTCCGTTACATCATGAAAGAAAATGATTTTCCTTTGATCTGCAAAAGAGTGAATGGAGAATTGGTACTTTTTCTTCAACTTTCGGGAAAATCCTTCTACTTCACCCGTTCCTTTGGGGAGTAGAATGCCCCGAGAGCGCATCAATTGGGGTAAAATTCGATATCGCTCGCTTGATCGCAATTGCAGCATACTCTGTGCTACGGGGTTGATCAGCTTGATTTTCCCGTCTCCTTCGCAAAGGATCACTCCTTCATTCATTTCCCATAGCAATGATTCAAAGGAGGCAAGGAGTTTTCGATAGGATTCAATTTCATCCAAAAACTTGGGCAGTGAGCTTTCCAAGGTAAACAAAACCTCTTTAAAACCTGAGACTTCTCCGAATGTTTTTAATTCCCCCGCATCTACCGCTTTGAAGACTTTGCGATCTCGAGTCAGGAAGAAGCGATTTAACAATGCAACCAAACGCGTTGATCGTTGCTGAAGTTTTTGGACATACAACCAAAACCATAACCCGGACCATAGTAGAGCGATCAAAACGAAAAAGGGAAAAGGCAAGGACAAACAGGCAAAAAAAACCAAGCTACATCCATATATAACAAAGGAAAACTTTGCGGGATGAGCTTCAATGGTTTTATGGAAATGAAAGAATCGGAACCAGGATCTTGGTTTGGGTCTATACTTTTTCATTCCCAAAGAGTAGTGATTCCAACTGATCCCGGACCGACATGAGCGCCAATCACCGGGTCCAATAAACTGAACTCGAAGGCGTCAACTTTTAGTTGCATTTGGTCTTGAATTCGGACCTTCAAAGAAGTAGCATCTTTGAGATTGTCGCAATGCATAACAGCCACTTTCTTTACAGAGTGGCCTTTTTCGTGGTGAAGGGCTGACTTGAGTATTCGATCCAGGAGGACATTTTTTCCACGCGTCTTTTGAAGCAACTTGACTTCTCCGTTTTCGAGAGTTAAAATGGGAAATATGCTCAATATCCTACCCATAACAACGGATGCTCGGCTGATCCGGCCCCCACGATATAAGTAGATAATATCGTGAACAGTAAACAGAGTTCTAGAGCGAAGGGAGAACTGCTCAGCGATCGATACTAGCTCATCAATGGTCTTTCCTTGGTCTCTCGCGTTCGCTAATTCCTTCACAAGAAATCCTAAAGCCCAGGCCGTTAGCTGAGAATCAATCACTCGAATATCTCCTCCAATGGATTTTGCGGCTAATCGGGCGGAATTGCATGTCCCACTGAGTTTTTCCGAAATGTGAACCGAAATGATCGTGTCGTAAATCGGAGCCATACGCTCATACACCTTGGCAAAATCATCCGGAGAAGGTTGACTGGTTGAAGGAGTAAATTGGTTGTCCCGGATTGCTTGGTAATACTTGATCAAATCAACTTGGATTGCTGGAACCAAGCCGTTTTCTCGTCGAACATACAAGGGAACGACCGATATGTCATTTGCTTTCGTCCAATCCTCGGGCAAGTTCGCGGTACTGTCCGTTACAATACCGATTCTCATCCAATGACCTCAAAAACTAGTGATATGTTATGCCCTCCAAATCCAAAGGAGTTTTTCAGAAAGTGCTTGCCAGAAAAGGATCTTGCCTGGTTTGGGACAAAGTCGAATCCTTCCAGTTGAGGGTCTGGTTGTTCCAGGTTGATTGTGGGGTGAATGAACCCATTTTGCATGCACAAGATCATGGATGCAACCTCAATCCCCCCCGCAGCTCCAAGACCATGCCCGTAAATCGATTTGGTTGATACGATGGGGATTGATCGAGCATGATCGCCCAACACTCGAGAGATTGCTTTTATTTCGGCTACATCCCCTGCGGGCGTTGAAGTCGCATGGCAATTCACAACATCGATCTGATTTGGGGTCAGGTTCGCGTGTTTCAAAGCGAGTGCGATCGAACGAGAAGAGCCTTTCCCTTCTGGGTCTGGTGCAGCCATATGGTAAGCGTCACCGCTCATTCCATATCCCTTCAAGCGAGCATAGATATTTGCCCCCCGAGCGACTGCGTCCTCTTCTCTTTCTAAAACAAAGATTGCGCTTCCTTCAGACATCACAAAACCATCTCTTTGGGTGTCGAATGGTCGACTGGCACGCTTGGGATCTTCGTTTCTTCTCGATAGGGCGCTCATCGCATTAAAAGCGGCAACCACCAGAGGGGTTATGCATCCTTCTGTGCCTCCTGCCAATACAGCTTTCGCTTGTCCTTGCTGTAACAAGGAGGCCGCAGTGGCAATAGAGTGAAGGGAAGAAGCGCATGCGCTTACAACACTGTAGTTGGGTCCACGCAATCCTAACTCGATCGATACCATTCCCGCGGCCATGTCCGTCAACATCATGGGTACCAAAAAGGGGCTTACGCGAGAAGGACCTCGATCCATAAACTTTTGGAACTCGGTCGATAAAGTATTGAATCCACCGATCCCGGATGTAACTACAACGCCAATTTCATCGGCCATTTCTTCATCAACAACTAATTGACTATCTTCAAGAGCCATTTTCGCTGCAGCGATACCAAATAAAAACGCTCGATCAATTTTCCGGACCTGCTTTTTGTCCATATATTTTTCTGGTACGAAATCTTTTACTTCTGCAGCAATTTGTACCGGAAAATCATCGACAGGAAAATGAGTGATTCGGTCAACACGACTTTCCGCTTTCCGTAATGATTGTATGGTTTGTTCCTTGCCTTCTCCCATACTCGAAATGATACCGATTCCAGTGATGACGATACTTTCTACCATTGGTTGCATCAACCCCTTTCATACGTGTCCCCCAAGGCGAAATGTAATTCAGTATAGTTTACCCTATCTCAGCCGAATGGATCCAAACTGTTCGATTTTCGGAAACCTCGACCTTTTTTTGGTACATCCTAAGAACAGACTGTATCCCTTTAGTTTGGAATAGTGTGGTATAATGAGGCATCGATCCATTAAGGAGGGAGGAAAGAAAGAGTTGTTGTTCTTCCTTTTCCATGGGCTGGTGTCACGGATCCATCGCCTTGAACTTGGGGCCTGTTTCCTCAAGTTGGTGATCCAAACCGGTTCTCAGCTAGGGTTTCGCTATGATGGACCGGATTTTTGCTCCATTCAGAAAAAAGGACACCAGATAAAAGAAGTGCTATCCCAAACCATCAAAGAAATAGAAGAAAACAACCCCTTTTTTGTTCTAACAACAGATGAAGGGAAAAAAGGGATATTCACTGGTTTTCTTTTCGAAGAACTCGATCAAATCGATGATCAACGATTGATGAAAAGCCTTCGCTTTGCTGATACTGTTGATATCAAGGATATTCAGCAAACGCGAGAAGTGATTTGGGGGTATATTCAGACTCAAAGCATCCAGAACCAAACGCAATCGCGGTTCTATTCAACATCAGATCATCTCGTGCGATTGATCATCAAAATCCTTCAGCCTTCCGCACGTACCTCTCTTTGTGATTTGGGATCTGGTTGGGGTTTACTGGGAGCACGAGCGTTAATGCAAAACCCTCGGATTCAATTGAGCGGTCAAGAAAAAGAACGAGCTCCTTTCTTCCTGAGCATCATTCATTTTCTCCTGATGGGTTTCTACCACACAAATTTCGTATATGGCGATTTGATCGAGAACCCTATGCTTCTTGACAAGGATGGATTGCGTTCTTTTGATGCAGTGGTTGGCGATTTGCCGATTGCATATTCCAACCATGAGCTCATAATCAGGAACTATCCAGAACGATTTCCCGCAGGTATGGAAAAAGGGATGTCGAGAGATTGGTTTTTTGTTTTGCATGCATTGCATGTTCTTCAATCAGACGGTATAGCGGTGTTGGCTCTTTCCACAGCCAGTTTGAACCAATCAGCCGATATGGATGTTCGGAAACATTTGGTTGAAATGGATTGTGTGGAATCCGTAATCGAAATGCCCGAGCAAATCACTGATCTACATTCTCATCCTCGATCGTTATTGATTTTACGGAAAAAAAAGGATCGAGAGAGAAAAGGGAAAGTACTCATGATTGATGCCTATTCAAAGAACCTTTTTGGATACCCGATTGCAGCAGGTGAGTGTGTGAATATGCTATCCCATATTTTTCAAGAAGGAAAAGAAATCACTGGGATCAGTACATGGGTATCATTTAAGCAGTTGGAAGGACGGTCCTACGTACTCGGCGCATCCGGTTATGTGCAAACGGAAGGATTGTGCAAAGAGGGAATTCCCGCTCATCGATTGGATGCATTCACATCCCGGATCTTCCGTGGTCTTCAGATCAGGCCTGAAGAGTACGAACCTCGCGGACCAAACCAAAGCAAACCTGTTGTGTTTTTTTGGAGTTCAGGAGATATCCATGATCCTGGTGAAAAACAGATGCACCCCATGCGAGAAATCCGGTTTGTCAATGATAAATGGAACTCCTACTCCCTTCAAGAAAATGATGTTGTCATCTCGGCTCGAGGAACTGTCATTAAGTCCGCAGTGATTCAAACCGACCAACTGCCTGCAATCGCATCAGCAAACATTCTTTGCATTCGATTGAACAAAGAAACCGCGGATCCGTATTATCTCAAAGCTTTTTTTGATAGCCCCAAAGGACAGATGCTTCTCCATTCCATTCAAACCGGCCGAAAAATCAAAGTAATCAATCCTGGGAACTTGGGAACACTATTGGTTCCTTTTCCCCCTATTGAAGTACAGAAGGAGATCGGACAATTGTATTCCAATGCTTTCGCTCAATTCACTGCCGCGAAAAAAACCTTTCAAAGGGAAATCGAAGGAGTGTACTCTTTTTTTTAGACAATTTGAAAAACCGTGCTTTCCGGGAATCTTGCTTGTCGGTTCCGCAAAGGTTCGGGCAAGGATATCTTTTTTTTTCGGACCAGAGTGATTGCTCATTCTTCGTTTCAAAAGGAGCTTCTGTATGCATTTAATGGGGTATGTGGCTTTATGTATCGCGGGGACCGGGTTGTCCTTTGTAATGGGATTGATTGCATTTCGAAAACGTCCCGCTCCCGGAGCAACTGAAACAGTTGTTTTGATGGTTTTCATCGGAATTTGGTGTTTTACGTCGATTTTTGAAGCAATTGCGGTAACCCAAGCAGGTAAAGCTCTTTGGTCGGCTATTTCGTATATTGGCAGTCAAACAACATCGGTCTTTTTTTTCTTATTTGTTCTACAGACGATAGGAAGAGAAAAGTGGATTTCTACCAAACGAACAGTATTCCTTCTTATTGTGCCAACCATCCAAATTATTCTCTCCTTTACGAATGATTCTCATAGGCTGATTTGGTCCAGTATTGAGCTTGAATCAATTCCTGGAGGAATTGTCGGTGTATATGAACGGGGATCACTGTTTTGGGTCAACAGTGCATATGCCTATTCCTTGGTCATCATTTCTGTCTTTCTCTTGTTTCGATATGTAATCACTTCCCGGGATCTGTTTCTTCGCCAATCGACAATGATCATTATCGGTTGCGCCTTTCCTTTTATCACAAGCATTCAGTATATCATGGATAACCGAGTAATCGGAGGGTTTGACCCTACCCCGCTCAGTTTTGTGGTATCAATAAGCCTCATCGCATGGGCCACTCTGCGTTTTGGGTTGTTGAAAGTTTCTCCCATTGCATGGGAACAAGTCGCAATGAACCTTATCGATGGATTATTGGTTGTTGATCGAGAAAACTACATAATCAATTGGAATTCAACGCTTGCAGACTGGTTGGAACCCGTTCGTTTAAATGTAGGTACAAAAGCTTCTCGCGCCCTTGTTCATTGGCCTCGTTTACAAAAGCTGGGAATGGACAACCCCCAAGAATCCGTTGAACTTGAAGAACATAGTCCGAAGGATCGAGTGTTTCATGTTGATGCTACAGTTCTTTCGGACAGAATGAATCGGTATATCGGCCGAGCTTTTCTATTCCGAGATGTAACCAAACTTAAGCAAACCCAACGATTTCTTGAAAAAGCAAGGAAAGACGCTCTTTTGGCCAATCAGGTTAAAAGTCAGTTTATTGCAACGGTCAGTCACGAGTTGCGGAATCCTCTCCATGCAGTTACGGGATTGTTGACCTTGCTTGAACCCTATCTAACCACCGAAGAGCAGAGGACATATCTGGATCGAATTTCAATAGGCGTTGATTCTCTCCGTACGATCATCAATGATATTCTTGATCTATCAAAACTGGAAGCAGGTAAGATGGTGCTGGAAAAAGCCCCTTTTTCCTTGCGTGAGCTCATCGAGCGGATTCAGAACCTGTTTGAACCGATTGCCCTGAAGAAAGGAATTCGGTTTCAGATGGACCCGGTTTTTTTCTCGGATGTAGTCTATTTGGGTGATTCTTTACGCATTCACCAAATCTTGAGCAACCTATTCAGTAATGCGCTGAAGTTTACAGATCAAGGGTACATTCAGTTTCGAGTAGAACCTGAACCGCAGCAAATCCGGTTTACAATATCCGATTCGGGAATCGGAATGAGCGATCAATACCTAGAAAAACTCTTCACACCCTACACCCAAGCCGATTCATCGACTGGACGTCAGTATGGAGGGACTGGATTGGGACTCTCTATTTGCAAGAGCTTAATTGATGCGATGGAAGGAAGGATTGAAGTCGTCAGTAAAGTGGGAGAAGGGAGTCAGTTTGTTGTTGAACTACCCCTTCAACAGCAAAAAGGGAAAGAAGGATTGTTGGATTTTCCGACCAAAAGGATTGACAAAACTTCTCTTTTTGCACCCGAACCGATCTTTCATTCAAAACGAGTGCTTTTGATTGAAGACGAAGAAAGCAATGCCAAGCTTATGAGAGAAATTCTTATGAAAAAAGAGGTTCTAGTCGATATTGCCGATACCGGAAGAAAAGCCCTGCGTTTTGGCGAGACTTGTTCATACGACCTAATCATTACGGATTATTATCTCCCTGATATGAATGGACCTGAGCTCCTCGAGAAGTTTTCCCAAATCCCCGGATTCGTGGCAAAAATTGTTGTTCTTTCGGGGTCATCAAAAGAAGAAACCGAAAGACTGGCTCAAGATGCGAGTGTTGAAATGGTGTTACACAAACCGCTACCTCCAGAGGAGCTGTTTGCAGCCCTGAGGTCGATTTGGGGCGAAATAAAGGGTGAGCCCATCGAAAGAAAAGAACAGACTCATGAACGGCCGATTCCCCATATTGATGTAGCCCGGGGAATTGAAATGACAGGAGGAGACCCAGAGATGCACAAAGAGCTATTGACAATTTTTTTGCGTTCATTGGAAGAGGAATGGATCCCGAAATTTGATCTGAGGAATCCATGGGAAGATATTCGCCCCTTGGTGCACAAGATCAAAGGGGCTGCAGCTCTGGTCGGCGCGATTGACCTTGCGGATATGTGCAAAACGGTAGAAGAGATGGAAAAGAATGGCCAACTGGAGTTGTTGGACACGGATCATCGGAATCGAATGAGGAAAAAGCTCGATCAAGAAATTCGTTCGTTAGTGGCTTGTCCTGAACTGAAATCCTATATTTCCCATCCAACCGATCCGCTTTTGAAAGAAGGAAAGTAAGCCATATGGGGTATACTCCTGGATTTTCACGATCGTTACACAAAACAGCACAAATTGGTTCTTGACACTGAGTTAAGTCCTTGATGTACAATACCTTTGAGCATAAACACCAACCAACCACACTGCTCACATAGATAGCCCTTCGTTTTTGCGAAGGGCTTTTTCTTTCAGGATGCACCCATGGCAGGATCTACATCGATGGATTTCTCTCTAAGCCGAATTGCCAACATTGTTACGTCATCGGAAGCAGGCGATTCTAGAACAAAATTGCTGATTGCGAGGCGGATGGTCTGGAGTATGGTCTGTGTATCCAAACCAAGGGTTTTGTTAACGGTTTGTACCAATCTTTTACTGGAAAAAAGGGTATTTGTTTTGTTTGTCGCTTCGGTAACGCCATCTGTATATAAAAGAAGGACATCGTTGGGTTCCAAAATGCTTTCATGAGCAGAAAACTGGTAGTTTGGAACACACCCCATGACCAAGTTTCGATCTACAGTGAGATATTCATAGGGTCCTTCGTTTCGTGATATCAAAGGAGGGTTATGTCCAGCGTTGATATACTCCAGACTTCCAGTTTCAATGTCTACCTTACCCATAAAAACGCTTACAAACATATTTTCTTCGTTTTCAGTGCATAGAATTTGGTTGGTATGGTAGAAGATGTCAGATAGGGAATTTCCTTGCAGGGTTAGGTTCTTTACAATCGTTCGGGTAATGACCATGAAAAGAGCTGCGGGTATCCCCTTTCCTGAAACATCTCCGATGGAGAAATACAGAAATCGATCGTTGAGAAGGAAAAAATCATAAAAGTCCCCTCCTACTTCACGAGCGGGTTCCATGGTGGCATATAGATCAATCCTTTGGATATGAGGAAACGGAGGGAACAGATGGGGAAGCATGCTGGTCTGAATCTTGTTTGCGATGCGAAGTTCCCCTTCAATTCGTTCTTTTTCGGCGGTCGTTTTCCGTAGGGTATTGATATGGGTTTTTAATTCTCTCGTCATCCGATTATATGCCTTGGCTAAATCTCCAATTTCGTCTTTTGATCGGAGGATTAGCGTATGATCCAAATTTCCTGAGCTTACTGTATTGACTCCTTCCATCAGGGCTTTTATCGGAGAAGCAATCCGGTTAGAAATGATCACGACCACTGCCAAGACGCAACATACGATGATGATCATAAGAGAAAGAGTTTTTTGGATCAGCTCTCGAGCCGTACCGATTAGCTCTTCTTCATACAGGGAGATGCCTAAAGACCAATTCGGAGAATGGGGAATCGGATTGAACACAGTCGCCAATGAGGTCCCATCCGGTCGGCGGTAGGTCCCAATCCCGCTTTCATTTTCGATCATTCTTCTTCCGATTTCTTGAAGCCCCATATACCCTATTGAATCAGATTGGAGGAGATTGAGGGTCATACGCAATATGTCATCAGGATGAGCAATTAACAGCCCATCATGGTCCACAACATAACCAAATCCTTTGGCTCCGATACGGATCGAACCCACTATATCTGAAAGGGTTTCCAAAAGTACAGTTGAGGCGATTAGTCCTTTTCTTCTTCCTTGAAGATCGGTGACGACACTTGCCACAACGAAGATTTGTTCCCCGGTTGAACGAGATATCATGGTGTGACTGATAAAATTATCAAATCCCCCATGCATAATGGCTTGAAAGTAATCTCGATCTATAATGGTTCCTTCGGCCCCTAAGGTTGTAATGTAGCGGCCTTCAAAATCTGCAAAGAAAAGGATTTCATAATCGGGATTCATCTCGCCCGCCCAACTTCTTAGAGCGACCGTAATTTGCTCCCATGTGCCTTCCCGGATCAGGGGGTTTTTTGCCAGTGTACTGATATCTGTGATGTATCCATGGATCAGCCGCCCAATTTCAGCAGACCGCGCGACTAGAACTTCTGTGCTCAAGTCTTGGGTTAATGGAATTATGGTATCTCGAATTTGGATAAAGTTTACGATCCCCAAGACGGAAAGCAGCACGATCATCGATCCCCCAAACCAAATGAGCATCTTGTTCCGAATCGAATGCACGCGCTTCCTCCTTTATCCAGGCGATGGGTTCCACAGACAGATTTGGTTTTTTGGATGCTGGGTTATCGTTTTTTTTCCTCATTATGGGACGGGTCGAATGATTACAGAATGACCAAAACTTTGAAGGATTCCTTGGAACCGTTCGAACACTTCTCGTTTATACGGCGCGATGCTAGCGGTTTTTGGTTGGGGTTGATACAATTGAATCGCGACCCGCGGGATGGGGAATCGCGAGAGATGCGCGCCAATGCTTGAAAACTCAACTTCTGGTACAAACGGGGGGTACATAGTTATTCGAACCTCAGCGGCCGGAAACCGATTCAATAGGCGCAGGGATCGTTCCCACAATTCTTTGGGGCTATCCGTGATTCGATCATAATACAAGGATTTGTAATCCAGAGCTACAAAGTCGATTACAGATGTACCGGAATCAACAGTACCTCCCAAAAGACACCGTTCCAAAAATCCTGGATTCGACCCATTTGTGTCTAGTTTCAACAATAGGCCAGGAAATTTCTGTTTTGTTTTCCGAAGAAAGCCCAGCAAATCTTCTTCCCAAAGGGTAGGTTCTCCCCCCGATATGACAAGCGCTTGGATTTGGTTTTTTCGTTCAGATAGGTATGCAAAAACCTGCTCCTCACCATGAGGAGCAGGTTGGGACTTGATCAAATCTGGATTATGACAGTATGGACAATTAAAATTGCAGATCGAGGTAAATAGTACCGACGAGATCTTCTTCGGGTAATCGTTGAGACTTACTTTTTGCCAACCGCTGAACTTCATAGTCATCCTCTCTGGGCATTACATATGTAGTCCGTTGTGCAAACTCCGAACGCTTCCCATCATTCCAATGTTGAACGGGACGGTAATACCCCGTGATTCTTGAATAGATTTCTGCTGGATACCCACAAACCGGGCATTCTATCTTTTCCCCTTCCAGATAGCCATGCTCTGGGCATATGGAATAGGTAGGACTTAAGGTAAAGTACGGGACTGAATAGTTGCTTGTTATCGATTGGACAAGTTCGCGCGCGCTCTCCCACTCGCTGATTCTCTCACCAAGAAAGAGGTGAAAAACCGTACCGCCTGTGTACAGTTTTTGAAGGGGTTCTTGAAGATCCAAAGCTTGAAAGACATCTTCGGTGAAGTGAACCGGCAAATGAGTGGAGTTTGTATAATAGGGTTGTTTGATACCGGAAGTGATGATTTCTGGATACCGGTTTTTGTCGTGCTTGGCTAATCGGTAGGAGGTGGACTCAGCGGGCGTTGCTTCTAGGTTATAAAGATTTCCTGTTTCTTCTTGGAAATCTTTTAACCGAGATCGCATGAAATGCAATACCTTCATTGCAAAACGGTGCGCTTCACTTTCATAAAGCGGTTTTTGGATCCAGCAGGCGTTTTGCGTTGTCTCATTCATGCCTACCAACCCGATGGTGGAAAAGTGATTGTTAAAGTCTTTGAGATATCGTTTGGTGTATGGGTATAACCCCTCGTGGTTGAGTCGTTCAATCACCCTTCGCTTAATCTCCAACGATCGTTTTGCTACGTCCATCGTTCGATTTAACCGGAGGAAGAATTCATCCTCCGTTTGGCTTAGAAAAGCCATTCTGGGAAGATTCAGGGTAACCACACCTATGGATCCAGTGAACTCATCTGACCCAAAAAGACCGCCGCCTCTGCGCCGAAGTTCTCGTTTGTCAAGCTGAAGCCGACAGCACATGCTACGAACGTCGGATGGATCAAGTTCAGAGTTGACAAAATTCTGGAAAGAAGGAGTCCCATATTTGGCAGTCAGCGAGAACAGAAGGGACGCATTCTCGTTGTCCCAATTGAAGTCCTTCGTAATGTTATATGTGGGGATCGGATACTGAAACCCTCTTCCCGCCGAGTCTCCTTCGATCATAATTTCTAAAAACGCCCGGTTGATTGCATCCATTTCCAATTGGCAATCCCCGTAGGTAAAGCTTTGCTCTTTCCCGCCAACAATGGCAGGCTGACTCTTCAATGATTCCGGAACCACCCAATCCAAAGTGATGTTGGAGAAGGGGGATTGCGTTCCCCATCGGCTGGGCGTATTCACACCGAAAATAAAGGATTGGATTGCTTGTTTGACCTCTTCATACCGCATCTGATCCCTTTTTACAAAAGGGGCAAGGTAGGTGTCAAACGAAGAGAACGCTTGAGCACCAGCCCATTCGTTCTGCAAAACCCCTAAAAAATTGACCATCTGGTTGACCAATGTAGAAAGATGACGAGGAGGCGCGCTAGTAATCTTTCCTGGCACCCCGCCCAATCCTTCTTGGATCAGTTGTCTCAAGCTCCAGCCCGCGCAATATCCACAGAGCATCGAAAGGTCGTGAATGTGAAAATCTGCGTTTTTGTGGGATTCTGCGATTTCGTCGTCATACAGTTCATTGAGCCAATAGTTGGCAATGACTGTTCCGCTGTTATGGAGGATTAAGCCACCGATCGAGTAAGAGACTGTCGAATTTTCTTTGACTCTCCAATCCAATTGAGTGAGATAATCGTTGACAGTCCGTGAAAAATTCAGCATGGTTGTGTCGAGATTCCGTATTTTTTCATGCTGATTCCTATAGAGAATATACGCTTTGGCTACCCGGGAAAACCCAGACTCTACCAATACTTGTTCAACGGCATCCTGAATGTTCTCCAAATGGACTACGTTGTTTTTGATCGAAGGTTGAATGGATGCCGATACCCGAAGCGCTAGAAGGGTAAGGATGTCTTCGCTGTAGGTGGTTTTCGTTGCATCAAAGGCTTTGCGTATCGCGGTCTGGATTTTTTGGATATCAAAAAGAACTTTTCCCCCGCCCCTTTTCTGAACAACCAATGCACTGGTATCTACCATTTTTGATCCCCCCAGAACAGATATGATACCCATATTATACTACATATTGTGTAGGTTGTCAATAGGTAACACAACATATTGTGTTTAGAAGCCAAAATGGATGATTCGAAAGTCTTTGTATCTTCGTCCATCTTCTCCGGCGACTTCTCCTCCGGAAACAGAATACTCCCCTCCAGCGAGCGTAAAGGTTCCGTCTGCATTCATGACGACCATTTCGGCTCCTTCGTCCGCAGTGGTTCCAATCGTATGTTGACGAAGGAGCGTTCCCGTACGAGAGAGTCGGAGCACCCAAATGTCTCTCCCCCCATGGTGGGTTCGCACATCTCCATCATTGGATTCGGTAATCCCGACCACAACAAATCCTCCGTCTCTTGTTTCGGTTATGGAGTAAGCCTTATCAAATCGAGATCCCCCATAAGACCGCTCCCAAAGAAGAGTGCCGTTCCGATCGATTTTTACAATCCAAAAGTCTTGATTGCCTTTCGGTTTGGATACGTCTCCATCCGGAGAACTAGACCCACCCGCAATGACAAACCCTCCATCCATTGTAGCTACCATAGATCGTGGTTCGTCCCATCCTCTTCCCCCATAATTTTGCTCCCACTGAATATTCCCTTGTCGATCAAGTTTGGCAACCCAATAATCTCCATTTCCGTAATGATCCGAAACATCACCATTGTTAGAAAATGTATAACCGACGACAGCATACGATTGATCTCGTAGTTGAACAATGTCATAGGGTTGATCATACCGGGATCCGCCTAAAGTTCTTTCCCAAAGGATGGTTCCTTGGCGATCTAAACGAACGACCCAGAAATCTTTACCCCCTTTATGGTTGCTAACATCATGATTGTTGGAAAAGGTATATCCCGTAAAGATATAGCCACCGGCATTGTCTTCCGTAATTTTTCTCGGTGAGTCTCCTTGAGACCCTCCGTAACAACGACTCCATTGGATTTCCCCACTAGGATCGAGTTTGGCGATCCAGATGTCCCATGTTCCATGATTTCCCGAGATATCGTATTCGTTGGAAGATGTAGCAGCAGCCAGGATATAACCGCCGTCGGATGTTTGTTCGATCCAGTATCCTCGGTCGTGTCTTCTTCCTCCATAGTTCCGTTGCCATTCGATTTTCCCTTGAGAGTTCAATTTGATTACCCAAATATCTTCTCCCCCATAATTTCCTGTGAGATTGCCGGAGCGTGACGTTGTGATCCCGGTTGCGATCCATCCACCATCTCGAGTTGGTTGAATACATCGGATGGAGTCGTTTCCTTCTCCCCCGAAAGTATGATCAAAAATGACACGAAACTGCTGAGTGAAGGTGATTGTAGTTGCCAGTAAAAGAACAAGACAACAAAGAACGGGTATTGTTTTTTTCATAGACTTCCTCCTTTAGGTACGGATCAGTTTTTGGATTTGGTACTTTTACGGGTTATTGCGAGACTTACTCAGGTTCGTAAGGATTCCCCTACCTTCCAGGCTTTGGCAACGCGTTTTTCCAGAGACCAGTAGCTTCCATCTGCCATACAGAAGATAAAAGGGTGGATCTTCGCGAAATCCGGTTTTCCATCGGTCAAAAATTCGGGATCAGAATACATACCCTCGACTCTTCCGATAAACAAAGGGTCACCGTTAATTTCTATGGTTTCTGAAAGAGCACACTCAAAAGCGATCCCGCATCCTTCGATCATGGGAACCTTTTTTTTGTCCCCATAAAACACAGGGAATACCTTCGATTTATCCGTTTCTTTCCCAGAGACCATACCTACGTAATCTGTGGACTCCATCTGTCTGATCGTGGGTAGATTGACGCTGAACCATCCGGCATTCCGGATCGCTTTGGATGTATGATGGTTTTTCGACAGCACAATCCCGATCATGGGGGGGTTGTACTCCAGCTGCATACACCAAGCCACTGTCATCCAATTGATTTGCCCCATATCCTCCGTGCCCACGACAATTGTTGGCATCGGGAAATTGGCAAATTGTTTTCTGATGTTGAGTGCTTCCATGTTCCAACCTCCTTTTTTCGACTATTCGCACCGACCATATAACTCAGTAAGATGTCCCAAACGGTCTGTAATAAAGTCATTAAGGTGCTCTGGCAAAAAACGCCACAGCCAATTCCCCCCTACCACCCCCGGTATGTTCATACGAGAAGTACTACCTAAAGAAAGAATGTCTTGCAGAGGGGTAATCGCAAGATCGGCAATGGATGACCAGGCCAATCGAATCATGTCCCAGGAGATGTCCTCTCCGCTGCAAGCCATGTACCTTCTCATAAAATCCCTTTCATACTCACTGGCTTTTTCATAGAATCCCCGGCTCGTATCGTTGTCATGAGTTCCTGTATAGACGACGGTATTGGGATCTTCATAATTATGAGGCAGGAACCGAGACTCAACTCCTCCCCCAAACGCGAACTGCAATACGCGCATTCCGGGAAATCCGTAATGTTCGCGAAGAGCGTCGACTTCCGGGGTAATCACACCAAGATCTTCCGCGATGATGGGGAGCGTACCCATATCGTCCTGCAAATGGTCAAACAAGTCATATCCCGGACCTTTGACCCACCTCCCGATTTCCGCTGTTGGATTGGCTGCTGGGATTTCCCAATAGGCTTCGAAACCTCGAAAGTGATCAATCCGAACCAAATCGACCAAATCCAAAATAGCGATCAGCCGCTTTTTCCACCAAGCGTAATGCTGTTTTTGGTGCGTCGCCCACTCATAGAGGGGATTCCCCCATAATTGTCCGGTTGCCGAAAAATAATCCGGCGGGACACCGGCAACTGCTTTCGGTTTCCGGGTTTCATCAACTATAAATCCTTCTGGAAATCCCCAGATATCTGAAGAGTCGCTGGAAATAAAAATGGGGATGTCACCAATGAAGCAAATCCCGTTTTGCCTGGCATACTCCCGAAGGCTCGTCCATTGATGAAAAAACAAGAATTGGGTAAATTTTTGCTGTTGGATTTCTCGGGAAAGACGATCCCGTTCTTTGCGAATTCGATCAAGTGAACGCATGATCAGTTTTTCTTCCCAACTTAACCAACTTTCCATATGATGCTCTTCTTTGATCGCCATAAACAAAGCATAATCCTCCAACCATTCTGCTTCGGTATGGCAAAACTTTTCAAAAGAGGATTGCAACGATCTCGCCCAACCGGACTCAAAATGCTGGTATGCTTTGGATAATAATCCCATCTTATAGGTGATTACGCGCCCATACTCTACATAATCGGGTGAGAAGGATGGGGGATCAGCCTCTTCCTGAGTCAGTAATCCCTCTTCAACCAATTTTTCGGGACTGATCAGATACGGATTTCCAGCAAAAGCAGAAAAACACTGATATGGAGAATCTGCAAACCCTGTTGGTCCGAGGGGAAGGAATTGCCACCATTTCTGGCGAGATCGGTGGAGAAAATCAATCCAACGGTACGCCCATGGTCCTAGATCACCAATCCCATACTCGCTGGGTAACGAGGTTGGATGGAGTAAAATCCCGCTGCTCCTCTGAAAAAGGGTATTCTGGCTCATAGTCTCTCCTTTTTTGGCAAAGATCCGTCTCGGTTTGCCTTCCGACCTATTATAACAAAAAGCGGAGGGTTATGGTATACTTCTGTTTGGAGCGAATTACATGCACAAGGAGGCGTTTTTGTGAAAAAGCCCGCTCAGATTGCCGAAGCACAAACGTTTCTCGAAAGAGCGATGGAAGGAAGAAGCCCTAAGATCGGAATGGTTTTAGGGTCAGGTCTGGGGTCTTTGGCGAATTCCTTTGGGAATCGGATCGAAGTCCCATATGAAACGATTCCCCATTTTCTTCGTTCTACTGCGATTGGCCATGCTGGTAAGCTGGTAATCGGGGAGTTCGCTGGACAACAAGTAGTTGCCATGCAGGGAAGATTTCATCTATATGAAGGATATCATGCGGACGATGTCGTATTTCCGATCTACGCAATGAAGGCGATTGGTGTGAATGGATTGATCCTTACAAATGCCGCTGGAGGGATTAATTTGAGTTTCCAACCCGGTGATTTGGTAGTCATCAATGATATTATCAATTTTTCGGGCAGGAATCCGCTTGTAGGTCCCAACGATGATTCCATTGGTCCGCGTTTCCCTGATATGTCCTGTGTGCTTGATCCTGAATGGGTTTTCAAGGTGAATGCTTCAGAAAAAGCTCGGGGCAAGGAGTTAAAGCAAGGAGTATATGTATTCTGTCTTGGGCCCAATTATGAGTCCCCCGCAGAGATTCGGGCTATGCGAGGGTTTGGCGCAGATTTGGTTGGTATGTCAACTGTTCCTGAAATGATTGCAGCCAAACATTGTGGTTTACGGCTTTTCGGAATTTCCTGCGTTACAAATATGGCAGCTGGGGTTCTTCCCCAGCCCCTCACGCATCAAGAAGTCTTAGAAACAGCCAACCGTGTGAAAGAACACTTTTCCAAACTAATCCACACGGTTGTCGAAATGTTTGAATGAATCTGATTTTCGCAAAAAAAGGAAAAGCGGAGAAAGTTCAAAACTTCTATCTATGGCTTTTCCATGATGAAGTGGAACGGGTTATCCTCGATTCACCGATGGGGATTGCCAATTTGTTTTCCCATAATCAAGAGTTTGTTGGTAAAGGACTTTTTATCCAAGGGGCTTCGAAAACCTTTCGTTTGCTTACCCATATTGATGAGCCCATCGGGTTTCCTTTCTTTCTCAGAAGAATTCAAAAAGCCCTTTCAGTAAGGAGAGCAAGAGGGCATTCTTCTTGGTTCCGATTGATTCATGGTGAAGGAGACCTTCTGCCCGGGATTATTGCGGATTATTATCAGGGAACGCTGATGATTCAACTTCGGCATCCTGTATGGGAAGCGTATCGATCTTCTCTTATCGATGCTTTCCGGTCCACGCTTGGAGACGCTCTTGTCGGGATCTATGAGCGGAGCGATTTCGAGTCATCTCCTGAAATCGGGCTGAAACGTCATGTAGGAGTGCTCTGGGGTATTCCAAACCACCAACAGGTCTTCCAGGAACATGAGTTGACCTTCTCGGCTCATCTTCTGAAAGGGCAAAAAACCGGTTTTTTCCTGGATCAAAAAGATGGAAGACAGTTTTTCAACGAGTACCTTCGCGGAGCCGATTTGAAAGAATCTTCAGGATTAGACCTATTCTGTTATACCGGTTCTTTTGCGCTGAATATGGCCAAATGGGGAATCCGATCCATCGGAATCGATAAATCCGTTGAAGACATCCTTTTGGCCAAAGAAAACGCAAAAAGGAACCGTCTGGATTCAAGGGTACAGTTTGAGTGCGCCGATGCTTTTACTTGGTTGGATCAAGACAATGGAAAATATAAAGTCCTCTTCATCGATCCCCCGGCTTTAGTGAAAAACAAAAGCGAGGTGTTTGCGGGGAAACGGAAGATGATTTCTTTGGTGACGAAAGCAATGGAACACATTGATTATCCTGGACTGATGGGTTTATGTAGTTGCTCGTATCATTTTGGTTGGAATGAAATGGAAGAAGTATTGAGAAAATCAGCCTTCTCTACTAGGAAACTAGTACGGGTTATTGGCCAAACCATTCAATCTACAGATCATCCATGGTTGTTACAGATGCCGGAAACCTTGTATCTCCGTTGTTATTGGGTAGAAGTGGATCAAGACTAGTCAGGAGGAATGGATTTGCTCAAAGATATGCTCCTTTTTTTTGAAGAAAAACAGACAACAGGCAGAGAAAACTACTCAATCCCCATTCTTTGGCTCCCTGAAGGGTTTCCGGTTAAAACGTCCGCAGATCAAAAGAATGTGTTTGTTAACCCATATGCTTTGTATCACAACCTGATTCAGGGGATTATGGATCAATCCGCTTCCCATGTTGAATATTCTCATGGATTCTCCCTTTCCCGTATCCAAGAAAATGGGCAGGTAGCCAGGAATAAACCAAGAGAATGGATCCGTTCCGCATCGATATATCGCGTATCCATAGAAGGAACGACTACATACAATCACAAAGGGTTCTGGAAAGTCCAAAATCAGAACAATATGGGCTTCAAGGAAAAAGGAACCTTCTTGAAAACCATTCTGATCCTTCCCCATATCAAACGATTCGGAATCAACACGATTCAACTTTTCCCTGTTATGCAGCACAATCAAGATCCGTTAGGGGCACCGTTGCAAACGCATCCTTTTGGGATTGTCGATTTTCGGCAATTGGAACCCACCTATCATGATCCGCTTTTGGAAGGGTTTACTCCCCAACAAGAGTTTTTGGGCCTTGTTGAAGCGGCGCATAGGATGGACATACGCGTGATTCTTGACATTGCCCCCGGGATCGTATCTCGGTACCACAACGCCATTTCAACTCATCCCAACTGGTTTTCCTGGATTCCTTGCGATTGTCTTGAAGAAGTTCTTTTGGGAAAGGGAGGGGCAGAATGCTTTTCCTCTCCACCCGATCGGCTCGACCCAGATCGATGGAAGACCTTATTGGCAGAGGTTCATACCGATTGCCTTTTCTTGAATGCCGTAGAGGAATCATTTGGTTTGACTACACTTCCTTTGTCTTCTGCAGGGATTTCGGATTGCCCAGATGAACAGATGGTTTTGACTCCTTTGAATTTTTTCGATTCCAATAACCAATCTTCTGAAGAGGCAGAAACTCCGCGTCAAGACTTATGGAATGAGATTGCTGAGTCTGTTTCTTCCTTCTGCCGACAGTATGGGATTGATGGAGTCAGTTTAAGCAGATTGGATACAGTTCCGAAGATGCTCCGGGATCAGATTATCGGATCATGTAGGGATCATGATCCTTCTTGTGTCTGTATCAGTGATGAAAGAGAACTCTCTCTCCATCCCTCAGTTAAAGAAGCCGGATTTGACGCCTTCCAGGGAATGAACACAGATTTGGAGAGGCATTTGGAAAAAGGGGCTTGTTACCAATTTGCTCAGAAGCTATTGCCTCAGCTTTCCGTCCCTTTAGTAATCAGCTGCTTACACAATCAAGTGTTGGACGAACTTCCAAAAGAATGGGAGCACCGGTTTATTTTGTTTACCACTGTATTAAGCCAGTTTTTACCCAATGCCATTCCTTCAATCCATGCGGGAGTTGAGCTTGGTGGATTTATTGAAAGGGTTCGGTCTCATTCCTCATTGAATCAGGCAGATCGCAAGGAGCCGTACTTGCCTTTTCCATCCTTTTCCAGCTTAATTCAGAAGGATTTGATCCTCTGGGACAACCCGCAAGAAAATTTCTACAGACTGCTTCAGCAAATCGGAAGATTGAGAACCGAATATGCCTCTTTGCTCAAGAAGGAAAACAGAATGGAAGGAGCGAACACCCTTTCCGATCGAGTTATATGCCATATATACCGTCATTTCTCCAAAAGGATCGGTTTGGCTATTCTCGGGAACACAGACTTCTTTGAACCTCAGTGGATGACGATTGACGTACGTACTGCCGGCTTCATGGAAACGCGAAAAAAGAGGATGATCAAAGAGTATTCTTGGGCCAATGAAATGCTTCAAGACGAAGACGGGTACCTGCATATTCAATTGGGTCCTTTGGAAGCAACCGTTCTTATCTTCCGGTGAAGACCATGATTATGATACAATATGGTGAACAACAGAAACATGCTCGAGTGGGACAAACGGTTCGAGAAGTGTTGGAAGAGATGAACCTTCAGATTCCGGAGGTCGTGGTTTGTTTGGGTAGAACCATTGTTTCACTCGATTACCAATTTCGAGAAGGGGATCAAGCTCAAGTGATCAAGGTGGTGTGCGGGGGATGATCAATGTCCATCAAAAAAAAGAAGCCTATCAGGCTCAATTGCAGGAAATAGAAAAGGAACTGGTTCAACCGGATATCTATACGCAAAGAGAGCAATTCAGCGTTTTGACCCGGAGACGATCGGAACTGGAAATAATGATTCAAGCCTTTGACGAGTACCTTCGCTTGCAAAACGAATGTGCAGAAGTCGAAGAACTGACTCGCAACCTGGACGATGAAATCCGAGAAATGGCGCTTAGCGAGTTGGAAGAGCTCCAGAAACGCATGAACAGACAAGAAAGATCGATAATGGGAATGCTGATTCCAAAACAGCCAGCGGATGAGAAACATGCAATCATTGAAATCCGTGCCGGAACCGGGGGGGATGAAGCCGCACTCTTTTCCGGGGTATTGTTTCGGATGTATCTCCGTTATGCGGAACGGAGAAACTGGAAGACCCAATTGATTGAGGAAAATCCAACGGATTTGGGGGGGTTCAAGGAAGTAATCTTCCTTGTGAAAGGAGAAGGCGCTTATGGGCAGCTAAAATACGAGGCGGGCGTGCATCGGGTACAAAGAGTGCCTTCTACAGAAGCGAGCGGCCGAATTCATACCTCCTCAGCATCAGTAGTAGTACTACCTGAGGTTTCCAAAGATATCGAGATTCAAATCGATCCCGAAGATTTACGAATCGATGTGTACCGCGCTTCGGGTGCTGGCGGACAATATGTAAACCGCACAGAATCTGCAGTTCGGATTACCCATATCCCATCAGGCATCGTTGTGACCTGTCAAAACCAACGCTCTCAGCATCAAAACAAAATCCAGGCAATGAGTTTACTCCAAGCCCGTTTGTATGAGCGAGAACGGTTACAGAGCGAATCGGAGCAATCCCAAAAACGGAAGCGACTGATTGGTTCTGGAGACAGGAGTGAAAAGATTCGTACCTATAACTATCCTCAGGGAAGGATTACAGACCACCGAATCAACTTCACATCCTATCAATTGCAGGCGATTTTGGATGGAGAAATGGATTCTCTATTCGACGCAATCCAGGAAGCAGATCTTCAAGAAGCCCTTGAGTCATTGAAATGACGCTGACAGAGTGTCTGTGCGCACTAATGATTCTTGTGATTGTTTTTGGAATCATTTCCACGACTTTGATTTCTTTTTTTGGGATCCTTGAGCATACGAGTTCTGATCTTTTGACCTCCGCTGCGTCCAGCCAAATTCAAATGCTTTGGGAAGGGGATCTTTTTTTCCGAAGAGTTTCCCCCTTGGTTCGCGCAAGTTCCCGAGATGGAACTCGCCATATCCTTACATTTTGGACCCGTTTGGATCAGGAGTTCAAGTATACGGTATATCATTTCACTATCGGTGAAGAAAATCGTGTTCGAAGCATTGAGCGATACTCCATCAGCCAATCCGATATCGATCGAGATTCCAGTGGGAATCTCATAAACTACGTGGATGATACGAGCCAAGGCAGGTATATCCATCCATATGGACGTTTGTCGCACCCCACCTCATTAACCGATCTGCTTTCAGATGCTTTCCTGGTTCCTGTGGAGGGAATGGCTTGTTTCCAAACGGGATCTTTGCAGTATCATCTACCCTGAATGAGGCGAGTCGCTTTGCATAAGAAGGATTTGGCAATTGGGTTCATTATGGTATTTATTGGGTTCTTTGGAATTGCGGTCCCTCAGATAATGGTATTGGAGGGCAGCCGCATTATTCCAAATGCCATCGCTTTACATGAAGAGCGAAATCGATTATACGTGGGTTATTCCAATGGAAGAATTGGAGTGTGGAATGTAGCCTCAGGCCAGCTCGAACGTTTGATCTTCAATCGAGACGAAGGGAGTCCCATCGTATCCTTGACGATCGCTCATCACCGGAAATACCTTGCCTCAGCCCATGAAAACGGAACCCTTGTGATTTGGGATTTAGATTCTTTCCAACAATATGGCACCTTGATCAAAGAAGACAACCCCCCATGGGCCCTCCTGTTTTCTCAAGACGATCAATATCTCTTCACAGGGAATGCCGATGGGAGACTCCGGATGTGGAATGTTGACACGAAATTCCTAGAAGCTGTCTTTACACGGCATAGGAGATTGATCAATTCAGGCGTTTTTTCCGGTGATGGTGCTTTTCTCGCAACCGGTTCTTCAGATCATTCCATTCTTCTTTGGGATGTCCCTTCTGGAGAGATGGTCCAAGAACTCAGAGGGCACAAGGATTGGGTTACAAGCCTATCTTTCACTAGTGATGGGCGGTTTTTGGTGTCTGCTTCTTCTGATCGGACTGTACATGTCTGGTCCATCCCCCAAGGGTATCTGCTTCGAGAATTGGGACCCTTTCAAAGTGAGGTATGGAGCGGAGGTTGGTTTGAAGAGCGAAGGATCGTGGTGGGAGAAGCAAGCGGAAGGCTTTCGATTTGGAACATGGAGACTGCGAGAGAGATGCGCAGTATTGAAGAAGCGCACAACGGATTGATTCGCAATACCGTTTTTTCTCCGTACACAAAGTATTTGTACACAAGCTCCAATGATGGGTCCGTGCGGATGTGGTCATCGGAAAATCTGAACCTGATCGCTACTTTTTTGCTTGCGAGGAATGGAGAATGGGTAAGCTATATGCCAACGGGTCAATATCTCTCCTCAGTGAATGCCATGGTCCGCGGTGATTTTTTTGTCAGGGAGAACCGCCGCGAATACCCGATCGATCAATACTTGGGCTATCTGGACCGGGTAGATCGGTTGCCGATTGGAGATGTAGAGGGTCCAAAAATCATACCAGTCAATCTGATGGTGACTCCGTTCGATTCTGTTCTTCAATTTCGGATCGAGGATGAAACCTTGGTGGAAACTGTTCGCGAAGGAGATCAGATCGCGGTAATCCAAAGACCGAGAACTGAATGGAATACCCAATTTGATGTGTATGAACGGCAAGATTCCATGGTAACGATCATTGCAGAGGATTATTTTGGGAATATAACCCGAGAAACCTTCTCTGTGGATCTTTCCGGGTTTCGTTTTTTTGTCAAAGAAGATTACGAAGCGTTAAAAGAGAATTCAATTGTAGTATTGAAAGGGATTCAGGGAGACTCTTTTCTTGTAGAAATGGGGGAACGAGAATTCCTTGTTCCAAAGGAAATCCTTGGATTCAGCCCGTTGGCCCCTAGGATTTCGGCTTTTGTAGATGGGTTGGAGATCGGACTTCAATGGAAGACGGAAGAAGAAAACGTAGGTATTCGAGTTCAGGTGGAAGATGTGCTCGGGGTGAAAGAACTCGCTCTTTCCAATATTCGCCATACTGTGATCGAAAACCCAACGAGCAAAATGGAGTTTATCTACAACCTGGATCTGCCTTTTGGAACGACATTCCTTACGATTCAAGCAACCAATGTGGAGCTGAAAAACGCGAAATCTTCGATTCAAATCATTCGGCGGGAGAGAGAAGCCCCCCAGTATCTTTTACCCGTGATTCCGTCTGAGGTTTATACGGAATCACACATCCTTTCTTTACGGGTTTGGGACAATTACCTAGTGGACTATGTGCGCGTACAAAACCAAATATTTCCCGTTCAAAAACAAGAGGCAGTCGTATCCATTCCTTTGCAAATCCACCCAGGAAGAAATCAATATCGGATTGAAGTGGTCGACCCGTTTCAAAATACCGCAGAAGTATGGATTGAGATTCAAGGATTGAGAAGGATGTATGTGCAAAAAGAAACAACAGCGATTACTGATGAATCGGGAGCAACAATCGGTGTATTGTTCAAGGGGTCGGAAGTCCTTGTAAATGGCCAAACCAATCGGACATATCGGATTGCTCCTGCCAATGAGCACAAAGGCGGGTACGTGGAAAAAGACCGATTGGGAATGGAGCCACCAGACATGCATCCTCCCGGAATTGCGGAATTGAGAGCAACGATTGTCGATGATCGGATTCGAGTCCGAGGGATTGCTTATGATGATAGGAAAATCATGGAAATATGGGTGTCAGGAATCCGAGTTTTACGGGTTACCCCTGTTTCATTTGAGGTCTTGGGGTATCCAGTTCGGGAAAGCTTGTTGTTCGAGATAGACCTAATGATTCAAGGCGAAGAGCTTTTCCCCATCGAAGTTGTGGCAATCGATTCAGAAGGAAACAGAATCAAGAAGATGATTCAACCACATCTGTAAGAAAGAGGGGGGATATTGTGGATCTCTCTTTTTGGCTGAACACGGTATGGATATGGATCGTTGGAGCCATAATCGGCAGCTTTTTAACCGTAATCATTTTCCGATATGATCAAGAAGAAATGAGTATCTTAAAGCCCTCCAGATCTTTTTGCCCATCGTGCAAGCGCACGTTGAGATGGTATGAAAATATACCGATCATAAGTTTTCTTCTGTTGAAGGGTCGGTGTCGCACATGTCGCAATCCCATTTCGCCTCGGTATCTTTTCATTGAAATCCTTACCCCAGCATTGATTTGGCTTAATTTGTGGGTTTTTCATCTTAGTTGGGAATGGGTAGGCGTTTCCTTGATTACGGTATCTCTTCTTGTAGTTTTCTTTATTGATCTACAAACATCGACGATATCGGATTGGAATTGGATTTTTGTAGGGATTGGCTCTTTCATCGTTGCATTAAGTCGAAATGCACTGATCTATAACGCGATCGTAGCTGCCGTGGTATTCGGTTTGTTTTTGATGGTTTATTGGTTTTATCGGGGACGATTTGGTATGGGCGATGTGTTCCTAATCGCGACAGCTTCTTTGGGGTTGGGGATGGTGGGCATCACAATGACTATTTTGGTTGCCAGTATTGCGGGATTGATTTTTGCTGCGCTCCAAAAAAAGAAAATGAAAGATGCGATCCCTTTCGGGCCTTTTTTATCGATCGGGATTTATATCTCTTTGCTTGTGGCTGACCGAGTTTTTCAGATGATGATCTATCCTTGAAAGGAGTGGTACTCATGAAAGTCAGCTTTACGTTGAACCATTTCCCTGTTGAGATGGAGGTTGAACCGAATCAGAGTCTTTTGGATGCGCTCAGAACCAAAGGATATTATGGAACAAAAAAAGGCTGCGATACGGCTGATTGTGGGAGTTGTACGGTGCTAGTCAACGGAAAGGCCATGCTTTCTTGCTTGTTGCTGGCGCCATCCGTACAAGGGTGTATGGTTACAACCATCGAAGGATTATCGCCTGAACCCGATGAGTCTCAACCCGAGCGTTCATTCAGCCCAGAACAGAAAGCTTTTGCCGAGGAAAACGCCTTTCAATGTGGATATTGTGCGCCAGGAATGATTATGTCGACTCATGAACTGCTTTCCAAGTATGAAGATTTGAGCCGGGAAGAAATTCGATTTCATCTCGCGGGAAACCTATGTCGGTGCACAGGTTATGAACAGCAGATTACCGCTGTTCAGAACTTATTCCAGCAGAAAAAAAGGGGGGAGATCGGATGAGTAACCGATTTTCCACCGTGCAAACGAATGAGCAAAAAATTGATTATCACGGATTGCTACGCGGAAAACCTGTATTTGCAGGAGATATGATCCCCAAAGATGCCCTGTGCGTTCGGCTTGTCCACAGCCCCTTTGCTCATGCGCGCATTCTCTCTTTTGACCTCTCAAAGGCATTAGCGATTGAAGGAGTTTCTTGCATCCTCACCCATAAGGACCTTCCCCGCATTCCCTATACGCGTGCAGGCCAAGGGTATCCGGAGCCATCGCCCTATGACACAGTTCTTCTGGATTCAAAGGTGCGTTTTGTAGGAGATGTGGTTGCGATTGTCGCAGCAGTCGATGAAAAAACAGCAGACCGAGCAGTTCAGGCGCTCCAAGTGGAATATGAAGAGCTTCCCCCCGTACTAGATTATGAGAAGGCTATGGATTCCGATGCGCCGGTTGTTCATGATGAAACAGATCTTTCCGGCGCGTATGATCCCCAAAGGAATCTGGCTGCGCATTATGAGATGACATTGGGGGATGTGGATCTCGTATACGAGCAAAGCCAAGTGAAAATGGAACGAACCTACTATTATCCCAAATCCCAACAGGTTCCTATGGAACCCCATACTGCATTTAGTTATTTCGATGATAAGAATCGCTTAGTTGTTGTTTCTTCCACCCAGGTGCCTTTTCATGCCCGAAGGATTCTATCCCGAATCCTGGCTTTTCCCCTTTCTCGGATCAGAGTAATTAAACCAAGGATTGGTGGGGGGTTCGGAGCCAAACAAGGGGTGATTATCGAAGGGTATGTCGGAGCAGTGACTGTGCGAACATCAAAACCCGCCTATCTGGTTTTCAGTCGCGAAGAAAGCTTTCTTAATACATACACCCGGCATGATATGCGTCTGAAGGTCCGTGTCGGAGCAACCCGAGACGGGAAAATCTGCTCCCTTGATTTGCATGCGTTATCTAATACAGGGGCGTACGGAGATCATGCCCTTACTGTAATCATGGTTTGTGGATCGAAAACCCTTCCTTTGTATAACAAAGTCGAAGCTGTCCGTTTTGTAGGAGATGCGGTGTATACCAATCTCCCGAGTGCAGGGGCATATCGAGGGTATGGCGCGCCTCAGGGGATTATGGGGATTGATGGAGTATTGGATGAACTTGCAATAGAATTGAACATGGATCCTCTGGAGCTGAAAGCGATGAATGCCATTCGAGAGGGCGAAGGATCTCCGATATTCAAGATCATGGGCGAAGGGCGAGAAGGGGTAGAGCAGGTAGCTGCTAGCTGCAAACTTGACCTGTGCATCGAAGAAGGGAAAAAGATTTTTGATTGGGAGCGAAAGCGTCTTTCCTACCCAAAAAAGGAAGGGTCTATCGTACGAGGCGTTGGTTGCGCCCTTGCTATGCAAGGGAGTGGTATCGCCAAAATCGATATGGCGGCTGCTTCTCTGAAAATGAATGATGATGGGAGTTTCAATCTGCACATTGGAGCTACCGATTTGGGAACTGGCAGCGATACGATTCTTTCTCAGATCGCTGCAGAAGTTCTGAGTGTTCCAATGACATCAATCATTGTTCATTCCTCGGATACAGATTTTACTCCTTTTGATACTGGGGCGTATGCATCAAGCACAACCTATGTTTCAGGGAATGCTGTATTGAACGCGGCAAAAAAGGTAAAAGAGCAAATCCTTCTATCCGCATCGGAAATTATGGGCGAACCGATCGATCAATTGGAGGTTCATTCAAGTCATGTTCGTTCTTCGAAAAGCGGGAAGAGCATTCATTATGGAGATCTTTGCACGCAGCTTTTTTATACAACGCATCAACGGCAAATCGCAGCAACAGAATCCTATGTTGGGCAAGAATCTCCCATTCCTTTTATGGCTTCTTTTATGGAAGTTGAGGTCGATCTAGAAACCGGGATTGTGCGTCCTATTGAAACAGTGAGCGTTGTAGATTGCGGAACCCCGATCAATCCTCAGTTGGCTTTGGGGCAAATCTTCGGGGCGACAATGCAAGGAATCGGAACTGCTTTTCATGAGGAAATGAGGTTTGATCAAAGAGGCCGACCCATCAATGCTTCTTTATTCCGATACAAAATTCCTGATCGTACCAGTTATGGGGAAATTACAGCCAAGATTGTTGATAGTTATGAACCGTCGGGCCCCTTTGGAGCAAAAAGCGTATCGGAGATAGGAATTGACACACCCACCATTGCTGTATTGAATGCGATTGATCATGCAACGGGCGTCCGGCTACGGAGAGTGCCCGTCTGCCCAGAGGATTTGCTCCAAGCAATTACGGAGAAAACCAAAGGTACGTAAGATGACTGTTCACAGAGAATCAAACTACAGACTCTTTATTACCGATCTTGATGGCACGTTGCTTGACAATCAAAAGGAAATTCCATTCAAAAACCATCAAGCGATTCAAAAATTGGTTGATCATAAGATCCATTGCACAGTTTTCACTGGGCGAAGCTATCATTCGGGTGTCCATATTGTGCGCGAACTGGGGATCCAAATCCCTGTTGTTTTTCAAAACGGGGCAATGATTATGAATCCGGCAACTGGAGAAATCATCTTTAAGCAAGGCTTGGAACGGAAAATCGCTGCAGAGATTATCATGAGGGGAAGAACCCATCGGTTTCTTTTGATTGCCTATGTGTCTTTTCTTGAGATGCCTGATATGCTTGTCGAAGCCGATCCCAAATATCCCTTTCCGGGTTTATCGATCGACTCCTTTCCCTTTCATAGCTATTTGGTAGCCAACCAACCACGAATCCTTAAAGTGGATGATTTATCCCGTTCTGTTTTGGATGGGCATCTACTTAGCCCGATGGAGAAAGATGGGATCCCTCAGGTCTGTGTTATTGGAGATATCCAATTACTTAGTCAGTTTGCATCCGATTTGGAAAAGCGATTTTCAGGGCAGATCAGCCCGATCATATCTACAATCCTTGATGGAATGGGTTTTTTGGAGGTTTTTGGTCCCAAAATATCCAAAGGGCACGCATTGGATGAGTTGCTGAAGTATTACCATGTTGCACCCGAAGAGACGGTTTTCATAGGAGATAATTTAAATGATATTGAACTGATGAAACGGGTTGGGATGCCGATCGCTGTTGCGAATGCCCCCGATGAAGTAAAGGCCTTGTGCCGATGGATTGCGCCCAGTAACGAGGATTCGGGTGTCGCGAGTGCAATCGAACGATTTTTCTTTGAAAGGAAGAATTCATTATGAATGATGAACGCGGGTGGATCGATTTGCGGAGCGATACCGTTACTGAACCTACAGAGGAGATGCGGCATGCAATGGCTTCTGCTCGAGTGGGGGATGATGTGTATGAAGACGACCCTACCGTGAAAGAGTTAGAAGCCCTGTCTGCTCAGCTTTTGGCAAAAGAGGCAGGTTTATTCGTCCCTTCCGGGGTTTTTGGAAACCAGCTTTGTGTTTGTACCCATACGCAAAGAGGACAAGAAATCCTGATTCCAGAATCCAACCATCTCTTTTTCCATGAAACCGGTGCAGCAGCAGTGATTTCAGGAGTGCAAACCCGCACGATTCCAGATGATCGAGGGAGAATCAATCCCAAACGCCTGAAACAATGCATTCGTGATGATGACATTCACAATCCACCTACTGGTTTGATCTGCATGGAGAATGCGCATTCTAGCGGAGCGGTAGTGCCTTTGAATCACATGGAAGAGATTTGGAACATCGCTCAAATCCATAGAATCCCCGTTCATCTCGATGGGGCGCGGATCTTCAATGCGGCTGTTTTCATGGAAACATCCGCCTCAGAAATTGCACGATTTAGTGATACAACCATGTTTTGCTTATCTAAAGGTCTTTGTGCGCCAATTGGGTCAATGGTTGTTGGAAGCAAAGAGTTCATTCGTAGAGCCCGAAGGAATCGGAAAATGATGGGGGGCGCTCTCCGTCAAGTTGGAGTGCTTGCGGCAGCCGGACTTATCGCCCTTAAAAAGATGATTGATCGTTTGAATGAAGATCACAAAAATGCGTTGAAACTTGCGTATGGGTTGAGTCAATTGAACGGCATCCATATTCAAAGCGGGCGTCAGGACATCAACATGGTATTTTGCCAGATCCAGATTCCGGGATTTTGCCCAGAAGAGTTTATTCAAGATCTTTTAAAACATGGAATCAAGATCAATGGACCCATGTTGATTGGAACAGAGATGGAATATCGGTTTGTTACCCATAACGGGATCAGTTCTCAAGATATCGATACAGTGATTGCGGCCTTTCATAGATACTGGAACCGTTATGTATGAATGAAATGAAACGGTTTCGGCTCTTTGCCTATATGGCATATTTCGTTTTCGGTTCTTTCATGGTCGGGTTCTCAGCGGCCATGCCATCGATTCGTGTTGAACTTGGTCTGGGCTATGAGATGACCGGGTTGATCTTTTCCATGGGCAGCTGGGGATTCATTGCCGGTGCGGCTGCGATGAGTCTTCTCATCGATTTTTTTGGCGTGTTTTGGCCTCTGGTTCTTGGATTGGCCATTTTATCTTCCGGGGCCATCGCCCTAACATTTGCAGTTTCCGCAATAACCGTAGCGATTTCCCATCTGATTATGATGCTAGGGGCGAGTATGCTAGAAGCGGGTATTCCGATTATGGCAGGAGAATACCAAAGGAGAGCTGAAGCAGTTCGGGTATCGGAAACCAAGCATAAGAACCCTGTTGGAATTGGGCAACTCCTGAACCTTATCCATTCTTTCTTTGCTTTAGGGGCGATTATCGGCCCATTGGTGATTGCAGCGTTCCTAGGGACTTTATAATAGTCTCCGTCCATGCGGCGCAGTTCGGCGTAATAGGCCGCCCCGTC
>CAZOJQ010000004.1:0-91316 GCA_964580185.1 uncultured Thermotogaceae bacterium
TTCATATCCACTTCGAACTTGCCGATGGCGAACGACGCCTTCGAGAATTCTTTCAAAGAGGAGGAACTCATTTTGCTCAATTGGAAAATCTCGAAGAATCCTTGCTCTTTCGGTACCAACAAGCCTGTACTTTTCTTGTGAGAAGTGAACCCGTTGAACCGGGAAAATGGACATTAGTCCTTTCACCCGAAGTTTCCGGTATTTTCGCGCATGAAAGTTTTGGACACAAAAGCGAATCAGACTTTATCGCCGGAGACCAAGAAGCTCAGGAAGCATGGAAGATTGGTACAAGAGTAGGCAGTGAAATCCTTACAATTATCGATTCCGGTCAAATACATGGTTCCGGATATGTTCCGTACGATGATGAAGGGACCCGTTCTCGCATCACCCCCTTGATTGAAAAGGGAGTCCTTTCTGGAAGGCTTCATAGTGTATCAACAGCTACAATAATGAATGAATCCCTCACAGGAAACGCAAGAGCCGTCGATTTTTCATACGAACCGATTGTCCGAATGACAACCACATATATCAAGGAAGGAACCCAATCTTTATTTGACCTTATTTCTGATATCGACGATGGGATTTTGGTTGAGAGCGTACATGGAGGTTCTGGAATGAGCACCTTCACAATGCGTCCTTCTTTAGCCTGGAGAATCCGTCGCGGGACTATCGCTGAACCCGTACGCGCTTCAGTAATCTCCGGAACAGTAACGGAAACTCTTCAACATATTGAAGGGGTATCGGATCGTCTAGAATTATCCGGCATGGTATTGGGCGGTTGTGGAAAAATGGAACAGTCTCCTCTTCCGGTCGGGTTTGGAGGACCTTACATCCGGGTAAGGGAGTTGATGGTACAATGAAAAAACCCATCATCGAACATTTGAAGTCAGAAATGGAAAGAGATACGATCAAAATTTCCCAATCAAGGATCGAAGCAATAAAAAAAACGTTTATTCACTCAGTAAGTGTGCGCGTTTACGATGGTTCAAGCATTGGCGTTGCCGGAACATACGCGCCTTATGATGATCAAGAAATGACTCGAAAAGCTCTGGATGTGTTAAAACTTAAGATCGACTATCCGTGCGCTCCTTCCTCAAACGAAACCGCAAGCCGATCCGATCCTTTAGTCATTCCCGACCGAGAAATTTGGATCAACGAAACAGAAGACTTACTAGCCCACTTGGAGAGAGAAAACACAGCCTTTCGATTCCAAGGAGCCTTTCACCATTGCAACGAAACCACACACATAGCAAACGAAACGGGGCTTGATTTAATGAGCCAAATTAATTTTTGTGACTTGCTTCTTACATTCAAATCCCGATCGAGCACTGATTTGGTCGATGGATATGTCGTTGTGAGAACACCTGAATGGAATCCGAAAAGGATCCAAGAACTTCTAGTCAAAATCTGTTCTGCATGGGAACACGAACTTCCCCTTCCGGTTGGAAAACAACCTGTCATATTCCTTTCAACAGATCCATGGCTTCTATCCTTGATGGTTCGAGAGCTCCATGCAGACAAAATGGGTGCGGGAAGCTCTCTCTTTACTGAAAAGAAGCGCCATCGGATCTTTAGCAACCGGTTTTCCCTATATGCAAGCCGTAATCCCGAAGATCATACCTTGATCCCCTTTTTTGATAACGAGGGGGTAAGCCTCCCGGATGACCGAATTCCCCTAATCTTTGAAGGACAGATCCTTTCCCCCTATAGTGATAAACGATCCGCACATCGATATGGGTTTCCTTTAACGGCAACCGCGGGAGGTTCATTCAGCGAAATCCCCCATATTGAGAAACCAGAACTTCGAATCAAACCAACAACCGCAAGCATGAAGGAACTGCTAAACGGCCAAACAGGGGTTTTGGTCTTGGTGTCGGCTGGAGGAGGATATGCTTCGGATGGCGCCTTCGCTATCCCTGTATCCACGGCTTTCCTGTTTGACGGTCAAGAAATCGTAGGAAGACTACCTCCCTTCAACCTCCGTTCGAATATTTGGAGGATTTTTGGAGAAGATTATCTAGGAACACTGGACGGATTTCTTTTCAAACCATGGGGATATAGGCCAACTGTGATTCAGATGGAACTCGTTCCGTTCTAATATGGACAGAAAAAAGTTTATTATTCCTCCGAAAGAAGAAAAACCCTAAGCGGTTTTTTTTTACAAATTCTGTGTAAATGTCAAAAATACGAAGTATGCTATACTATACCCTAGGTAAGGTTTGGAATCCGATCGATTATCTACCCGCTTCTTTACGAAGGCCGTTCAAATATTGAAAGAACCCTAGGAGGCTCTATGCTCCAAAAAAATGCCCACAAAACCAAACGGTGGATTCCGATTGATGGGAAAATCGGGATCGTTTTGGAAGGGAGCTCTTGGAGATGGGAATACCATCACAAATCCCAAGCTTTTCTTTGGAGTAGTAGCCTTATTGATATCCTCGAAAACCCGAATCAAGAGATTGATGCTTCTCTAGATTCCTTTATAAAACTGATCCATCCTGAAGATCAAGAATCTGTGCGAAAAGCTTGGACTCAATCTATTTCTACAGAAGAATCCTATTCGATTGAATATCGAGTTAAAACTGCTCAAGATTCTTTCATTTGGATTAGTGAGTATTGTCGTACGGAATTTGACAAAAACGGAAATCCAATTCGTTCCGTTGGGATTCTTCATGACATTTCCGATTGGAAAATCATGGAAGAACACTTGAGCCAAGAAAAAGACCGGTTGCAAGACGTGTTGTCATCAATTGGCGCAGGGGGATGGGAAATCAATCTCCTCACTGGGGATATCGTGAGAAACAAAAACTGGTATCAGGCTTTTGGATACAATTCCAAAGATTCTCTCCCCCATCAAGACTACGGACTATCAATTGTTCATCCAAATGATCGACAAAAAGCCATCGATTCGTTAGGATCCTTTATCCGAGGCAATCAAAGCGTATCTGAGGTTGAAATCCGGTTGAAACATAAGCAAAGAGGTTGGATTTGGGTAGCCAGTCGGGCTCAACTCATAACGGATAAAAACGGGAACCCCGAACGCTTGTCTGGCATTGACTTTGACATCACCGAACAAAAGAAAAAAGAGCAAACGCTTCAATCCTGGATTTCTTTACTCAATGCGACCCTTGAATCCATCGTCGATGGAATCCTTATAATCAATCGTTCAGAGAAAATCGTGAAGTGGAACCAAAAGGGGTTGATCCTTTGGAACCTTTCGGAATCCCTTATCCAAGAACGTTCATTAAGTACTGTCATTCAGCACATGTCTCTGAATGTGGATGATCCTGCACAGTTCTATGAACAAGCCAGAGAGGTATATTCCAATCCACAAGAACCCAGTTTTCGTCAGATCCAATTTTCCGACGGAAAAATCCTTGAGTGGTTTTCTAACCCTCAATACATGGGGGATGCTGTCGTAGGGAGTGTGTGGAGTTTCTGTGACATCACCGAACAGATTCGCCTCCAAACTCAACTTCAGGAACAGCAGATGCAGATCGAATATGCAATGAAAGAAATGCCTGCATCTATTTGGACTGCCTCTCATCCCGATCATATACCGGTTTTCTTTAGCGAATCTAGCGAAAAGCTATATGGTCGATCAATGGAAGAAATCTTTGCAAACCCTGATATCGAGCTAGAGTTCACTCATCCAGAAGACCGCGAAACCGCTTTGAAGGCATATGAAACATTGGAAAAGCAAGGAACTGCAGAATTTGAGTATCGGCTTGTTCAACCGGACCACTCTTTTATTTGGGTCAATCGGAAAATGAGAGCGGTTAAGGAAAACGGAAGAATCGTCCGGATCCAAGGTATTGAAGTCGATATTACGGAACGGAAAAAATATGAGTCTCAACTCCTTGAAGCTAAAATGCAAGCAGAAGCTTTTTCAAAAGCCAAATCCGATTTTTTATCCAATATGTCACATGAGCTTAGAACCCCTTTAACAGGAATAATTGGTTTTGCCGATTCCTTAAGGATGACTTCTTTAGATGATGAGCAACAGTTCCTTCTACAACATATTATTACTGCCTCAGAGGCGTTGAAAAACGTGGTTGGAAACGTGTTGGACATCTCCAAGATCGAAGCGGGGAAACTGGAACTCCATCCTCGTTCGGTCGATTTGCTCTCATTATCTCAGCAAACTTTAAGCATGGTTCAGTACCAAGCCAAGCAAAAGCAGATCGACCTATCTCTCTCCGTCGATCCGAACATCCCAAAAGTCATGATCGATCCACTTAGAATCCAACAGATTCTACTCAACTTAGTGGCAAACGCTGTTAAGTTTACATCCAATGGAGGTCAAGTGAGCCTTACCATAAAAAAAAGGGGGGATGTCCCCCTTTGTGTGCGTTTTGTAATCGCCGATACTGGAATCGGAATCCCTGAAAATGAGCTGAAACGAATTTTTGAACCCTTTGAGCAAATCGATAGTTCATTAACTAGAAAGTATTCAGGAACTGGGATCGGTCTCGCTATTTCTCTCCAATTAGTTCAGCGAATGGGTTCCACCATTCAAGTAAAATCTGAGCTGGGCCAGGGCTCGACTTTTTTCTTTGACTTAGCGCTCCAAACTGCCGCAATTCACCGCAAAAAAGGAAAGTAGCCTATTCGATCATTATTGGTAGAATGACAGTAAAGGGATCTTATACAACCGACTGGCCTCAACGATTGCCTTCGAAAACTCAAAAGCAACAAGCGCATCTTTCGGGTTCCTTGGTTCTCGATCCCATTCCCGAATAATATCCCGGTACAGATGAATCAAAACCTCCCTGCGTTTCATATTCCCCCCCCCCTGGGCTGAGTCGTATTTTTGCTTCAATCTTGTTATATTATATAACTTTTTATTCCTTTCTGTCAATAGTGATTGAGAAAGGATATCGGAGCTATTCTGAAGTAATCCATGAATAAAGCCGACAATTACCCTACATTCCATATAACTATATTTGGTTCTCGAGGAAATTATGGTACAATACAGTTATGAATCAAGCAATTGAAGGTATCGGTACTCGGGTAAAAAAACGCCGAGTAATTATGGGGTTAAGCCAAAAGCAACTATCTGATCTATTGGGTGTCGCCCAAGCGCATATTTCCAAAATCGAAAGTGGTAAAGGAAATCCATCTCCCAAGCTTTTGAACAGTATTGCTCGAATTTTGAAAACGTCACCCGGATTCCTTATCGGATCTTTCTCTGAATCGCAATCTCATTCAACTGAAATCGGGTTCGTTGAATTCAATCGGGAAACACAGCGGTATAGAGTTCGCGTAATTGGCCGAATCTCTGCGGGTGGCATTGAAAGCTGTTCCATTGCTGCGGAAGAAGTGATTGCCGTTATCGAATCCGACAAACCTATGGACTTTGCCTTAGTAGTCCGTGGAGATAGCATGGAACCTAGGCTGTTTGAGGGCGATATCGTATTGATTCAGAAGACTCCTGTGAGTGAGTTAAAAAACCGCGATATGGTTGTGGTGATTCGGGATTTTGAAGAGGGACTTGTGAAGCGCTTCTTCTTGGATGATTTAGGTAATGTAATCCTACAAAGCGATAATGCGAATTACCCACCTCTCATTATCCCTGCCAACCAAATCGGTATTGAATGCTATATTGTGGGAAAGGTAATAGAGATAAGGGCTTACCCTGATGGCCATCTATAATGGTACCTATCTTTAATCATTGCGCTGAACCCCGAACTCCCTTTGAAAACCGAATTTTTAAACTCAAAATGCTTTTTTCCGGTTTTCCCTTCAGGAGAAAGTTGCCTGTCAATCTGTCGGGTCTAGATCCGACCCTTTCCCCCTCAGAAGGAATAGGAACCCTATTTGATTCTTCAGGTTCTTCTACACTGTTCGAATCAATAAACCCAAACTTTCGCAGAGTACAGTTGATTAAAAAAACCGTTGACGAAGACTAGACCATAAGAAAAGAGAATAACCGGGAGGAAAAAATGCTTATTGGGTATGCCTTACTTGCTGCCTTACCAATTATCCTCATTGTAATCCTCATGGTCGGATTCTCTTGGCCCGCAAGAAAAAGCATGCCATGCGCTTGGTTTGTTTCCGTAACAATTGCCTTAGTTGTATGGCGGATGGAACCGATTCGTGTCCTAGCAGCAAGTATAGAAGGATCTCTTGGGGCATTAAATATCATCATGATTATATTTGGCGCTCTGTTTCTTTTGAATATGATGAAGCAATCCGGAGCGATGGAAATCATCAAACAGAGCTTTTCGGATATTTCTTCAGATCAGCGAGTTCAGGCGATCATTATTGGTTGGGTCTTTGCATCCTTTATCGAGGGAGCAGCAGGGTTTGGTACCCCAGCGGCTCTTGCTGCTCCTCTCTTAGTGGGAATGGGATTTCCTCCAATCCCAGCTGCCATGATCACGCTTCTATTCAATAGCACATCAGTCGCTTTTGGGGCAGTTGGTACAACATTGGTTGTTGGGATTGGCAATTCAATTTCTGGATTGCTTCCAGAAACGGTCATTTCGATGAATGAGTTCATCCATCAGGTAGGAATATGGGGCTCTCTGTTTCATTTCTGCATTGGTTCGATGCTCCCTCTTATTGGGATTTGTATGATGACTCGTTTTTTTGGTACCAATCGTTCTTTCCGCGAAGGATTGGAAGTAGCTCCTTTCGCATTATTTTCGGGATTTTGCTTTACATCAGCCATGCTTTTAATATCGACTCTGTTCGGCCCTGAGCTCCCTTCCGTGATCGGAGGTTTTGTTGCTTTGGTTATCGTGATCAGCACGGCCCGTATGGGTTTTCTAATGCCGAAACGGACTTGGCGGTTTTCATTCGAAGAAGAGAATTTGCAAGACTCTGTGAGAGAACTTCCGAACCGAGATTCACCAAATCGATCAGATCATGGATCATTCAGGATTCAGTTGAAATCCTGGACACCATATCTCATCATCGGGGCGTTCCTTGTCATAACTCGAATCCCCAATTCCCCCATTCAATTGATTTTGCGCTCTTGGAGCATCTCATGGAATCCGATTCTCGATCAAACAGGGATTAGTTATCGTTTGGATCCTTTGTATTCTCCAGGAATTATCCCGTTTTTTGGTGTAGCGATGGGCCTGGGCGCGTTATACCGAATGAAGAGGAAGAAGATCGGGATTGCGCTATCAACAACCCTTGGTCAAACCTTCTCAGCCATGGTACCTCTTGTTTTTGCGGTTGCAATGGTACGAGTATTGGTACAATCGGGAGAAAATCCCTCTGGTTTAAGTAGTATGTTGCTTACTCTTTCATCTGCAGTATCAAACTTTGCCGGTAGTCTTTGGCCAATCTTTGCTCCATTTGTTGGTGTTTTGGGTTCTTTCAGCGCTGGATCCCACACCGTTTCAAACCTCCTTTTCGGAGGATTTCAGTATGAGGTTGCAGACCAGCTCGGCCTATCCCGAACAATTATCGTCTCTTTGCAAACCGTAGGAGGTGCCATCGGAAATATGATTTGCGTCCATAATATTGTTGCTGTCTGTGCTGTTCTAGGTACCCTAGGAAAAGAAGGAACGATCATTCGGATGAACCTAATCCCCGTTATAGGGTATGCGCTCCTATCAGGGCTTTTGGGCCTAATCTTTACCTACTTCTGGGGATACGCCTTTTTTTAACAAATGGATTTCATGCCGTAAAGGTCAGGATACAAGCGACGAGCTGGATTACCCAAAACCTACCGACAACAAGTGTTTCCGGCCATCCCAGTAACTCGAAATGATGATGGATTGGACTCATAAGAAAGATTCGCTTCTTTCGGATTTTATAAGAACATACCTGAAACACAACGCTGAGCGTCTCCATCCAAAAGACAAATCCGAAAATGAAAAAAAGAAACGGGCTTCTTGAAGAGAGGGCATAAACACCCAAAATCCCTCCTATACCCAACGCGCCAGTATCACCCATAATGATTTTTGCCGGTTTTGTATTGAACCATAAAAAAGCAAGGAGCACGGCTGCGAGAAAGAGTAGGGAAGGATCATGAATGTCTTGTAGGGTGAAGAAAACGAATGCTGAAATGCAAGTGATGATTGTTGCTCCTCCAGCAAGACCGTCTAATCCATCTGTCAAATTGGTTGCGTTGGAGAATCCCGTAAGGAACAAAAAGAAAAATGGGTAATACAACCATCCCATATCCCAAATCATTCCTCCAGAAAAAGGCACAGAAACAGACAGGCTGGATTCTGTTGGAGAAAGGATGAATAAGACGATTAAACAGGAGAAGAATTGAAAGATGAGTTTGTAGCGCGCAGGAAGTCCACGAGCGTTTTTCCGGGTGATTTTAAGGAAATCGTCCATAAATCCAATACTCCCGAAAAAAATTCCCCCAAATAAAACGGGAAGAAAAAAAGGTGTCGGTTGCCACAATTGATAGAAAGAATAGGCAACAAGGAATATTGGGAGAAAAATTACCCCCCCCACTGATGGTGTGCCTTGCTTATAACCATGCATATCAGGTCCTTCCTCCCGTACGTACAATACCAGCTGTCTTTTTTTAATGAGAGGAATTGCAATCCTAAAGGTGAGGATCGTGATTAAGAAAAGAACTAGCGTGGTCCACAAGACCATGGGTTATTGCCTCCAATTGAAATTTCCGCGACGCTTTGATAAAAAATACCGACTCCGTGCACTCAAGGTATTCCTTTGCGATTTTCGGTATTAAGGCATCCATTTGATCTGAAACATGAACAGGTGCGCAACGAATCGGCTTAGCCATCAGTAATGCATCATCATGACCATGGAATATATATACCGATCGGGGTTCAATGGAGTTCACCAGCTCGCCGATTCTCCTATGGATGGTACCCGATTCTGCTCCCAATTCGGCAATCGGTCCCAAAACCAGAGAAAAGCTTTTGATTTGATGTTCCTCTTTCAATTGGTTCAATAACAATAACCCATATCTCATCGATTCCCAATTCGCATTATACATATCTTCAAGGATCCAGTTTTTAAGAAAACGCCGGGTTTCGAACCTCATTCTCGGTGTCGACCACTTGATCTCATTGAGTTCAGGAAGCTGCGCTTGCAGATTGGCTGATAAAGATAAGCAAAGTGCTGCGGCCATATTAAAAGCAAATCCATGGTGAAGAAGATAGGGAATCTGAATGGTGACGGGTTTTTCTTCATTTTCATATTGGAAGGTGAAATCCATTGTTGTGGACCCTTTTCTGTAATCCAGGATGGTCTCTATCTTCTCTAAACGGACTCCATTTATTCCTTTTGGTAGAGATTGCCCAAAAAACCATACCGACCGGTTTTGGCATCGATCCGATAATTGGCGAACCATCGGATCGTCCCAAAGGAGAATGACTGAACCATTGGGATGGGTATTGGGAATCATTTCGGCTTTTGCTTCTAATGTGTCTTTAATTGAGCCGGTGTTCCCCAAATGAGCAGTCCCGACATTTAAAATAACGCTCAGCATCGGATGAAACAGATCAGACAAAAGATCGATATCTCCGACGTGATCCATAGCCATTTCCAAAACTGCATAACGATGGTTCGGATTCAGACCGTTTAAAATGCTAAGGGGTAATCCTGTTTGAGTGTTGCGGTTTCCCGGTGAAGCAAAAACTAAGTCTGCGCCATATAGTTTGACAAAAAGATCTTTTGCCCATTCCTTTGTTGTTGTCTTCCCACATGAACCAGTTATCCCAATTACGATAGGAGCAACTTTGCGCAGATGAAGAGATGCCATCGCTTGAAGGGTTTGTAATGTGTCTTTCACAACCATCACATTCCCATTGTACATTCCTTCCTCTTGAACTATACAAAGCGATGCTCCATTTGCGAATGCCTGGTTGACGAAAGCATGCCCGTTGTGTTCTTCTCCCTTCAGCGCAAAGAACAAATCCCGATTCTGAACTTCCCTGGAATCAATACAAAAACGCATCCGCTCCATCATCGGTACACCTGAAGCAAGCCAAAGCGTTTGTAACCATCGGACATTACACCATTCATCTGTTTGAATCAGCAGGTTGATCGCTTCATTACCAGTCAGAAACGCTCTCTCCCATCCATGCTGGTTAATTTTTTATGAGACTCTTCGTTTCAAATCTCGAACCATCTGAAAGGCAATATCTCGATCACTGAAAGGCAAGTAGGTCCCACCTACGATTTGGAATCGTTCGTGGCCTTTTCCCGCAAGTATGACCATGTCTCCCTTCCCAGCAATATTCAAAGCAGTTTCAATAGCGATTCTTCGGTCTTCGATCAAGAGATAGGGGATTTGATGACTCATTCCTTCCTCTATCTGACGGATTATCTCCATGGGTTTCTCCGATTTTGGATTATCGCTAGTAACAATAGCGACATCGCAAAGATCAGAAGCAATCTTTCCCATTATTGGTCTTTTCCCAATATCCGCTTCGCCACCTGCACCAAAAACCGCGATAATCCGATTCCTTGTTAACAGTTTTGCGGTCTCTAAGGTTTTCTGAAGAGCATCTGGAGTATGAGCGAAATCGATTACTAAATCGATATCCTGACCCACACGAGTATACAGTTCAAATCGTCCTTCAACTCCTCGAAACCGGCTTATTTGCACCAGGATTTCTTCTAGAGGGATTCCTTCCCTTAAAAGCAATGCGATTATTGCAAGAAGATTGGATACATTGTGCATCCCGATTAACGGCGAGCGAACATGTCCAATCTTTTTTCCTTTATATAGAAGGTCAAACGCAACTCCCTCTAAACTGATCTTGATAGAATCAGCTGAGTAGTCAGGCTTATTGGAGCATCCATTCAAACCATATGTGACAACATGGACATCCATGGGCAGCAAGGACACAAAGCGAGACGCGTACGGATCCTCGATATTCAAAATCGCTGTCCCTTTCTCTTTCAACAACCGGAAAAGTTGAAATTTGGTCATGGCATACTCGTCCATATTCTTGTGGAAGTCTAAATGGTCCTGAGTTATATTGGTGAGGATACCTACATCAAATCGGAGAGATTCTACCCGTTTCAGCGTTAAGGCATGGGATGACACTTCAACGCTCAGAAATTCTCCCCCTTTGTCAAGCGTTTCCCTGGCATATTGAGCTATATCCAGGGCAGGAGGTGTAGTGTTCACTGAATCAATAGTCCGGTCAACAACAACATTGTTAACAGTTCCAACCAAAGACCCACTCCTACCGATCATATTCATGATAAAGTGGATCATAGTTGAAATCGTTGTTTTTCCGTTTGTTCCAGTAACCCCATATACTTTCAGCTTTTCATGAGGAGATCCAAAAAAATGACTCGCAAGAATCGCCTCAGCCATTCGAGAATCTCGAACTAAGAAAATCGGAATATGTTCGGTATTCACGGGCCGTTCCACGACAATCGCTTTTACTCCTAATTGAATCGCTTCATCCACAAGAGCATGAGAATCATACCGATATCCTTGTCGGCATATAAAAACTGACCCTTCTTTAATCCCTTTTGTGTCAATCGAAATTGATGCAATGTTCTGATCTTGTTCCATTTCCAAATTGGCATAGCTTATGAGCAAATCATGATCCCTTAAGAGATCTCTGACTTCCTTTAGATTCATTCTTGCCCCCCCCTTTCACAAACCCCGCATCATCACAAGTTTCTTTCCCTATAGAATACGCCATGTGAATGGCATCAAAATTCTCTTGAACATCATGAACCCGGAATATGTGTACGCCCTTCATCACTCCCAAAACCGTAGTTGCCAACGTACCAGTCAAACGGTCTTGAGGGTTTGAATATCCAAGAATTGACCCAATAAAAGACTTACGAGAAGAACCAATCATGAGCGGATATCCTAGAGAATGAAAGCTTTCAAGGTGATTGATTATCTGGAGGTTGTTTCGAACAGTTTTACCAAAACCAATCCCTGGATCCAGGATAATTTTCCCTCGCTGGAGCCCTTTATTCAGAAGCAATTGGATCTTCTTATAAAAAAACTGATTAATTTCGGAAACTATATCCTGATACTCTGGATTATCCTGCATGGTTTCTGGTTCCCCTTGCATATGCATAACAACAATGGGAAGCTGATTGAGACAAATGAAATCAATCATTCGGGAGTCAAACTGCATTGCGCTGATGTCATTAATAATCTGTGCGCCAGCCTTAATCGCAGCTTCTGCAACACGGGATTTTCGCGTATCAACAGATAAAACTACGTCGATTTCTTTCGATATTGCTTCAATAGCCGGGATTACTCGATCCAATTCTTCTTCGATCGAAATGCCTTTTGCTCCAGGCCTCGAAGATTCTCCTCCGATGTCTAATATGGAAGCTCCTTCTTTTACCATTTCTTTGGCTAACTGGACAACTCCTTTTACCTGCTGTTTACGGCTCTCAGCAAAAAAACTATCAGGAGTGGCATTAATGATCCCCATCACAACCGGCGGAATCAAAGGGAGTTTTTTTCCTCCAGGAAGAGTGAGAAAGAACGCTGAACGGTTCTCGTCAAAAAATACACCTCCAAAAGAAGAATCATTGGAAAATGAACCTTCATTTTGGAGGTGTATGGATTTTCTGTCATTTTGGGTGCAAGGTTGATCAGTAGAAAAGGATTCCCCATTATGAGATAACATATTAGCCCCCCACATCACAGCGGACGTACTCACAAAAGATATGATAAAAAAAGAAATGATCAAATATGGAATATAAAGGGTATTAACGGTATAGCTATAGTATACACGGAACCCAATATGAAAATCAAGTTTTTTTTCGATCTGTATGAAAACGTTTGGAGAATAAATCTCTTCTTCTTCCCAAATTCCTCTTAGTGATGGGCGAAAACCTTTTGAAATGGAGAGCCACCAACATCCATATACCCATAGGCAAAAGGTGCATTCCCTTCCATTCCACCTCATGAATGCCCATCCAAAGGAACTGATAGCAAAAACCCAATGCGAGGAATGCCCAGTAGCCAATACGGATCGAGGAAAAAAACCAAAGCGAAATATAACCGATCACAGCAATGGCAAACGCAAGCCAAAAATCACTCCAAAGGAAAAGAATCCATGCTGCATGAATAAAAACCAAAAGTTGAGAGGAAAAAGCAAAAGAACGAGAAAACCCCCAAACCCAAAATGCCATTGCAAAAGGGCTAATAAGAAAGGAATCACCCCAAAAGAAGTCCAGAGTACCGGATATCAATAGAGTGGGAAGGGCGGTTACCCAAAAAAGAATGGTTTTCATTTTTTCCGTACTTTTTGGAAAGCATCATAAAGGATCAGTAAGGACAATTCGGGGAATGCTGCTTCTTGCTTCCATCGGTAATCCAAATCCCACAATAGCTGGATAAGCCCGCTCAGAACACGAGAAGGATACTGATATACCAGATTCTGGTTATTCTCATCACGAAAGCGGAATCCCAAAATTCGAGCGATTAATGGGATCGGAAGTTTCATCTGTTTACTGAGTACGGTAACTTCTTCGTAACTGTAGGAAACCTTTTTCTTTTCGCCTAAAGAAAGCTGGTATAAGATTAGGGAAACTTTGATCACCTGATACAGAACCTGATTCTCAGAGAGCCTTGTCAAAATGCCTTCGCGTAGCTCTGAGAGCATCTTTTCTCGATCCCCATTCATAAGGGAAAATGCGAACTCCAAGGCCCCTTCAAAACTTGAATCGTAAACAAGGTTTTGAAAGATTATGGGATCGACGAACCCCATTTCATCACGGACCAATCGCAATTTCTTTAACTCCTGATCGATTCTCCATGAATCCAATCCTGTCCGATTGAGGAGAAGGTGGGCTTGGGACCGATTCAGTTTTAAACCCATTTCTGCTGATTGATCATTGATTCGGGTTTCCCATTGGTCGAGCTTCCAAGGTTTCGGAAGGAGGAATTCTCGAACAATGAAACCTGATGAGAAGAGCGCTTGAGGTTTCTGTGTCCCAGTATAGTCAATGAAAAGTGTATGTTCTTCTATCGTATGATACTCTCTGAGCGATGGGATCCAGTTCTGGATCTCTTTTACCGAATCCAGACCGGATAACATCACAACATAGTGGCAACCGAACAATGAGGTTGTCCGGAATAGTGCGCTGCAATCTTCCCGGGCCCGTTTGTCTTCGGCTTGAATACCGACAAATGTTGCTCCTGCTTTCTTTGCTGTTGCTTTGGCCCACTTTGCCTTAGAAAATGCGTCATCCCCCGTTAGGATTTGAACCAACACAATCCCCCTTTCTGATTGTGCGGTCTTTTTCGAAGTACGGTGAGATAAACCTCTTCCAAAAGACTTTAAAAGTTAGTCCAAAAGGAACTGCAATCAAAGAACCCATCACTCCGAAAATTTGAGAAAATAATAGAATTAGAAGAATGGTAGCAAATGGATTGAGTTTTGCATATCCCTTCATAAGGAATAAGAAAAGGACAAAGGCACCTGTATGAAGGAAAAGGATGATCACAGCAATTACAAAGGTGGTTTGAATCCCCAGAGAGAAGCTAAGGATAAATAAAGGAATCACTTCGAATACAACGCCAACAATCGGGATCAGGTTTGTAAAAAACCCCCAAAAGCCCATGAGTAAAGAGTATCTTGATCCCATAATCGCCAACATGACTCCAATGATTACCCCGACGATCATACCCACAATGACGATGGAGAACAGAAACCTCCGAATGAGAGTGTATACATCCCTTAAGAATTCAACAGCCTGATCACGACAATGATTGGGAAACAAGAATCCGGCATTTGCTTTAAAGCTAGGGAGGTAGAAGACCAGATACACCATTCCTAAAACAACATAGAATAAAAAAGTAAGGGCGGTAGGTGTAACACGGGTGGCATAATCAAGTCCCGATTGAAAGAGCTGAAGAACTTTGGGTTGAATAGAAAGGACCATATCGGTGATGTTCTGGGCGATCTCAGGATTATCTGGGAAGAACTGCTCCCATTCTCTTCTCTCGAAAAACTTTACCAGAAACGAATAAAAATTCCCCGCTTCTTGGATCAGAGAAGGAACAAGGAAAAAAAGAAGGATCAAGATTCCCGCGAAAAAGATTAGAAGGGTCAGTACTCCTGCTATAACCCTACTGATCGGCTTAAGGCGCATGATGAAATAAATGATGGGTTCTGCAATAATCACAAAAGCAAACACGCAGACAATGACAGCAAAAACGACGGGGTAAATGAAAGCAAGAACCAAAAAAGCAAAGGAGTATATTAGCAAAAAGGAGATCAACGTACGTTCTGGGTTGTTTTCAGGGAAAAAGTACTTAAGCATCTCTATTCACCTCGCATCACGCGCAGTTTCATCTCGATTTTTTTCGCTTCCAACAGGTATTGATCATATTGAATGGTTAAGTTTCGCTCGAGTTGAATGAAATGGTCTACTTCGGCTTGGGTTACTCGTTGACGAATTAGGTCTTGGGTCATTTGGTTCCTTAATGCTTTCACTTGTTGTATTTCTTTTTGAAGAAGGGGAAGGTTTTCGTACAGAACATCATATTGGAGTTTCATCCTTCGGATCCCTACTTCATCCATTTGGTGGTTTAGTGAAATTACCCTCGATGAGGAAAAGCTAAGATCATATCCAATCCCACCCATTAATAATAGTTTATCATTACGAATATCAGAACGAATCGAAACATACCAATCGTTTTTTTCACCAGGATCAATGGGTTGTTGAACTTGCAAATAATTGATGATTGATAAAATCAAATCCTCTTCTCGGATTGGGGTTAGGCTGATTTGTTCAATCGAAGGGGTTTCTAATTCCCCATATTCAATCCCTGAAAGGGTTTTCAATTGAGATAAAGCATAGGCTTGATCAACCCGCGAGCGTTGGAATTCAATGCGGTCGATGGTTGAATGGGAAGGATCGATCGCCAATTGGTTTATGCTTTCTTGGATATATTGAAAGTATAACTCAACAGCTTGAAGCTTTCTTTCCAAGATTATCCGATTGGCTTCCCGAAAATTCTGGTAGGAAAGAGAGTTGGGTCGAGACAGATATGCTTTGGCTCCAACGGTGATTTGAAATTGATGGGATGAGTTTTCATTTGCGCTTTCAAACACACCCCCTAGTTGCAAATGAAAGTTTTCGAACATCTGAGCTTCAATAGTGCCATCAACCAGCACACTCCCTGAATGGATATCATATCCTCCTTGGAGGTGAAATCCGAGCTCGTTTATCCACTGAAGATTCGGCAAATGCATTTCTTCATACGTTGTCTTTTCAATACCGCGAAATACATCATTGATCGAAAACCCAAACAACACATTGGGTAAAAGGCAAATCACCCAAATGATCAAAAAGCTAAGAAGGGTTCGCACTATTGATTCCTCCTTTTTGGGCTGTAATCCGACATTTCGAATTCTTTGCGGATTTGTTGAACGCTGAAACCCATTCCCAATAATACCATTAGTTTGATCCGGGCTTTCTGCGCAGAGGTTTCGTGACCCAGGATCACGCCTCGCTCTTTTAAGTCCGCGCCGCCTCCCTCATATGAGTAGATGTCAAGCACTCTACCTTTGTAGCACCGAGAAACAAGTACCACTGGGAAGCCCAGTCGGATGATTCGGTCCAATGCAGGCAGGATTGTAGGGGGAACATTCCCTCTTCCGAACCCTTCTAACACGATTCCTTTGCAACCATTTTCCATCGCAGAATCGAAAAAGAACCCCTGATCCCCAGGAAATGTTTTAATGAGGGGGACATTGGATTCGATCCGATCAGGACAATAACTGGCTCGTGTCAATGATTTTCGAAAAAAGAAAACGCCGTCTTCGTCAACAATCCCAAGAGGACCGTAGCCCGGGGATTCAAAGGTGGCTACATTACTCGTATATGTTTTGGTTACCTCCCGAGCAGCATGGATCTCATCATTCAAGCAAACGACAACCCCTGCTTCTCTTGCTTTGGGAGATGCCGCGACTTTTACCGATGAGAATACATTCCGAGGCCCATCCGTACCCAGTTCATTGATATTCCTCATCGCCGCAGTTAAAACCACCGGCTTATCCGTTTGAACTGTTAGGTCCAGGAAATACGATGTCTCTTCCAAAGTATCAGTACCGTGGGAAATTACCACGCCTTTCACAGAAGAATGTTCGAACTGTTTACGAACCAACAGTGAAAGATCCCACATCAACTCGGGGGTCATATACGGACTTGGGATATTGCTAAATTCGATCTGTTCTATCTTAGCCAGCGAAGCGATCCCTTCTACATCCGCGATCGGTACTTTTCGCGAAAGATTGACATGCATCCAATCTACCTTCCTCATTGATATTGTACCCCCGGTGGTAATAATTACCACTGTTTCTTCCATAAATTCCTTCCTTTCTCTTGTACTTCACGGCCAATGGAGTCTCGTTTTTCTAGCCCTACATTGATGATCCACGAGTCCTTTCTTGACTTCAAATCAGAGAAGAAGCGGGACTGCATATTCCGCAAAACAACAATGCTTCGCCAACACTCATCGATCAACCGAAAGACTTGTTCTTGAAACTCAGGGAAGGATTGCTCTAAAAAACCCAATTCATCAACGATCAAAAGTTTTGATCGGGCTCTGCATTGCCTCAAAAACGCTGCAGCTCGCTCAAAACCATTTTTAACTGCTTTCATTTTGGGAAACCCATTCCCCTCAACTGCAATAAGGATGGAGATTGACCCATCGCATGACTTCCATCGTAGGGTTCTTTCGAAACCCGTTCTTGAAGAAAACTCTGTGAAAAAGCCAACCGTCTGGATTTTTGGAAGAATTCGAGTGGCCTGTGCACAAATCCTCCGATGCAAAGTGGTCTTTCCGGATCCTCGATCTCCGGTGATCCATATATGCCGGTATTCGTCTTGTTGATTATTGATTCCACAGTCCATACAAGAGGTGATCCAACTCTTTTTGCAATAGAGCGATCTTTTTGGGGGATTTTGCCCCTGCTTGAGCAAAATCGGGTTTTCCTCCCCCATTTCCATCCAGGAACTGAGCTATGATTCTGATCGTCTTTCCGGCGTGGATTCCTCGATTGACAAGATCTTGAGATACTTTCACAGCAATTTGAACTTGTTCATCTCCTGCAACATTCATAATAATGGCAACGCCTGATTGAACCCTCCCAACCATCCGGTCCGCAAGTTCTCGGATTACTTGCGTATCCAAATCATTGACAGTTGCCACGATCACAGGAATATCTCCAACAGCAACCTTTTGGTTTACCCACTGAGGAATTTCTGTGAAAACGAGCTTTTTTTGCATATACAAATTCTGCTTCTTCAGTTCTTGATCGGTAGCGACCATCTCCTTGCACCGAGCCAATAGGTGGTTGGAATCGGTCTGGAGAATATCCGAAACTGCACGGATCAAAAAGGATTGCTCTCGGAAGCTCTGTAATACTGCCTCTCCTGTAACTGCTTCAATCCTGCGAATCCCCGATGCAACAGCTGATTCGGATTGAATGGCAAAACTACCGATTTCACCAGTGTTTTGGACGTGAGTTCCCCCACAGAGTTCTTGAGATATTGATCCAACTTGAACCACACGGACGTCTGAACCATATCGCTCTTCAAAAAGCCCTATTGCCCCTGATTCCTTTGCTTTGGCAAATGTCATATGATTCGTGGTCACAGCTTCCGCTGCCATAATCGACTCATTCACCTGATTTTCTATCTCATGAATTTCCTCAGTGGTTACGGGTTTGTAATGTGTAAAATCAAAACGCAGACGATCTGGACCCACCCATGATCCTGATTGGCGAACATGTCCCCCCAGTTTTTCCCGAAGCGATTTATGGAGCAGGTGAGTGGCTGTATGGTTGCGTTGAACCGCCAAACGACGCCTCCGATTCACAATAAGGTTCACCTTGTCTCCGACGGAAATCATTCCGGACTGTACCTCGATTTGATGAACGATTATGTCATGACAAGGACTGAATACATGGAGGACACTCGCAGAAAATCCTGAACCTTCGACCGATCCTATATCTGATACTTGACCTCCTTTTTCTGGATAGAAGGGTGACTTTTCAACAATCACTTCAGCGCGTTTCCCTTTGGAAACCGAAGGAACAGAATCTCCATCCACAAGGATTTCCAGCAATGTAGCCTCGGTAGAAAGGAAGTTGTACCCGATGAACTCTGTAGCTCCATGGATCGCAGCAGCCCGATCATATACAGGATCGAAAGCACCAAAGGATTTGTCTCCGCGGGAGGCGCGAGCTTGAGTCTTCTGTTCTTCCATCAGTTGGTGGAATCCCTCCCAATCCATTTCTTGTCCCTTTTCTTGTAACATTTCCTCAACTACTTCAACAGGGAACCCGAAGGTATCATAGAGCCGGAAGATATCGGACGACGAAAGTATTGGTTTCGATTGGAACAATTCGTCAATCATGATCAATCCATCAGACATTGTTTTCAAAAACCGTTCTTCCTCGTTTTGCACAATCGCGCGGATAAGATCCTTTTTTTCCGTTAATTCTGGGTATTCATGATGCATTACTTCAATTACAGAAGGGACAATTCGATGAAGGAAGGGGTTCTGAACCCCTTGGACCCATCCAAACCGCATCGCACGACGAATAATACGCTTAAGAACATATCCTCTTCCTTCATTCGAGGGCAGAACCCCATCTGCGATAAGGAACGTCGCGGAACGAACATGATCTGAGATTACTCGCAATGCCACATCGGAATCATCAGATGCTCCATAGGTTTTTTGGATCAAATCTTGGGCCATTTCCATGATCGGATGAAACAAATCCGTTTCAAAGTTGGAAGATACTCCTTGAAGCACGGAGGCAATCCGGTCTAGTCCCGCGCCAGTATCGATATTCTTTTTGGCAAGCGGAGTGATGTACCCTTGTTCATCCTGATTCAGTCCTGTAAAGACAAGGTTCCAAATTTCCAGATATCGGCCACAATCACACGCAGGGTTGCAAAAATCCGGCTGTGGGCATTGGATATCCGCACCTCTATCAAAGAAGATCTCGGAATCTGGTCCACATGGACCGCTCGGCCCAACAGGACCCCAAAAATTATCTTTTTTTCCCAATCGGGTTATTTTGGATGAAGACAATCCCACCTCATGGCGCCAAATCTCGTATGCGTCTTCGTCTTCCTCGTAAATAGAAACACAAAGCCTATCCTCAGGGATATCCAATACATTTGTAACATATTCCCATGCCCAAAGGATCGTTTCTTTCACATAATAATCTCCAAAGGAAAAATTACCAAGCATCTCAAAAAAAGTATGATGCCGTGGAGTATATCCGACGCGTTCAATATCCACAGTACGGACACACTTCTGGCAGGTCACGATTCTTGGGGAAGGGGCGGATTGTTTTCCCCAAAAAATCGGCTTGAAAGGGACCATTCCAGCAACAGTAAAAAGAAGTTGCGGATCCTGGGGAATTAAGGAAGCGCTAGGCAAACGCTTATGATCTCTCTGCTCAAAAAAACGAAAGAAGCTTTCTCGGATCTGGTGTCCGGTCAGCGCTCGCATGACAAATCCCTCCATTTTTTATTATCCGTGGAAGATTTTTAACAGGAGAATGTATACCGGGATGGTGAAAAGCAGGGAATCTATCCGATCCAAAATTCCTCCATGGCCCGGGAGTATGCTCCCCGCGTCTTTTTGACTGTAGTATCGTTTCAATACTGACTCAAAAAGATCTCCAAACGTTGCAGAAAGCGCCAGTAGAATGCAGAACCAGAATATGTGGGGCACACTCATTACTTTGCGGCTGATGCCTGTCACAATCGCATCATAGACAAGAATGCATAGAAAGGAAACAACAAATCCGCCAATCACTCCTTCAACAGTTTTTTTGGGGCTAATTGAGGGGATTATTTTGTGCTTCCCAAAACGACTACCGGCAAAAAAGGCTCCTGTATCGAAAAACCATACGCACGTGAGTGTGAGTAAAGTATGTTCCCAACCATAAAACCAATAGATGTATTGCATAAGACCCAGATTGAAGGCTATATAAAAAAGACCAAAGAACCCTTGTTGAATCTGACTGTGGATTAATGATGGATCTCTTTTGATCACCATTCCCAAAGACATCATAAGGCAGAAGCCAAAGCTAAGTACAATCATAAACCAATAGGGATAAGAAATCAGCAAACCCATTGTAACCGTCAACAAAGGGAAAATGAGCGCGAAAAGCATTGAACGAATGACTGGCGTATGGCTGGGAAGAATCATCCGGACAAACTCGAGGCCTGCGATGTAGGAAGCCAAGGCAACAAGCGCCATCAAACCTTGATAGTTGACAAAAAAGCTGATCACGATTGGTACACCAATTGCGCTTGATATGATCCTACGAATGATCTCTTTTTTGGAAGGAAGTCCCATAATCTTCTACTCCACCAAATCTCCGATGTCGTGACGCATATGATTCTAGTGCTTCTTTCAAATGAGCTTCACCAAACTCGGGCCATAGGATTGGTGTAAAATAGAGCTCAGAATATGCCATCTGCCATAGGAGAAAATTGCTTATCCGTTGCTCACCTGATGTTCGAATGATCAGATCGGGATCCGGAACATCGGGATGATACAAAAAGCGGCGGAATCCTTCTGAACTCTCCTGTTCAATCCCATCGAAATCTCGATCTTTGTAGTATCGGCAGGCTTTTATTACAGCGTCCCAAATTTCTTGCCGTCCTCCGTAGTTGACTGCGATAATCATATCAAGATGGTCTTGATTGATTGACTTTTTCTCGATCGTTTCCATCGTTTCGGTAACCGATTCAGGCAACTCGCTTTTCTGTCCGGTAAATCGAATCCGAACTCCTTTTTCGATCATTTCATCGGACCGATCCTTCAAATATTGAAGGAGAATTCGAAATAATAGGCGGACTTCTTCTTCTGGACGTCCCCAGTTTTCTGCAGAAAAAGCAAACAGTGTTACAAATCGGATCCCTAGATCCGCACATAAACGTACCACAGACTCAGCAATTGCAGCGCCCGCATAATGCCCTTGAGACCGTTCCATTCCTTGTTTCCGGGCCCATCTACCATTCCCATCCATAATAAATCCGATATGCCGAGGGATCACACTTCAATAATCTCCTTTTCTTTCTCTTCATATAATCGATCCATTGCGAGAATGTGATCGTCAGTAATTTTTTGAATCTCGCCTTCAATCCGCTTTGCGTCATCCTCAGGAAGGTCACCATTCTTCTGGTCTTCTTTGATTTCTTTGATCACATCCCGTCTGATATTCCGTATGGCTATCTTTCCCTGTTCTGCTTGGTCTTTAGCCATCTTAGCAAGCTTTTTTTTCTGTTCACCCGTTGGGGGCGGAAAGTTCAATCGAACTGCGTTTCCATCATTTACAGGTGTTAAACCCAAATCAGAAGCCAAAATAGCTTTCTCTAGTGTTTTGAGAATCTGTTTTTCCCATGGTCGGATAACAAGCATCCGATTTTCAATCGATATGTTTGCCGTTTGGGGAATCGGAGTAAGCGCCCCATAGTATTCAATTTGGACTGAATCAAGTAAAGCAGGGCTTGGTCTGCCAGTGCGAATGTGCTTCAGATCTTCATCGATTTTGCTAACGGCTTTCTGCATCTTTTCTTTCGCGACCTTTTCATACTGAGTCATCATACGTCCTCCTCTCATGGAATTCATTTGGCAGGATATTATAGCATATTCGCACGAAAAGACCACCTTAGGCATTTGAGGTACTAGGGGGTATGGAATGCAAAAGAACCAATTTGCCGATCAGACGTGGTATAATTTTATAGGACTCCGATCAAGCTTTATTACGTCAATTCTTCGGAAGGAGGTGTCGGGAAGCAACGAAAGAAAGGAACTGGATCATTTATTATCCGGAACCACCAACCAACAAGGAGGGATTCGATGACTAACGGTAGAAGAAGCATATGGGTAATTGTTATGGTTCTGATTCTTGCCATTTCTACAGTTTCCTTTTCAGGTACCGGGAAAACACAGCATCATCTTATCATCATGGGTACAACAGATATGCACCAATACATCATGCCCTGGGATTATATGGGCGATCAACCCAACGAAAGGGTAGGGCTTACCAAAATATACACCTTAATCGAAGAGGTACGCCGAAATGCCCCAAACACCCTTCTGTTCGATACAGGGGATATGATCCAAGGAAGTCTAGTTGGTGACTATGAAGCTGAAGTGAAACCGTTGGAAGGCTTTCAGTTTCAAGCCATTATTCGGGCATACAACGCAATGGGGTATGATGCAGTATCAGTAGGGAATCACGAAATAACCGATTTTGGTTTGGATTTCTTCTATCGCGCCCAAAAGAATTCCATTTTCCCGTGGGTTTCTGCAAACATCCGAATGGTCGATAACCCGAAAGAATTTTTGGTTGATCCATATGTCATTCTTCAAAGGCAAATCGACGGCATTCCCATCCGTATAGGGGTTATTGGGTTTACCCCTCCTCAAATAATCAACTGGGGAAGAAGGCATTTGGAAGGGAAGGTGTTCACACAAGATATTCTAAACCAAGCAGAAATATATATTCCATATCTGAGAGATCAAACGGATTTGGTTGTTGTCGTTTCACATACTGGACTTTCAATTCAACCCATAGAATCACAAATAGCCAGGGAAAACCCTGGATACTATCTGGCTCAAATTCAAGGAGTGGACGCTCTTATCTTGGGACATGACCATACAGAGTTTCCCGGCGCTTTTGAAGGAGTTCCTGGAGTCGATAACGAACGCGGTTTAATCCATGGAGTACCCACGATTCTTCCTGGATCTTGGGGTTCACACTTGGGTGTAATCCATCTTGATCTTAGTTACGATTGGAACACGGGCGCTTGGGAAGTTTTGAGCGGTCACTCAGAGTTGCTTCCTGTTACAGCCGAGATCGCATCCCATCCTCGAATCGAAGCTATTGTCGAGGCGAGACATCTCGAAACCATTCAATACGTTCGCACACCGATTGGCTGGACGGATACTGAAATTACCTCGTATTTTTCCCGCATAATGGATAATCCCGTTACCCAAATAGTCAACGAAGCGCAAATCGCTTGGGCCATACGGGAATTTCGTGGATCAGAATATGAAGGGATTCCGATTCTAAGCGCAGCAGCGCCGTTCATTGCAGGAAGACAAGGACCAGGATATTTTACACACGTTTTTGGGGATATCACCATTGGTTCAATTACCGATATATATATTTATCCCAATACAATCTACGTAGCAAAGTTGAATGGCGCCCAGATTAAGGCTTGGTTAGAAGCAGCTGGGTTGAATTTCAACCAAGTAGATCCCGACCTCAAAGCCCCCCAACACTTTATCAATTATGATTTCCGCGCGTATAATTTCGATGTGATTGAGGGCATCGAATATGCGTATGATATCACAAAACCCCCAAATAATCGGCTTGCATACGCAACTTTCGAGGGGAAACCTTTGGATGAATCGATGGAGTTTCTTATCGTTACCAACAATTATCGGGGAAGCGGAGGAGGAAACTTCCCATATGTTGCAGATCATATTATCCTTGCTACCACGGAAATCAATCGCGAAGCGATCATTCGATATATCCAATCGGTAGGAGACATCGACCCTGCTCCAACCAACAACTGGCATATCCTTCCTGTGAAAACCGCCGGTCCTTTGTTGTATCGTTCATCACCCCAAGGCGCAGGTTATCTAGAAAGAACAGGAATTCAAGGCGTGAATCTCCTCGAAGTTGATGAAGGCGGATGGGGTATATTTGAAGTAGATCTTTTAGTCCTTACAGAATACCTTAAAGAAAGCGCTTTAGTGAACAGCCGCTAACGATTCTACCCATCAGTTTCGAACCTGTTTCTCATCTATCTTTCATTCGAATCAAAAAAAGGAAAGCTCCGCGGAGCTTTCCTTTTTTTGATTGTAGCCATGATTGATCATCGAAAGCTAATGAACTACCCCCCCTTTGACAATGCCCACTCGATCCTGTATAATAAAAAAGGCAAAGGAATGATTCAGATCCCATTTCATGCTTCTCTCTATACGAATCGATATCCCTCCTTACATACTTCTCAGAAAACAGGCATCATAATGATGATACTCCTTGAGGAAGGAATAGCTAGTGGAGCAAAATTGGGCCGAGTTTAGGGAATCGATCCAATATTCTTTTCATTCTGGAAGGGGGCATACATGGAACAATCAAGGAAAATATCTCTCGCGCGTTCTGAAGAACTGAAGCATTACGTGGATGACTTTCAAACCGCTAAACAAAAGATCCCGTTGGGTTTGGATATGAGCCAATCGTTCAAGCAGAATAAAGCAAAGGTAATGGAAGTGTTGGACGCAAATTCCAAAGATTGGGAAAACCATCGTTGGCAGCTCTCTCATCGGATTAGTGACGTAGACACCTTATCGAAAATCATCCGATTAACTGATCAAGAATATGAAGCAATCCAAGAAATCGAAAAACAGTACCGTTGGGCCATATCCCCTTACTACGCTTCTTTGATGGACAGAGATAATCATTCTGACCCAGTTCGGCTCCAGGCTGTCCCGAGAATTTTCGAAGTACAGATAGAAAGAGGCAAAGAAGATCCAATGGCGGAGGAGTTCACCAATCCAGCGGGATGTATTACTCGAAGGTATCCCGACCGTTTGATTATGAATGTCACGAATGAATGCGCAATGTTCTGCCGTCATTGCCAAAGAAGAAGAAATTTTGGAGAACATGACCTTCATCAAACACAAGAAACCTTGGATGAATCGATCCGATTTATCCAAAACAATAAAGAAATCCGGGACATTCTGATAACCGGAGGAGATCCGCTAACAATGACCGATGACTATATCCAATGGATCCTATCTCAAATCCGTGGGATTGAACACGTCGAAATTATCCGAATAGGGAGCCGAGTCCCCGTTACCATGCCTCAAAGAATCACTCCCTCGCTTGTCGATATGTTGGCTCAATACAAACCCTTGTTCGTGAACATACAATTCAATCATCCCCAAGAGATCACCGAAGAATCCGCAAATGCCTGTGGGCGATTAATTGACTCAGGGATCCCTATGGGAAATCAAGCGGTTCTCTTAAATGGAATCAATAATGATAAACACGTAATGAAGCGGTTGAATCATGGACTACTTCAGATCCGAGTCCTTCCTTACTATATTTTTCATGCAAAAAAAGTTAAAGGAACGATCCACTTCAATACTTCTGTTGATGATGGTATAGAAATTATGGAATACCTAAGAGGATACACATCGGGTTTGGCTATTCCGACCTACATTGTCAATGCACCCGGAGGAAACGGGAAAACACCAATCTTACCCGAATACATCATTTCCCGAGGGCGAAATTGGGTTATGCTCCGTACTTGGGAAGGAAAAGTCTTTCGATACGAAAACTACCCGACTCAGACATTCAAAGACTAGAATCGTTTCTACGGGAAGGAGCAATCCGCGTCGGAGAACCCTTTTTTTTGCGGAAACCCAGTACAGGAGGATCGCGCAACCATTCAGCAATGATGAATAAACACAGGATGGCGAGCAGAAGTCCAGCATTCATACTCCGAGCAGCCAAGAGATTGCGTGAAACATAGAGCCTGTACAAAAGGATGGATAGGGTCGAAAAACCGGGGCTTTGTAAGGTCAAAGAGGCAGTTAATTCTCCTAATGCGATCACAAAAGATAAGATGCCTACACCGAATATTTCTTTCCGGAATAACGGGATGAGAATCCATCTTCGAAGGCCCCACCATCGGGCTCCATCCATATGTGCCGACTCCAGGATCCCCGGAGAGAGAGCATTCCAAGCGCTGCGAAAAGCATGGTAACTTAATGGGAAAGACAGAAATGCATAGATGAGGGGAAGAAAAAGGAAAAGCTTGTTGTCTGGAATCATTGTCCGTTGGGCCAAAGCAATAAAACCAAAGGCCAAGGTTACTGGCGAGAACCCGGCCGAAAAAACAGAAAGAAACTGGATTTGGGATCGTTTGTACCGAGCAATCTCCATTCCAAAGAAAACCGAAAGGAATGAGCCTATAGTACCTAATACGAATGTGTAGAAAAAAGCTTGGCCTTGGGTTGCCCCCAGGAACCGATCAAATTCGATCGAACTCAATGCGCGAAACCCTTCAAGACTCCATTGAAAATCAAAATCCTTGAACCCATAAAGAATAGAACTCCAAAAAGGGCTTAGTCCAAAAATGAAGAGGAAACACAAGTAAATCCAACCCCATAAAGGAATCTGAGTTTTCCGGACAATGCCAGGTGACTCAGTTTGCTCGTGAGCCTTCTGAAAGGGGAAGATAATAAGGGCGAACATTCCCAAAATCCCTGCTTGAATTAGGGTAAGAAGGACTGCAGCAGGGAAGTCGAAGAAAACGCGTAGATTCTGGTATATGGAAACTTCGATGGTCGAAAACCGGATTCCTCCAATAATTAGAACAACAGCAAAGCTAGTAAAGCAATAGAGAAAAGAAAGAAGGAAGCTCAGCAAAATGGGTGTAATAAGCAGTGGGACTTCTATGGATCGGAAAACCCGGAAAGGATTTGCACCATCGGTCTTAGACGCGTCCAATAGGTGGCCATCAATTCGTTCCCAAGCGTCTCCCACAATCCTCATTGTAACAGGAAAATTATACAATGCATGTGCCAAAACTACTGCGCCAAATGAGTACAGGTAGCTCTTTCGTTCACTACCGAACATCGAAAAGATTCCGGGGATGAGCCCTTGTCGTCCAAGTAGTTGGACCATACCCAAAGCCATGATCATGCCAGGAATCACAAATGGAATCATAGAAATTGCTTTCACCCATCTGTGAAGAGGAAACCGAGTTCGGGCGATTAAGTATGCTGCAGGAAAGCCCATAGCGACAGAGATTGAAGCCGAGAAAACCGCTTGGAAAAAGGTAAAAGAAACTACATCTTTTCCCCCTTGTACCCACCAATTGGAAATATCAAGCGGTTGACCTGCGATTGCCCACACAAAAGAAACTAAGGGAAGACCAAGAATCGCCCCAAAAAAGATAAGAGCCATCTTCAAACTCCATGCTTTATCTCATGGACTTCAATCCATCGGATCAATCCTTCTCCTATATCTTTACGGGTTATTTGATGGGTCATATCACTCAACGGATAATCTGTATCCAACGCTGGATCCATATGCTTTGCTGATTTTGAAAAAAAGAAGAATCAAAGGAAACAATCTGATCCACTTGTGGAGCGAATGCAAATACTTCGGGTAAATCAATCGAAATGACAGGATACATCCATTGATTCAACGGAATGTGTTTTTGAAATGGTTCTGTTAGAATATAATCCAAAAAAGCTTCAGCAAGCACACGGTTTTCTTTTCGAGTTGTACGAGCCCCATATTCAATCTGAACAAAGGCCCCTTCAGAAGGAATGATGGGTAGATAGCGCAGACTTTGGTAGTGGTATTTACTGTATGCTCCATCGGTGGCATAACTGACCATAATCGGCGCTTCGCCGGATTCAAAGAGCATGAAACTTTCGCTCCAACCCGGTACGACTGTGAGGATATTGGGTCGCAATTGCTCCCAAAAAGCTTCCCAATCTTCCCCGAAAATGGCAATGGTCCACATGAGAAAAGAAAGACCCGTGCTGGATGTACGCGGATCTTGAATGATAATCGACCTTTGGTATTTCGGATCCAAAAGGGCGCCAAAACTGGTTGGGGGTTCTTCCAGCTCGTTTGTATCATAAAGGAGGGCCAAAGCTCCGAAATCCATTGGTATGCCATATCCTTGCAAATCTACTAACTCATTCCTTTCAATCGCCTTGAGATTCGAAGACTCGTAGGGTTCAAGAATTCCTTCAAGTATTGCTCTCTGGAGCTGGAATTGGTCAATTCCCAATAGAAGATCTGCCCTGGGTGCTTCTTTCTCCAGGATTGCTCGCGCCAGCATGCTGCCTGAGCCACCAAATGATAGGAACCGAATAGTGCAATTCCAATCATTTTCGAAGGAATCTGCTATGTACTTTGCCGCTCCTGAAATGAAACTATCCGAAGTGTAAACGGTTAAGACTGGTGTAGAGAAACCCAAAACTGTGACCATCAAAAAAACCCAAAAGATTTGCCTTTTTTTCCTTAGTTCCATTGGAATCACCTCACTTTGAACCGTATGAACGAAGCAACGGCAAGGGTTTTGCTAAAAGAAAACAGGATTGTTCTATTGAATGAATCGTCGAAACAGCTTTGCATCTACTTTCTTTCCATATTGAAAATGGATCGACCGACAAAAGGAATAAACAACAAAGAAATTCCGAGAAAAGCGAAAATAATACCCCAGTACTCTCCAATCGCCATTAGGTCTTGGCCCAATGAAAAGCGCATCGTCCGTGCGATGTGATATAAAGGAAGAACATTGGCAAACCCTTTGAGCCATTCCGGAAGGAACTCAAGGGGAACATAAACACCCGAAAAGAAAATCATCACATTAGTTACGATGTTTACCGCATTACTGGCCGCGTTCGGTTCTCGAAACAGCAGAAGGAACAAGCCACCAAAGGAGACCATGAGAAGAGTGGACGCCAGAAATGCAACAGGAAAATAGAGAGGGTGGATTTGAAACCGAATGCCATACATCAGGTTAGAAAGGATCAAGATTCCTATGGATGAAATTGCTGAAAGGATGATTGTATTGACCATATCCGCAGCTATAAAAGCGCCTGCTCGCGCTGGCGTAGCGATAATCCTCTTGAGAATCTTGTTTTTTCGAAAATACCCCAAACTGACAATCAGAGATGTAACCCCTGACATGGAAATGGAAACCGCCAAAACCCCTGCAAGAATATACCCAAATTGCGAAATGGATTCGCCGGTTAAGGATACTTGTTCTGGCCGCGTAGTCATAATGTCACGGAAGCCAATTAGGTACGTTTTTGCTTTTTGTGAGAAGGTCGAACTGAGGGATTGGTATAAAGGATTTTGGTTTTCTCTTCCAGCGTTCAGAATCGTCGTAATCTCAAGAGAAGTAGCTTCGCCCTCAATTGCAAGCCCAAATCGAATCCCATCTGCGCTGTCCTCCACTCCTTTTTCTAAATCCGCTAAGGAATATGCGCGGAAGGGGGTCAAATGCATCAGTTTCATTAGGTCAATCAATTTGTTCTCAGTCTCTATTGGAATGGAATCAGAAAAAAAGACGCCAATGTTTGTCAATTGCGTTTTGATCTGGTCTGGGTCTCGAGTAGTATCCCCTGTTCCGAATACAGCCCCAAATATGATCAAAAACATAAAGGGGAATGCAAAGCTCCAAAACAATGCGGCTTTGTCACGATATCGGTTTTTTGCCATAGCAATGAAAAAACCTTGAAAATGATGGAACACTCAATCCACCTCCCATCGGAACTTACGGAGCGTAAAGCCGAGTAAAACGGAGATCCAAAGAATTGGTACGAGATAATGCAAAAAGGTGGGATATGGAGAACTGACCAATTGCATCTCATGTCGCATACCCGTGCTTAGCCAGGTCAATGGGTTGATATACACAAACCATTGGATTGCAGGTGGGAGGTCAAACACCGGAAAGTACAATCCCCCTAAAAATTGCATAGGAAAGAACAAGGCATTTCCTAATCCCGCTGCTGAGCGAGGTGTTTTTGCCAAAGTCCCCAAAGCCAAACCGAAAGATAGACTGGTAACAATTCCAAGGATAACGAAGATAAGGGCTTGGGGTCTGAGAATACTGAAGGTTGCGCCAAAAACCACTACCGAAAAGCTCAGCAGGATTAAAAAAGAACAGAAAATCGTTGCCAGTTGCTCGACGATCAAACTGCTCATATAGGTCTTGGTTGTTAGGGGAGTCGAAACAAATCGTTTTAAAACTCCTTCGCTTTTTAACCAAGCAATATCTGCGCCTACTCCGAAAAACCCAACAGAAAAAATGGACATAAGCAACACTCCTACCAAGAAAAAATCCGGATAGGAAAAAGTCTCTAATCGTCCCACTTTCAGTTCTTTGGTTTGGATTTCAGGTAAATCCCGGTTCATTCTTCGCGCTGCTTCAGCGTTTACGCTGGAAAGGATCTGATCCATGATATCTCGGGCAGTACGGGATCCTTGACGCACGTCAATTTCATAGAGAAGGATCTCTGGGGCTACAATGCGATCTCCTAAAAACGCCCCTAATACGAGTATTTGCTGGAATTTATTGTTGAAATCTTCGGGGATTTCCACAATAAGGGATACTTTATCCATCCGAAGCATTTCGAGAGCCTCATCAATCCCTTCTACTCGTTCAAAGCTGAAAAGAGCTGACTTTCCTTCTTCTGCATGGGACAATTCATCGAAGATCGAGTGGATGATCTGTGATCCTAAACCTTCATCCGCATGATCTAGCAAAGCTACTTTAAAGTTGATGCCTTCTACTGCACCAATATTGCCAAATATTAATGTAAGGACGGTATAGAGGATCATCGGAAACGCAAAAATCCATATAAGGAGGTCAGGCGTGCGGAAAGCGCTTCGAAGACGCATGGCGATGAATGTGGGGTTGATCATTCGCGCAGCCTCCTCCCGGTAAGAGAAAGAAAAACATCTTCTAAATTTGGCTGACGAATATTGATATCACTCAAGTTGTGTTCTTTGATCCGAGCCCAGTTTAACAATGCGTCTAGCGTCAAGGATAGTGAACGGGTGGAAATATGGATTACTCCAGCTTCTGAGAAGACTTCATCCACATCCCAGGCACGAAAGAGTTCGAGATCATCTTCCTGGACGTCTCCCGTAAACTCGATAAAGCTAAGCTCCCCCAATTGGTTGATCAATTGGCGAGGTGTCCCGCTAGCAATGATCCTCCCGTGATCCATAATGCAAACCATGTCTGAAAGGATCTCTGCTTCTTCCATATAATGAGTAGTAAGAAATACAGTTTTTCCCTTCTTTTTCAACATTTCAATGAGTTCCCACACATTCCTTCGGGCTTGAGGATCCAGTCCAGTCGTAGGTTCGTCCAAAAAAACGATTTCCGGGTCATTGACTAAGGCGCAAGCGATTGCAACCCGTTGTTTCTGGCCACCAGAGAGTTTGTCGACCGATGCTTTGCTTTTTTCTTCAAGAGAAACAAACTGGATCAAATCGTCGATAGGGAATTTCTTCTTGTAGAAGGATGCGAACATAGTCAGAGTTTCACGCACTCGCAAATGTGGGATGAAGCTCGTGGATTGCAAACATACCCCGATTTTCTCCTTAGTTTCGGAATCGACTGTTTGCATGGCTTTTCCGAAATATTCGATCTTACCTTGGCTTCCTTTCCGTATCCCTTCAACAATTTCCATAGTTGTTGTTTTTCCCGCTCCATTCGGACCAAGTAAAGTAAATGTTTGGCCTTTACTTACCTCAAAAGACACTCCATCAACTGCTTTCACACTCCCATACGTTTTCCGTAAATCGTCTACCTTCAATACAACATCAATCACTATGATCCCCCTTTTCTTGAATAGCTTTCCGGCATTTTTTGCACAGACCAAAGAATTTGAGTTGGTGATCGTGAATTTCGAATGCATAACTTGTAGCGATTCGTTTTTCTAAATCATCCAGCCAATCGATATTTATCGGGATCACGGACCCGCATTGTTGGCAGATCAAATGATGGTGTGAGTGACAGGATTGATCGGATAGTTCATATCGAGCCATACCATCTCCAAAATCTACCCGACAGATCAATCCGATTTCTGAGAATAACTCCAGATTCCGATAAACTGTTGCTTTACTGATCCGAACGCGGTTTCCTTTTAACAGTTGATACACTTCTTCTGCGGAAAAATGCTTCCCTGGGTTTTCGCGAAAAACTGATAACACGGTTTCCCGCTGAGGAGTAATTCGGTAATGCTTCATTTTCATGATCGATTCTAGGGAGTCTTCGGTCATCTTGAATCACCTCATGTTTTTTAGGGATCGAGAAAGCAAGACAGTACCTACGACACCAAGAACAAACATAACAATCACCATATCCAAAACATACATTTCGCGAGAAATCGTTCCGTTGATAAGGATTAGCAGCAGAATCTTTGCTGCAGCGGAACTAAAAAAAATAAGCAGCAAAACCTTTTCTCTGCTGACGAGAGCATAAAGCGTTTGCAAGATAATTAAAATAAGAAGAATCCAACGAATTCCATGGACCATCGCCTCACTTTGAAGCCATTCAAGAAAGGATTCCATTATTCTCCCCCCTGATAGCTTACAAAACTGGAGGGTGTTTCATATACTCGGATTTCCGCTAATTCTACCCCCAATTGCTGAATATCCTCTTGGATTTGATCCCAAATCCAGATCGCGATATTTTCAGCAGAAGGTTGAGAAAACCGTAAATTGAGATCGGAATGATCCAAGAAGGATATCGCCTTCTGGTTCACGATTTCTTTGAGAACAAGAAAATCCAGAACAAGGCCTTCTTTCTCAACACTCCCTTTGACTGAAACATCCACCCGATAGGTATGTCCATGGATTCTCTCGCATTTTCCATGATACGAGGTAAGGTGGTGGGCAGCGTCAAAATGAAAAACCCGTGTAACAGTCAATTGTGGCACTGATTTCATCCTTCCCGAATCTCTAACCCGTGAGAAATGATGGTCTCCCGAATCTCGTTGATCGCTTTGGTTAACTCATCTTCGCAAAAAGTGTGATCCTCAGCACGCAGGATGAGTGTTAGCGTAACGCTTGTCATATCTTCGGGAATATTCGTCCCTTTATACACATCCGATACTTGAACCGATTCGATGTTTGGAAGGTTCCGCAAATCTTTGAGGACAACCCCAATTTCCACCCCTCTTTTCACCAAAAGCGAAAAATCCTTTCGGCTCGATGGAAAGTATTGTTGTGGAGATGATTTCACGGTTTGAATCCCCATTTTCATTTCATCATACAGAGCTTCTAGATCAATCTCACCCATATATAATGGCGTTCTTATGTCATATGCCTGAGCAATTTCATGCCGGATCATCCCCATGACCCCGATACACCGTTCACCAAACCAAATAGAAGCGCTTTGTGTGCGGAAAAACAAAGGCAAATGATGGGGCAATACTACGGATCGGAAATCGATTCTTTTCGAATCGATTTGAAGGTGATAGAGTACTTCCTCAATACTCCCTTTGACTGTATAAAAGTGGGATTCCCGTTTATCCAAATAATCCTCAGGATGTTCCTTGCCCACAACTGACCAACCGAGTACTTCCTTCTCTTTATATGTACCGGTCTCGGTCCAAAAAACCGTTCCGATTTCAAAAAAGCGTCCATTTTTCTGTTGATGGCTATAGTTATAAGAGACAGTGCGAATCATCGTCAAAAAAGCAGACGGCCTCAACATTGATACATCCTCAGAAAGCGGTTTTAATAAATGGACTCCATTTTTTACCCAAATGTGTTCCTTGGATAACTGAAAGCGAGAAAGATCGATCGGGTCGATCATCGTCATGGGACTGATTTCATTAAACCCTTGGGCAAGCATTATATCCCGAACTTTGTAGCGCATTCGCTGATACTCAGAGTATCCGGCTTGACTCCCCTTCACTCGGGGTAGTGCAGAAGGGATCTTGTCATACCCGTTTATCCTTCCCACCTCCTCAATTAAGTCAATTTCTCGTTCTATATCAGGACGGAAAGTAGGAACAGTTACGATCCAAAAAGTGCGCGAACTCTTCTTTTCACCTTGCTCAATCCCCATCCCCAAGTTTTCTAAGCTAGTCACAACCGAATCTTGTGCAATTTGAGCGCCTAAGAGGTTGGTAATCCGTTGATGCCTAAGATGAAGGACTTTTGGAGCAACTGATACTGGATTGACATCTACCAGAGTCTTGGCTACATCTCCTCCACACACACTTTGGATCAGATGGGCCAATCTCTTGATGACAATTAGGGAATCATTGGGATCCACGCCTCGTTCAAAGCGATAGGATGCATCAGTGCTCAGATTATGCTGCTTGGATGTCCTCCGAATCCCTACTGGATGAAAATACGCGACTTCTAAAAGAAGATCCTTTGTCTTATCATCAACCGAAGAATGCAACCCTCCCATTACTCCAGCTAAAGCGATCGGGCCGGATTCGTCGGTAATTAACAACTCATCACCAAAAAAAGAACGTTCTTGCCCATCAAGAAATACCATGGATTCGCCCGGTTTCGCTTTGCGTACCCGAATTTTGCCGTGTTGAATCTTACGGAAATCGAAGACATGGACCGGATGACCCATCTCCATTAAAACAAAGTTTGATAAATCAACGACATTGTTGATTGGTTGCATTCCGATAGATACGAGATGGCGAATAAGCCATAGTGGGGAATCTGAAACCTGAACATTTTTGATGAGGATTGAGGTATACCGATAGCATAGATCGGGTTCATCGATCAAAACGTGAACATAATCGGATGTTTGAAAATCGGATGACATATACTGAAGCTTTGGAGGCATCACTTGTCGTTGACCCTTACTGATTGCCTGTATTTCCCTAGCAATACCCATCATAGATAGCTCATCGGGTCGATTTGATGTCACTTCCAAGTCAAATACCGTATCGTTGATACCCAACCATTTGCAAAAATCTGTACCGGCCGATAGAGCAGAAGGAACTGAAAAAACCCGATCGGACTGGGCTGCAAAACCCATTTCCTCTAGTGATACCATCATTCCTTCTGACAAAACTCCAGAAATCTCAGTGGATTCCAAGACTCTCCCGTTCCAGAGCCGCGCTGTAGGAAGGGCAACAACTACATTCATTCCTTCTTGAAGGTGAGGATCACCACAGACTATTTGCTTGAGGGATTTTCCGATATCGACTTGACAAACACGGAGTTTTGGGTTGTTCGGATGTGTTTTCGCCACACTTACCTTTCCTACGACTACCTCTTGCAAACCCTTCCAGGGCTGTTCTATCGACTCAACAGCAGTACCACTCAAACTTAGTTGATTCGATATCGTTGCGTCATCCCAACCATCTAAGGAAATATATTGCTCCAACCATTTCCGGGAAACTTTCATTATAACCCTCTCCTTTCAACGGTTCTGGCGGGAGAAGCGCAAATCTCCTCGAACCAAATCGCGAATGTCGGTCAACCCATATTTTAACATGGTAACCCGTTCTATTCCCATTCCAAAAGCAAATCCAGAAAAGGTCTCCGAATCATATCCGACTGCTTCAAATACACGAGGATCAACCATTCCACACCCCATGATCTCAAGCCAAACCGCTTTTCCGGATTTGTCTTCCCAAAGAATATCTACTTCAAAGCTTGGTTCTGTGAATGGGAAAAAACTCGGTCTCAAACGAATCTTCTTTTCTTCCCCAAACATAAATCGGACAAAGACTTCGAGGGTTCCAATCAAGTGTGCAACCGATATATCTTGATCGACAAGCAGACCCTCCACCTGATGAAAGGCAGGAAGATGCGTCGCGTCATAGTCGCTTCGGTATACTCTTCCTGGAGCGATAATCGCAATTGGAGGGGATTGTTTGAGCATGGTGCGTATTTGGACTGGTGAGGTATGAGTCCTGAGAAGGATTTCGTCTGGTAGAAGATAGAAAGAGTCGTTCTCATCTCTTACAGGGTGCCACTGTGGTGTGTTCAATGCTTCAAAATTATGAAATACATCTTCGATCTCCGGACCTTCTTTTACCCCGTACCCCAAACCAATAAAAAGGGCTTCGATCTCTTTCTGTACTCGTTTTATAAGGTGATCCATTCCGATCAACCGTCGAGCACCTGGAAGTGTAACATCCACCCACAATGAGTCTTCGAACCCTTTTTCTTCAGCGATTTTTAGGACCGCCATCCGATTGTGCAAACTTTCCTGAATTGCCTCTTTTACCCGATTGACCGAATCGCCAAGGACAGGTCGATCCTCAGGAGGATGTTGACCAAGCTTTTTTAGGAACCCGGTAGTTAAGCTTCCTTTTTTTCCAAGGAATAAAACGCGTAAGTCTTCCAGTTCCTTTAAAGTACCGGAATCTTGGATTTTTCGTACGGCTTGATCATGAAACTGCTGCAAGTCATCCAAAACGCTATGAATTGGATTCACCCTAGACACCTCCCACTATTGGCGATATCAAAAGTTAATAACTGCTCATGTATGCTCGTTGACGATCAGACAAAGTATCAATATTGACACCCATCGACCTAAGTTTGAGGAATGCCACTTCATAATCAATCGCATCCGGAAGTTTCATCAATCGATTGTCGAGTTTCCCACGGTTTTTCCATAAATACAGTAAACTCATGCATTGAATTGCAAAACTCGTATCCATGATCTCAATGGGGTGCCCGTCTGCTGCCGCTAGATTGACCAACCGTCCTTCCCCGATCACGTAAATGTGAACTCCGTTAGGCAAGGAATATTCACAGACGTTTTGGCGCACCTGACGGGTTTGACAGGATACTTCCCGAAGTTGATTCATCGAAATTTCAACATCGAAATGACCGGAGTTTGCTAGAATTGCTCCTTCTTTCATCTTCAAAAAATGGTCTTGGGTAAGAACATCAATATTACCGGTAACCGTCACAAAAATATCGCCTAAAGCAGCTGCTTGATCCATGGTCATCACTTGAAAGCCATCCATTAAGGCTTCAATCGCTTTTACCGAATCAACCTCCGTAACGATCACATGCGCTCCTAGCCCCTTCGCCCGCATGGCAACCCCTTTGCCACACCAACCATAGCCTGCAACAACAACGATTTTGGCTGCTACTCCTATGTTGGTGTTTCGAATAATTCCGTCCCATGTGGATTGTCCAGTGCCGTATCGATTATCAAAGAGATATTTCATCATTGCATCATTTGCGGCGATTGCCGGTACTTTCAGCATCCCTTTTTCTTCCAACGCCCGTAATCGTTGAACTCCGGTGGTTGTTTCTTCAGAAATTCCCACCAATTCAAAGAGTAAGTCAGGCTTCTCCATATGGATCATAGTGGCGAGGTCTCCCCCATCGTCCATAATCAAGTTAGGGCCAAGAGAAAGTACTTTACGCGAGTTTTGGATGAAAACCTCTAGGTTTTGTGTATGTTCTGCATGAACAATCATACCATAATACTCTCTTAACGCTTCGGCGATTTCATCCTGAGTAGAAAGTGGGTTAGAACCTGCTACCCAGACTTCTCCGCCTAAGTCTTTTATCAGCCGGGCTAGATTTCCGGTTTTAGCTTCCAAGTGGCAGCAAACGATTATTTTGCATCCTTGAAACGGCTGTTCTTTCTGATAATCTTTCTGGATCTGACGCAAAACTGGCATATAATTCCAAGCCCACTCCATCTTTTGGACCCCTAACTGAGCAGATTGATTCATACAATTCCCTCCTTCCTTGTTTTCGGCTCAATTTTACCATATTTGATGGAGATATGGTATAATCCAGTAAAAACCGCAGAAGGGGAAAAGAAAAAAATGAGATTGGATCTTTTTTTAAAGCGCTCTGGAATGATCAAACGGAGAACAATCGCTCAGGAGCTGATTTCAAAAGGTCGCATTAAAAGAGAAGGAAAAGCATTGAAGAGCGCATATGAAGTGAAAACTGGAGATGAATACGAGATTCATTTGGGCAACCGCCTTTTGCGCATTCGGGTTTCAGATGTTACTGGGACTCAGCCCTCGTATGAAGTAATATCCCAGATCCTAATCCCAGTTTTTGATCCTCCATCCAAACCGAAAGATGTCCCTTAACGTGTACGCTGCATATATAGGATTGGGAAGCAACTTGGGCAATTCGATTGAGTTGATTCAATCGGCTGTAGATGCTTTAGAAAAGGAAGGTTTATCCATTTTGTTGCGATCAACCATTTTTCAAAGCAAACCCTATGGGGGAAAGGATCAACCAGACTTTTTCAATGCCGTTATCGGAGTTCTTTCCCCGTTTCCCCCCAGGCAACTCCTGAATGTACTGTTGAATATAGAAACTCAAATGGGCAGAATCCGAAAAGAAAAGTGGGAGTCGCGCTCCATCGATTTGGATCTGATTTTATTCGGTGATTGGATCATTCAAGAACCCGATCTTCAGATTCCTCACCCTGACTTCAGGAATAGAGATTTTGTCCTTCGTCCTCTGAAAGAAATCGGAAATATGATTTTGGATCCAGTTACTGGACTTTCGGTTGAAGAACTCTACAACCGATTGGATAGTGATACGTGCACTCCGGTTTGGATCAAATGACTGCTCCTACGTTATGGATTGTCGGAACCCCATTGGGGAACCTTGAAGATATTACTTTACGGGCTTTAAACCAATTACAAACAATACCCTTGATCATAGCTGAAGATACGAGAAGGACTTTAAAATTGATCAATCATTATTCTTTGGGTAAAAAAGAAATGATCTCTCTTCCCCAAAGCAAAATGAAATCCAAAATTCCTTATGTCATCCAAAGATTGCTTATTCATGGGAAAGGCGCGTATGTAACTGACGCGGGAATGCCAGGAATCGGAGATCCTGTATCAGATCTTGTCGTTGCTTGTAGGGAAGCAAGGATCCATATTGATCTACTTCCTGGACCCAGCGCTCCAGTGTCCGCTTTTGCAGTTAGCGGGTTTCGAGGATCGTTTCTCATTGAAGGGTTTCTCCCAAGAGACAAAAAAAGGAGAAGGTTTTTTCGGAGCGTGCAAACCGAACAACGGAATATTGTTTTTTTTGAATCTCCATATCGGGTCCAAGCTGCCTTGCAAGATGCCTATTCCATATTGGGGAACCGAAGAGTATGTATCGCACGCGAAATGACAAAGAAGCATCAGGAGTTTTTTTGGGGAGATTTGGAGGAAGCGATTGCATACTTCAATCAACCCCAAGGGGAATTTACCCTTGTTATGGAAGGAGCAAAGCCAAATGAACCACTTTGAAGATCTAGAACGATTGCTTCGGAAGTTATCCGGTTGGGTACGTACAGAAGGAAGGAAAGTCCTTAAGAGCGGTGATTACCAACTCACTCCTGCCCAATTTGATATTCTTCAGAAGTGCTATTTTCATCATGATATGACAATGACTCAGCTTAGTATTGATCTTGGAGTTGCCAAAAGTACGGTTACAGGGATAGTTACAAAGCTTAGGGAGGCGAAGTACCTTGATTACGGAGTAAGTGAAGAAGACAAACGGGTGCGAAATTTAACAATCACAGAAAAGGGCAAGACACTAATCCGAGAAGTCATAGGGGCTCGCGTCCAGTTTATCGAAGAATTATTTACTCAGGTTGACCCAATCCTTCTTTCGGAATTCCACCAGGTATTGCGAATCATTGCCAATACTTTGGATACTTATCGGACTGATTCTTGACCTTATGAATACCTGCATTATTGGTTGTTTGCGATGATGTGTTCGGGATAGTTCGTAATTGTTCGAATTTCTTTATACAGTTTCTTCAAACGGGAATACATGGGTCGATAGACATCTTGGTACAATTGTTGGTACAAATCATGGTGTTTCACATTTGGAATGAACTCGTCACTTTTCCGGATCATCGCTTTTTTCGCAGATTCAAATGAAGGATGAACGCCCAAACCGACAAAGCATACTACTGAGCAACCCAGTATTGTGGTTTCGTGGGTTTCATTTCTATGGATTGGCTTTCCGAAAACATCCGCAATGATTTGGCAGATTTTATCACTCTGCGAACCCCCACCTGACACAGTAATATCTTCAATTGCCTGAATCTTCCCCCTTCGTTCAATTTGGTGCATTCCATCCAACATTGCGTAGCTTAACCCTTCAATGATCGAACGATAGAGATACGCTCGTGAATGAACCTCTCCAAACCCAATGATCGCGCCTTTTGCCTCGGGATTTCTCAATCCTCCACCCCAATATGGTTGCATGACCAGCCCATATGAACCAGGAGGAGTACCATCCAAAAGCTCATCAAGCAAAACCTCGACTCGCTTCGCTGTTTTTTCAGCAGCAAGCTCTTCAATGTGCCCGAACTCATCCCGAAACCAACGAACCATCCAAAAACCTCGGAAGATTTCAATTTCCGGATTGTAATAGTTTGGTCGAACAGAGGGGTATGGCGGGAAAAACCGTCGAGGTTCGAAAAACCTCGGAGAGGTGGTTTGGACAGTAGCTGTAGTACCCAAACTTAAGTTTGCGCTCGATAAATCAATGCATCCCGCGCCAATCGTTTCGCACCCTTTATCGGAACCGGTTGCCACAATCGGTATACCAGGTTTCATGTTCAGCTCTTCTGCTGCTTCTCTTGAAAGATGTCCCAGGATTTCACAAGGAGAAAAAAGCTCAGGTAGTTTTTCGGGATCAATTCGAAACATTTGACTGTTCAGGTTATTTGGAGGAGCCCAACAATTGCTTCGATAATCAAAGGGAATCCTTCCAATTTGCGCTGCGTAGGAATCAACAAAATGACCAGTCAATCGATAGTTAAGGTAACCAGATAGCTGAAGTACCTTGTATGCTTTTTGATACAAATCATACTGGTTTTGGCGAATCCAGTTGATATGGGCATCTGTTTGTACGAACTGAACTGTTTCTGTCATACCAACGATTCTGTGGCCAATACGGACGTACCAAGGAATTTTCCCGTCTGGTTTGGCTTTTCTTTTATCCAGCCATAAAATAGCTGGATACAAAGGAGCCCCTTCTTGATCAACCAATACAAGGGTATCTCTTTGTACGGTTACACTAACTCCAACAATATCTTCCCAAAAATCGCTGTTCTGCTCCTGAACTTTGTGAACAGTTATGGATAAAGCCTTCCAGTAATCGCGAGGATCCTTTTCCGCCCACCCCACTTTCGGACTATGGTACGGAACGTATGGATAATTGATCATGGAAACAATCGTTCCCATGGGATCGATCAAAGCAGATCGCAAGCTTTGCGTACCGCAATCGATGGCAAGAACCAACGGGGTATGGACGATCCCCGTATCTTTCTTTACAGGCATCTGCGAAACCAACCAATAATATCGTTTCTCATCCGTTCTCCGTGTTCAGGATCGAAAAATACCTCATGGTAGGCCCCTTCATAGAGAACCTTGGTTTTTTCTCCTTGAAGGAGTTGATTAAAAAAAGACAGAGTACCTTCGATTGGGACAATTTGATCGTTTGTGCTATGAGTAACCATAATGGGGATTTGGAGGGTATTCACTTTTTCAAAGGCAATCGGAATATTGCGATACAAGTCATAGGCCAGCGCTAATGATATCCGATCATGCACCATCGGGTCTTCTTCATATGCCCGAATAATCGAAGGATTCCGAGAAATTTCCTTCGATTGAAGACCATTATTAACCGTAAGCGTCGGAGCCAGTGCCACCAACCACCGGAGTCGCTGGATCCGTTTCTTCTTTTCTTCAGCCATCGAAAGCAAGGGACTACTAACCGACCCAGCATAGAATGCGTTTTGGTTCTCTTGGAGGTATCGAATGCAAAGAAGTCCTCCCATACTGTGACCAAACAATCCTATGGGTATCTGAGGGTGTTCTTTTTGAATCAATGAAACAAAAGAATCAAGCAGCTGAAAATAGTGGGAGAAGTTTGCATGGCCTCGAATCCCTTTTGTTTTCCCATGACCGTTTAAATCAGGCATATAAGAAGAAAGTCCGTGGCGAGCCATCTCTTCTTTCAGAGTTTCGTATCGCCCTTTATGTTCTCCCAGACCGTGGATCATCAGAATAACTGCCTTCAATGGGTCTCCCAGTGTCCGGTTATAAAGTACTTTTTTTCTTCCTACTTTTATGGTACGCTCTTCAGAACGAATGATCGGAAACGCCATAAAAGAATCATATCCTTTCTCTAGATTGCTGTATGGATTTATGGTTCAAAAGAGTCATATTCTTTTTTCCTTCGGAACAAATCTCGAATTACAATCGCAAGCAGAACAGCAGTTATTGCAAGACCTCCTTCCAATCCAAAGCGATTCTTAAGCAACATAAATACTACAAAAACAATTGGCAACCAGAAGAAAAGAAGGAAAAGGAGCGTAAAAGCGGGGAATTGCTTGCGGCCTTGGAAAAGAAGAATCTCTAAGGAACCAAAAAACGCGGAAGCCATCAACAGACTGATAAAGAGGACCATGTGTTCTTGAGTCCATTCAGAGCGAGTACCGAACACAAGGAGGATTAAGAGAGAGAAGAAGAGGGTTACAGTAACCAATGTCATTGACGGAGATCCTTGTTTGGCCCGGTAAGAAGCAAGAAAAGCGAATAGAAAGGTTACTCCGGAAATTCCAGAAAGCCAAAGAGGGTATTGAAAAACGAGAATTAAAAAAAGGATAAATATTACTCCGCCAGCTGCAATAGCAATCCGTATCAAAATGATCCCCCAGCCAGATTCGTTTGTCCATTATACCATATTCCGTACAGTTAAAGGAGGATTGTCTTTAGGCTTTCTACCAATATTTCAATCATTTTTCTTTCTCGAAAATTACCATTGCTTTCCAAATGGTTTAATATTCCATCGAAATCTGTTTTATAGTTCTGTAATGACCGAATAGTTTCCAGATACTCGATCATCTGATCAATTTCGGATGGATCCGCTACATCTCCATGACCACAAACCAGGCATCCGATTTTTTCCTTCTTCAAACGGCGGAGAACATCTAGCCACCGATTGATATCACTATCATAGACAATTTCCGGATGATATCCCTGTACGACAAGATCCCCTACAATCCATATTTGTTCTTTTGGTAACCAAACAATTGCTGAATCGGGTGTATGACCTCCCACTTTTTCAATATGAATCGTTCGGTTTCCAGAAATGTGGATATACGACTCTGTAAAAGTTAATGCGGGTGGGATTATGTGAATGGTTTCTTTTTTTAACAGAGCATTCCTGTTGATCACATTTCGAATATAGGACTTGCTCATTTGGAAAAAATAGTTTTCCGTTGACTCCGAGCAAAGGATTTGCGATTGAAATCCCGAATTTCCAAAGGTGTGATCTGGATGATAATGTGTATTGATAATTAGCTGGACATCACTGTTCATTATCCTTTTCAAGTATGTTTTTATCTGTTCTGCTTTAGAAGGGAACAGGGATGAATCAACAACCACAGTCCCTTCATCGGTTGTAATGGATGTAACATTGGATCCTCCGTATGGATTATCATACACGATAATACCGGTCGCAATTTCCTTCAAATTTGTTCCACCGATTTCTGAAAATTCTGAATATTCCATTCGTTCATTCCTATCCATTTTTCTGTGTAGAGGCACGGGTTCCCTAAAAAAAAGCAGGCTTTCGCCTGCTTTTTCCTGGATTCTAAACCGATTGCTTACTCAGGATCAATCATTTTCGCAACTTCTTGCGCATATAAAAGCGCATAAACACCGATCCCGATTCCAACGGCTCCAGCAACAACCCCAACCCACGAAACGATTGTTGGCATTTGGATTTGGGCCTCAAGATCTTGGTACATCGCATTCATCTTCAGGTTAAGATCTTGGATTTGCCGTGTGTTGTTGACGATATCGGAGCTATTTTTGGATACTCGAGGCAAAATATCGCTCTTAAATGCTTCGTAATCGGCGGTCACAGTCTGTAGACTTGTGGTATTCTTTTCCATTTGCGTGTTAATGTTGGTCACTTGAAGGCGAACTGTAGAGAGAGATGACTCGACGGTACCAACTCTATTCGCAACATCAGCAAATTGCCTCTCAATTGGGGCAAAGTTGTCTCTCATACTGTTAAGCTCCACCCTCATATCGTTTACTGACCGACTCATATCCGATACCTCTTTTTGAAGGGCAAGGACGTTGACTCCACCCAATAAGTTCTCCATGGAACGAACTCGGGAACTCAATTCTGATACATCTTGGCTGGCGCGGGTTTGAGATGTCTTTACAGTGGTTACTTCCGATTCCAGAGAACGGATTTTCCCATCGAAATTGGATGTTTGCGACTGGAGCGTAGAAACGATTGATTTCATGTTTTCTACTTCATTACGCGCAGTAGAAGCATCCCGTTCTACTGAATTAATCCTGCCTTCTAAATTGGATACGGTCGTGCGGATTGTTGCTACTTCTTGGGTATTAACTCGTAAGCTTTCCACTTGGTTGGCCAGGGTGTTGTAGCGACTCCCTAAAGTTTCTACTGTCATAGCGACTGAATCAACAAGAGACTTCATACTTTGGAGCTGATTCAAGAACCCAGCAACATCGTCTGCCTTTAAATACGGTAGGGAAGACTTCATGTACTCGATGGCACGATACAAAGCCACAGCAAGCTGATATCGAGTGGAAGATGTGTTGCCTTGAAAAGTCCCATCGGGCATGCCTCCCAAAATCCCTGCTTCCAGAAGATACTTGACTCCTTCATAGGCCCAATGATTGGCTGGTACATCACTGAGCGGTAACTGACCTACTGCCATCCCCCCCAAAATAACGAATACTACAGCATAAAGCAGAACTCTTTTCATACTCGAATTCCCCCTTTCTCGAGATTCACAAAATGTACAATTCTTCCGAACATGATTGGTCTTTTTTTTTCAGTTATTGAATTATACCACAAAACCTTTGCTTACGTATGGAGAAGTCATCGCCCTCAATAATGCTCCGTAGCTCATTCGAAACCAAAGAATATCACCAACATTGAGTTTCTTTGCATACTCGGTGCAATCCAAAATGGTATGGTCACTGCTTGCGTGTAGCACTTCGATTCCTTCTTCAATCGGCACCAATCCGCCTGAAGAAATGTCTTGTTCTCCCATGGCAAGAATCGCGCGTGTTCTTGTGCCTCGGTCTTTAAAAGCGGGTACTCTTCCAAAAGCATCTTGGCCGATTGTGCCGATCGGTACAGATGGCTTTTCTTTCAGTTCTACGATTTGCGCCCCAATCATACAGGCATCCTGTGTTGTGCCCGGAACTGTGCGGTTTCGAGTCACGTCTGTTCCCAAAATTATCGATTCTCCCAGTCGAAAGTGGTTCACTCCTTCGGGAAGCGTTCCGTCTTCAATCAGTTTCAAACCCGCCGTATTTCCGGCTGATACTATGGGAAGGGTAAAGTGATTCGCAATTTCAACCGCTTTTTTCATGTTTACGGAATCAGGGAGAACACCACCAAAGCAACCTAGGTTGATCCCAATGCCAACCAAGCGATCGCTTGCGACTTTCTGGACTCTCATAATCTCGTCAGTTGCAGCCTCTAACCAAACTCCTTCACGGAGATCGCCTACATCGACCATATAAATCAGCTTGGGTTGTTTTCCTCCCGGCAACTGAATGATCTCTTGTACTGTACTTTCTTCCGATACAAGAATGTAATCCAGATATCGGTTCGCTTCTTCTAACTCTGATCCCATTGGAATACGCAACAATAGCATCGGATGATCAATTCCGTTCTCCGCCAAATGGACAATGTTTTGAATCCTAGAATCAGCGATCATTTGCATCCCCGCTTGGATCATTTCTCGGGCAATTAAGGGATTTCCGCAAACAACTTTGGTTACACCAGCCACCTCTATCCCGGATTTAAGGCAAAGCTGCTGAAGATATCTGGCATTTCCGAATATTTTGCTTAGATTGATCTCTAGTCTAGGATACATATATTAGTCCCTCTTTTCATCATCCTAAATCGACTGAATTCGGAGTTTCACCTTGAACTCAAATGATCCCATTGGAGCTAGTTCAAACTTGACAATCGGTGTAATGCTGGAAGCTTGATAGACCCTCTCAAAACCTGCTTCAGAATATGAAACCGTGTAGACAGGAAAAAACCAAAAAGCCATTTCTCGATCCGGTTGAAACGAAATATCCACCCCTTCATATTCGCTTCGCGCACCAAAGAAGTGCGCCTTTACAATCCCAGCCTCCCCTAGGGTTTTTCGTTCGAATTCTGGACAATAGAAATACCTGTCGTTTGTATTCGGAGCCATTAAATTGATGTTGTATTCGCTTCCAAAAGTAAGGGAGATTTTTTCTCCCGATTCATTGGAAATACAATGATTCACAGAAAACCCATCATCCTCCATCTGAAAGACTTTTTCCACTTTAACCGGAAGCCACAGCGCTCCAACCCAAACATGCCCTTTTCTCCACATTTTAATTTCCCCTGTGTCCCTTCCGGTTATTTGGTATTGATAGGGTTGGTTGACGAAATCCCCTTGTTCCGGATACCGACACTTTGAATATTTTTCCAAATCATGCCACTCTCCAAAAAAATGATCCAAAAGGGAAAATCGTTCATACCAATCATAGTGCAAATACTGCTCAAGGCCTTTTTCTTTAATCAGCAATTCCCCATCTTCTGCTTCATCCAACATCCGCGCTTTGGACATGCGCTCATGGTAAGGCTCGTATCGACGAGTTAGTGTATTATTGAGATTGAGGGATCGGTCTTTCACATCGATTTCAAAAATTCTTCCTCCTACGGAAGGCGAGATCCCTACTTGGTAGTTCTTGGTCTGAACAAGGATTTCCTTATTCCCATCCAAATCGATATCTTTCTCTAAGACCTCGATGTGATGCGGTTCGATGTTCTCATATTCATCGATCATTCTCTCTGCATTGATTAAGTGAGAATATACGGAATGCCTCAGGTTCGGAAGGTACAATCCCCCAAATACCCCATGCCAGTAAGCATCGTTTGCCTGAGCCATCAAAATTTCCTCAAGAATTTCTTCGGGCATGTTTTCGTTATATTTGGTTCGAACAAATAGCATTTTTTTATGCATAAGGTTCGCTTCCGAGTATTTCGTGAGGAATCCTCTCCAGAAGCCTCCTTTCAAGAACATCCCAAAGCGTTCCCATGTGCCTTGGGATTTCAGTTCGTGCTCCAATCGCTCCAAATGGATCCGAGCTCGGCTTGGTAATGACCATTTCATCATCTCGGAATAGGAAGAATCAGGGAGGTATACTCGTCCTTTGGGTTGGTATTTCTTCATGTATTCTTGGAATGTGGACGTTTTTAGCCAGCTCTGGTTTTGCACCAGTAGGTCAAAAAACCGCCCCAACCACCCTTCTTCGTACAAAAGTTTATGGGTACCAGGCCATAGTCCAAATTTCTCTCCATCATCAAACATGAGAAACATGTTATCGCCCATTTCTGTCGATCGATCTTTAAGAAATGCAATGGTTTCCTCTGGGGGCCGATGGGGAATAAGATAGCGAAGTCGTCTATGAATGGGGAAAGCTTTTATTGGGTACCCTTGTTCTTCTGTTATAAAATAGCCAGTAAGCTCATCATCGTAATGACCCGCATTTCGGAAATGGGTATCATCAAGCACTGTGTACTCAATATTGCATTTCGCTAAAACCTTTGCGAGCTGCGGTTCCCATACCCGTTCAGCCAGCCATACTCCTTTGGGCGATACAGAAAATGCCTTTTCCAGATATTTCGTTTGCTTCTTAATTTGCTCACACCGATCTTCTTCTGGGATTACTGTAAGGATCGGGTCATAAAAACCCCCTGTAAGAATCTCGATTTGCCCTGACTGGATCATGTCTTTGAGTTGATCCATATATTCGGGGTGGTTTTTTTGCAACCATTCTAGAAGAGATCCAGAAAAATGGAGCGAAAGTTTTAGGGCCGGGTAATTTTTAAGAACACCAATAAAGGGTTTGTAGGACTTTTGATAGGCATCTTCGATGACGAACTCAAAATTCCCTACTGGTTGATGATTATGGATTCCCATTAAAAAATGGATTGTCCTCATGGAAGAAACCTCCCCTTTCATGTCCTCACTTTTTGAACTTGATATCATACCCATTCGGATCCATTCGATTAAACTCAATTACAACTTTCTTTCCGCTTGTTTTTTGCGCTTGATCCAACCATTCTTTCCCCAAAAACCCAGAAAGATTGGGGTGTACTTTCAGCTGGATTTCAGAAATATGTTCCATGGAAGAAATTTGCACCATTTCACGCTCAATCATTTTCAATACTCTTTTCGGCGAAAGGACAAATCCTTCCCCATAGCATATGGGGCATCGCTCGAATATTAGATCTTGTAGGGGTGGTGATGTACGTTTCCGTGTCATCTCCAGCAATCCCAGCTTGGTAAACCCAAGAATCGAAATCCTGGCTTTGTCCTTTTTCACTTCTTCTTCGAATATCTTCAACACTGTCAATTGATCGTTTTCTTCTTCCATATCAATGAAGTCGATGATTATGATCCCGCTAAGGTTTCTCAAACGAATCTGCCTGGCGGCTTCTTTTGCCGCTTGGATGTTCGTTTCAAAGACCATATCCCGACTACACCGATTGTTAATATTCTTTGCCGAGTTGATGTCGATGATCGTCAACGCTTCAGTTCGATCAATAACTAAGGTTCCTCCACAATCAAGTGATACTTTTCGCGTGTAAATCTGTTCAACTTGGGTATTCACGCCATATTTTTCAAAAATATCCTCCTTGATAAACCGGAGTTTTCCCTTTACGGGTTTTTGATCGAATTTTTTTAGGATCCCTTCCAATACTTTATATAGTTCAGAAGAGTTGGTAAGGACTTCATCTACACTGGAATCATATTTTTCCCGCATGATTTGTTCCAAAATCTCAGGCTCAGCATATAACTCTTTGGGTTTTTTTGATCGAATGAACCTTTTTTCAATTTCCGTCCAGGTTTGCTTTAGCTGCTCCAATTCTTCTGCCAAAATAGATAGATCTGCATTGCGCGCAACAGTCCGTACAATGACTCCTTCCTTTTTTGCGATAGAAGCAACAAAATCATGCAGTCGTTTGCGTTCTCCAGAATCCTCTATTTTCCGAGAAACCCCAATAGTCCGGGAGAAAGGCATATAGACAAGCGACCTTCCGGCAATTCCCACATTGGTTGTTCCTTGGGGTCCTTTTGCGCCTAAAGAGTCTTTTTTTACTTGGATAATGAGTTTTTCTCCTTTTGAAATCTTATCCATTTTTATCGTCTTTGTCTGATTCTGATGATCTTTATCGTTTTTTCCAAAAGCGCAGTACATAAGGTCTCTTGCCCTAAGAAAGACATTCTTAGATTTACCAATATTCACAAAGAGCGCTTCCAACCCCTGCACGATGTTTTCAACACGCCCAAGATAAATATTTCCTGTTATGCTTTCATTATCGATTTCCTCTAAATGGAGTTCCATGAGCTGTTGGCCTTCGAGTACGGCAATTAGAATCTCCTCATCAAATTTGCCTACAAGAATTCGTTTAAGGGTGGGATTGGAAGTTACAATAATACTCACCACCTAAAAAAGAAAAATGGTTCATTGGTATCCTACATTTCAAATTCGATCAATCCAATCCCTTTCGATTTTCTCCGGTAAATTAAATTTACTTCTTCAGTATCCGCATTTTTAAAAACAAAAAAGGTATGGCCCAACATTTCCAATTGAAGCTTTGCTTCCTCTACCGACATCGGTTGAAGGAAAAAACGCTTGGTTTTTTCGACGTCTGTTCCTTCCTCAGAGTCTTCTTGGAATGCGCCGATCTGGTTCGCGATATCTTCCCCCACTCCTTTTACTCCGGATTTATGACGCACCAACCGTTTGGTCTTGAACTTTTGCAGCTTTTTTTCCATCGAATCGACAACCGAATCAATCGACACATATGGGTCATTGCTGTGTTCTTCAACCCGAATTACCCCACCGCGCACCTTTAAAGTAAACTCTACGATGTAATCGGCCCGTTCCTTTTCCATTTTTACATCCAACTTAACATGGTCCCCTTCCGGAGCCACTCGATCCAATCGACTCATTTTCTTGGATAAATACTCTTCCATTGCCTCACTACTTTCCAAGCCTCGTGTAACCAATCGATATTCCATGTTCGATCACCTCACTTTTCAATATGACGGAAAAGGCGATACTTGATTTTGGGTATATTTTACCATATCCTTACACCGAATTGGCTTGGAATGATTCTCGAAAAACATCCAATACCCACAAATCAGGAAAGGATTTTTTCACGGATACCTCGAGTTCAACTGGATCAACACTAAGCCGAATACCCAATGAGTTGATTGCCAATCCCAATAGTTTGATGGGGTGCATCACTTGAATCATGATTCCCGCTCGTTCAAGACGGCTATAACTTCTAGGGTTCAATAGAATCCGCGACCCATCTTGAACAACCAAAACCATTGGTTTCATCATTTTCCAAAAAGACTGAGCGATTCGATCCGTTAAAACTCCTTCGCTATAGACGATGGGTCTGTCGATCCATGGATGGGTCTGATGGAATTCTTCTAGCCAGGATTTGCTTGAAATGCTGCACTGCTTGAAATCCTGAGAGAAAACTATGGAACGAACTTCTTTTGCTCGGTTTTTTTTGATAAAGCGCAGAATGCTCTCTGAAACAGGCTCAGTAGATAATGAACGGACCACATTGCCTATATCCTGGATAATATCTGCCACTTTCGAACCCTCTGAAGGATTCGCGACCAAGAATACTCCGTCTGTAAGACCAGAACGACTATGGGCAATCCGGTTCAAAGCTCCGTCAACAAGAACCAAATCCACACGCTTCGCTTTCTTTATGGATCGGATCACTTGATCGAGCATATCCATCGATCGAGGACCCACCAGTTCTACGTCAACTTCCATCAATGCTTTTGCCATAATGATGCTCTGGGAAGCTCCGATTGGAAAACTTTCTTCAATCTCAAACGCATGATAGGGAAGGTTCACTATTGTTGATGATAACACTCTATCGCCAGGAAACACATGAATCCCCGGCTTTTCGACAGATGTGGCAATGTCTCGTCTTTCACCGTCTCGACCAATTGTGCATACCAAAACTCTCATTTTCGGTCGTTCGATCTGTTGAAGGAAATAATTGATCAAGGTTGTTTTCCCTGCATTTTTCGCGAGTCCTATAACCGAAATTACTGAGTTTTCCTTTAGGATTTCTTCGAAGGCTTTTGCTTCCAATCGTTCACCCTTTTCAGGCGCGGGGACCCTGCAGGAATCAAACTTTTCCGTTCTCCGTTCAAAAGGCTGGAGACACCTTCCCTGCTTTTCCGATTTTCCTGTAATATGTTGTCTGGGTCAGCTTGGGCCTTGTAATCCTTTGGTTCGTCGTACACAAACAATCCCCCTTCATAGTTCCGAAGGACGACGCGGTTTTCTCCATATGAAAGGAGATACTGAGGCATTACAGGGATTTTTCCTCCTCCATAAGGCGCATCAACTACATAAGTAGGGACAGCGAATCCACTGGTATGGCCTCGCAAATACTCAACGATCTCCAAGCCTTTTGCAATGGTCGTTCGAAAATGCGAAAGCCCATACGAAAGATCGCATTGATACACATAGTATGGGCGCACTCGGTATTTTACCAACTCCTGCACCAGCTTTTTCATAATTTCTGGATGGTCATTCACTCCTGCAAGCAATACCGATTGGTTCCCAAGAGGAATTCCAGCATCCGCTAATTTCGAAAGGGCCCGGATGGAATCGGGTGTAATCTCGTTGGGATGGTTAAAATGGGTATTCAACCAAATCGGCTGATATCTTTTCAACATCTGAATCAGCTCATCGTCGATCCGTTGCGGAATAACAACTGGTGCTCGCGAACCGATACGAATGACCTCAACCGATGGCACTGAGGCGACTTTTTGGATGATTTTTTCTAGATAGGTTGTGGATAATGTCAGGGGATCCCCACCTGAGATTAATACATCGCGGATTTCCTGATGAGCTTTGATATAATCAATCGCATCATCAACGTAATCGATCGGCATCGCCTTATCTGTTTCTCCGGCCTTTCTCCTCCGAGTACAGTGGCGGCAATACATGGAACACATATCTGTAACAAGTAAGAGCACACGATCTGGATATCGGTGCGTTAATCCTGGCGCGGGAGAATCTACGTCTTCATGAAGGGGATCCAACATATCTTCGGGCGCGATATTAAGCTCTTTAGAAGTTGGAATTGCTTGTCTGCGAATGGGGTCTTTGGGGTTATCGGGATCGATAAGAGTGGCATAGTATGGAGTAATCGCCATTCGTAAAAACTCTAAACTGTGGATGATTGCTTTTTTTTCTTCGTCCGATAGAGGCAACACTTGTTCAAGAGTCGAAACATCCATGATCCGGTTTTGCAACTGCCATTTCCAATCATCCCATTCTTCTGGTGAAACACCACTCCATAATCCGATTGCCCGGTAGTCGATCAACGAAAACACCTCCTAAAAAATAGCCTTACTTTTGTTGTTTCTGATCTGAAAATTTCCTTCCAAGGCTCTTTTGAACAATCTCAGGCACCCAAAGATCCACGTTGCCTCCATGATAGTAAATTTCCTTAACCAAAGTCGAAGAAATAAACGAATACCGAGTATCGGTCATCAGGAAAAAAGTATCCAACTTAGCGCACAGCTGCTTGTTGGCAGCCGCCATCTGCATTTCAAATTCAAAATCTGATACGGCTCTTAATCCTCGTACAACCGCATCCACCTTATGGGTTTGAACATAATCGACCAATAGTCCATTATGCGTATCGATTTGAATACATGGTTCACCATGGAAAATATCAGAAATAATGCTCATTCGCTCTTCCATTGTAAAGGTGTATTTCTTTTGGATATTGTTCATAACCACGATAACAAGAGATCCGAATACTGCCGCGGCTCTTCGAGCTACATCGATATGTCCAAAGGTTATTGGGTCGAACGTGCCAGGATAGATCGCCCTTGTCATCACTTTACCTGATTACTCTGTTTGAATCGTTATTCGCCAATTGGAAGTAGTATCCGGGTTTTCCGAATAGACCCGTTTCCCTTCGTGGCGAAAGCATAAAACCGTTTCCCACGCCTCGCTTTGATGCAAGGCACTTGCATATATTAACTCACTCTCCATTAATACTCTCCCTTGGTATTTGCTGATTGGACTCAACGGAGGGGTTTCGATTTCTTCACCATCCGATGACCTAAGGAGAAGAAAAACCTCAGAAGAATCTAGGAGGGGAAAGTCATTGACCCATAGAAGAAATCGCATTTTGTGATCTGATCGAATCAACAAAATACTATCGGGAGGAGCATCAAGCAGAGATGCCCCATCGATCCCATAGATAATAATTTTCCCGGGTTGAACAATGGGAGGGATAAAACCACTTATTCCTTCATCCGCAAGATCCGTTCCATGAAGCAATACTCGGTACCCTACTTCCTGCATCTCATAGTCTTTCTGATCAATGGGAACATAAAACCGCAAGGATGACTCGTCTTCAAAATAGAGGACTTTCGGATGATTTGGAGGATAAAAGTGGGATCCAACCTGAATCCATACGCGATCAATCGCGCTTCTGTCTAAGAAACCCACAAAAAGGGTGGCCACTGAACCAGCCTTCCATTCCTGCGGTTCGATGCCATCTAAAGGAATGACAGCCCCTTCTTTATCTAGAACAAGCCATTGTGGCGATGGAAGAATATCGTAAAGCAATAACCGTTTTAAAAAGGGAAGCCATCGTGTATCAATCGCCATTGCCAATAAATTGTACGGTTCTTTATCAAAAACATTCCATAGTCCACCGGACACAGAAACTGGAAACCAAAAACCGATTCCCCCCGATTGGCCGTAATCGCTTCGGGCGAGTTTTTTTCCTTCACTCCATAGTGGTTCGTTATACCCCACCCAACGGGTCCGTTCTTTCACTGATTCTAATTCCGCTATGAGTAATTCACACAACTCAATTCCTTGTCGAACCAATGAGTTCTGAGGATAGGAAAACCCTCCCATATGCGAAAACACAGCATAGCCTTGCTTTGCGATCTCTCCGGTCAATATTCCATGGATCTGGTTCGTCCAAGAAAGTAAGTCTTTGTAATCGGGAAAATCAAAGCATAGCGTCTGCCATGATAATGTATGGGCTAGATCTCCACGAATGGCATTTCTCAAAGCCCCATCAGAGAGTATTAGTTCAAGATGAGCGATCAAAGACTCGAAGTGATTGATTATTTCGGGTATTTCCGAAGATTTGATCCATGAAGCGCTGGCTCCCTTCTTCTGATCGATCAGAATACTTGAATACTCTTCAATCTTTCGTTCCAATGAATCCAAAGCAGACTGAGCATATTGAGAGATCGTTTTCGATGGATTCTGAAACAGATCGAGGATTAATGACTCGGAAAAAAAGAATCCCTCTTCCGATGCGCTGCTTTCAATCCCGATATAATGGGAATAATGGTCTTTCAGTTCATACAACGTTTCTAAAAGCGTGCTATATGAACCCAAAGAAACAAACACGTCAAACTTTTTTCCGTCGAGCATTCGTTTTGCTTCGAGCGTTGAAAGAGTTTGCTCAAAGAAAAAATCTATGGGATACACATCAAAATTGGATCGTGTAGAACTCCTCCATCCATGTTTTTTATCCACCAGAATGAATGCTGTTTTTTGTGCAGGAAAAATCCGTTTGCTTTTTCGTATAGCTAATGATAAGGAAAGACAGGAATCATGATACGAGCTTTCCCAAACGGGTCTCCAGCTTTGTTCTTCTTCAATATAGGAGTATACGCGTTGTGAGTCCATCGTTATATACGAGATACGGACCCCAGTTTGCGGTGGTGGAAGTGAAAATTGATCGGGTAAGTGGAAGGTATTTTTGTCAAGAGAGAGAATGATTATGTGCCACATCGGGATATCTACCGGTTTGAGAAATGTGGGGAGCTCTACTGCAATCACCCCGCCTGACGGAATTTCAACGGTTACTTCTCCTTCATACTGGATCCCCCAATCATCGATCCAATAACCCGCAACTTGAATATTCCCAGCGGGAATTCTCCCGGAAAATGTGCATTGTCCCTGCTCGTTCGAAGTCAGCGTAGCTATGTCGGTTATCACTATAGTCGCTGAATGAGTAATCGGTAGACCGTCAAAGATTGTTGCAATGTGGACAACAGTACTTGCGCGCCGCACACATGCTCCAAAAAAAACGATCAACCCGATCATGCAAACGGTTAGAAAGAAGTACCCCCATCTCAACATATTGGATCCCCCCTTGTTTCTTTTTCCCCTCAGAAACGAATCAAACTACAGAACCATAACCAGCGCTTCCCCTAAAACCAGATTGGTACCTTCTAGATCGGTTACATTGGTCTCAATCTTTAACCGCCGCTTTTCGGCGATTTTTTCAAGAACCGTAAACCGATACAAGACTTCTTGATCAATAGAAACTGGTCCACGAAACTGCACCGATTGCGATAGATAAATTGTCCCTGGTCCCGGAAAATCGCAACCAAGAATTTTGGAAATAATCGATGCAACAAGCATACCATGAGCAATCCGTTGTCCAAAACGGGTTTCCTTTGCATAATCTTCATCCAGATGGATTGGGTTCAGATCACCGACCAGATCGGCAAACCCTTTCACCATTCCATCGGTAATTCGAATCTTTTGCTCATAGGTCTGTCCTTCGAAAAAATCAGGGTATTTCATGATTGATCCTCCAGAGCTCCGGATTGCTGGTCGATATTGCTACAGCACCCATATTCAAGATAGCTAATGCTTCTTCTTTTGTGTCGATCAACCCTGCCCCAATGAGCTTGGGACGGAATCCATTTGTGATCCGATCAATTACCCGAACTCCTTTGCAAAAAGCACATCCAGGAAGGATCTCCAAGAAATCCGGCCGAGTGTTCTTCAAGGTGTCTTCAAGCCTCGAAATGGATGTTGAATCCAGAAGAAAACTCCGCATGACTGTCATTACTCCAAGTTTTCGAGCGATGTCGACAACTCTTGGTTTGATGGTTATGATTCCATCGATTCCACAAAGGCTTACATAACGAACCGAATACTCTTCTCCTGATAAACCCTGTACGAGATCGAGATCAACGAATACCCTTTTCTTCCATCTTTTAAGCTGCTTGATGTATCCCTGCAATGAAATCAAGTCACAATTGAGTAAAAACGCGGCTGTAACATGAGAAACATTGAGCTGATCTAGCGAAGAAGCAGGTTCCCATACTGCTGCAACAATTTTTGGAAGCTTCATGTACTGGACTCCAAAAGCATAAACCGGACAAAATGCTTTGCAATCTCTGGATCAAAGCGAGAACCACCGTTTTTTTGAATCTGTTTCAGCGCTTCAGTCGAGGAAAGAAGACCACTTGAGTATTCGGTATCCACAGTATTTAGGGCATCGTCATACCAATCAACAACTGCGAGGACGCGAACCCAGAAGGGAATTTCATCGCCTACAATTCTGTCTGGATACCCCCTGCCATCGAAGTGTTCGTGATGACTTCGAACAAAAGGAAGAAAATCATTCATAACCTCGAGAGTCGCAACGAAAACGGACCCAGCAATAGTATGGTCTTCTCCTGTTTCTTCAAAAGAACGCAACCGAGTCGGTGAATACAGCATAAGCTGCTCCAATCCCATTTTCCCAATATCATGGAGCATGCCATAAGCCTGATATAGGGGTTCCATTTCTTTGCTTAACCCCAAAAACCGGGAAAACCGAACAAATAACCGTGTCACTCTTTGGGAATGAGAATACCCTTTTTCATCCTCCACTTCCATAAGAACAATCATTGGAGTGAGTAAAGAAACGTATCTTTGTCGAACCATTTTGGGAGAAAAAGCAGTTTGCGAATGGCTCTTTTCCTGAAGAACAAACCAATGAAGCGCCATTTCGAGATCGTCATGTAGATCGCCCGTGTTGACTGTAAGTACAGACACACCATCCAAGATCCCTTCTAAACCGCCATTCGGAACAACTAAAATCTGAGTTGGTTCGTCTTCCAACCTTTGATCGGAAATCACCAGTGGTTTTTGAACTTCTAAAAACTGCATGTATTCAAATACTACATCCTGAACAGATTCTTTTAGCTCTTGATTCCTGATGACTATGGTATAGGTCTCTCTATTTCCTTTTCTTTCCATAACCCCTCCAAAGAACTGAGTTAGCGAAATAGTTGGGACATCTGCATGATCAACTCTTGGAAAAAATGCAATACTGGATCCATCATTTGCTTCATAATCCCTGATATGACTAGGACTAAAAGCGTTAACAAACCATATACTTGAAACCGAATCACCCATTTCATATACCGTGATGTTGAAAAAAGCATGAATAGACGCGATGCATCTAAAGGAGGAATTGGCAACCAATTGATAAAGAAAACGGTTAAGTTTACCAAAACAAAATATCCAAGAACATCTGCAAAATACATAACCAAAAAATTCCCTTCAATGGCCGAAGCGTTGAAAAAAAAGCTGAATCGATTGATTCGAAACCCATAAAAGATCAACCCACTAATTAATGCCAAAAGAATATTCATCATAGGCCCAGCGATAACTGCAAGACAAAAATCCCTTTTCTTTTGGCTGAATCGTGCAATATGAATAGGAAACGGTCGCGACCATCCGAACCCATAAATCAGGAACAACGGGAACCCGATGGGATCCAAATGCTTCATTGGATTAAGTGTAAACCGTCCCAAAAGTTTGGATGTATCATCTCCAGTTTTGATGGAAATCCATGCGTGCGCCCATTCGTGAAACCCTAGAGCAAATAAGACACAAGGCACACGTACAATGAGCCTCCGAAGGAAAATGATCCAATCGAAGTTGACCCAATCCCCACTTTCAAAAAGGCTCAATTCATGCCTCCCGCTTGTTTATCCCGATCAATAGTTTGTTATTGGAGTCTAATAAAGACCCCATCCATTTTTCTTTTCACTTCTTGGGCATCGATCTGGGGGTATGATCCAAAATAATAGATCCATTTGCCTTGAACCATTGTCGCTACCACATCACTACTTCTGCCCGAATAAACCAAATGGGAAGAAAGATTGGAAACCGGGGTATAGTGAATATGATCTAAATCGATGAACGTAATATCTGCATCATATCCTTTTTTAAGAATCCCAACTGCCGGAAATCCCAATACATGATGGCCATCTAGCGTAGCCATTCGAAACACTTCTTCCGCGGAAAACAAACAAGGGTTTTGATTCGCGCCTTTATGGATTAACGAACAAAGATACATCTCTTTCCAAAGATCCAAAGAGTTGTTGCTCGCAACCCCATCGGTTCCGAGACCTACAACGATCCCTTTTCCTTTCATCTTTTGGATCGGGGCAATCCCATTACCCAGCTTCAGGTTTGATGAAGGATTATGGACTACTCCTACTCCTTTTTGAGCCATGATTTGGATATCTTCATCGTTCACATGGACACAGTGAGCGCAGATCGTTTGATCCGATAGGATTCCTTGTTCTGCTAAATCTTTCAACGAATAGGCATCTGATTCCTTGAGGGATTCTTTCACATGAATATGAATAAAGGTATCATTTTGTTGCGCTACTTTGCCTACTTCCCTAAGGTATTCTTTCGAACAAGTATATGGCGCATGAGGACCGAAGCCCACACGAATTCGTCCTCGATCGTAAAGATGCCATTTCTCGAAAGCGCGAATATTCTCCTCAAGCCGGTTGCCATTTCCGTTTTGATCGACCAACCCGCGGCACAAAGACGCTCGCATCCCAAATTCGCTAATCGCCCTTCCCACTACCTCCGTATGCATATACATATCGGCAAATGTTGTAATGCCGTTCCGCGCCATTTCCATCTGAGCAAATAATGTGCTGTAATACACATCTGATTCCGTAAGCTTATCTTCCCGAGGTAAGATATGATCAAACAACCAAGTTTCGAAGTTCATATCATCACCGAATCCACGAAGCGCCATCATGCCTGTATGGGTATGCGCATTAACAAACCCCGGGATTGCTAAAATATTTTTCGTTTCAAAAGATTGGAAAGAGTCTGCTTTCGATATTTCATTCTCTCTCTTTTGGGCTGCTCCAATCTCATGAATTACCCCATTTTCAATCAGGATTCTTCCATTTTGGATCCATTCTTCTCCTGTGAAAATCTGAATGCCGGATATTATCTGCGTCAAAGCCTATCCCCTTCCTGAAAAATCCCTGAGTTTTCGTAGCTCCTCGGTTTGAGTAAGATATCCATTCATTGCTTTTTTTCCGGTATACATATCTTCTGATTCTTTGTCAATAAGCCGCAGCAATCGTTCATACTTTGAAAAAACCTTAAGTTCCCATTCCTTTACTTCGTCATAAAGGCTTTTCTCTCGTTCCGTTTGGAAAGGAAGCGGAGTAGTCCCCAATCTCGCCAAGGCTTCTCCTCTCTCGATCATCCAGTTTTCAATTCGGTCCATCGATTCAGAAATATGAACTTCTTGCGCGCTTGCTTTTTCAAGTTCGCGATCAATCCGTATTGTTTGTTCAAGAACGAATTCCAAAATTTTTTCTCTCATAATTTCTTTTCTGCCATCATTATTATACCAGATTTTCTTAAAAATGCTGCTTAGTTTATCGAAAACTAATACGAATGATATTTCGGGTATAATATTCGCCAAATCGATCATCAGAAAAAACGTATGGTGTTTGGTATTCTTTAGTTAACCGGAAAATTAACCGATCTGCATACTCTACAGTTCGACAACCCGAACCTCTGGTAAATTCATCAAACGTTGGCTTCTCAGATCCTGGAAGATGGTTTCGGAAAGAACGATCAAATACCCAAATCAAAGGAAAGAAGAATTGCTCGGAATGGTCCGCAATGTAAGAAAATACCGAAAAAAGGGGAGAAACACTAGCTGAACCGTGGAACCAACCCACATTACTGCCATCGATGATCAAAGGCGAGCGAATCTTCCGCCTCCTGAGCGCTTGAATGAACCGGAAATTCGCTAGGTATTTTTCCCTTCTGAAATGAATCCACGCAAAACGATCCCCTTGTGGAAAGAGGAGCAGCTTTCTTGGCTCAATAGGCTCCCAGTAAACCTCCATTCTTGTTCGATCAGCATAAGGAGTGATATGAAAAGAGGCAGGAGGCATTCGTTGCGTTTTCCGAAGCACTTCGTGGATGGGAGGGGAAAGATTTTGCCTATTAGTGAGGAAGAAACGCTCATTGTTATGTTTTGATGAGCTTTTCACCGGAACGAAAGGATATCCATCCTCGCTTTTTTGGGTTTTTACCGCGATTTTGCTGGGTATTAGATATTTTTCGGCATAACGCTTTTCTACTTCAACGATCTGTCCCTTTCTTCCAACTACGGGATAATCCTGAACCAATTGAATTCGAAGTTTCCTTGCCATTACTCTTCCTCGCTTTAATGCGATTTCTATATATATTATATCATGCTTATATGGTACAATACCGGTATAGGGAAACCGGAATCGATTCAAATGGGAAAAGGGGGTCGACCATGAAAAGAATCCTGACGATTGGGATTTTGCTTTGTTTTCTACAGATACTTTGTTACGGTTTTTCCTTCCATTTGGTCTGTCTGAATGTATCGGAACAACCGATTCCTACTCTTTATCGGTTAAATACCTTATTTCAACAACAATTATTTGCGGATCGCACGTTTGTTTTCTCAACTGGCGGTTTGTTTTCCCCTCAACCACTTCACCTCTACTCACATCTACAATCAGAAGGGCGTTCTAGCCCTTTGGGACGGATTCTTCACCTTTCAGGCGCTGTGTTTTACGCCCCATCTCAAACAGATTGGAACCACGGATTGGAGCAGATTCGAAAAGGATTATCCATTGATCTTCCCATTGTAGCTACCGACGCGGGTGTAGGATCGGCTCTTTCTCATTGGGTTCATTCTGCTGCTGGGAAAAACTTGTTATTGATAAACATACTCTCTCAACATACCTTCGACTGGTATGATATTCTCCGAATAGAAGTGGATCTCAGCAGGATTGATTTAATCCTGCTGATCATGGATGAACCTTCATTGCGAATGGTTCCAGAAAACCTAAGAAGCAAAACGGTCGCTATCTCAAGGAAAACCGCGATGTACCACATTGATTTGGAATATGGGCTCTTGGTTACTGAAGTCCCTTTTAATCAACCACAAACAACGATTGCTGAAATCGAACACATTGAACAGCAAATCAATCATTGGAGAAGAGAAGAGCTTCCTCTTGATCCCGCCCAGCTTACGTTTGTCAAACAGACCTCCTTCTTCAGGCATCTCTCTTGGATGCTTAACCAAATCAAAAGTGTGGATGGGATTTTAATCCACCATGAACCTCTACCAAAGCAGATTACTCCGGATGATGCAATAAGCTTCTTTGGAAATTACGTCATCGGTAGCGTACAGATTCCGGGGAAAGAAGTGCGGATTCTTCTTGAGCAAAGCGCGTCTATGTTCGATTACGACGGAGTAGAAATCCACTTTACCGATCGAAGGAATTACTACTCCTTTTTTGGAGAGCCGTACTATATTGATCTCACAAGGCCGAAAGGCAACCGATTAATCATGAAAACCTTCACACAACCTTTAGAAATCATCGTTTTTGGAGAAAGAAGCCGATTGATTGCTGACTTTCCGGGGATTCAGATTCAATCCGTAAGCGTTTTGACTTATACGTTTTGGGCTATGCATTCATACAATCCCTTTATTGATCCCAGTTGGAAAGTCACAATCCTTCCCTATTACCGGAACTACATCATCCAATCCGGGGATACGCTTAATTCGATTTCGAATACCTTTGGGATCACCAAAGAAGCGATTTTGAGACTGAATCCGGATCTGATCGAGCGCTATCTTCTGCCAGGAACGGTAATTACGGTCCATATACCGTACAAAACAGAAGCGGAAAAGGAGAGTGAGGACTTCTGAGCATTATTTATCTCCTAATTATCCTGACCGTCGTAGTATTAATCCATGAAATCGGCCATTTTCTTTTTGCGAAATTGTTTCATGTGAAGATCCTTGAATTCGGGATTGGAATGGGGCCGCGGTTATTCTCTCGGAAATCCAAAAGCGGTATTGAATTCCGGATCAACTTATTTCCGATAGGCGGATTCGTAAAGATGGCAGGAGAGGAACCAAGTGACACAAGCCGATCCGATCCAAAAGAATCGGCAATGCTTTTTTCCAACAAGCCAGCATGGCAGCGGTTTTTTGTCGCTTTTTCTGGCCCTTTGTTTTCGATTTTGGGTGGATACCTATTATTGGCTCTAAGTACTATGGTATGGGGGTTACCGGCCATTAGCATCGACCGAGTCGATATCCTTAGCCCCGCTTATATGTCCGGGTTGCAGACCGGTGATCAAATCACCCATATAAACGGAAAAAGGGTTCTAGAGCAAACCGATTTTTCCCATGCAGTCCAATCGTTCGATCAGTTTTCGATTACTGTTCATCGAGAAGGAATCGGTTCGATCGATATGATTATCAATCCAGATAATTTTCCGAAACAAGTTTCTTTGATTCTTGAAACTTCGGAACCCATTATTGAACATCCAGGAGAAAGAGTGCAGAGGGTTTCCGGTATTCCGTTCCACGAATGGGTGTTATCTGACCCAAACCAATGGGTCGATAGGGATATTATTATCGAAATGGGTGATGGACAATTCATTGAAGCCCGTTTACGTGGACTCCAACATATTGAACCCCGAAAAGCTGTCGGGATTGTATATGCTTCCATATCGAACCGTTTTCGCGCCGCTCACTTACCATTTGAGACGGATGATATACTTATTTCTGTAAATGGGGTACCTCTAAAAACGGGTGTGCATACAAGCTACGCATTTCTCCTTTTGTCTAATACTCGTTCAGATGAGGCCTATCTATCCTATCTAGAAGTCCGAGGCGACACCCTCATTGATTCCTTGACGATCCCGAGCAAACAGGAAGCCACTTTTGATGTCCTCCGAGAAGGGCAAATCGTCGCGATTCCATTGCCCCTTGATCAAATGGAATCTGTTTTTCAGAACGCGGTTTTTTATCCCGCAATGGATAACTGGTTTCCTGATCATGTCCTACAAGCTTTGGGGTTGGGATTCCAGAGAGCAAATCATCTTCTCTACATGATGGGATCAGTACTCAGAGACCTCTTTCAAGGAAGAACAGGCGCTGGGGAATTTATTGGAGTTGTTGGACTAACTGGAATCGTAGGCCAAGCAGCGCGCGCAGGAATGGAAACTATGATCTTTCTTGTCGCTTTTATCACCCTGAACTTGGGGTTGATCAATCTATTGCCTTTACCTGCGCTTGATGGCGGGAGGATCGTATTTGCTGTTATTGAAATGGTATTTCGAAGGAAAGTGAACCCCACAATTGAAGGATACATCCATGCAGTCGGCTTCTTCCTTCTTATGGGGCTGATCGTTTTTATTACATACAACGATATTATGCGGTTTTTGCGATAACAGCAGAAAGTGAACAAGGAGGGGACAAAAGAATGAACCTGCGGGTAAAAAGAACCATACGATTTGCGATCATGGTCTTGATCCTACTTAGCTCTGTCTTAGGCATTGCACAAGACGAAGAAACCATCCATCTAAAAACTCGGCGATTTAAGTTCTTTGATGATAGAATCGAGTTCTATGAATATACAGAAGTGATCAAAGGATCTTTCAAACTTATTTCCGATGAGTTTGTCATCCTCCGAGAACGAGAAGAAGCAAGGTTTATCGATGCGAAAAAAGGAGTATACATCGAGTTTGAGAATGGGACTGCATCTTCGATTATTCTAGACTATGACCTTCAATTGGAAAGGGGCGTTCTTAAAGAAGAAGTCGAAGCATTCATTCGCACATCGGGAAGCGAAGAATCCGTTCGTATTCTTTGCGATGAAATGGAGATCGATACCCCCAACCAAATCTATGAAGGAAGTGTGATCCGAGAATCTGAGAAAGTCCGGATTTACAAAGGGGATCTTTATGCAGAGTGTGTTTCCTTTCTCTATGACGGGAAAACGGAAGTCATTACCATGCTTGGGAAAGTATATATTGAAGATCCGAAAAACAGCAGAAGGTTATGGGCAGAACGGGCCACGCTATCCCTTCAGGATGATTCCTTGGAAGCAGAGAATGCTACTATGGAACTACTTACGACCAGAGGGAGAGAATAGGTCATGTTGGATATTCGATGGATCCGGCAGAATCCAGAAATGTTGCGATCGGCTTTAAGAAATCGAAACGAAGATGAGCGTATTGTGGATACCATTCTTGAAATGGATGAGCAGCGTCGGATTCTCATTGGACAACTTGACTCCTTGAAAAGAGACCGGAACGCTGTATCAAAGATTGTAGCCAAATACAAAGCCGAAAAAAACTCTTCTGAAGCAGAATCCTCCATTGCCGAAGGGAAGAAACTGGGGGAAATGATTCGATCTTTGGAAGAAAAGACGAAAACGCTCGATGAAGATCAGAATCGGATGCTTTCAATGATCCCAAATATCCCTTCAGAAAAAGTGCCTATAGGAGTTGATGAATCAAGCAATCAGATCATCCGAACGAATGGCTCTCCAAGGGATTTCCCTTTTGAGCCAAAACCTCACTGGGAATTAGGAACTGAACTCCAAATGCTCGATTTTGAAAGGGCAGGAAAGCTTAGCGGATCAAGGTTTTCGATTCTTCTAGGAACCTTGGCTCGATTAGAGCGAGCCCTCATTCAGTTTATGCTTGATACTCACTCTCTGCAGTATGGGTATCAGGAAATATCAATCCCTCACCTGGTGAAACGGGAGACAATGTTTACAAGCGGACAGCTTCCCAAGTTTGAAGACGAAGCATACAAAACAACACCGGATGATCTGTTCCTAATCCCTACAGCTGAAGTTTTTTTGGCAAGTATGCACAAAGATGAAATACTGGAGGAAAGCCATTTACCCATCCGATATGTCGCGTATACTCCGTGTTATCGGAGAGAAGCCGGCAGCTATGGAAAAGACGTTCGCGGATTGATACGAGTGCACCAATTCCATAAAGTTGAATTGCTGCAAATAACGGATAGTCAGAGCTCCTACGACCGATTAGAGGACCTTACCGGTCACGCAGAATCGGTTCTTCAACTTCTGGGTCTTCCATATCGAGTCGTATCCCTCTCTACTGGAGATTTGGGATTTGGAGCTTCATTAACCTACGACTTGGAAGTATGGTTGCCCTCATATCAAACCTACAGAGAGATATCCTCCTGTAGCAATGACCTAGATTTTCAGTCCCGAAGAGCCAACATTCGATATCGAAATCGTCAGAACAAGTTAGAATTTGTCCATGTATTAAACGGTTCGGGCGTTGCTGTAGGAAGAGCACTTGTGGCGATTATGGAAAACTACCAAAATGCGGACGGTAGCGTCACAATTCCTGATGCGCTTCAAAAGTACATGGGGGGAGAAAAATCAATCCTTTGAACTTTTCGAAACTTTGGGGAGTCAAAATAGTAGAAAGAAGAAACCCCTCAAATAGAGAAATGAACCCCCCACATTAAAGCGGATCAAATCCGCTTTATTTTTTTGGTAGCTTCTCTCAAGAGTGATCACATTCTATCCAACGAGGTGAATTATATGGAATATGGCATTAGCTATTTTGGAAATCGAATTCTGAAGCATGTTGAAAAAGACATGTCTGATTTGAAGCAAACCGGATTTCAAACAATTGTGCATACGTTCAGTGAAGCAGACTTTTCTTTTTCGGAACAAGCCATGGCCAAGATCGTTGAAACCACAAAAAGGGCTGGGCTTACCGTTTGGCTTGACCCTTGGGGTGTAGGAGGAGTTTTCGGAGGCGAGGCGTATTCTGGATTCCTCCAAAAGCATCCAGAGGTTTGGCAAATATCGAACCAGGGAAAGATGATGGGTTCCGCTTGCGTAAATATGGAATCCTTTCGTGCCTTTATCCGGTCTTGGATCGATGCATGCGTGAATTGCGGCGCAGACGCGATTTTTTGGGATGAACCGCATCTGTTTCTTTTCCAACCACGCGAACGGTTTCCCGACGAATGGACATGCAGATGTTCGGTGTGCCAAAGCCTTTTCAAAGACAAATATGGGTATGTAATGCCCAATGAGCTAATCAGCGATATTGTCCAATTTAGAAATGACTCGATCCGTACATTTTTTTCCGAAATGACGGCTTATGCTCAATCGAAATCCATTGAGAACACTCTTTGTTTTCTCCCATTTGAATCGGATTATATTGGAATAACGGATTATGAAGGAATCGCGAAACTCGATTCTATTTCGAATCTTGGATCGGATCCGTATTGGATGGCTTTCCAAAAACCCATGCTGCCTTTTTTGGGTGAAGTTACTCAAAGGGTTTTGGCTCTATCTGAGCAATACAATAAAACGAACCATATTTGGATGCAGGCCTTTTCGATTCCCAGCGGAAGAGAGAGCGAGTTGGTGGATGGGGCGCAATTCATTCAAGAACTAGGCGTTCAGTCGATTTTGTTTTGGGGCGTCGACGCATGCGCTCATATTTCTCGGATCGCTCCAGATGACCCAGAAAAAGTATGGAGCACCGTTCAACACATCGTCAGAACAACCCGATAACATCGTTCGTCTATTCTATGTTATAATCGATAACGAGTCATCTTCGGAGAGAGGGGGAGTACAAATGGTAGGTTGGATTATTCTGATTATTGTCGTTCTTCTCGCATTATGGGTAATGGCTGCGTATAACAGCCTTGTCACGCAAAAGAAACGGGTTGAAAATTCTTGGAGTCAAATTGATGTTCAGCTGAAACGCCGTTCCGATCTAATTCCCAACCTCGTGAATGCGGTAAAAGGCTACATGAAATTTGAGCAAGATACATTAGAGAAGGTGATGGCAGCTCGCGCAAAAGCCTTAGGGGCAAAAGACCAACATGAACGGATGGAAGCGGAAGGAGAGGTAAGTGGATTTCTGGGACGTCTTTTGGCAGTCGTTGAAAACTATCCGGATTTGAAAGCAAACCAGAATGTAATGAAACTCCAAGAAGAGCTGACAAACACTGAAAACAAAATCTCTTATTCTCGACAATTCTACAATGATATGACAATGAAATATAATACAGCTATTGAAGTGTTCCCTTCGAATATTATCGCGAACTTGTTCAAGTTCAAAGCGTTTGAGTTCTTTACCATTCCCGAAGAAGCAAAAGAAACACCAAAGGTTGATCTGAACTTCTAGCATTTCCTTTTTTTCCCTTGAATCTCTTTTTTTTATAGGGTGCCAGATCCGGGGCACCCTTTATCAATAGGACGATACTACTACTTTTTCTCCAGGCGGATGATGTTCTCGTCGGAACTTCATGATTCATAATGCGCTTGTTGTAGTACAGAGTCAATGGTATTCCGGTGTTCTTGGCTAATCAGAATCTGATTGTCTATATCAGCTGCTAAAGTTTCGATTTGATCAGCAACTTGTCCTAAAACGGTTTGAACTTCATTTGTTGACTGTCGAACAACCATGGATTCTTTGACCACGCTTTCAGCCCGTTCGGTTATGCTTTGGACATGTTCTTGCGTCCGGTTCATTTCTTGATGCAACCAGTTAACAAACGGTTTAATCTTTTCTACCTCTAACCCCGTCTGTTCTGCTAAGGCTTTTACTTCTCCTGCAACCACTGCAAAGCCTTTTCCGCTTTCTCCCGCCCTAGCCGCTTCTATTGCCGCATTTAGCGCTAGTAGGTTCGTTTGTGCTGAGATGTCTTCGATTGTTTCGGATATATCGAACAATTGATTTGATTTTTCTTTGATTGAAACAATGATATGGTTCGTTTCTCCAACCAATTCTTTTGTTTCCTCGACTTTGGATATCATCGATGCAATCTTTTCTACTACCGCCTCATTGCTTGAGGAGAGGATTTTGGTCTCAGAATTGATCTTATCAGTCACTGAGTTTGTGAATTCAATATGCTCGTTATTCTTTGAGGTATATTCAAGCATCATATTCAATGCCTCTTGGATCAACCCAAGCGTTTTGTCTCCCTTTCTTTTTTCACTCTTCATCTCTTCATGTTGATACCAATGACAGTTTTCTGGTTGATTGAGGTTGTTGAAGACTGCAACAGCCATTTCCTCACACTTTTGGTAACCGCATGAATGACAGTTTTTGATGTCTTCTTCCGAATACTTATGCATCTGAGTATAAACTGCTTGCAGTTCTGCTTTGCTGGGGATTTTGATTGTATAGTTGTCTGATTTATTGATATACTCCCGAAGATAGGTATTTAGACCTCCTGTCGCTCGCCATTCTCTGTTAAGCATCTTCTGAAAGCGACGCACGGCAAACCTCCGGAGGAAAAAAACTCCTTTATGTTCTGTGTGGTATTTTTTCAGCTTTTCCCGCTTCTTTTCTTCCACCAACCATTCAATTTTATCTTGGGAAGCATGCTGATTGAGTGTTCCTGGTCCGCCATTGCAACCCAAAGCGCAATTCAAACAATCAACGAGCAAGGGATTATGACTTCCCTCAATGGATGAATCCAAGCCATCTAAATAATGATAGATATGTTCCTTCCCTTCAATTTTTCTCGTATGATTTTCTACTCCTTGCATATCCCTTTGAGCGGTTCGTAGCAATCCCCCAGGTGTAGAAAACAAAACAGCTCGTTCTGCTGAAGGATTATCATAATCAGACTCTTCTACAGATAGAGCATTCGGATGGCTCTTGAACCAATCGCTCAAAGATTTAAAGGTAATGTTGTAATACTGCCCTTTGCCAATACAATCGTCGAATTCTCTCTTTTTTGCCAAACACGGTGACAGAATCACAACTTTTGCATCCGCTAACTCTGGATACTTGCTCTTAGCATATAGAATTGTATGCATCATCGGAGAATGACCCGGACTAAGAAATGGAAGGAGTTCTGGTCTTAACATTTCAATATACGAAACTAGCGCTGGGCATGGTTGCGCAATTACGCATTTTGGAGAGTTTTTTTTGATAAACTCGATATAGGTCTTAACTGTCAGCTCTGCTCCAAAGCTAACATCAAACACTTTTTTGACCCCAAGATTCTTTAACCAAGCATTCACTTTCTGGTCTTGCTTTGGAAAGCTGGCTACCAATGCGGGGGCAACAATCGCAAAAGCCTTTTTTTTCGCACCATTTGTAAGAAAGTCTTTTTCGAACACAGGCCAGTCATCTACATATTTCCGAGCATCATGACCCGCATCTTCACATTCTTTAATACATGCTCCGCAGCCGATGCATAGCTTCTGATCCACTTCGATGTGCGCAGGAATGCCCTCTTTTTCAGGAATCGAGCGATTGCACATCTTTACAGGGCAAACAGCAATACAGGAATGGCAGTTTGCGCATTTTTCTGCATCAACTTCCACTACTGAACACAAATCTCTCATGAATCATCCCTCCTTCTTATGTTTTCATTTTGATTGCGTTTTTCGGAAGGATTATAGCACAATATGGTTGCTGAATCCAATTCGTTCGTAAACTGGTAAAAGAAAGATTATTCTTTCAGCACATGAACGCCTATTTACATAACAAAAAAGGGCAATGGGTGGTTGGCCCGAACGGAGGGGGTACTCGAATTCTATGAAAAAAACTAATTTTGCTTTTATTCCTTCCTATCTTCAAACCGAGATTTGCAAACTCTGCATCTTCGGATTAGTTCATGCAAGCTGGAATCACGATCAATCTGAGTATTCAAGATATGAGAATAAGCATGATAGATGTGTACAAGCGCCTCTCGATCCATTTCCGATTTATGGTTGAACCCTCTATTGGTCATCTCGCGCGCCAACTCCTGATGCCTCGATTCTATTTTCCTCAGTTCAAGCAATCCGTTGCGAACATATCCATCCATCCGAATCCCTTTTGCCATGGAACCAACAAACATATGGACTTCAACGTGTTCTCCCAAAAGGTGCTGATCGCACATGAATGAAGGGTTAACCATCCACATTCTCATGCTTTCTCCTTCTCGATATCCCCATAATCAATCCCAATGCAACAGACCATAGAGCCGCAAGCGTAATGCGCCATTCCGGGGGAAGAAAAAAGGTGATGGTATGAGCCGGTATCCAGAACCAGAGCAAAGTAACCAGCGCGCCTCGAATGCCTTGCCAATTTTGCTTGCGTTCGAGCAAATTATCCAAAAGCCGGTGTCCAAGAATTAACCACGGTCCAAAAAGGAGGTTCATGAAGAAAGAGATCCAGAAAGGTAGGATCACATCAGGCAAGAACCCTTGAACCCGAAGGGCGACAACGAAGCCTTCGAACCCGACAAAAGCATATTTGATTCCAACGGCCAAAACTGCCCATATTGCTGCTTTTCCAACGATTCGAACCCATGGTATCCCACCCCATTTTCGATTTCGAATTGCTAATCCAATGAGTTCTCCGATTGTCCCAAGCAAAGCAAATTGAATCATCGATGAGATGATGGGGTGGTTTTGTACGAAAGTAGTCCACATGCGCATCCCTCCTTATGGGTTATGCTATGGGTTTTTTGGGGGTAATTTTTCCTTCCTTGGCCTCTTCGGATCGAGCAAGCATAAAAAATAAATCGGATAGACGGTTGATGAATTGAAGCATATGAACAGAAACTGGGCTTTGCCTGTGTAGAGAGACAACTCTTCGTTCCATCCTCCTGCATATGGCTCGACAAACATCCAGTTTTGCTGCAGAATAGGTGCATCCGGGTACTACGAACCCTTTGAGGGGTAGCCTTTTTTCGTATTCATGAACCCGATTTGTTACCCATTGAACTGCTTCTTCGGTAATGGGGTTCTGAAAGGAAGTCCCAACTGTAGCCAGTTCTCCTGCGATTAAGAACAAGTAATCTTCGATGATGCAAAGGTCTTTAATAACCGGATCATCGAGGCAGATATGTCGAGATTCACTGATATAGGACCCCAGTTCATCAACTGTACCATAAGCTTCCACTCGAATATGGTCTTTGGGTACTTTCTGCCCTGACCATAATGATGTATTCCCTTCGTCTCCCGTTTTTGTTATGATGCTCATAAAGACTCTCCAAAATAGGTTTTGATCGCCATGGTTGCCGCTAATGCTCCATCGGCGGCCGCGTTTACGATCTGACGGATGGGTTTTTTTACAATGTCTCCTATGGCAAAAACGCCTGTACATTGCGTTTCAAGGGTTTGTGGATTGACAGAAATAAATCCTTCTTCATCAAGAGGTACGATCCCATGAACCAGTTGCGAATTTGGCGCCAAACCAACATAAACAAAGGCACCATCAGTTGGAAATTCTCTAACTTCATTCGTTTTCTTGTTTTTTAACCGAAGATGAGTTAGCTTGGAATCTCCACAAAACTCTTCAACAATGGAATCCCATTGAAAATGGATTTTGGAATTGGCAAAAGCCCGATCCTGAATCAGCTTTTCCGCCCTCAACCGGTCTCTTCTATGAATGATTGTCACTGAGTTTGCGATGGTAGAAAGGTAAATCGCTTCATCGACTGCAGAATTGCCTCCTCCGATAACCACTACATCTTTTCCCGTAAACAGTGGCCCATCACAGATCGAGCAATATGAAAGCCCTTTCCCCTCCAGCCGATCTTCCCCTGCAACCCCCAATCTCTTGTGTTCTGCTCCTGTTGCAATAATTAAAACCTGGGACCGGATGATTCGTCCATCATCAGTATACACTTCTTTTTCCCGTCCGTTTATTCGGATCTCTGTTGCTTCGCTTGACAAGAACTGTAACCCGAAATAACCAGCATGGTCTTTCATTCGATCAGCAAGATCAGAACCGCTGATTTGCTGAAATCCCGGATAGTTTTCAATCATCATGGTTCGGGCCATTTGGCCTCCTTGCACGGTTTTTTCAATGAGAAGGGCATTGATCCCCCCTCGAACAGCATATAAACCTGCAGTCATTCCAGCGGGCCCGCCACCGATAATGATCATATCGTATGAGTCTTTTGTTTCCGTAGGTTCAGGTAGGTCGCCCACATCAAAAAAAACCATTCTATCGCCCCTTTTCGGTAATTGTTCCGCTTCTTCTATTGAAACATGCGCTTCGCAAGATACATTCCGCTCATTGATGCCTGAACGATTCCTCTCGTAAACCCGGATGCATCTCCCATTACATATACCTCTTCGCCAGGCAGTCGGAATGGTTGATCATATTGAGGTTTCAGAGAGTAAAATTTCGCCTCGACACCGTATAGGAAATTACCCGGATTGTTCACTCCGGGTATCGCATGGTTCAACCGTTCAATAAACTCTTCGATAGCGAATGCGGTTCTTCTTGGGAGGACTAGGTTCAGGTCTCCGGGAGTCGCATCAAGGGTTGGTTGAATATAGGATTTTGCGATCCTTTGCGCCGTTGATCTTCTTCCAAACAAAAAATCTTTATACCGTTGGATGATGATTCCTTTCTCACCCGCCAGTTTATTCGCGAGCCGTATGACCGATAATCCATACATATTGGGATCATTGAAGGGATATGTAAAATTGTGAGTCACCAGAATTGCAAAGTTCGTGTTTTCTGTTTTGGTCTGCACAAAAGAATGTCCATTTACTGTGACAAAATCATTCCCTTCTTCCCGACTAACGAATCCTTTAGGATTGACACAAAACGTTCGGACTTCATCATCAGTTCTCGATAAGTATTTAACCTTGAATTCATAAAGTACATCCGTTACGTCCTTGCTCACTTGATGGCTTAGCTCATATCGGATCCCAATGTCTACTTTCGTTCCAGAAAAGGGGATCTGCCGCTCCGACAAAACCTTTTTTACCAAACCCGATCCGCCTCTTCCAGTTGCGAGAACGATCCGATCGTATTTTTCAGAAAGCATTCCATCCGAAAAGCGCAACTGATACTTTCGCTTTTCCGGCAAAAAAACAACTTCCTCCACTTCTTTCTCAAACTCCATCCGAAACCGTTGCATCGGATCGAAAGAAAACCGATCAAATAGAGCGCGACAAACGATTTGCAGATTGTCCGTTCCCACGTGAATGAAATCACTCAATACCAAAGAAAGATTATTGCGAAAAAAACTTTCCGTAATCCTTGATAGCTTTCGATTATTTTGAATACTGCTTCTTTCAATCTGGTCCAAGGTCTTTTCAATTGTCCATAAACCAATAACGGGTTCAAGGAACTCCTGATATGTGTTTCTTCCTAAATAGGAAGCAATTTCGCCTCCGATCTCCTCAGAGATGGATAATTTCCCGTCAGAATATGTTCCTGCCCCTCCAAACCCATATATGGAACCTTTCCCATCCGGGGTCCGCTTATCTGGGGCATGGCCGCGTTCAAAGATATCAACACGAATCCCTGTAACTTGATCCCGGATCACTTGCTCCATAAAACCGATCGTACTTGTCCCACATCCAACAATAGCAATTCTCATCGACTCACTCCTAAATCATATTCATGCCAATTGTATCACAACTCAACGGGTTTGTAGACGGTTCCAGAAATCGTAGGCCTTCCGAAGATGAGGAATAACAATGGAGCCCCCAACAATCAAGCCAATAGACATACTCTCCTCCAGTTCTTCTGTAGATACACCACAATGATGGCATTGTTGGAGATGGTATGTAATACAGTCATCACATCGCAACACAAGAGATGCAACCAAACCCAAAAGTTCTTTCGTCTTCTGATTGACTGCCCCCGGTCTATAGACTTGGTGATCCAAAGACATGAACCGTTTTGTGACCATACCAGCGTTCATTAAGATTTGTTGGTTTAATCGCTCTCTCTCTTGGAAAAAGATGCCTGTTGGATTCTCACCGTTTTTGAATGATTCGCAACTCACACTCGCTCCCTCCATTTCTTTGCAAAAAAAAAGGCCGGACCGACAATCCGGCCTTTCATTCATTCGATAAACCTAATAAATTCGTACCAATGAAGCATTAATTGAGTAGGATTCTCCCGCGCGAACATTGATCCTTGTAATATAGCTGAAATACCCTTCTGCCACGATCAATACTTCATATAGCCCTCCATCAAGTTCCAAAGAAATGGGACTGTTTGGAGATATCGTCCCTCGAGACCGACCGTTGACAAATACCGTACTGGTTACATTGGCTTGTACATTCAAGCGAGCTCTCAAAACTTGTAAAGCCGCATTGATTTCTTGATTTGCCCCACTAGCAAGAGTGACCGTTGTTGTCCAATCTTGATACCCTTCTCGGGTCAATCGGACTTGGTAGGTGCCTGGACTAAGAGTCATTTGGAAGGGGGTTTGATTCCCCGTATTCGAACCATCTATGAAAATCCTTGCTCCACTAGGATTGGAGCGAATAGATACTGTTGCTTGAAGGGGGGACAAACGAACAGGAATCGTCTTATACTCTCCCCCGCTTAACGTAAAGCTTACATTATAAGGATTGTACCCCGAACGAGTAACCGATAAAGAGTGAGTCCCCGCGTGGAGGGTCAACGTCAGTTCCCCCCCTGCAGGACCGTAGTCAACACCATTTATCGAGACCCTCGCATCAAAAGGATCTACTTGTATTTTTACCGTTCCGTCCTGAGGAAGATCTCTTTGAAGGGTAACATTCGCAGTTCTATGTTCCCCTGAGGAAAGCGTAAACGTTGTTTGGAAATCTTGGTAACCCGACAGCCGGAGCAAGAGTGTATGAGTTCCTACTGAAACTTGGTTGATCGTAATGGGAGTCATCCCACGGAAACTCCCATCTAAAAAAACTTGAGCATTGGAAGGAACACTATTGACAGTAACTCTTCCTGGTTGGCTCGGAGGAGCAAGCGGTACCAAAGTTGCCGGAATCACTACTGTAGACCCGCTTTGCATATAAAACTCTCTCTCATATGTTTGATACCCAGAAAGATAATAGCGAACAATATGATACCCTTCAAAAATCGTGGTTTTCAGATTTGTTTGGCCAACCCATTTCCCGTCAAGCCAAATTGCTGCTCCTGAAGGACTGGACTGGAAATCTACCGTTCCTTTGTTGGGAGCAGATCCTACATAGAAAAAGGTCATCGCCGAAGTCCACTCTGGTTCGGGTTTTTCCGGTTGAATAATGATTCTTTGAATCATCTGTTTTAGGTCAGATTCCGCATCTCTTGTGGCTTGGATTAACGGGGTAGTTTGGAACTGTTGCGTCCATGTATTATAGACGGCAAACTGTTCGGTGCTTGCAACAATCTGCAGGTATTCCTTACCCAGTTTGTTATCAATAGTTAGGTTGTATCTTTGATCAGGAATGGTATAAGTCACTCCGCTTCGGACTAAGTTATCTGGGTGAAATCGGTTTGGGAATAAAATCGTAGTCACTCCATCGGCTTGAATGTTGTAGATAACAACATATGCGTCTTTGTTTGCTTTGAATGAAATGCGTACTCGTTCTCCCGGTTGATATACCGCTCCTTCCGGACGATCCATCGAAATACTAACTTCCAAACTCGTCGGTTGTTCAGGAGTAATGATGATTGCGCGAGGATTAATTTCGGCAACACGACCCAAACCGATCAAACTTACCATCAGAAAAACTGCAACTACCAACCAACTCTTTTTCTGCATTGCCTCACCTTCCTTCATATGATGTACATTCATACTCGAATGAGATTTTGAATCCTTTTTTTACAGGGAGAACGATATCATCGCGTTCCCTCGTCCTGGGATAAATAGATGCAAAGCAACCGAGTCTCCAGACTGCAATGGCTCTATTCTGTTTTCCCATATATCGATACTAGATACTTCTATCCGATTCAGAGCTAGGATAACCATACCTGAACGAATCCCCAACCGATAGGCGGTGCTCTGGGGATCGATATCTACGACAACAATCCCAGTAACTTGTTCAGGGATATCATATCTCTGACGCAAATCAGGGCTTAATTCTGCAACGGAAAATCCAAACAAATCCGACCGAAGCGCTTCCGGTAACTCTTCAGGCTCCGGGTCGGGTTGTATGATTGTTTCTTCAGTCTCTGGGCTTTGTCCAAGAATAACATTGATTGTGATGGCCGATCCATTCCGATCGAGTACGATTTCGACCCGCTCATCGATTCTTTTGGACTGAATCATACTCACTAAATGAGCATGATCATGAACGGCCTTTCCATCAAATCGAATAATCACGTCTTGCGGTTTCATTCCTGCCCGCTCTGCTGGACTGTTTGGACTAATTTCAACGATTAGAGCTCCGTTTGTAGATTCCAAACCCAATGCCTTTTGGGTATTCTCGTCTACCGACATTACAACAACACCCAAAAAGGCTTTCCTCAGTTTTCCGTATCGGATCAAGTCTTCCAACCACATTTTGATTCTATTGATGGGTATTGCAAATCCAAGGTTGATTCCTTCCATGGGATTGACAATTGCTGTATTGATACCAATGACTTCTGCATGAATATTCAGGAGAGGACCTCCACTGTTGCCCGGGTTAATTGCCGCATCCGTTTGAATCAGATCGGGGTAATACCCTCCGCTCCGATCCGGTTTTGGGATCCTGCGGTCGAGCGCGCTGATCACTCCTAGTGTTACTGTGTGCTGGAATCCAAGGGGGTTTCCTATTGCAATAGCCCACTCGCCGATTTTTAGGGCATCCGAATCTCCAAAGGTCAAATATGGGAGCTGCGTATCATTATCTCGTACGATTTGTAACACAGCAATATCCATATCCGAATCGCCGCCGATGTACTTAGCGTCAAAGACAGTACCATCCATCATAGTTATGGTTATCTTCTGCGCATCGCGGACAACATGTTCATTGGTTAGAATATGCCCATCTGAATCGAATATGACCCCGGATCCAAGGGACGTTTCCTGCCGGGGCGCGCCAAATGGAGAAAGGTCTTCACCAAAAAACCGGCGAAAAAACTCATCCATGAACGGATCGATTGAAGCGCGAGCTGTCCGAACAACATCAATCTTTACTACGGCATTTGATGCTGCATCAACAACATTAACGATCGGACTCCGGTAATCCGGATTCACATAGGCCATAAGTGAAAGACCGACCAAAAGGAATACTGTAACTGCTATCCATCTTTTTTTCATTATCAATCACCTCCGGATAATTTTCCATTTCAAAAGACGAGAAATACTGGCGGTTGTTTCGATCCATTGATCAATCATTATCCGGTAAACCCCATTACCAAAAGAAAAAATCCAAAAAAAGTCGAGAAAGAGCGTAGACATAAACCAGGCGGCGATCGATTCGTTTGTGTTTCTGAGAAAGAAATGATGGTCTTTTGATTCGATTGAAGGAATGAGTGGAAAAACTAGAATGGGGAAAAAAACGGTAAATTTCTTATGATATTGGCCATTCCAAGAGTATTTCCACTTTGTTCTACCCAAAACGAAAAAAAAACAGGATATCTGAGGTTGAAAAGAAAAATCCAAATAGTGTACAATGGAAACGGTTCCACTGAAGGTTCATTCCCTTCGGATGGTTCATGGTTCCATGGTTCCCTTTACAAAGGAGGAAAGCGATGATTTACAGACAGGCTATAATCCTGACTATGGGTGATCCTCATGGCTAAAGCTTCCAAAATGTCTCGCTTGTCAAAGAACGAACAAAGATTGGCCTATCGTTTATTGCTTCCCTCATTCATCATTCTTGCTGTTATCGCTTTTTACCCCCTTTTCCAAGTGTTTTACACCAGTTTTACTGACCGGGTTTTCGCCAGCCAACGTGAAGTCCAATTTGTGGGACTTGATAATTACTTCTCTTTATTGGGAATGACGATTGTTGAGCTTCCCCCAATTATCGATGAAGAAACTGGCGAACACCTGAGAGACCCAGATACAGGAGAATACCTTTATGAAAGACCGATTCGAATCTTGCCTCGGCAACCTGTTCGGTACCGAGAGGTATCTCAGTTCTCCTGGTTTGGGAAGAGATACGTTTTTGGCGCGAGAGATCCAATTTTCATCGACGCAATCGGCAACACACTCGTATTTACCGTTTTTTCCGTTATCCTTGAAACTCTTCTTGGACTTGGTATTGCTTTGGTAGTACATAGCCATTTTAAAGGCAGAGGCGCAATGCGCGCGGTAATGCTAGTGCCATGGGCAGTCATCACAGTGGTCTCTGCGAGAATTTGGCAATGGATGTTAACCCCAAGCCGAGCGGGATTTTTTAACATGATTATGAGTCATTTGGGATTATCCGATGGGCAAACTGCCTTTCTAACCGTAGAGGCAATGCAGATGCCTGTTATGATTGCTGTAGACGTATGGAAAACCACTCCGTTTATGGCTTTATTGATTCTTGCAGGATTACAAACCATTCCCGGGGAATTATATGAAGCATGCCAGGTGGATGGCGCCAGCAAATTGCGTCAGTTTTTTTCAATTACCCTGCCTATGGTAAAACCTGCATTGTTTGTCGCATTGATCTTCCGCACTCTAGATGCTTTGCGGGTGTTTGATGTGTTTCAGGTTCTTCTCGGCAATCGAAGGTATTCAATGGCCAGCTACAACTATTTCCAACTGATCGGCAACCGGAATATGGGGCTTGCTTCCGCGATCGGAGTGATCATCTTCATTTTTATCTTTGTGTTCGCGGTTCTTTACATCCGGGCGATGGGGGTGGATGAAGAATGAAGATGTCCAAGAAAGCGAAAAGTTCGTTTGGGAAGACATGTTTCTATATCCTTGTGGTCTTTATCTTTGTCTATATGCTTTTCCCATTCTATTGGGCGGTAAATTCCTCCTTTAAATCCGAAGACCAACTCATGATGACCCCCGCAACCTGGGTTCCCCGCGATACACAAGGGAACTTCGCTCCGTATTTTCATAATTATATCGCTGTTTTCCAAGATGGTCAGTTCGTAAGGGCTATCTGGAACAGTACCATGGTAGCTGGTTTGACAACCCTATTTGCATTGTCAATCGGTTCTTTTGCCGCCTTTGCCCTTGGAAAACTCCGGTTCCGGGGCAAAAAGCCCAGTCTATATTTGATATTGGCCATGACTATGTTCCCGCAAGTAACAGTCCTTGCTGGTTTATACGCAGTGATTACTACTTTGAATCTACCGACGCACTTGAGTATGATCTTATCCTATATGATTTTTACTCTCCCGTTTACCACTTGGGTCATGACTGCTTTTTTTAAAAAACTCCCTGGAGAAATAATGCAATCTGCTTGGGTCGATGGCGCCACTCCGTTCCAAACCTTTTATTTGATTCTTTTACCGTTGACTGCTCCTGCTTTGGTCACTACTGGTTTGCTCGCATTTATCGCAGCTTGGAATGAATATCTTTTTGCGCTAACCTTTACTTCCATTGATCCTTCTGCACGAACCATTCCTGTTGCAATATCTCTCTTTGGCGGTTCTGTGGCTCGTCAAGAACCTTTTGGCGAGATCATGGCTGCTGCTGTTGTAGTGACAATTCCCGTCGTGCTTTTGGTTTTGATTTTCCAAAGGAAAATCGTCGCTGGATTAACAGCAGGCGCGGTGAAAGGCTAGCACCCATAACAGTACTTGCGTCTAAAAAACGAAAAATTAATGCTTCACCATCTTGAATCAATGAAGGAGGTACGAACATGAAAAAGTTGGTAATCGTCGTATTGGCCCTATGTATTTCTCTTGCAGTCATGGGGCAAACTGTCATCACCGTAGCAGCAGGCGCGGTAGGTATTGAGCTCGAACTCGCGAGAAAGGCTGCCGAACATTACATGAAGATCAACCCGGATGTAACCGTTCGAGTGCTCGACACTCCGGACATGGTACAGGATCGCTTGGGCCTCTACTTACAATTCTTTGAAGCTCGGAGTCCTGAAGTTGATGTGTATCAGATTGACGTAATTTGGCCTGGTGACTTGGCTGAGCACTTTGTCGACCTATACGATTATGGCGCAGAACGGCTTGTAAACATGCATTTCCCCGCGATCGTGGAGAATAACACAGTTGACGGAAGGCTTGTTGGGATCCCTTGGTTTACTGATGCAGGACTGTTGTATTACAGAACAGATCTGTTACAGAAGTATAACCTGAATCCTCCGAAAACATGGGATGAACTGGAACGAGCGGCAAGAATCATTCAAGACGGGGAAAGAGCCGCAGGGAATCGGGACTTTTGGGGATTTGTATGGCAAGGGAATGCTTATGAAGGATTGACTTGCGACGCTTTGGAATGGTTGGCATCCAATGATGGCGGATCAATCATCTCTCCAGACGGAGTCATAACTGTGAACAACCCCAACGCGGTTGAGATTCTTCAAAAAGCAAGAGGTTGGATTGGAACAATTTCTCCTCCCGGTGTCCTCGGAATGGCAGAAGAAGAATCCAGAGCAGTATGGCAAGCGGGGAATGCGGCGTTCATGAGAAACTGGCCATATGCTTATAGTCTTGGACATGCCGCCGATTCCGTTATTCGCGGCAAATTTGACGTTTCTCCCCTTCCTGCTGGTCGAAGCGGCGCTGGAGCAGCAACGCTTGGGGGTTGGCAGCTGGCAGTCAGCAAATACAGCAGAAACCCAGCTATCGCTGCTGAAGTGGCATTCTTCTTTGCCTCTTATGAAATGCAGAAAGACCGAGCGATTGTTGGGTCCTATAACCCAACAATTATGGCTCTCTACGCAGATCCTCAAGTGTTGAAAGCGACTCCATTCTTTGGCAGTCTTTATGATGTCTTCATCAATGCTGTAGCACGACCCTCAACCGCTACCGCTCCTAATTACAACGAAGTTTCAACACTCTTCTTCCGAGCGGTTCATTCTGTTCTCCGAGGAGACAAACGAGCTATGGATGCATTGGAGGAGTTGGAACTGGATTTGCAGGATTTAACCGGTTTTCCTGTGCAGTAATTCATTAAGAGATCATTAGTTCTATGGGCTGTAGCAATGAATGCTGCGGCCCTTTTTTTATATTTTCAATCAGAATCTGAATGGTCCATGGTTTTTTTTGCGCGCACGAAATTCGTTTTATTGAGAAACCAACAGGATCCGTTGCGCCGCGTTCTGTGCAATAGGCAATTGATCGATGGTTGCTCCAATAAATGCGATTGGATCGGGAGGCGTCCATTTTGATTTCTCCTCTTTCCACCTTGAGATTTCTTCAATCACAGCAAGATTTGCATATGCTTTTTGAAGGAGGATGAGGTCTTCACGAGAAACCGGAATCACTTCCGTTCGCCCGGAAAAAGAGTCCTGTGCGCTATTGTAGGCATCAAATTGAATCCCATGCAGATACAGCTCTTGTGCTAAATATTTGATTACAGGGACCCAGTGCTCAGCTGGGATATAACCCGGGATCGAACCCACATACCCCAAATCCCTGTTGAAGAATACGGAAGCTGGTGTTCCCCGAATTCCGAAGATTCCAAACAACTCTTCATATGTATAGAATGGTGCGTCACTATCATATCTTCCTGTTTCGATATCCAACCTTCCTCGGAGAGTACGATCTGCATAAATTTCCACCACAACGAATTCCCGCCCGTGAATCATCATCACTTCGGGGTCTTGAAATGTCTCGTTTATCAATAATGAGCAATAAAAGCAGTTCCTGCTGCTAAATACAACAATAACCCCTTTATTCATGATCCGTGCAGCTTCAAATGCAAGATCGAACTGATTGTTTAAAATGGTCGTGTTTGAATAGACAGCCTGTACCGCCACGAAAAACGTCATCACTATCATTCCGATTAACAGGGGCTTTCTTTTCACAGTCAAACCTCCCTTATCCGAGTTGAAGTGTATTCAATAAACCCGTAACCATAAGTATCCCAACAACAATCAACAATAGGCCTCCAATCCAACGTAACGCTTTTTCATGATTCATGATCCAGGGGATCCAACGATAAAGAATCGATAAGAAGACCGATACAAAAAAAAGCGGGATGCTGAATCCAAGTGCATATAGCGCAAGCAAAGCCGATCCTCGTGAAATACTCCCCGATTGGGCCGCAATAGTTAGAATCGATCCTAGAACTGGGCTTACGCAAGGAACCCAAACAAAGGAGATAGCTACTCCCATAAAGAAGGCGCCCCAAAAGCCCTTCACCGCCCTCGCGGGTGACTTACGAACCAGTTGAAGACGAGGCAATCGAAACCAACCAAGATACGCAAAACCAAGCAGAATTATTATGCTTCCACCAATCCAGGCAACCCAGCGTTCAACCTGGACGAATAAAGAACCGAATGCCCCAGTCAACGCACCCAAAAGGATAAAAACCAATGAGAGCCCGAAAATAAATCCAAATCCCCTCCAAACACGGTCCCACTTCTCCCTTGTTCCTCCCATTAGGTACCCAATAAATCCCGGCATAACAGGAAAAATGCATGGAGAAAAGAAACTAAGCAATCCTCCGAAAAACGCAGCGGAAAAGCTTACCGATGTTACAAGAGCAAAAGATCCTTCCATAGGATTCCTCCGTGTATCAGACTTATTTATACCCCGCCAGGGTATGGAAAAATTGACGAAAAACCATCCAGCATTATTTATTCGGTTGTGGGAATGTTTCGATAAGCCCTTCTTAAAAAGGAAGAGAAGTCTAGGGGTATTGGAGCGGTAAACTCCATCCATTGGTCTGAGGTAGGATGAAATATTCCCAACCGGGCAGCATGAAGCATCTGCCTTTGGACATGGAATAGACTTGCGTCGGAAAGGTCTCCATATAAAAAATCACCGACAATCGGATGATTGATGGATTTGAAGTGAACGCGAATCTGATGCATTCTCCCGGTTCGAATTCGAACCAATACCAATGAAATCTCCTGCTGAGTTTCCAGCAAAACTCTCCAACTGGTAAAGGATTCTTTCCCATTTTCATGAACCATCATTTTTAACCGATTGTTGGGACTCCTTGAAAGTGGTCTTTCGATTGTGCCTTCTTTCGGGGACAAGATCCCTTTAACCAAAGCGAGATATTCTTTTTTGGTTCTTCTGTACCGGAATTGATTGGAAAGATGGTGGTGGGCATTGATGGTTTTGGCAACAACCATAACCCCGGAAGTGTCCTTATCCAGTCGGTGAACGATTCCGGGTCGAACTCCTTGATCGGCATTATAAAAATCTTGACAATGGAATAGCAACGCATTTACAAGTGTCCCCGAAGTTTTGTGAGGGACTGGATGAACAATCATTCCATGAGGTTTGTTAACCACAACAAGATCCGGGTCTTCATAGAGGATTGATATCGGAAGGTTTTCGGGAAGGATTTCAGTTACAGCAGGTGTCGGAACCTCAATAGAGACAACATCGTTTTCTTGTACCAAGTAAGCCGGTTTCTTTTGGAATCCTTCAACGAGGACTTTTTTTTCTTTGATCGCTCTCTGAATCATGGTCCGAGAAATCCAAGAGGGTACCATGCAAACAAGGAATTTGTCTAGCCGATGTTTCGCATAACTCGGAGTTACGCGAAACTCGAGGATCTCTTGGTCAATAGAGGTGGATTCCCGTTTTTCATTTGCATGGGTCATACCGCATACTGTTCCAACTCGACAGACATTACCATCGATACACCATGAGACTGAGTGATGCCATACATGCGATCAGCTACTTCCATAACAAGCTTGTTGTGCGTGATGACTATGAATTGAGCAATCCCTTTGTATTTTTCCACCAACAATTTTAATCTTTCTGCATTGAAGTCATCAAGAGCCGCATCAACTTCATCCAGAATATAAAAAGGACTGGGATTGATTCGTAGCATCGCAAACACAAGAGCTATTCCTACGAGAGATTTTTCCCCGCCAGATAGAAGGTACATTTTTTGTAGTTTTTTTCCTGGCCGACGAACAACGATTTCAATGCCTGTTTCAAGAATGTCTTCATGAGGTATTAAGCGAAGCTCACCGGTTCCTCCTCCGAAGAGAGTCCCGATCATCTCGTTGAAATTTTCATTGATTTGCTGAAGGGTTTTCAAGAAGATCTCTTTTGCTTCCTGATCCGTTTTATCCAAAAGCTCTTCCAGAGATTTTTTGGCAGTCAGAAGATCTACCTGTTGATTCGACATATCTGTATGCCGCTGGTCAACATCATTGTATTCATCAATTGCAGTCAGATCAACACTTCCCAAGTACTTGATCTTTTTTTCCAAATCCTGGACAATTTCCTCGAGCTGGTCCACATGTTCCGGCTCTCTAATACAATCGAGTAACTCGTCTTCTGTAATCCCTGCATGTCTCATTCGATCATGGAGCGTCTGATTCCGAAAATCCAGTTGCTGATTCTGAAGATCTGCCTGATGACTCTTTTCTCGCAATTCTTCCCTTTGCTCTTTTAATTCGGCCAGTTCTTTTTCCAAGTCATGGATTTGCTGTGTTTTCTGTTGTCGATCCTGCTGTTGATCTTTTATATTCGCAAAAAGGGTTTCCATTTCTTTTTTCAGTGATTGGAGTTCTGTGTTCAGTTCTTGGATTTTTCCCCTTTGCTCACCAATCTCATGTTCCAGCTCTTTTTTCCGGATTCTTAACACATCGGCGTCTTCAATGGATCCCTCCAAAGCAGATTGAGTATCCTTGATCTCTTGATTGTATTGGCGTTCTCGCTCTTGAAGGGTATTTTGGTTCAATCGGAATTCGTCGATCTCGGACTGCAATTCTGCAATCCGTTGTTTCTGTTCTTTCAGAATTTCGGACGACTGGGAATACTCGGTTTCGATTTGGTGATTTTCCGTTTGGATCTCTGCGACTCGGGCAGTAATCTGCTCTCTTCTCGCTTGAGCACCATCCATTTTTGCTAGATAGTCAATCCGTAAACTCTCTAATTGGTCTGTTTCTTTCTCTAATTCAGCAATCGCAGAAGTGAGTTCTTGGACCGTCCGTTTTATGGACGCGTTTTTCATCATAATTTCGTTTAATTGGCCTTCTAAGTGGTTCCTGAGCTGTGTTGACTCGTTCTTCTCCTGAATCATCTTTTTTTCTTTTCTTTGGGCTTGGTTCATATGGTCTTGAAGGGTTTCGATTTCTTCAGCCACTTCTTGAAGCCTTCGGTTTCTGGCCAACAGAGAAGAGCGAGGATCAATTTGGTAACTCCCCCCTGTTATCGCTCCGCGAGAAGCGATCATTTGTCCGTCCAAAGACACCATCGGATTTTTGAGTCCTTGATTTTTCCTCAGTTCGAGTCCATCTTCCAACGTTTTTACAACTACGGTATCTCCAAACAAAAAGGTAGGAAGAATCGAAAACTCCTCTCCCACTTTTACTAAATCGGTGGCGTATCCCACAAACCCTGGATGCTTTTGCAGTGCAGTGTTTACGACTACGGGGCGATAATCAAGGGTATCCAGAGGAAGAAAAGTTGCGCGACCAAGCTGATTTTCTTTCAAGAGGTGCACAGCATGTTTGGCTGTATCCGTATCGACTGTGACAATGTTTTGTGATCGAGCCCCAAGGATTACTTCTAAAGCAACCTCATACTGAGGATCGACTTCAAGGATGTTTGCTACAATATCGATCATATTCCGAAGATGCGGATCGCTCTCTTTGGCTTGGAATAGAGCTTTAACAGGACGGTGAAATCCCGTGAATTCCTTTATCTGCCGATCAATCACTGCTTTTTCTGCTTCCAGGTGTTTCAAGTTTTGCATCATCTCATACCGTTGGTTCTCTAGCGCTCGGATGGACTGTTCGATCTGTTGGACTTTCGACCTCGCTTCTTGGAGCATCTGTAAAGTGACCTCTTCTTCCTGAGACCCCAAAACGCTGTGCTCTCGTAATTCATTAAGTTCCTGATTCATCCCTTCCAATCGTTGGCTTTTCGAATCCATTTGACTCTGCAATACTGAAAGGCGTTTCTCATGATCTTCGATCATATCTTTCAATCGTTGGTCCTCATTGTCTAGCTTTCCCGTTTCCTTTTCGTTTTTGCTTAAAACATCTTGGAGTTCCATCATTTTCTGTTGATCTTCTGAATAATCGCCCAGAATCGACTCTTTCTGTTCTTCTAGCTCCTCCAACTTGTGAGTAACCATCTGAAGATCTTCTATAAGAGTCTTATAGATCCGCGATAACTCTTCTTTTCTTTGTGTTGATTTCTGTCGGTGTTGCTCTAGTTGGTCCAATCGCGTTGTTGTCTCGACAAAAGTGGTTTCTCTTTCGGAAAGCTTTGTTTGGAAGATTTCTCGGAGTTCGTTAAGATGATTTTGCCTTTGTTTGTGTTCTTCAAGGATTTCGGTGAAACTCTGTGCTTCTTGATCAACTTGGGAAAAGGCTTCCCGAAGTTGATTCCAACGGGATTCTACTTGAACCAAGGTTTTCTGAATTTCCTTCATTTTCTCATGATCTTGATCGTTTTGGTGATCCAAAGATACACGTACACTGGTTATCTCACTCTGAATGATCGAAAAGAGCGAAAGATGGTGTTCCCTAAGGTCTTTTGAGTATTCCTGATACTTTTCTGCTCGTTTGGCCTTCAAATATAAGGATCTTTTTTGCTTGTCCAGCTCATCCAAGATATCTTGGAGGCGGGTTATGTTTTCTTCGGTCACCGTTAAGCGGGATAATGTCTCTTTCTTTCTTTGTTTGTAAATTGCAATCCCCGCAGCTTCTTCAATCAGCAGTCGGATTTCTTCCGGAGAACTGTTTAGAATTTTATCGATTCTTCCCTGACCTACAATCGAATAGAGTTCTTTTCCAGCTCCTGTCCCCGCAAACAATTCTTTGATATCTTTCAGTCTCACTTTTTCATCGTTTATTAAGTATGTATTTTTTCCATCACGTGTCAACTCTCTTGTTACTTCAATGACGCTTGCGTCTTTTTTCCTGAAGGCTAGAGTAACGCAAGCAGTTGAAGAAGAGGATAAACCATCGCTACCAGCAAAAAGAACATCAGAGCGTTCGTTTGCTCGGATATTTTTTAGTGACTGTTCTCCAAACAACCATAAAATCGCATCGACGATGTTAGATTTCCCGCTGCCATTGGGGCCTACAATAGATGTAATCCCTTCGGAAAGACGTAAAGAAATGGGTCTAGCGAAAGATTTGAACCCAGATAGTCTGATTTCTTCCAAATTCATAGGAACGCCCCCCCAAAATAAAACCGGAACCCAACAAGAATACCCCTCACAGCGGATTATACCATGAACCGTACTGATTTTCCAACTTTTCCCATACAATGGATCTCTTTCTCTACCGATCCGATTCCCTCCTTGTTTTCAGGATTTCATTTTTTTCGCAATCAAAGGGTTCATCCATTTTCTCGGCCAGAAAAGAGGTGGGATATGGTATAATTTTCTATCCCTCAGATCTACTGAAAACCGAAAACCAAAAAGGAATGATAAGGAGGCGTTCGGATGAAAAAAGGGTTTATGATTGGATTTTTGCTTTTTTTTGCCTGTCTGGTTGTCATTTCTTCTGAACTAGTGGTCCATTATCACCGGTACGATCAAGAATATACTGGATGGAATCTTTGGATTTGGCCTCATGAACCAACAAGCGATCACGGTTCTTCTTACGAATTTGATGATTCCGATGATTTTGGTCAACGCGCTGTGATTCCTTTACCCGTAGACTCAACCAAGGTGGGGATTATCGTTCGATTAAGAGAATGGGAATCCAAAGATATCGCGGCGGATCGTTTTGTACCACTCAAGGAAGGCACCACTCATATATGGATTCTTCAAGGAATCGAAGAAATCTTTTTTCATGCCCCCGATACGACCCCTCGGATCTTTTTTTCCCAAGCAATCCAACATAATCGGATCCAAGCCTTTTTAACCCATCCATTGGATACGCGGACAGCAATAGATGCCGTCCGCGTAAAACGGAATGACGTGATTGCGCAAATCCATTCCATATCAAAGGTTGACCCAACTGACATCTCACGAACCTCTTGGATTGAGATCGTTTTAGATGAGTCCATTCAAGAAGATGAGTTATCCAAACCTTGGATATTGGATATCGATGGATTTCACCCTGTACCCATAATCATGACAGGCATTCTTGACGATTACTATGTAGACCTTCCGTTCGGTGCTCTATATCAAAAAAACCATACCACCTTTCGGGTATGGTCTCCCGTTTCGGTTTGGGCTAACCTCTTGCTGTATGATACAGATGAACAAGAAAAGCCGACCCAAAGGATCCCTATGATCCGGAAGGAGAACGGGTATTGGGAACAAACAATCGACGGAGACATAGATGGCGTGTTCTATTTGTACGAATTTTTTTCCTATGGTCAGGTTCGAAAGACTGTTGATCCTTACTCCAAGGCGGTTTCTATCAATGGCGGAAAATCTGTTGTATTGGATTTGCGAAGTACGAATCCCGAAGGTTGGACAGAATATATAAATCCGTTTCAGCAAACATATGTGGATGCCATTATTTATGAAACTCATGTGGCTGATTTTACAGGTCTTCCCAATTCAGGTGTCCAGAACGCTGGATTATACTTAGGTATGGTGGAAGAAAACACATCCGGACCTGGAGGTGTTCGGACTGGCTTATCTCATTTAATCGAATTGGGTATTACTCATCTTCAGATTCTTCCGATTGCAGATTTTTCCACCAGCGTTGAAGAATCCAAGGACTTTGAACAATACTACAACTGGGGGTATGATCCTTTTCTGTTTCAAGTGCCTGAAGGGTGGTATTCGACTGATCCTCGAGCGCCAGATGTTCGGATCCGCGAAGTCAAACAAATGGTTCAAGGGTTCCATGATCATGGGATTGCAGTCATTTTAGATATGGTTTTTCCCCATACGTTTGGGGTTGGAGAAGCTTCTCCGTTTGATCAAACTGTCCCTTACTACTTCTATCGTCTAGGGAAGATGGGAGACTATCTGAACGAATCCGGTTGCGGGAATGTTATTGCTTCCGAACGACCAATGATGAGGAAATTCATTATCGATACCGTTTTGTACTGGATTGATGAGTATCATGTAAATGGATTTCGGTTCGATCAGATGGGTCTGATTGACGGTAATACTATGCTTGAAGTGCAGAAAGCGGTTCATGGGTATGATCCTCATATTCTTTTGTATGGGGAACCATGGGGTGGCTTCAATGTCGCACCCCGATTCGGGAAAGATGAAGTTGGGGGCACAAGAATAGCGGCTTTTAACGACGCATATCGGGATGCCATTCGAGGATCGGTTTTTCAAGAAACTGCGAAAGGTTTTCCGATGGGCATTATGGGAAGAGAAATCCGCATCCGCCGTGGCTTGGTCGGATCAATTGCTTATGACGAGAGAATCTTTGAGTTTACAACCAACCCGGACGAAACCATAAACTATGCCGCTTGCCATGACAACCACACTCTCTGGGACAAAAACTGGTTGGCGGGAAACGCAGATTCGATCAATCCGTGGACAGACGATAGCATGCGTGAGGTGCAGAAACTCTCTGGAGCTCTCGTACTCCTTGCCCAAGGAGTCCCCTTTCTCCATGCGGGTCAAGACTTTTGTCGAACCAAAAATTTCCACGAAAACTCCTATAATGCCCCACTTTCCATAAATGGCTTGGATTACCAGCGGAAACTCGATTATTATGATGTATTTGAGTATCACAAAGGACTCATCGCTCTTCGAAAAGCTCACCCTGCTTTTCGGCTTCAGACAGCTGAAGAAATCCGTGCCCATATCCGGATGCTGGACTCGCCACCACGATCTGTAGCCATTTTGATATCTGATCATGCAGGAGGGGATGAGTGGAAAACCATTCTTCTTGCTTTCAACGGTAATCTTCGTCCAACAGAGATTCCGCTTCCCGAAGGCGTTTGGAATATCGTTGTGAATGATCAGCAAGCAGGGATAGAAATACTAGGTACTGTAGAGGGAAGATTGGTTTTGTTGCCACACAGCGCTTGGGTTCTTTACCAAGAATAGGACCATCCCGTTTGCATTGTTATTCCCTGCGTGGTATAATCGCGCATACTGGAGGTGAGACCGTGAAAATCCAATGGATAGGTCATGCATGCTTTATTATCGAAGATATCGGAGTTCGAGTGGTGACTGACCCATTTGATGAGAGTGTTCATTACAAGTTCCCCGAGATCTCTGCAGACATTGTAACCGAAAGCCACCAGCATTTTGATCACAACGCCCATCAGCGACTGAAGAATCAACCAGTTGTATTCAATGTACCTGGCGTCTATGATACCCATGGATTGTCAATCAAGGGTGTTCCTACCTTTCATGATTCCGAGATGGGAAAGGAACGGGGGGACAATTGCATCTTTCGGATTGATTTTCCAAGCAGGATAAGCATCTTGCACTTAGGAGACTTAGGACATACCCTCAATTCCTTCCACAAGCAGCAGTTAGGAAGCAGCGATATTATGATGGTTCCTGTAGGAGGTACATATACCATCGACGCGAAAACTGCAAAAGAAGTTGTCGATCTTCTTCAACCTTCGATCGTCATTCCAATGCATTTTAAAACCCCATGGATTCAATTTCCCATCCGCCCAGTCGATGATTTTCTGGGTGTTCTTAACTGGCCCATAACCCAAGTCAGCGAGCTCGACATAACCAAAGATCGTCTTGTAGAATTATCCGGACAATGCTTTGTCTTTTCCCCGATCGGTGTTTAGTCGAAGATAAAAACGTGCAAAAAGACTCCTTTATTCATGGTTTCAAAAGAAAAATGCAACTGATCCTTCCTAACCCTGTATTGAAGGTGTTGACTCCTGATCGAGGTAAAAGGTATAATGATAGTACATCTTGGATTCTATCAAAAGGAGGTAGATCATGAGAAAAGTACTCATTTTGGCACTCGTCCTAATTCTGGTAACAAGCACACTGTTCTTTGCTCAAGAGATCAAACGGGGTGGGATTCTTCGAATGACCCCAATGAAGCAAGGTGTATTGATTCAGAATTTTAACCCGTTTTCGCCAAACTCTCTGGAAGTAGCTGTTGGATGTTTTTATGAGACCTTAATTTTCCACAATATGGGAACCGGTCGTTTTGAACCCTGGCTTGGAACAGAATGGCAATGGTCTGACGAT
>CAZOJQ010000005.1:0-89462 GCA_964580185.1 uncultured Thermotogaceae bacterium
GGGGTAGGATTTGAACCTACGACCTTCGGGTTATGAGCCCGACGAGCTACCAGACTGCTCCACCCCGCAAACGATAGGTTGCACTGGTGCCGAGGGCGGGAATCGAACCCGCACGGTACTTAGTACCAACGGATTTTAAGTCCGTTGCGTCTGCCAATTCCGCCACCTCGGCAACACGCCATACTATACCATAAAAAAAAGAGCTTGTCAACGTCTTTTTTTTCCGAGCCAGGACTGCTTGAATTAGCCATAATTCATCATCGTAGGGAGGGGTACAGTGGAAGATCTTCGGCAGAATTGGGATATGATTCTTCTCCGGATTCAGCAAGCATGCGTTCGAGCTGGTCGGAACCCAGAAGAGGTCTTATTGGTTGCGATATCCAAAACGATTCCTTCAGAAACCATTCGCAAGGCGTACGCGTTAGGCCAAAGGGGTTTTGGGGAGAATCAGGCCCAACAATTCCGAGATAAGCGAATCGTTTTGCAAGACTTGCCGCTTTCATGGCACTTTGTTGGAACGTTGCAATCCAATAAGGTGAAGTATGTTGTATGCCATGCGGAGTACATCCATTCGGTCGATTCGCTCTCCCTTCTAAGGCAGATTGATCAACGAGCCGCTGCGCGCGGATGCGTCCAGAAGGTTCTGATTGAAGTGAATGTGTCCGGTGAAGAGTCAAAACATGGGGTTTGTCAAAAAGAGGTGGGAGGGATTTTGGAGCAATCCCGAACCATGTCGAATATCCATGTGGCGGGGTTCATGACCATGGCACCCTTTGTAGAAGATCCCGAGGAGGTGCGGTGGGTCTTTCGCGCAATGAAAGCGCTTCAAACAGAGTGGCTGTCGGATTTTCCTTCTCTACGGCACCTGTCTATGGGAATGTCTGGGGATTTCGAAGTGGCTGTTGAAGAAGGGGCGACCATGGTCCGGGTCGGAACGGCTTTTTTTGGGCCGAGGTAAGAGGATTCCTATGTGGTTTTTTGATACTTTGCCCTTCTCTGAAGATCTTGTGGTATAATGAGCCAGGAATCAACGATTATTGATCTTCGGAGGTGAGTTGTGAAAAAGGTAAAAATCATCGTCGACAGCACGGGGGATATGCCACAGGAGTGGAGCAAAAAACTGGATGTTGAGACGATCCCATTGCATGTTCTGTGGAGTGAAGAAAAGAGCGAAAAAGATACACGGGAAGAAAGTGGCATTTCCGATTTTTGGTCTCGACTGAAACAGGCCCAAAAACTACCCACGACTTCGCAACCTACTCCGAAGGAGTTTGCGGAGCTATATGATCGCTTCTTTTCAGAGGGGTATGAGGGAATCTTTGTGATCACCATTTCCGCCAAACTATCTGGAACCTATAACAGCGCTACAATTGCCGCCAAAGATCAGGAGAAGGAGATCGTGGTTTGGGATTCTCGGTTGGCTTCCAGCCCTCTTTCTTTAGCCGCTATGCGCGCAAGAGAGCTTTCAGAGCAGGGAAAAGGTCTTGAGGAGATTAAGCAAATTTTGGAAGACGAACGAAATGCCAATCAGTGTTTGGCCTTTTTCTACGTCTCCGATTTTGAGTTTCTCCGAAAAGGCGGACGGGTATCGCGGTTTCAAAGCTTTGTAGGGAGTATGCTGAAGATCCGCGCTGCCCTCACCATTGATTCCAATGGGGAACTGGTGCCTTTCGGCAAGGCAAGAGGAACGGCCAAAGTCCAGGAACTGATCTGCGAAGAAGCTTCCAAGTACATTCCCAAAGGATCTTCGGTCAAATTGGCAATGGTCCATGCTGACAACCTTTCCGAATGCGAAGAAGTACAAGCGAAACTATCGAAGCAATACAAAGTGCTCGATTCGGTTTTCACGCCGATGGGCAAGATCATTTCTTCCCATGTTGGACCAGGAACCGCTGGTTTTGGGATCTATTGGATGAAAAGCGAATAATGGCCCTTCGCTTCAGTCAGAATCGAAAAGAGATGCTGGATCTGATCCGCAGTTCAAACCTTCCCAAAACGGCTGAAGACCTTTATGTGGAAATGGGTAAGACCTTGGATCGGTCGACCATATACCGTGGTTTGGATTTTTTGGCCAAAAAAGGTTTAGTTAAGTCCATCTTCTTCGACGGGCAAACGCGGTATTTTTTCAGCATCGAGGGTCATACCCATTTTGTTTATTGCGGAATTTGCCATAAGATTCAGACATTCGATGATTGCATGGCGGATCTTTTAGAAGAACGAGTGCAAAAAGCTTTGGATTTTTTTATCGAGGACCATGTCTTTTTTTTCACTGGCATCTGCAGAGAATGCCTTGATGCGCATCCGAGAATCAAACGGGACTCGCAATAAGTGTCTTAATAGAAGAGGTGTTGTATGCAAACAGGAGCAGAGAAAGTTACATGGAATCTGGGATTGTTGTACAATGGATTGGAAGATCCAAAGATTCACGCAGATATTCAAGCAGTAGAAAAGAGAGTAGCGGAATTTGCTGCCACCTATTATGGCACATTATGCACAGAGGAAGGGGCCACGCCTGAAAGGGTTTGTGAAGCCTTGAAAGAGTACGAGTCCTTTTTTGCCCTTGCGGCAGGTGTTTTCCAGATGGCTTATCTGGCGTTCTCTCAAGACACGCATGATCAGCAGGCAAAAATCTTTCTTGCCCGGATGCAGAAAAAGCAAGCGGATCTCATGAATCAAGTCTTATTTATGGAACTGGAGCTTACGAAGCTCTCTGAAGAAGCCTTTCAGAATCTTCTCCAGTCTGATGTGCTAAAACCCTATCGCCATCACCTGGATACGATCGGAAAAAAGCGATTGCACTTGCTTACGGAAAAGGAAGAAAAACTCGTGAATCTCAAAAACCTTTCCGGGAGCGAAGCGCACATCAAGCTTTATGAGGAGCTGAGTTCCGGGTTTTCTTTCTCTTTCGAGGTTGATGGAAAAACAGAAACGATCAATCAAGAACAGCTGTTGAAGCTTCGTCATCACCCCGATGCCAGTGTCCGGGAGAAAGCGTGCGCCATGGCTTTTCAGAACCTGAAAGACCATGAAGTAGTGGTGGAAAATCTATTCAATGCAGTAATGAAAGACTATGCATCGGAAGCGGAACTGAGAGGGTTTCCCTCACCCCGAAGCCAGCGGAACTTAGAAAATGAGGTTTCGGATGAAACAGTAAACACCCTGATTCAAGTCACTTCCCAAAACAATCCGATTGTGCAAGAGTATTATCAGTTGAAAACAGCGATCATGGGAAAAGATCGATTGAAGCTTTCCGATATCTATGCCCCCATCACTCCGGTTCGGAAACAATATACCTGGGATGAAGCGAAAGCAATGATTCTGGAGACCTTCGAAGGGTTCAACCCCCTATTTTCCAAAACAGCCCAAGGGTTCTTTGATGAGCGAAGAATCGATGCCCGAGTTCATCCAACCAAGCGAGGAGGCGCTTTTTGCGCATATGTCTCCCCGGATCAACCCGTGTACGTGTTGACCCAGTATATGGGCGGATTGGACTGTGTATTGACTTTGGCGCATGAATTGGGTCACGGGATTCACGGAACGTTATCAAAGAAACAGACGCTGTTGAACTATGACACCCCGTTGACAATGGCCGAAGTGGCTTCGGTTTTCGGGGAAATGCTCATGGTGGACGCGCTGATGAAGAAGATGGAAGGACAAGAATTGCAGAGCCTGATATGCAATGTTCTTGAAGGAATGTTTGCAACCATGCACCGGCAGAACATGTTTTCTCGTTTTGAACAGAGGGTGTATGAGCAATTGGCCAAGGACTATCTTCCATTTGAAAGCCTGTCCGAAATCTATTGGGAAGAGATTCAACGGGTCTTTGGAACCAGTTTGGATCTCAAAACCGAGTTTCGGTGGGAATGGGCTATGGTTTCTCACTTTTTGCACACGCCCTTCTATGTATATGCCTATAACTTTGCCCAACTTTTGGTCATCGCTTTGTATCAGCGATACCTGGAGATGGGAGATCGGTTTGGTCCACGGTTTATTCAATTGCTGGAGTCCGGGGGTAGTCAGTCCCCTCAAGACCTGCTCAAACCCCTTGAGATCGATCTTTCTGACCCAAACTTTTGGCAGGGTGGATTTGATTATATTCGCACGCATCTTCTGGAACGATTGAAGACAACTGTACCAGGTGTATGAACACCATTTTTTGCGCATCGATTCTTGCTGCTGGGGGTTCAACCCGCTTTGGCAGTCAGAAGATGCTGCACCCGATCGATGGCGTTCCATTACTTCAGCATGTGATCAACCATGTCATCCGGTCAGTTGAAGGGGTTCCCGGAGTAAAGTGGCATCTTGAGCTGGTTCTGGGGTGTGATTCGGAACAGATTCAGCGGCGTGTCCATGCAGGCAACCTCTCAATCTCCCTGAACCGTTCATGGAAGAAAGGGTTCTCAACATCTGTAAAAAGGGCGGTCTCCACCGCCCTTTCCTTTCAGCCATCCGGGCTCTTTCTCTTCCTTGGAGATATGCCCTATCTGGTGGAATCCGATACCATTCAAGTGATCGAGGCCGCAATCACTGCGCAAAATTCAATCATTCGTCCTACCTATGAAGGCGCGCCAGGTTTTCCGGTATACCTTCCCAAACGACTTTTTCCCGAAATTCTGCGCCTTCAAGGAGATGAAGGGGCGAAACAGGTGATCGAGCGTCATCACCATTTATTACGGTCCATACCGACACGCACAATCGCCTGTACACGAGATCTGGATCATCCGGAAAGCCCCGGCTAACCGAGCCCTTTTCACCTACCCTGTCTCTCCGACCGGCATTAACGATGGATCGAAACTGGCTTTGGGCGCTTTCATTACAAACCATATACTGGTAAGGAGACCGATTCCGAAGGTTCCAGTCATCAGCCAATGCACGGGGAATCGATCAGTCATCAAACCAAAGGCAAACTGACCAAAGGGTGTGGCCATCATGAGCATAATTTCCAGCAATGAAAAGACACGCGCTCGAAGCTGATTGGGAACCATTTTCTGCATGTTCGTGAAAAAGGGCACATTGACCATGGCATTAAAAATCCCTGACCCTGCAAACAGGATCCCCATCGTGGTAAAGAGCATAATCGAAGGACCATCCAGAGCCATGACGACCCCAGGGAAGAACGTGATCGCAACCAGAAAGCATAAAGCCATCTGAGTGACCAGACTTCGCTTCATCAGCTTCGAAACACTGCTTTTCGCGAAGAAAATTCCAATCATGACATTGCCGACCAACGACCCGGCCATCCACAAGCTTTGCATCAAACCAAATTGGGTGGCGGAAAACCCGATGACTTCACGCATGCCATAGGGCATAACTACCGCTATGATCGGATTCACCAGGAAGTTAAGGGTAACCGCATAGATAATCAGGATGAGCAGTGGCCTTCGGTGCGTTATGAACTGAAATCCCTCTTTGATTTCCCGTAAGAAGGTAATCACAGATAATTTGAGATTTGGTTTCGGTATCGGAAGATACCGGATAAACATTTCACTGAATCCGGATACCATAAAGGACGCTCCGTTTACCAGAAACACAATGGCAATTCCTTGGAGCCCATACAGAATGCCGCCCAATACGGGACCAAGAATCATCGAAATGCTCATCACTGCGGAATTGACAGAGTTTGCGCGAGTCAGATCATCTGTCGGGACCAATTCCGGAAGCATAGCCGATGTAGCGGCGCTGAAGATGCTGTCGATTAGCGCGACGATAATCTGCGAAACAAAGAGGAGAGGAATGCTCATTCTCCCTGAATATGCGGCCCAAGCCAGAGCCAAGATGATGAGGCCCCGGAGATAGTCGGTATTGACCATGATTTTCTTTCGATTCCAACGATCACCCAATACACCCGCAAACGGAGCGATCACGAGGCGGGGAATGCTCGTTGCAGCGGCAAAGAGACCCATCATTGTTCCAGAGCCGGTCATATCCAAAATCAAGAGCGGGATTGCTGCCATCTGGACGCCCGTTCCGATCAAAGAGACAAACCGTCCGAGGATGAATAACCAGAAATTGGAACGTTCTTGCGCATTCATCAGTGTCTTCCCCCTTAGATAATTTCACTTCCTGTTTTCGATTATACCACTAGAAATAATAAAAGTCAAGTATAGACTTTAAAATATTAATTCCTAAATAATTATATTCAAATACCAAGTACCGTTTTCAAGAATCATTACTGAATGGAGGTATGTTGACATCAACTGTACTATGTGATATAATACAGATGGAAAGGATAGTACAATTTCAAACTTTCGGTAGTCAGGAGGATATCCATTGTGGTTTAAGGTGGATTTGAGAAGTCCCGATCCGATTTACCATCAAATCCAAAATGGAATCAAGGAGTTGATTATGCAAGGAGAGATCAAAGAGGGGGAAACTCTTCCATCGATCCGAGACATGGCATCCTTTCTCCGCGTCAATCCAAATACTGTGGTTCGGGCTTATCGAGAGCTAGAAACGGATGGTTTGGTTTTTGCTCGTCCGGGTATGGGTTATCTTGTGGTTCAGAGTTCCCAAGAAATACGAGAATCCATGAAAGAAGGGATCAGACCAATGATCCAGGAAATCGTAGAAAAAGCAAGGAAACTGGGAATGGATTATCAAGAGTTTTCGGAGGTCGCGAAGCAACTATGGAAAACCGGGAAATAGAACCTGTTTTGCAAGTACGGAATCTGGTGAAAGTTTATCGAAATACCCATACGGCGTTGAGGGGGATCAACTTTTCAGTGCTCCCATCTCAAGTCTATGCCCTTCTGGGCCGGAACGGAGCTGGGAAAACGACCACCCTGAAAGCGATTATGGGATGGTTGCGTTATTCTGGGCAAATCCAGGTTTTGGGATCATCGGTTGATGCAGTCCGTCGAAAAATCGCCTACGTGCCCGAAGAAAAAAGCCTGTATGGGCATTATCATCTCCTGCATATGATTCGCCTGTGCCAAAGGATGTTTCCGGATTTCCGCTTGGAGACGATGGTGGAATTGGCCCATCGGTTCGAAATCCCGATGAAACGAAAACTGGGATCCTTTTCTCTGGGAATGCGAAGTATTGTCTACACCCTCATCGCGCTGTCTCGTGACGCAGAGCTCTATCTGTTGGATGAACCAGGATTGGGACTTGATGCCATCATACGGGAATCGCTCATGGAATTGATCCGTGAGAAACTGTATGAAGGGAAAACGGTTTTATACACCTCCCACATTATCCAAGAGGTCGAACGAATCGCGGATTGGGTTTCCATTATCGATCATGGGCAGATCCTTCTTTCCGTTTTGGTGGATGATATCAAAGAGCAATACCGGACCTTTTTCATTCCTTTCGATCAGGAGCCCCTTCTGCGAACATATGCGTTCCGTTCGGTCTGGAAAAAGAGCACTCATTGGGTCGGGATTTCCGACCGCAAAGACCAGTGGGATTCCTTACGAGACCGATCGGGCATATCATGCGAGGTTCCGGATTTGGACAGTTTCTTCCGGATTATGGTGAGGGGGCAATCCAATGTGGTGTAAAGAACTCCGGGATGCTTTGTGGAGAGTCAGTATCTTTGTGGCGATTTTTATTGGGTTGCTTGTCTTTATTGTAGACCTATTCCCTTTGTATGAACCCCTGATGAGAGGATTGTACAGCCAAGAAACGATGGCCGAACTTTTGGGGATCCCTCTCGAGCAATTACCGGATTTTGGTATCTTTACTAAGGGAGAGTTTTACGTACTAGACCAATGGCAGGGGAAAAACTTGGGTCAATTCATCCCGATCTTCGTTTTGCTTGTCGCGTTTCCGATTTTTTCGCGCGAGCAAGAGAAAAAGACTCTTTATTTTTTGTTGAGCGGTTGGTCTCGAACTTCTGTGTATTGGGTCAAGTATGGAACGGGTTTGCTGATGATTATCGCGTCGGTCATCCTGATGAACCTGCTTGCTCCGCTGTTCATGAACATTGCGGGGTATCCCACTCCATATGGGCTGGTTACGCTTGCGATGGTGCAGCAGTTGATTGCTTCATGGTTTCTGTTTAGTCTGTTTCTACTCATTTCGGTCCGGTTCTCGGATCAAGTTCGCGTGATTGTAGCTGGGGGAGTGCTCATTATCGTTCTTCCGTTCTTTTCCCTTGTGCCCGCGCTGACTTGGTTGAATATCTATCCCTATATCCTTGGAGTGGGGTTGTATGATCGGGGAGGGATCGATCTGGGTTATTCGATCGGTTTATCTGTGGGTGCGGCCGTTTGCTCGCTTGTTGGGGTTCGGTATTTTGCCACAAAAGAAATGGAATAGATTTGTTCAGGAGGCGTGTGTATGGTAGAGTTGAATGGTTTGAACAAAGTGTATGCAGGTAGTGTGCACGCAGTCAAGGATTTGTCGCTTCAAGTGCAAAAAGGGGAGATTTTTGGTTTTTTGGGGCCCAATGGGGCAGGAAAATCCACAACGATCAAGATGATCGTGGGACTTCTGAAACCGACCCGTGGCAGTGTGCGGATCAACGGTGTCGATCTGGAAACGGATCCAATCAGCGCAAAGAAAGAGATCGGGTACATCGCAGATGAGCCATTGGTTATGGATAAGGTGACTGGCGCGGAATACCTTAATTTTATCGCGGATGTTTTTGAGGTTTCTGCGAAGGCCCGAACCGACCGGGTGACTCGGTTGCTCCAGCATTTCAAGCTCACAAACGCAGTGCGAGATCCCATTTCCACATATTCGCACGGGATGCGCCAAAAGATTGCCCTAATCGGCGCTTTGATCCATAACCCGCGATTATGGATCCTGGATGAACCCATTGTGGGATTGGATCCTGAGTCTGCCTTCGTTCTGAAACAAATGATGAGGCGTCATGCGGATTCCGGGAACACCGTCTTCTTCTCCACCCACGTTATGGAAATCGCCGAAAAGGTCTGTGATCGAATCGGAATCATTCATCGGGGGAGCTTGCAGTTTGTGGGTTCTGTCGAGGAATTGAGGAAGGCGAGAGGGGACAAGAGTTTGGAAAAACTATTCTTCGAGGTGACGGACAGTGAAACGCAAACCATGGATTTCTCTTTTCTTGATTCTGCTGAATGAGCATTACGGGCTTTCCAAAAAACGCTACGTGTACTTTGAAAAAAGACAGCGTTTATGGGAGTTCGCCCTTTTCCCAATTCTGATCGTCGCGATGGTCGTCAGTCTTGCCCCGTTGTATCGCATCATTATGACAGGGATGCTGGAGCAATATTCCATGATGGGCATGGAAGCGCTCTTTCTGAGCAATGTGTATATGCTTGCCGGAATCTTCGGGTTCTTTTTGGGGATATTTATGATCGTAAGCACCTTTTTCTTTTCGCGGGATATGAACCTTTTATGCACGCTGCCGATGAAACCATGGCAAATCTTAAGCGCAAAGACATGTGTGGTGCTTATGGATCAGATGATCATCTCTCTAGTCCTTTTGCTCCCCCCCTTGATCTATTTCGGGGTTTCCACCAACGCGTCACCTCTATACTGGGTGAGCGCCGTTGTGGTTTTTCTTTGCTCACAAATCTTTCCCGTTGCCATTTCGATGATTGTTATCCTACCGCTCGCTCATAAGATCCGATTCAATCGGTACAAAGATTTTATGGTCTTTTTTTTGGCTACTGTGGTAGTAATTGCCGCGCTGGGTTTTCAGTATGTCATGATACAAAGCGCGGGGACATTTGAAACAACGGAAGCCATGCTCGAAGCGATGGCAAACCCTGAATTGTTGGTCAATCGGGTATCGATGGTCTATCCTCCTGCGTTTCTGGCGACAAAAGCATTGACTGCACCGGCATTTCAGGGGTTTGGATGGCTCCTGCTCTTTCTGGGGGTACATACTGGCTTGTTTCTGGTCTTGTTGGGTTTCGGAAACCGGTTTTATTTACAAGTATATTCGGATTTGCAGGAGAAATTTGCCCAACGCAGCGTTTTGAAAGAAGGAGAGCTTGGTTTGAGGTTTGGCGCGCAAAAAGCGCCAATCCGGGCCCTTTGGCAGAGAGAATGGCGGTATTTCTTGCGGGAACCTTCATTTGCCTTTAACGGTTTGGGCGCGGTTGTTATCTTCCCTATTCTCCTCCTCGTAATGGCGGCTGCGGGAACGAGCGGATCCAATGAAATCAAAGCCTTGACGGAGATGATTCTAGAGTTTTCGCAATTTACGGTGCCGATCGGGATCCTTTTGGGTACCCTACCCGGAGCGATGAATTCATTATCTTCATCTTTGTTCAGCCGGGAAGGAAAGATGATCAAAGAGCTTCGAATGCTCCCGTTTACGCCAATCCAGATCCTCAAGGTCAAACTGGCGCAAATTCTAAGCCTGAGCCTGATTGGGCCGATTATGACTGGTGTGGCTATGTATATCCTATTTCGGATCAATTTTGGCGAGATCCTTGCGATTGTTTTTGGATCGGCAGTATGCATGACTTTTCTCAATCTAATCCAGGCCCTAATCGACGCCGCTCGTCCGGTTCTGGATTGGGATAACCCCCACAAAGCCATGAAAGCCAATCTCAATGTTGCTCTTTCCATACCGATCATATTTGGATTCTCTATTGGATTGGGTTTTCTCGGGTTTCTTCTCCAGGATGTCTTACCTCCAATGGGTATGACCGCGCTCTTGTTTTTGATTGGAATCTTCGGTTCATGGATCACATGGCCAGCAGTGGTTAAAAGAACAACGGCATTATTCGCCAGAGATCTCTAGTTGGGAAAACTGTAAGGAGGGAAAATGATGAACAAAAAAGGAATGATCGGAATCTTGTTGATTGGATCGCTCTGTGCGGTGATCTTTTCAGTCAATCCGATCGACCGGGCGCAGGAATACTTGGGCCATTTTTTTGAGCGCCAGTATGATCAGGCTGCTCGATTCCACGACGAGCAGATGCGGCAAGCTTTTCCAATCGCTGCAATGGCTCAGAGTGGCTTGCAGATTTGGCAACAGTTTGGGAACCCAGTTCGAATGGTCCAAATCGATACCCGTATTGTTCAGACAAATACGATCGTCAGAATGCAAGTGGAGATGGACCGCGGGTGGGTCGAGTTCATTGTCTCTGTAACGGAATCGGGAATGGTTGCCGGGTTCTTTCTCGATGTCGTTCCTGAACCGGAGCAGAAGCTTCCCGAATATATCGACCCAGACCGAATCCAGGATACGGTTCTGACCCTGGGTGAAGAACCATGGACCTTCCGCGTGGGGTTGACGGTGCCCCTTGATGCAAAATCCTTCCCTGTTTTAATTATCATGCAAGGTTCGGGAACGCAAGATGTGGACGGGACCATTGGACCCAACAAGATCTATCGAGACATAGCCTATGGTCTTGCGACCATGGGAATTGCGGTGGTTCGGATGGAGAAACGGTATTATGGGAAATCCCAGGAGCTTTATGAAACCTTAACACCCAGTATTGAGGATGAATACACAAACGATGCCCGTACCACCATTGAATGGGTCCGTTCTTTGCCTGGCGCGCGTCAGATTATCCTGGGTGGACATAGTCTGGGAGGGATGGTCGCGCCCAAAATAGCTTCCATGAGTTCTGAGGTGGATGGGATCGTTCTTTTAGCGAGCACCACAAGGCGGTTGATCGAGGTGATTAAAGACCAGAATCAAGCTGCTTTCGACGGATTAGAACCGTTGACTCCAGAGTTAAAGGCGTTGAAAGAGCAAGTGTTTGCTTTTCTGGATCGGGTAGTTTCTCATGAAGCGTCTCCTGAAGAGATGCTGGATACGATTCCGGTATCATACCTGTATGAGCTGGATGGCTATGATCCCTTTTATTGGCTTGAGAAGACGGATCTTCCGGTTTTGGTTCTCCATGCGGAGGATGATTTTCAGGTTACCGACAAGGATTACCTTCCATTGAAGGAAGCCTTCTATAACCGCGAGTCCTTTTCCTTTGTGTCCTTTCCAGGCCTTAGCCACCTGTTTATGGATTCAAAGGGGATGAGAGACTTGAAGTCTTTGGAATCCGTCATGGAATTGTATGCCATCCCCGCTTTTGTCGATGAGGGTGTCATTCGCGTCTTGGCTGAATGGATCTTTGCCTTGTAATACACCAAATCCCGTAAAAAACGAAGGGGTGAGCCGTTCTCACCCCTTTTTCTATGAAATATCCTTTCCGAAGGCCTGATTCATGGCTTTGTATTATAAACAATACGTGCTATAATTATGCGAAGAAAGGGGGGATCAGCATCAACAGCTTAGACCGAACTCTGCCTGTACCTTTGTACTATCAATTGTACCAAAGGCTCAAAAAGAAGATTATCGAGGGACAATGGCAATCCGAAGACCGGCTTCCATCCGAACATGATTTGTGCGATACCTATGGAATCAGCAGATTAACGGTTCGGAAGGCTTTGGAGGAGCTGTTTCGGGAGGGCCATATTACGCGAACGCGGGGGAAAGGCACATTTGTTTCCGAGAAAAAGCGGGAGGAAAACCTGACAACCTTACAAGGGTTTACGCAAGAGGTTCTAAAAAGGGGCAAACCACGAGCTCAACGGTGCTTGATAATCGATTGATCCAAGCCCCTCCCGAGGTGCTGCAACCCTTCATCATTTCGGAGGACACACCCGTTATCCTGCTCAAACGATTGAGGTATGTCGATCAACTTCCCATGGCTTTGGAAAAGGCGTATATAAACCCGAACACGAGTTCGAGAGTCCTAAAGATTTTAAACATGGACTGGGCGCACGATTCCATTTATCGGTTTTTCCAAGAGGATCTAGGCATCACTTTGGAATATGCGGACGAAACCATTGAAGTTACCCATCCGACCGAAGAAGACGCCGCTTTGTTGAAAATTCATACCCAAGAAAGCGTGATTCTCCGTCGAAGGTTTACCTACAGTGGCCAAGAGGACTGTATCGAGTATGTCATTTCCCTTTACAGAGCAGATAAATACAAATTTAAGGTTCGTCTGCGATCGGGATAATCATCCAGAAAACGGCGAAAGCATAATGATATGAAATTGGGAGGGAACACCCTATGATCGTCAACCAAATTCATCGAACTTTCGAAGAAGCCATTCGTGATCAGCTGATTCCCGGAGGTGTTCTCCTCGTGGGAACGAGCGAAAAGGTTTTGTTTCATCAAGGATTTGGAACCTTGGATGGACAGATTCCTACCCAGCCTACCAGCATTTATGATTTGGCCAGCGTGACCAAAGTGGTATCGACTTTGCCAGTGATCCTCACTTTGTATCAGCAAGGCCAAATTGATCTGGAAGATCCGATCCAAAGGTATATCCCCGTGGAGTCCAAAGAGATTCTCATTCGTCATTTGTTAACCCACACCTCGGGATATCCTCCTTATTCGGAAGGATGGCGATATACCAAAACATCAGCCGAGTTGGCAAACCTGATCATTACCATCCAACCCCAAAGAGCCCCAGAACAGGAAGTGGTCTATTCATGCTTGAACTTTATTCTCCTGATGAAACTGGCTGAATCCGTTACAGGGGATTTCAAAGGGTTTTTGCGTGACCATATTTACGCCCCTTTGCAGATGAATGATACAGGGTACTGCCCAGAGCAAACAAGTTCAATCGCTCCAACCTCAATACGCGATGACCGCAGACTCCAAGGACAGGTGGATGACGAATTGGCCTATTACTTAGGAGGAGTGAGCGGAAACGCGGGGCTTTTTTCTCATGCGGTCGATCTTTGTCGTTATGCGCAGGCATGGCTGAATCCGGGTCGATTGTTGGTCCCCACCCTAATGAAACGCGCGACTCAGCCATGGACGGATTCGATCCCAGGTGATCGAAAAGGTCTTGGATGGATGCTCTTCACACACCGCGTATCCTGTGGAGCGCTTTTCTCTGACCGTTCTTTCGGGCATACCGGATTCACGGGCACTTCTTTGTGGATTGATCCGTTGAATCAGTTCTTTGTGGTTCTCCTGACCAATCGAGTTTACTACCGAAGACATGATCAACCCGAATTGATTTGGGCGTTTCGACGGAAGATCCATACTCTCAGCATGGTCGCAAAAGAACAGGGGGAATGGGAATGACCCGGATTATTGGAGCCATGTCTGGCACTTCATGCGATGGACTGGACCTTGTGTATTGCGAATTCGAAGGACATGGGATCCAAACCAAGGCAAACCCGCAGTTTTTTGAGTGGATTCCTTACCCGGACGAAATCCATAAATGGCTGCTTCACATGACTTCTGGAACGGTTTCTGTGGGAGAAGTATGTCAAGGTCATGCGTTTCTGGGGGATCTTTTCGGGAAGATGATCCGGGAATACATGGAACGGAACTCCCTTTCGAATCGCGTAGACTTGATCGTCAGTCATGGTCAAACGATCTATCACATCACCGAAGTCGGGAACGAGTTCCATGAAACGTCTTCTACTCTGCAAATTGCAGATGGGGATCGGATCAGTGTCATTACGGGAAAGCAAGTCCTTTCGGATCTACGGGCCAAAGATATGGCAGTAGGCGGACAAGGAGCGCCGTTAGTGGTCTACACAGATTACGCTCTTTTTTCCGTTCCCGAGAAAAACATTGTAATGCTCAATCTGGGGGGCATTGCGAACCTGACTATGCTTCCCGCGAATCACGATTTCCAGCAAGTGATGGCCTTTGATACGGGCCCTTCCAATGTTTTGATTGATTGGGGCATGCGCACCTTCTTTAATCAACTGTACGACCATCAAGGAGAATGTGCTCGATCTGGGGCGCATAATGATGAACTGTTTCACTTTCTAATCGAGCTGGAAAAACCCTACGCAGATCAAAAACCTCCGAAATCCACAGGGAAAGAGGTACGGTACAATGAAAGCTATCTGTCCCGCATTTTCCAATGGATGTTGGAACATGAAACTCCGCCCCAAGATTTGATCCGTACACTCACCGATTTTACGATTGATTCTGTAATCGACGCGATCCATTCCTACCTGCCATCAATAGACAAGATGCTGATTGCCGGGGGAGGCGGATTGAATCCAATGCTTGTTGAAGGCATTCGGAAAGCTCTTCCGGAAGTCGACGTGTCTGTGATGGATGAAATGTGGATCAAAGCAAAGGAAGCGATTGCATTTGCTTTAATGGGGAATGAGTACCTTCATCATCGCCCTGCAAACGTTCCTTCTGCAACGGGAGCCAGTCGGCCAGTCGTTTTGGGAAAGCTTTCCCTACCCGATTAATCATTGAAAGAGAGTGAACCGGTTCATTCTTTGGAACGGTTAATAATTCGTCCTTTCCAAGTAAGGTCGGTTTTTTTCCCTCGGAAGGATGCTATGAAAATGGGAAGCATGGCGAAGTACCCCAAAGGAGCCACAAGGGAGAATTTCCAGGGCGTTCGGATCATCCGGTCTGTCAAAACCCGACTGAGCCATGATCCAATGGCAACAATGATCGGGATCCAATAGATTCCGTTTTGAACGTGGTATCCAAGAAGGATCCAAGGAGAAATTTGGTATAAAAAGAGGCCAAATATGGTCAGGAGCATAAGGGGTGTCGAATACCCCATCGTTGCGAAGGCGTTTTTGGAAAAGCCCCGAAATGCATCCCGATAGTTTTGATACATGTGTGTTTGAATCATATGGGCTATGTAGGTAAAGATAATCTTCCCTCCCCCTTTTTTTGCTTCCAAAGGCAGATGAAAATCATCAACGATTCGATTGCGGATCTTTTGGTGACCGCCTACGCGATTGTACAAGGGTTTGGAGATCGCCATATATTGGCCGATGCTGGCGACTGGAAACCACCATCGGCTTTTGGGGATCAAACGAATCGGTACGATTCCGAAGATCAACCAGCTCATGTATGGGACTGTAAAGCCGACGCCTAGGCTTTTCATCATTTGCGTGGGGAATCCAGAGATGAAATCAGCTTTGGTTAGGTAAATCAGTTCACTCAGTTTTTCTAAGTTGTCTTCAGAGAACCGTGTATCAGCATCAATAAAAACAAAGAAATCCCCAGAAGCTTCTTGAGCGAGTTGGTGACATGCCCAGTTCTTTCCAATCCAGCCTTTCGGCAGCGGTTTTCCCGTCATTAGTTTCAAACGAGGATCTAGGGTTTTTTGGATGATGGATAAAGTTTGGTCAGTTGATTGATCATCCAATACAATGACTTCGAATCTCGGATACGGATTGGCCAAAACCGATCGGATGCACTTTTCAATCATGTCTTCTTCGTTTCGTGCTGGAATCAACACAGAGAAAAAGGGACGGTTTTTTCTGTCCCTTTTTCTTTGGATATTTAGTTTTCTCGATGCGCGGTTCCATCGAGTATATTCCCAAAGATTCCAGAGGATATACCCGATATGAATCAACACAAACCAAAGGCTGAAAAGGGTAAATCCCCATAGAATACTCTGCATTTCTAGGATTGAGAACCAGCGGATTCAGACTCTTTTTGGGTCTGTTGCTGATGGAGCAACCGAGCGATGTCTTGAACGGTTTTAATCTCATACAACTTTTGTGGGTCGATCGAGATCCCAGTTTCTTTTTCGAATTCCATCACCATATCGATCAGTTCCAGAGAACTGGCGCCCAGATCATCTGTTAGAGTAGATTCCGGTCGGATCTTTGTTGCTTCCAGTTCCAGTTTCTCAACCAGTACCTCAACAACGCGCTTGTAAATTGCTTCCTCTGTCATCATCGCAATTCTCCTCCCTTTTCACAAACGGATCATTCATGGTTATTGTACCATAAAATTCTCCCGGGTAGGTACCATTCGCGGCGTAACGAAGGGGTCATGACCGTTTCTTCCTTCTGTGAATGCCTACAATTGATCAGAAACATGGTATAATCAATAGGAAAGATATTTCTTTTCTCGTATTATGGGGGGTGCGAAGCCATTATGGCCCGATTGCTTCGTGTGATACACCGAGAACAGTGCATTGGATGCTATAGCTGTATGTACGCGTGCAGCAGGCAGTGGTTCCAAGCAATCACTGTTGAAAAGGCGGCGTTGCGTGTCAAAAACTACCATGGTGTAGAAGGCGCCTTTTCCATAAGGCCATGCTATGGATGCATCAATCCGGATTGCGCGCAGGCTTGCCCTACCGGAGCTTTGACAGCGCGAAAAGGGGGCGGAATCACATTCAAACCTGATTTATGCTCCCATTGTGGATTATGTGTTCAAGCGTGCGCACCGAAAGCCCTTCAATGGGATGCTTTGGCAGGGAAACCCATTCCTTGTCATCAGTGTGGAATATGCGTGCAGTTTTGCCCCAATGATGTGATCGCAATGGTTGATGTTCCGGAAGGGGGCGAACCGAATGCATGATTTTTTTCTTCTGGATATCGATTTGTCAAATCAGCGATGGGAAAAGCGGAATATTACTGAGCTCTTCTCAAAATGGTTGGGTGGGACGGCTGTTTGTTCCGTTCTTCTTGAAGAGTGTGGTATGGATTATGAACCCTATGATCCGAAAGCCCCGATCATTTTTGGGATTGGCCCCTTCAGTTCGGTCTTTCCTGTAGCCACGAAGACCGTGGCCCTCTTTCGTTCCCCCCTGACCAATGATTTGGGAGAATCCCATGCCGGTGGAAGGCTAGCCATGGCCATGTATGGCGCTGGATACCAGATGATCCGTCTGCGGGGTATTTTCCCATCCCTCTCATATATTGTCATCGATGAGGACGAAGTCCACTTCAAAAGGGCCAACTCTCTTAAAGGTATGTCAGCCTTGGCAACAGAACGGGTGTTGAGGGAAAGGGAAGATTCACAGTTTAAGCGTTCAATCGTTCGAATCGGGCCAGCGGGAGAACGAAAATCCCCTATCGCGTGCGCAACGGTTGACGCCTCAAGGCATTTCGGACGATTGGGCCTGGGCGGAGTGATGGGGAGTAAAAACCTGAAAGCGATTGTCGTTTCTGGAGGGCGATACTGGACAATCAACGATCGGAAAGCGATGAACGCCTATTACAAAAAATTATACGATACCGTCGTTCATTCCTCTACCATGAAAAAGTACCACAATCTGGGCACCGCAATGAACATCATTCCGATGAGCGCGATCAACGGTCTCCCAACCCGGAATTTTTCTCAAGGATTCTTTGAATCAGCGGAACAGATCAGCGGGGAAGCATTTGCTCGTTCATACCTGAGCCAACAAATCGCCTGCGCGCATTGTCAGACTGGTTGTATCCACATGGCAACACTCCGGGAAATCTATCATCAAGAAGACAACATGGTCAAAACCATAAAAGTTTCCTATGATCACGAGTTGATTTACGCTTGGGGGAGCAATCTGTCCATTCAGAGTCCTGAGTCGGTCCTGAGCCTTCTCCTATTTGTCGAGAAGCAAGGATGGGACGCCATCAGTATGGGTGTAACGGTAGCATGGGCCGTGGAGGCTTTTCAGAAAGGGCATATCACTCAGGAAGATACTGACGGACTGGTTCTCAACTTTGGAGACGCAAAGACCTATATGCAAATATTGGAACGAATTCAACACTGTTATAACCCATTTTTCCGCAATTTGGAACAAGGGGCAGCATACTGCGCCCGGCAATATGGCGGACAAGATCTTTGCATGACCTTTGGAAAGAATGAAGCCCCGGGATATATGACCGGTATTTTCGCCTTCGCCGGATACGCAAGCGGTGTCCGACATTCACATTTGGATGCGGCGGGGTATTCTATAGACCAGACCGTTCTTCAACAGCCTATGGAACTACAACAAGCCAACCGGCGCATGTATGACGAAGCATGTTGGAGAATGATTCTGAATTCGTTGGGCATCTGTCTTTTTGCCCGAAATGTCTATACGCCCTCGATCATCAGCGAAGGACTGTCTCTGTTGGGGTTTGATGGCTTTGATGAAGCCCGATTGCTTTCTTTGGGACGATCGATCCACGCATTGAAGTATCGGATGAAACGAAAGTGGGGGTTTGATCTGACAAAAGAGAAGCTTCCCGGAAAGCTTACCCAAGTGATGACTAGCACTGGGAAGCTTTCCGAAGAAGATTATCGGCTCGTTCTGGATCAGTTTGACGCATGGGTGACAGAAGACATCCAACGGTTGGGAGTTCAAACATGACGATCGAATCCTTTCTGGATGTAATCCAGAACGGAGTAATTACCTTCTTGATGGTTGCAGCCCCTGTGTTGCTGCTTAGTTTGGGTGTTGGGCTTTTAATCGGAATCTTCCAAGCCGTAACGCAGATCAACGAGCAGACATTGAGCTTTGTGCCCAAAATCCTGGTGGTCTTTTTGAGTATTGCCGTTTTTGGGGGATGGATGCTCCAGATGATGATGGATTACTTTATGGATATCATGAATGTATATTTCCCATTGATTTAGGGTCTCATGGAAGCCGAACTGCAGAGTTTTGTCTTGACAAGATTTTTGACCTGGAGCGCAATTGTATCCAGGCTTTCGGGTTTGTTTCTCTTTGCTCCGTTTTTTGGAGGAAGGTTGATCCCTGGGGCGATCAAACCCCTTGCTGTTTTGGCTCTATCGTTCGTCACGCTACCAGTAGTCCCTGATGTGATTCCCATCCAATTGCCAGTATATGTCATCGTCCTGATGAATGTCATGAACTTCACCTTTGGGCTGGCCGCAGGAATGGTGGCAAGCGTGTTGTTCTATGGTCTTCAATTTGCCGGAGATACCTACGGGTATCAGTTGGGTTTGGCAGCGGCTAGTATCTTTGACCCGCTGACCGAAGTGGAAAACGTGATCATGGGGCAGTTGATCTATTACATCGGGTTGTTTATTTTTGTCGCGATCAAAGGGCCGATGTATCTTCTCATGGCCATTCAAAATAGTTTTCAAAGCATCCCGCCCTTGATGTTGACTATGGATGGTTCGTTCAATCTCCGGTTTTCGGAGATCATGGGAAAAACACTGGAGTTGGGGATCCAAATCGGGATTCCCATGATTGTTTTCATGCTACTGGTTACATTTGTTTTGGGGATTATGTCCAAGCTTCTCCCTCAGCTGAATGTATTTGTTGTGGGGATGCCTTTGAAAATGCTTGTGGGCATGTTGATCCTGATCGGGTTGCTTCCAGTGTGGGCTGATATGGTCTTTCACTTCTCCAAGGAGCTGGTTCCGTGGTTGGAAGAGATCTGGAATACATTCCGCTGAAAACGAATCCGTTCGATATTCAGAGGTTTGCCGATCCCGACAAGACGGAAAAAGCAACACCTCGACGGCGGCAAAAAGCTAGAGAGGAAGGGCAAACCGCTTATTCCAAAGATCTTGCCATGGCAGTTGTGTTCATTGGCCTGTTGGTCGTCCTTTTTTTCCTCGCAGGGTCATTGGTTAGCAATCTTGGGCAGATCATCTCGTTTTTCTTATCGCTCCCCAATCGCGGCGAACTGGATGATCCTCAGGTGATTTGGGAGTATTTAACCATCGAAGGGCAACAGACAGTTCTCCTGGTTTTACTGGCTTTGTTCAGCGGGTTTTTCCTGGCGCTATTCTTGGGGTTCTATCAGACCAAATTGATGATTTCGCTTAAATCCCTAAAATTTGACCTAAATCGAATTAATCCGATCAGCGGGTTTAAACGGCTTTTTTCTCTGCGATCGGTCGTAGAATTGATGAAAAACCTGGTGAAACTTGCCATCCTCGGATTCATCGGTTGGGCGTATATCACCGGGTTGTGGGAACAGTTGTTTTTGCTGCCCGATTTTTCCGTAGAGCAGTCTATGGGCTTTATGGGACATTCTCTGTTTCAAATGGGGGTGCAGATTGGCGCTGCGTTGCTCGCTTTGGGGTTCTTTGACTTCTTCTATCAGAAGTGGGAATTTGAACGGAATATCCGAATGTCAAAAAAGGAGGTCAAGGACGAATACAAAGATATCGAAGGGAACCCGGAGATCAAGAGAAAACAGAGAGAGAAGATGCAAGAAATCTTGAATAAGCGGATGATGCAAGAGGTTCCCTCCGCAACGGTCGTAGTGACCAACCCGACCCACTATGCGGTTGCTTTATTGTTTGAGTTGGAAAAGATGGATGCCCCCGTTGTTGTTGCCAAAGGAGTCGATCTGATTGCCCAAAGGATCAAAGATATCGCATCAGACCATCATGTTCCCATTATAGAAAATCCCCCGCTGGCCAAAAGTTTGTACGAAAAGGTAGATATTGGAGAAAGTATTCCGGTCGAACTCTATCAATTGGTGGCCGAGGTGCTGGCGCATGTTTTCAAGACTGTGAAGAGCGTTTAGGGTATGAAGAATATTGATATTATTGTAGCCATAATGATCGTAGCCATTGTGCTGCTGATGATCCTTCCGGTTCCTGCGGCGCTTTTGGACCTCTTGCAGATTGCAAATATCACCCTTGCCCTTGTGATCATTCTCTCGACAATGTATGTCCGACAGGCGCTCGAACTATCCTCCTTTCCAAGCATCCTCCTTGTCTTGACCTTATTCCGGCTGGCTTTGAACGTTACTTCCACCCGCTTGATCCTTCTTCAAGGCAGAAATTTCGAAGGGACCGTCATCCGGACCTTCGGGAACTTTGTCGTGCAAGGAAACTATGTGGTCGGGATCATTGTCTTTTTGATCTTGGTCATCATCCAATTCATCGTCATTACCAAAGGTTCGGAACGAATCGCTGAAGTAGCCGCTCGATTTACTCTAGACGCAATGCCCGGAAAGCAGATGAGTGTAGATGCGGATTATAATGCCGGATTGATTACGGAAGATGAAGCGAGAAAAAGACGAACCGACATTCGCAGAGAAGCGGACTTTTATGGAGCCATGGATGGAGCCAGCAAGTTTGTTCGAGGGGATGCGATCGCGGGGATTATTATTGTTTTTGTTAACATCCTGGGGGGATTAATCATCGGTAGTGTTCAGCAGGGATTGGGGTTCGAGGAAGCAGCCCAGATTTATACGCTGTTAACCGTGGGTGATGGTCTTGCAGCTCAAATTCCTGCCTTGTTGATCTCCACCGCAAGCGGTATTCTAGTATCACGCGCAGCTTCCGAATCGAATTTGGGAACCGATATGATCCGTGAATTGATTCGAGAAAACCGGGTTATGTTCATTACTGGTGGGGTGTTGATCTTTTTGGGCTTGTTTACTCCGCTGCCGTCTTTTTGGACCCTTCTATTTGGAGTCGGTTTGATTGTCCTGGCAGTTACTTCTCATAGAAAAACTCCTACACCTGCCGTAGAGATGGCTGGGGGCAAACCTGGCTTGCGAGGGCCCGAGGCTCCTCCGCCAAGTGGTGAAGGTGCTCCACCCGGTCAGCCTTCCCCTCCATCGATGACATCCGCGGAAGAAGTATCGGAAATTATCCAATCCGACACCGTTGAAACCGAGATTGGCTATGGCCTCATTCCTTTGGCTGATCCATCTCAGGGAGGAGACTTGTTGGATCGAATCACGATGATTCGAAAGCAAATCGCATATGAACTAGGACTTGTATTGAGCCCTATACGCGTACGGGACAGCGTTTTGCTAAAAGGGAACGAATATATGATAAAATTGAAGGGGGCAGAAGTGGCTCGATATGAGCTATGGCCCAATCGGCTTCTGGCCATCAATCCAGGAACCGCCACAGGGACGCTGGCAGGGATCCCTACATCCGAACCAGCCTTTCAGCTCGAGGCAGTTTGGATCGATGAAGTACAGAGAGAGAATGCCATCAATCAAGGATACACCGTAGTCGATCCACCCAGTGTCTTTGCCACGCATCTTTCGGAGATGATCAAAAGAAACGCCCATGAGATTCTGGGGCGGAGAGAAATGGAACTCCTGGTGGAAGGTTTGAAAAAGAAGTTTCCGTCTCTCGTTGATGAAATTATCCCCGATGCCCTGAAAACGCATGAGATCCGCAGAATTTTGCAGAATCTGCTGCGAGAACGGATTGCGATTCGGAATCTCCCTGTAATATTTGAAACCATTGCCGAGAACTTGGATCGAACAAAGGATATCGATTTCTTGGTGGAGTATGTCCGACGGGCTTTAAAGAGACAGATATGCATGGATGCGAAGTCGGAAGATGGGCAAATCCATGCAGTAGGGATTGAACCAGCCTTGGAGAGGCAATTAGGGGGGATGATCCGTGAAACGGAAGATGAACGGTATTTGGCCATTGACCCAAATATGCTTCAATCGATTGTGGATCGATTCTCTCGATCGATGGAAGAAATCATGAGAAAAGGGTTCATGCCTGTGATCATTTGCTCTGGCAGTTTGAGACCCTATCTGCGAAAAACGATCGAAAGATCCTTGCCCGGAATCATGGTCCTCTCCTATGAAGAGCTAGTGGATGATATTCCATTTCGGATTGAAGCGGTGGTGTCGGTATGAAAATCAAAAAATACGTAGTTGAAGATATCAAAGACGCCCTCCGCCAAATCAAAAGCGAATTGGGTGAAGATGCTGTCATTCTTCAGACCCGGAAGTTTAAGAAAGGGGGTTTTTTGGGTCTGGGGAGCCGATTGATGTATGAAGTGACGGCCGTCGCGGAAGAGAAACGGGCAAATGAATCTTCGAATGCCAATCCTCGGGAAAACAAAGAGGAATGGATCGATCGAGAAAAGCTGTATGCCTTAAAGCAAATCCTTGCCAAGAATACTCAGAAGCCCCAGCCGTATCCATCCACAAGGCCATCGATTCCTTCCATACCAGAACCCCAGGACAACCATCCCGAACCTGCATCCCCCGGGATGCGGCGAGATGATTTTGCCGATCGCGAAATCACCCAAATCCGGAAAGATATGATGGAAATGAAACGGTTGATTACAGATATGAGCACCCGAGTCCAAAGCGCTCAATACTTGCCCAATATGCCCGAAGAGTATCGGAGGATCTACGAAGGGCTACGTAAGCAGGAGATCAACGAAGAAGTATCCAAACGGATCTTGGAATCTCTTCGGATCGTTGTGGGAGAAGGGGTGAGCAATACATACGAGTATGAAAAAAAATTCGCCGAGTTGATTGCTCCCACCATCAAAACCGATCACCCCATTAGCGAAATACACAAAGGCGACATTATCTTTTTCATTGGGCCTACGGGGGTAGGAAAAACCACGACCCTCACAAAGATCGCAGCTATGATGTCTTTAGAAATGAGGAAAAGGGTAGGCATCTTGACCATCGATACCTACCGGATTGCCGCAGTGGACCAATTGAAGACCAGCGCCGATATCATGGGCATTCAGGTTGGAGTCGCATATAATCCCAAAGAGTTGAAACAACTCCTTGAACGATTCCAGAATTATGACTGTATCCTAGTAGATACGGCTGGCAGAAGTCAATGGAATGACCTTCAGATGTCAGAATTAACGAGTTATTTGGAAGTGGTCCGACCCCAGCAGACATACCTCACGTTCGGGATGAATATGAGAATGCAAGATCTTTTCGACGTTGTGGAACGATTTTCTGTCGCGTCGCCAACCCATCTGGTGTTGACGAAGATGGATGAAACCAATGTATATGGTTCGCTCGTCGAAATATCCCAAATGTATGATTTGCCGATCGCTTTTGTCACAAATGGCCAGAGGATTCCCGAAGATATTATGGTTGCTGATTCGAAACGGTTGGGATCCATGATTGTGAAAGAGGTGCTGAAGTATGCCCGATCAGCTTGAGACCTTGATTCGAGCAGTGTCCTCCAAAACCCTGGAAGTGATCTTGGTGGCCAGCGGAAAAGGGGGAGTTGGAAAGAGCATTCTTTCTGCGAACCTGGCTGTATCTCTGGCCCGTTCCCAGAAAAATGTCCTCTTGTTCGATGCGGATGCGGGGTTTGCAAATGCAGACATCCTCCTAGGAGTGACAACCCGGAATACCCTCAAAGACTATCTCATCGGAAAGATGGAACTGAAAGAGGTATTATATCCCACACGGTATGGGGTTTGGCTTTTAAGCAGTGGCACAGATGCCCAAGACTTAATGGCTTTTCGAACCGAGTCCAAGCATGAACTCCTTCAAGATTTTTTGGAAATCGCGTACGATATGAATTATGCAGTGGTGGACACAGGGGCCGGATATACCGAAGAGCTGTATTCCTTTTATTCAGCGGCAGACAAGCTGTTTCTCGTGACAACACCAGAACCGACCGCTTTGATGAATGTATATACCATGGCAAAAATCCTTGCGAATAAAGGGATCTATCCAAAGCTCTATCTGGTCATGAATCAATCGCGAAATACCATCAAAGATACAAAAGTCTTGGAGCGGTTCAGCTACGTTCTGGAGAAGTTCGCTGGATGGGAAGTAGAAGACAAGTTTATTCTCAGGTATGATGTCAGTGTTGGGAATAGTGTATTGAAACAAGTTCCTTTGATTGAAGCGAACAAACACTCTCAACCGGCTCAGGCAATCCTCAGAATTGCTCAGCAAATCGTGACTCGTTCTGAAGATCGCGCAGAACCGGACGAGTCGAAAGGGTTTATTTCAAAAGTCAAACGACTCTTTGGGATTAAGTGAGGGTATGGCCAAATGCCCATTCCGGAGCGAATTCAAAGGTTTCTCGCTTACAATAAGTGGAAATCCTTGATGCAGTCTGGAGACCTTTCGATTCATTGTGTATATGTGGGCAAGTATAAAGAATGGATGGTCTTTGAAGCCGATGAAACACAGCAACCAACCATTCAGAGTATGAACGATCTTGTTGGATTTAAAGTCTTTTTGCCCTATGGATACATCGAAGGGCAAGGGACAATAACCAAACGGAAATACCCAGAACCATCCGCCCTAAAGATGAACCCTGTTTTTATCGGAGTCCGCCCCGAGCGCATGCAATTTGCTCAAAAGCGTCGATTCAAACGCTTTTATATGATGAAACCCGCGGTTTTTATTGCTGAAGGAGTGCGGATTCGCGCAATGCTTCTTGATCTCAGTTTTTATGGAATGGGAGTAATGAGCGACCAACAGATCCTCAGTAACCAAGGGGTGATTCAGATTCCTGATTATTCGCTGGAGCTGCCCGTGACAAAGTGTCACGAGGCGAAACAGTTTGATTTTTTCTATTATGGCTTTTCCATCCCGTTTTTGAATCAGGAGTCAAAGAAAAGAATGGCTGATCTTTTGAGTTCTTTTCAAAAAGCATTTCAGGAACATAATCTCAAACTGGGATAAGGAGAAGTAGATGTCCCTATACTCCGTTAAGGTCAATCCCAAAGAGTGTCTCAAACCCGGTAAGCCATTGATTATCAGTATTTCCGATCCTGATTTGAAAGGCACCTACAAAAGCACCATCTTTGATTTGGACTATACCAATAACCTGATTCGGATCGGAATGCCCAGTTATCAGGGGAGATTTATCCCTGTCCCGAATGGTACGCGCTTATATGTGAAGATGATGGACCGAAGTTCCATGTTTGTCTTTCAAAGCGTGAGTATCAATTACGAGAAAGACAAAGATGGATTTCTAGTTGCCTATATTGCCATGCCCGAAGAGGTTCGCAAAATCCAAAGGCGGCAGTTTGTTCGTGTTCCGATGGTCCGTAGGGGAGAATTTTATCGGGTTCGGGATGACAAAACCTATCCTTTCGTTTCTCGCGATATCAGCGCCGGAGGGATATTAATCATTAGCAATACTCGATTGGATTTGGGTGAGTTGATTGAGATCCACTTTATTCCCGATGATACGATCACATTGAATCAAGTAAAAAGCATTGTGAAACGATTCGGACCACAGATTGACCTGAAACACTGGAGTTACGGAATCCAATTTCAAGAATTGACAAGAAGCACGGAAGATGAGTTGGTTCGTTTCATTTTCCGATTGGAACAGGAAATCCGGAAGAAAACAGGAAAAAAGGAGGAAGAATAACGTGTCGTACTATGACCAAATCCAGGGGATTCACATGGATATGCTCAAAGAAATCAGCAATATCGGTACAGGTAATGCAGCGACAGCGCTCTCTTCGATGACCTCAAAAAAGGTGGAAATCACTGTACCCAATGTGTCTTTGGCAGAAGTCTCTCAGATCCCCTTCCTATTCAAGGATCCCGAAAAAGTGACTGTGGGGATCCCCATCATGTTCCATGGAGATCTCAATGGGAAAATCCTCCTCCTCTTCGATACCGAACCGGCGAGAGAGATCCTGGAGCTGCTGCTCGGGTTCGGAAACGAAGACCTAACGGCAATGGATGAGATGCAAAAATCAGTGTTTACCGAGATTTGCAATATTGTTTGCGGGTCATACATCGTTGCATTATCGCAGTTTTCGAATCTTTTTTTGAACTCTGAGGTTCCGCAAATTACGGTAGATATGCTGACAGCGATTATTGCGGAATCCTGTTTGGAATATGCGATCGAAGAAGACCGGACCATTCTCATTGAAACCCGGTTTCATATTGAGGATCAGTCCAACATTGGAGCATACCTTTTCCTAATCCTGGAACCCGCTTCCATCCCCAAACTTTTGGAGAGCTTGGGGATGTAATTGATGGAGAAAAAAACAATCATCGGTATCGGTGAATATAAAGCCGCGATCAACCCCATGACTTTGGTGACATTGGGCTTAGGTTCTTGTGTGGGAGTTTGTTTGAGGGATCCTCGGCAAAGAGTGGGCGGAATGATTCACATTATGCTCCCAGAGAGTGGCGGAAAATCGGTTTCAAAACCGGGAAAATATGCAGATGTTGGGATTCCGCTGCTTATCGCTGAAATGAAAAAACTGGGCGCGTCGCCTTCCGCTCTTGAGGCCAAAATTGCCGGAGGAGCAGCCATGTTCAAATCCGATAAAAGCACGATGGAGGTTGGAAGACGAAACATCGATTCCGTGAAGCTAATCTTAAAACAGTGCGGGATACCAATCCTCAGCGAAGAATGTGGAGGAAGCCGAGCGCGAAGCATCGAGTATTCTGTAGAAACCGGAGCACTGATGATCCGAAAAGTCGGTGGTGGGGAAAAAACGGAGATTCTTACCCTTTGAAAGGAAGACAAATGAAACAAGAAGATGGTCTCTCACCCATCCAGTATCAGGATCGAAAAAGAAAAGCCATCGAGCAGCTCTTACCGAGAGTGAAATCAGTTGCGCTCAACCTGATGACTACGCTGCCTCGCAACGTGGAATTGAATGACCTAGTGCAGGAAGGTGTAATCGCTCTTTTACAGTCTTTTGACCGATACGATCCAACCAAAGGGGCTACTTTTTTTACTTTTTCCATGAAACGGGTCAAAGGCGCGATGTACGACTATCTCAGAAAGATTGATTGGTTGCCTCGGACAACGCGCCAGCAGGTAAAAACTGTCGAGCGCGCAATGGTCGAGCTTGAAGGGGAGTTGGGAAAAACCCCTTCCATTTCGGAAATCAGTGATCGGTCGGGTATGACAGTCGAAGAGGTGGAAACGACTTTCAATGAAATCAGTCGAGGGCAGATTCTCCATTTGGATGAGCATACCAATATGGACGAAGAAGAGTTTATCGATTTCATTCCTTCCAAAGAAGATTCTCCTGACGAACACTTGGTTCGATCAGAACTCAAGACGGCGTTGTATGAAGAAATCCGTAGCTTGAGTGAAAGAGAACAGTTGATCTTGTCGTTATATTATGTAGAGGAACTGACCTTCAAAGAAATCGGTTCTATATTGGGTGTATCGGAATCCAGGATTTCCCAATTGCATACCATAATCATTGCCAAACTCAGACAAAAGCTTTCTTAAAGCTCAAGGAGGCGGAGAACGAAAGGAGCAAGGAAATGGTAGGGCCGGTAGAGTTTCAGAGCGGGTTCATACGGGGTCCGGAGGCCGCACAAACCTATAGTCATCAGGAGACCTTACAGCAAGCTGCGCAGCAGCTGACAGCTAAGGAAATGCAGGATAAGACAAAGAAATCGACACAGACTGCAAGAGAAGCGGCCAAAGACGAAAAGGCAGAAATCCAAGATTCCACGCAGAAAGAAGGCGGCAGTGGTGGTTATCTGCCCGGGCAGAAAAAGGAGACAGAACAAACAGAAGGCAAGCCCAAAAGCCTGGCTCAAGATGAATATAAAGGGAATTTTATCGATATACGGCTCTAAGCGAGGCAACCCTTAGCTATGGAATCAGGAGGTTTCTGTTGGCAGAAATCAACGCGCTCATCGCCTATCTAATGATTCTTAAGGAATCTGAAGAGACATACACAGGAGGGATCATGGTAACGGATCCCTACACGATTCCTGTCGAGTTTAAGTATACAGAACCACTGAAACCTACGGGTTTGCAAAAAATCCTATATGGAAAGTCAATCGAGAAGTTCATTTGGGTCGATGTGATTGCCCGAAAACTGATCCAAGGACTCCAGGAAAACCCGAGGTTGCTTTTGATCCAGGATAAGATCCTATTTCCCATACCAGCAAAAAATCCCGTATGCATGATTGCTTCTGCAGCAGGCGAAACCAAAGCCGAAGAACAGGAGTATGAGGATCTCTTTTCGGACCAGCTGGAGGGTGGATACCAATTGATTTCCAAAATGAAACCATCACCGGATCTGGTCCAATGGATTCAAAGAGTTTCCAAAGAAGTCGATATTTTGGAACCCTTCAATCGCCTCAAGGAGGCCCTCCAATACGTGTGTTTGAACGAACCCGAAAAACCATCAAAGAAATCGTAGAATCGATCCGAAACCAGTTTCTTTCAGTCCGGGTAAAAGATCCCGGTTTTGCTTTCCATACCAATCTCTTATCCGAATCGTACTCCGTTCCTGTTCATTCATGGGACGGGTATGTCGGTTTGCCCACACATTCCGCTTTCATTGGAACCATTGCTCAAGAAGCAGTCGCGCTGAATGCGGTCTCATTGTCGGTAATGGGGAAAGAGGCGGAACCAGTGGATTTTTCTTTTATGCACGAGGCAAAAATCAATACCATTTCGCCTGATTCATTGATCGCATGCCTTCGCAATCAACCGCTGAGAACGCGGATATGTCATCTAGTGCCCGTACCTTTACCCAAAGCTCAAGTGGAGCGAAAATCTGCAAGCATGACGATCCATCAGCAACCGATCTGCCCGATTCCTCTGGAAATGATTCCCAAAGCAATCAGGAACCCGAAATGGTTTTGGACGATCATGATCACCAGGAAACCCGCTTCACGCTCTGAATACACAGATTACGAGATTCAAAAAGGATTGCGCTTCATCATGAAACGATTGGATCCAAAATCTAAGTTCAGGGTATTGGGTGTGTATCGAGATATTCCCATTGATCGAATTGATCGAATTCAATTCTCGGGAAATGAAATGCAGTTTTCGCTCAAGGAACCCACAGGCAGAGACGTGATTTTGGATGTCATCATCGTTCGAGACGAAGAGGAGAAGCGGTATCATGTTGGACCCATTGTTCGAAAAGCTTAAAAGCAATCCTGCTCGTTTAAAAATCGGCATTACGTCGCGTTCGGATCAGATCGATTCGGTCGCTGCAGATCTTCTCTCCGGGGTGGAATTCCTTTCCGTTCCCGTATTTCTTGTCTTCCCAGAAATGAAAAGCCTCAAAGGGTTTTCCGTTACGATGGATGCCGGTTTGTCGAGAAAGGGATATGAGTTTCCCCCTATCGATATTTTGCCTTTCGAACCCATACGCGCTTCCTTTTCCACTATGAAGACGCGGATGAACGCGTTGTTGTCTCTGGCCCAACCCATTGAGAATGGGCCAAAGATGTACCTTACAACGTATTTGAGTTTGCTCCAACGAACCATAGCGCCTTATCGGTTGGAATCCTATCATCTGACTCTCAAAATCGGGGATCAGATTCGGTTTTCTCAGATGGCGCGTTGGCTGGAGAACAGCGGATTCGAAAGGGTGTTTCAAGTTCAAAATCCGGGTGAATACTCGATCCGAGGATTTATCTTCGATGTCTTCCCCCTGAATCAGGTTGAGCCATATCGGATTGAAACTTTTGATGAAGAAATTGAAGAGATTCGGGTTTTTTCTCATAGCACCCAGAAGACCGTTGGAAAAGAAGCCCGGTTGGATTTGTACCCGGCCTCCGAATCCGTTCACAGCAAAGAAAGCCAAGCAGTGTTTGCGGAGCGGATTCAGGGACTTTCTCATAAATATCCGGATAGTGTATTGATCCAATCTTTGGAGAAACAGCCCTTCGATTACCCGGCTTTGGCGCCTTTGTTTCATGATGATTTTCAAGCCTTAATCCGGACCCTTCCCGCCGATTCACTCTTCGTTTTTTTCTCTTTTGAAGAAGGAATCCATCAGATCCAAGAGTATGAACGGGGTTTGTTTGATTTATACCCTCAGAAAGAGTATCGGGATATCTACTACCGATACGTGCGAATTCCTGAATCCGCTCTTCTCCAGGTCAATCGAGCCGTATTTCTCTCCCACTCGACCCAATCGATCCAGGTAGACCATCAGATTCGTGCCGAAGGATATGCCTCCAAAGAAGCGAGAAAAAAACCGTCTCTCTTTCTCCAATTTCCTTCGCAACCGATTCCTTCGTATGAAGATCTCTCGATCGGGAATTTGGTCGTGCATGAAGACTTTGGCGTTGCTCGATACCTAGGCAACCAGAGAATCACCAATTTCTTGGGAACTAGGGAATATCTGAAATTGGAGTATGATGATCAGGCAGTCATTTTTGTTCCTGTCGAAAAGATGCATCGAATCCACCTATACGTGGGGGATGAACGGATCGTTCAACTGACGCGGCTGAAATCTCAGCATTGGCAAAGAGCAAAAAGACAGACATTGGAAGAGATCGAACGGAAGGTTCAAGAGTTGATCGAGTTATATGCCGTTCGCTCGGAGATTCCTGGATATTCCTTTACACCGGAACACGAACTCGAGAAACAGTTTCTTGATTCTTTTCCGTATATTGAAACTCCCCCCCAACTCAGGGCCGTAGAGCGTGTTCTTAGCGATATGGAACACCCGCATCCCATGGATCATCTGATATGCGGAGACGCTGGGGCGGGAAAGACAGAAATCGCATTGCGGGCCTCATTTCGCGCCATAGCCAATGGGAAACAAGTCGCTCTATTGGTCCCGACAACCGTCCTGACACAACAACACTTCGATACCTTTCGGCAACGACTACAGCCATTTGGAATTCAGGTCCGGATGCTGGACAGGATGGTTTCTCCCGCCCAGGAGCGGAACATTCATAAAGGTCTCAAAGAGGGGACTGTCGAAATGGTAATTGGGACTCACAAACTGCTCAGTAGGAGGATTCAGTTTCGCGACTTGGGTTTGCTGATCCTGGATGAGGAGCAAAAATTCGGAGTGGATCACAAAGAAAAGCTGCAACAGATAAAGAAAGGCGTCGATGTCCTGACGCTTACCGCCACCCCGATTCCTCGAACCCTCTATATGGGTCTGTCGGGAATCAAATCCATGTCTGTGATTGACACATTGCCGCCAGGGAGAGTTCCGATACAGACGTTTGTCGGATATTATGACGATCGGGTTGTAAAAACGGCCATATTGAGAGAGCTGAGTAGAGGGGGGCAAGTCATCTATGTGCACAACCGGGTCGAGGATATGGTGGAAGTTTTCGAGAACCTAAGGCGTTTGGTTCCGGAAGCAAGAATGGAGATGGCTCACGGGCAGATGAAAAAGTCCGAATTCGAGAGAGTTGTATCCATGTTCTACTCCCAAGATACCGATATCCTGGTCTGTACGACGATCATCGAGAATGGAGTGGACATTCCCACAGCCAACACCTTGATCGTTGACGATGCCAATCGGTATGGATTGTCGCAATTGTACCAATTGCGGGGCAGAGTCGGTAGGAGTGATCGGCGGGCCTTTGCGTATTTTCTGTATCCGCGAACGTCTCGGCTTACCCCCCAGGCGCAATCTCGATTGGAAGCGATCTTCGAGCACCACGGATCCGGAAGCGGGATGAAACTAGCCATGAAAGACATGGAAATCCGGGGTGTGGGGAATGTTTTGGGGTTTGAACAACATGGAAATGCCCAAATCGTCGGCTTATACTTGTATCAGCAGATGTTGGATCAAGTATTGATCCAAAAAGGCCTTATCAAGCAGGGCGACCCCACTGTTTCCACGAAAGATCGGGGGCAACAATCCGATCAAGTGGAGATTTCTGGAATCCCATTCGATATTGTGATTCCTGACTCCTATGTGGAAAATAGCATTGAACGTATGCGCTTGTACCGGAGAATCGCGCAAAGCGAAACCGTAAAGGGGTTGGAAGAACTTAAAGATGAACTCCGAGATCGATTTGGTCCTTTGCCGGACGAAGCCCGAAGTTTATTTGAATATGCGACTCTTCGTATGCTCTCTGTTCATTTAGGAATCCGAAGAATCGAAGTCAATCAAAAAGACCGCAGAACCAAGATCGCGTTTTTTTCAATCCGAGAAACCGATCGGTTTTCTCTGCGGCCTTTTCGAGGGATGATCCATCGCGATGAAGGGTTTGCCGTTCTATATGACGCATCCAAACCCGTTCTCACCAAACTATTGATGGAGAACCATGGAAGATTGATCCGGTAGGTACCTCTTGAATCCTACACAACATTTTTCTCTCTTTGTGTTTTCCCGCTAAACCGGTGTATGTTTAGAGGAGCGAGATCAAGATAGGGACTGGAACCATTCATGATCATGTGCGCCAAACCCTCCGCCACAGCGGGGGCAATCATGAACCCATGGCCCGAATACCCGACAGAGTAATAGAATCCCTTGATGTGTGGAGATTCACCGATAACCGGTTGAGCGTCGGGCGACATGTTGTATTCCCCGGACCAGTGCCGGAGGATCCTCAGGTTTTCCAGGAAAGGAAAGACTTTTACCATTTTGATTGCCATTTCTTTCGCAAACCGATAGGTCACATTCCGGTTAATCCCCGGAACTTCGTCTGCATCTCCTTTTCCCATGATAAACTGGCCATGCAACGCTTGGCGGATATAGAAATTTCCGGAAAAGCTAATGGCCATAAAGGGGAAAAAGTAGTCCAGCGCTTCCGTGACGAAGATCTGGTGCCGGAAGCTTTCGGTAGGTAAGTCGATACCGGCGAGCTGTCCCACTTCTTTGGACCATGGTCCGGCTGCGTTTATTACGATATCTGCTGGGAAATACCCTCTTGTAGTATGCACCCCTTTGACAGCCCCTGATTGCACATCAACCTGTTTGGCGAGGGTATGGGTATGAATCGAGACGCCCAGTTTCTTTGCGGCGTTGGCATATCCAAAAGTTGCTTTATGGGGATTGGCATGGCCATCGGTTTTGCAGAAGGTGGCCATTTTCAGCCCTTCTGTACGGATATACGGATACTTCTGAGAGACTTCTTTTGACGAGAGAATATCGACCTTCAAACCTTCCTCTCGCTGCATGCGCACATTCTCCTCAAATTGGGTTGCTTCCTCTTCATCAAACGAAAGCAATAGATATCCTCCTTGATAGTACTCGATATCCATATCCATCTCTTCCCGAAACCGAGTGAAGTGTTCGACACTCTTCATCGCCAGACGAACGTTGTAAGGAGAGCTCCATTGTTGGCGGATTCCTCCCCCGCACCGTCCCGTAGATCCGGAAGAAAGATAGTCTTTTTCCAGGACTGTTACTTGTTTTGCGCCCAATTTCGCGAGATGATAAGCGATCGCTGTACCTGTGATTCCGCCTCCAATGATCACAACCTGAGGATTATTCATCTGCCTCACCCCTTCGGATCGCACGGAATGGCAATGGAATGGAGGGAGCCCGGAAGATTCCTGGTTCCAATTCGGCGATAGGGATCTCCAGCTTGGATGATAGGATCTGCAACGTTTGAGCCCGACACACACGGCCCCCACAAGGTCCCATGCCAATACGGAGATACCGTCTCAATTCTTCATAGTCCGTATACCCCATATCGATCGCGCGTTCGATTTCTTCTACTGTTACTTCTTCGCATCGGCATATATAATCATTCTTTTTTTGTTCAGGCACTTGCACGGACCGAACTGTATCAACCCATGCGAATGGTACTTCAATGAAAACGAGGTGAGTCTTCTCCTTCGGATTTTTCATGACCCGAACGACATTGGCTTCTCCAAGAATCTGTCCTTTCCGGTCTTGAGCGAAAACAACATCCTCTTTTTCGGGTAAAGGAAGCAATTCGTATGGAATGCCGATCACTGCTTTATCCCCTTTTTTCTGAACCATGAATATCGCCAAACCCGGGCAAATCATCGCGCAGATCCCACACCCCGTGCAGGCCTCATAGTTAACCCACGGGATTCCGTTGAGGTTTCCTCCCACTTCGATGGCTTTCGTGGGACAAGAAGTTTCGCACGGATTGCACGGTATACACTGCGGACACTCTATTAACGCCTTCATGGTATCATACGGTCCCGTTTGCGTTTGGATTTCGGTTCGGTATCCTCCCGAGGGGAAATGAATCCCAAAATGCCCCAACCCATCGCGCACTTTGAATGAGAACGGGCCTCTCCGAAGAGCAGTCAGCTCATCCCGCATTTGGTTCATCTCTTCTTGCATATCTTTTCCTATGAGGTCTTGCGTGACTTGAAACCCAGCAATAAACCCTTCCATCATTGCAGTAGAGGCTTCTTCGATGCTTGATACATCTCCCGCAACAAAGACCGTAGGGATTGTAGTGCGCATATGGGCGTCCCGAACGGGTATATACCCACCTAGAGAGGAGATATATTCGATTTTGCTCCCGGCTTGAGCCGCTAATTCGACAGAGGGCTGAAGGCCTACCGCCAAACAGATGGAGTCAACGAATAGCTCCCGTGATTCACTCATGATCGGTTTCCATTGATCGTTGACAGGTGCGATTACCGCGCCTCGGACTTTTTGTTTTCCGATCGCTTTCACAATGGTATGGGTAAGCAGGATGGGAATCCCTAAGCGTTCGATTTTTCGAGAATGAACTTCATATCCGCCAATTTTGGGAGCGATATCGACAATCGCTTTCACTCGAGCCCCAGCCTGAACCAATTGGTACCCCACAATAAGGCCAATGTTGCCACTACCGACAATTAAGAAATCCTTTCCCGGTAAGACGCCATATTGGTTCATCAGGGTTTGAACGGCTCCAGCTCCATATACTCCAACCAGGAGGTTATTCTCAAAAGGGATGAATCGTTCCGAAGCTCCCGATGCAATCAGGATTCGCTCGGGTTTTGATTCCCATACGCGGTCTTCCTTTCGGTCCCAAAGGGCAATGCAATCTTCATAGATCCCTGCAACCGATGTCTCTAACCGGATTTCTACCCCCGCCTTTTCCGCCCGTTCCACAAGCCGATGAGCAATGTCGAACCCCCGAACCGAAGCAAAAAACCCTTTATGACCAAAAAACTTGTGGGTCTGCTTTGGAAGCTGTCCTCCGGGCATAAACCCTTCGTCAACAATCAGGGTTTTTACGCCTTGCTCGGCTGCGGCAATACCTGCGCAAAGCCCTGCGGGTCCTGCGCCAACAATCAAAAACTGTGGGTTTACCATATTGGTTTCCCTTTTCCAGCTTGAGCCGAGACGCGCATTCCTTCTTGCAGAGGGGTAAGGCAAGCGCGAATATTGGGAACCCCATCAACCTCGACCATACATGCGCTGCATTTACCAATCGCGCAGAATATGCCGCGAGGAGTCCCTTTTTCGGTTTGTCCAAACGAGTCAATTCCGTTGGCAATCAACGCAGCGGCAATGCTATCGCCAGCATGACCGATCAAACGCTTTCCTTCAAACCAGAAGGACAGGTTTTCCCCACCCCATTCGTCCAGTATTGGGTGTTCCTTCAACCGTGTATCCATACCATACCTCCCTGGAGTCGATAGACGAACTTAGCTGTGTTGTGATTATACACGTTCCCAAAACAACTGTCAAGAAAAAGCGTGCTGATCACAGCGATCCAAAAAAGCTTGAAGATCCTCCCATAAGGGCGCATCCAAAGAAAAAGCCCTTTGATCTGTATGAATCCAACTCATCCGACTGCAGTGCAAAAAAGTGCGTTGCAACCCAACTCGTTTCAACGCTCGATTCAGACCGAAATCTCCATATTGGTCGTCTGCCAGAATAGGCCACCCTTTTGATGAAAGATGCAACCGGATTTGATGTTTTCTCCCTGTAGCCATCCCCACTTCGCATAAACTGAGTGTTCCAAATGGGGTATCAAAGGATCGTTTGGCGACCAGATGCGTTTCCGCTTCCTTTCCTTCAATCGGTTCGTTGATCGTTTGATGGTAGGGAGGAGAACCCGCAACCATGACCCAATACCATTTTTGAACCAAGCGTTCTCGAAAGACTCTGGAGAGATGTCGGGACTGGAATCGGTCTTTTGCTACGACAAGCAATCCAGATGTCTGCCGATCCAAACGATGGACCAGGAATGGTTCAAACCCCTTGCTTTGGCCAAAAAACAGGAGACCTTCAATTAAGGTAGATCGGTTTCTTTCCCCTTTTCCCGGATGGACAGATATGCCTGGAGGTTTGTTGATCACCAGCATTTCATCATCCTCATACAAGATATGTAGGTCCATTTCCCGCGGTTGTAATTTGCGTTTTCCCTGAGTGTTTCGTTGGATTCGCTCCCATTTTGGGGTAGATTCCGGTAAAAAAACGCTGACTTCATCCCCGAGCCGCAAAGGATAGGAGGGGTCACGGACAACTGCGTCATTAACCCGAACTTCCTTCTTCCGGATCAAAGCCAATAAAGAGGATCGTTGAATATCGGGATAGAGATGAAGGAGGTACTTATCCAAGCGGGTAAAGAACGTATTCGGGTTAACAGTGTGCGATTTTCGCAAGATTCTCACAGTCCTTTGAGTTTGTGGGGTCGCAGTTCATTCTTTGCGCGAAACGATTATACCATGCAAAATCGATCATTGACAATGGGTTTTCGTGAGGAGTATAATTATCTATTCCTTGTTGAAAACCATAGCTTCTGAAAGAGTCCTATTTCGAATGGAGGTACCAACCCCTTTTGCTGAGCGGGCACACAGGAGATTGGCTTTCCGGAAGGAGGGCAAGTCCGGATCAATGATGGAGAATGGGGTGATACCCAGACAGAAAGGATTGCAGAAAACAGCCTCGTAACGGTCGAAGCAACACTCAAAGCGGTATTCGTGAAGATCGAGTTTCCGGGTTCTCCCGAACCATAAGGGGATCCATTGGTTGAACCGGTGATGAACTACTTGTTCACCCTTCGATTCGGGGCAATTGCGGATTCACGATGATGGTTTCATAGTCTTTGTATATGACCAGTCCAGGTTTGGCTCCTTTGGGTTTGCGCACATTTTGGACAAGGGTATAGTCAACCGGAATTTTGGTGGATTGGTTGGCTTTGGAGTAAAAAGCAGCAAGAGAAGCTGCGGTTTCGATTACGGATGAAGGGATCCTTTTTCCGGCATGAACGATTACGACATGCGATCCGGGAATCTGTTGGGTATGAAACCACAAATCTTTTTGAGCGGATTCCCGAACAAGGCGATCGTTTTGCTGATTGTTCCTTCCGACCATTATGCGGAACCCATCGATGTCATAGATCCTTGGTTGATGCGGGATCGGTCGGCTTTTCTGTTTGGGGGACGATTTGCGAGTTCCTTTCTTTGGAGGAATCAGTTTTTGCGTAAGGAGTTCTTCCTCGATTTCTGCCAGTTCATCCGATGATTCAACATGGTTCAGGGAATCCTGAATCTGCGTGAGGTAGAACAACCATACATCCGTCTCTCTGATTTTTGTGTCCAAAAAAGCAATGCGTCTTTTCCATTTTGCCACTTGCTTGAACCATTTCTGGGCATTTTCGGAGATACTCAGTCGCCGGTCGAGGGAAATAGCGTGAATGTCGCCCGTTTGCCAATCCGTAATCTCCACAGACGATTGTTTGGATAAAGGGTTCAGCTGATAGAGATTCGCTACAATCATCTGAGCCTTCCATTGAAGCGTAGGGTGATCGCGGGCAGGGATCAGATCCCGATTCAGGTTTTCCAGTAGCGTTTCCGCTTTTCGGATATGCCGCTCGAGTTTTCGTTGCAACCCCTGTCGATGGGCCTGCCACGGTAAAGTTTGTTCTTTTGCGTTGAAGAGGCGGTTTACGGCTTCATACGGGTTTTTCTTCTCTGTATCCCATCCTTTGTTCATCACCGAGAGCAATCCGAAAGGAGAAACCGTTTTGGGTATCCCTTGATCCAAATATAGGTACAGATGATCTCCGGTACTATACTCTTGTTTCATCTCTCCCAAAACCGATAAGAGGCCTGCCAACGGATCTTCGGTTGAAAGCTCTTTTTTTTGGGGATTGCGCCATTGCCACCGAAAAAGGACTTCATCCACGTGAATTCGGCCAAATCCCTGAAAGAATCGAGGAATCGCCTGTTTCAACGCGTCTCTCGAGCTGGAATGATCAGTGAACCACAGGGCTGCCTGTTCTTGAATCGATTCTTCCCATGGTCCGTCAAAAGCGAACGCATCATGGACATCGGGTACATACGCTACACCCGGGATGATCGACCGTTTTTCATTGATGATCCGCCGATAGGCATCGAGTATGACTCCCTCAGCGGTACACAAGATGATGTTGGTATTTTGCCCCATGATTTCGAAAAACACATTCAAAGGGTTTGATTCTCCGATTTCGTTGCGCCCTTCCATTTCCATGCAGACCATGCGGTCTCCCTGAAGCTGGGTAACGCGGATCAATTTCGCGTTGCGGAGGTGTTTTCTCAGCAGCATTACGAAAGCTGGCGGTGTTTCCAGCGAAGGGCTTTCCTTTGGAGAAAGAGAGAGGCAAACGCGTCCGGGTAAGAGAGAAAGTAGGATTGTCGACTGAGAAAAGACCCAATAAAACAACCCTTGTTGGACCATAAAGATCTGACGCAATCGTTGATTGGCTGTTACTCGATCTATCTCTTTGACAACCCGTCGAAGAGTCAATCCATCAATCATCAACAGGGATCCTCCAGTCCCAAATATCCGATGGGTCAATCTGGTGCATAATCTCGCGGATCAACATAAGATCCCGATGATGATCCGCATTATCCCCAGGTGTTTCCAGCAACCAAGGAACACCATGAAATTCCGGATGGGAAAAGAAATGAGTAAACCCATCCATGCCGATCATCCCTTTGCCAATATTTTCATGTCGATCTTTATTAGCACCCAAGGGATATTTCGAGTCGTTCAGATGAATCATCTTTAACAAATCCCATCCCAAGCGCCCGTCTAATTCTGTCATCAATTCCTTTACACCATCGGGTGTGGTGATATCGTATCCCGAATCGAACCCATGACAGGTGTCATAACAATATCCCAATCGATGCCGGTATTGCGGATCCACCTGATCGATGATTGCGCGGATTTGAGGAATCCGATACCCGATATTCCCCCCTTTTTGGGAAACGCCTTCCAAGAGAATCATGACGGGAGAATTGAATGTTGCTTCGAAAATCCGGTGCAGAGCGTCACGAATTCGTTCAATCCCGATCGCTTCTCCCGTTCCAAGATGGCTTCCCGGGTGAACGTTCAAGTAAGGCAATAAAAGACGATCGCAAATCTGCACTTCGCGGATCATGAGATTGATGGATTGCTCATACACCTCTTCTTTTGGACCGGCAAGGTTGATGAGATAACTCGAATGGACCAAAGCGTCTTGGGGTTTGATTCCAAAAAACTGCATCTGTTGCCCGAAGAGTTCTGCATCTTCTGGTTCCGGATCACGGACCTTCCAAAATCGAGGACTATGATTGAAAATCTGAAAGGCGTTTCCACCCACTTCTTCAACCGTTTCTTTGGGGACTCGGGCAAACCCACCCGATATTCCCATATGAGAACCAACCCGTAATGGGTATGGATGTTTCATCCTATCCCAATCCTTTCGAACTAATTATCGGCCGACCATTCCTACCCCATCAATTACTCTTTGGATCATCTGGTCCACAGCGGTAATCACACGAGCTGCCGCATTGAAGGCATGCTGGTATTTGATCATATTGGACATCTCTTCGTCCAAAGAGACTCCTTTGACCCGCTCGCGTTCATTATCGATGGATAGACGCATCGTTTCACTGTTGGATTTCATACGCATGGCTGTCTCGGCTTCGATCCCCATTTCTGAGACGAATACACCAAAAAAATCGGAAAAGGATACCCTTCCGTCATCCATTTGGAGCGAATGACGAGAGAAGTTCATGATCGTTACCAAATCAACATTGGTTCCGCCCCTTGGGACATGAACGTCCGAGATCCAATCTCCGTTGAGATCCATCCTTTTCCCAAAATCAACGGCAAACAGTTGGGGGTTTGCCTGTAACTGGGATGATAGCGCCATCCGATTCACAAAGTTATAGATTCCGTTTGCTTGACGCTGATCGATGTTCAAAGCGTCGAAAATGATTTCTTGATGGTGCTGGGAGCGGGGATCCAGATAGTTTCGGATGATATCCGGATTATATCCCCACGAACTGGAGAAGAAGGGATCAGCGTTCATGAACCCCATTTTTTCCAAAAAGATCGTAGGCGCTTTGATATCGTACATTTGAACGATCCGCCCGTCTTGGAGACGTTGGCCAAAGCTGAAATCCATTGTGCGTCCCGCTCGGAAGACCAGTTTCTGATCAGGCGTCAAGTCTGCTTGAATGCCTGAAGGCGCTTGCTGGTTAATCATTTGAACCAGATCAGTGAGTGTGGATTGGTTCATATCGACTCGGATCGGTTTCCGCCCGACCGTCAGTTCAAACTGATCGGGTGGAAGTTGAACTTTAAGCTTGAAGTCTAGGAACGAAGGCGGGTTCGCCGGATTGGCGAAACTGACAGCGTTTTCTGATAGATCCAGAGTATAGGCGGTTCCAACCGATCCATTCAGGTTGAAGCTTTCTTGATTCCAGAAAACGATATCGACGTTTTCGCCCGGATCCCCATCCAAAACAATCTCTTTTTGTTGGGGATCATAACGGAACGCGTATTCTGTTCCAGTAATATTCCCAAATACTTTCAGATCCAAGTTGTTGATGATTCCATCCTCATTCAGGTCGAAGATCTTGGAGATATCGAATCCTGTCACTCGAAACTGGGTAGATGGGAGGATTTGCTCCATGACGAACCCCAAACCACCGTTATCATCCAGAGTCGCGTACTGCAACTGAATCTTTCCATGAAAGTCTTTCAACCGGTTCACAAGAGATAGGTCAACTTGGTTGGGCGCGCCAAGAACGAGAGAATGATCCGATGAGGAGGCGTACGCAAAGGAGTACATGATATTGCTCAGGTTCTGATAGGCATCGGTATCCAGGACATTGAGCGTTGCAGATTTCAGGACATTGAACTCGTCGTGGGTAACGACGTTGGCAATCGATTCTAGCTTAGGGGTGTGAGTGACAAAGAACCGGCCTTCATGCTCGAAGGCCTTGATGTATTGGTTCAGTTCGGTATTGTTGTTGATTTTGTAGATCAATTCATCCCGGGATCGATATTGAATTTCAAAGGTCTTATTCTCGTTCTTGAAGGTGGTTGGATGGATCACTGGAACCGTAAACGAAATGCTTCGGAACTTCTCATCCCGGAATATTTGGGGAGTCAGAATACTCCCTGGATCTTTGACTTCGATGTTATGAAGATGATCCAGGTTTTGAAGATCAATCAACTCCTGTTTGGGGACAAGCACGTCTTTTCCGTTGATTTGAGTAAACTCGATGTATTTGTTGAGCTCTTCGTCCGCTTGAATCATGTCCCTCAGCTCTGTTTTGCTTGAAAAGGTGACCTCACGATAAAAAGTCGGGTCTTCATTCTGATCAAGCACAGGAAACCGGAATCCGATAGTCGAATTGGGCGCAACCGGGCCCACTTCGTAATACCACTGAGGTTCAAGGATATTGTCGGGGATCTGCACCACACCGATTTCCAGAAATTGCTGGGTCTTCGTGGAAAACCCCATCCGGGCCAAAAGGCCGTCTGTGTCGACCATCAACAAGTCACGCATATTGGCCAAAGAATTCACCAGTTCCTCTTGAAAGACCCCCTGATAATCGAGACCATCATGCACTTTCCCCAAAAGCATCTTGTGGTACCCAAGATCGGTATGCATTGAATCGGATCGGATCGACTCCAGATAGATCTTTATCTCGGTCTCGTCGAGCGGGTACTCCTTGATGACAGCGACAAAATCATCTTCACTGACCCCTGCTGAAAAATCGAGAGAGAAAAAATCAACATCCGGGACACCAAGGGCGCTGTTCAAATCAATTACTCCATCGGTTACATCTCCCCCCGCCCCTCCTTGGACGTTGGACGAAGTCCATCGTCGGATTTGAATATCTACGGTCGGATTGTCTTGAAGGGCTTGGAGAAAACCCGCATCTGTGATGGTTAGTTCGCCTGTGGCGGCATTGTGGGTGATGTCACTGGGATCGATCACGACCCAATCGGGAATCGGTAAACTTGCATCCCACCATCGGATTCGGAAATCCGCTCCGTTCAAGAGATCTTGTCCCAATGGGTTTGTATCCTGATTGATGTTGATCCAATCGTTGGCGTCGATCACTTCGGAATTGACGCTCAGAGCTTCCTGAGTCACATAGTACAGTTTGAGCGAATCATTGTATGCATATTCAATCGGAGCGACAGTATAGTCATCGAGAGTAAGGGTTTCAGAACCAGGAGTCGCATCATAGGTCGTATCGGTATTGACGATCCTCAAGGAAGGGAATAGGTTTTGCAGGGTGCGAATGTCATCGTAGATTCCTTCGGAAATGCTGATCATTTCTGATTTCCATTGACCGATTCGCACGTAACCGGAGTATCCACGATCCGCGCCGGTAATCATAATCTCTCCGCGTTCTCGGTCATAAAGAAACCCGCTGACTTCTTGCCAAATCGAAGAAGAATCGTCCCAATAGGAGATCGTCAAATCGTCGCGGGTGAACAACCCATCGGTATTGATATCGATCAGTCTTTCATCGACTTGGATGATTCCCATCTCCGACCGGATCGGCTCCATAAAGGTTCGATAGAAGATCTCCGCTTCTCCCGTATAGGTATTGAAATCCTGCAAACGGATTTCATAGTCGTTGGCTGAACCAGCGGGGGGGAAGTATGTAAAATTATGCGCTTGTGTGCTAAGGAGTTTGGCGCGATTCAGCGCTTGGATCACATCTTCATAGACTTGATCAGCAGTAAAAATATTGGTCGTGATGGTTCGGTTCTGGAATCCATGCGTCAGATCGATCATACCGATGCTCCCGCCTTTGGCCAACGACACATTTTGCGGATTTACGGTCGATATTGCGTTGACCAAACGGATGGGTCCACTCATGACCGCGTTCTGTCCCGCCAGGCGAAAGAGATTGGGCAGGCTGGTTCGAGAAGCTTCCATGGTCTTGAAAAAATCGATTCCCGAGATAACGCCGTTTTGGTCAAAACCCGAACGATGGATTAAGTTAATCTTGTCAGTAAGCATCAGCGCCATTTCATCGTAGCGGTCCAGGTACTTCGGAATGACCGTGTCCCTAAGATTGACGATGGCGCCTAAGTGCCCTCCGGTTACGGAAATTTTCGTGCTCCGAACGAAAAGATCATAGGTATCCAACGTTCCGGGCCGAGCAGAAGCGGTAAGAGGACTGACATGATCCCCGTGCACAACTACCTGATCTCCAATATAGACTTCCAGATGGCCATTCGGACCCGTTCGATAGGTAACTCCCGCAATCTCATTCAATCGATCCATCAGCTTATCCCGCTCATCAAGCAAGTCATTGGGTTCTGTCTGGATGATATAGGATGATCGGACTTTGTTATTGAGGTCTGCAATCTGCCGCAAGATATTGTTGATCTGATCTACGGAGAGTCGGATATCCTGATTGAGGTTTGTTCGCAACTCTTCAAACCGGTTGTAGGTATCTTTCAGCATGACGATGAACGTTTCAGTTTTCGATGCGACCTGCGCGATTGTTGCTGAATTGAGGGGATCATTCATCACTTCGGCAAAAGAAGACCACATATCGTCAAAGTGTTTCCGAAGGCCAGCTTCTGACGGTTCTGCCAGCAATTGTTCCATGTAGTGCAGGTTATGGGTCATTTTATCCCAATACGCATAATTCTTGGTGATTTCGCGATATTGAATATCCAAGAACACATCGCGGACCCGTTCCACCCGTTTGACCATGGATCCTGTTCCGAGCATCATCGGAACACCCGATTGGGTCATCGATGAATAAGGGACTGGAGGAGTGGCGTGGATCTCCGGGCGTTGGCGAGAAAAACCCGGGGTGTTGACATTCGCAATATTATGGGCGGTGATGCTCATAGCAAGTTTTGAGGTATATGTTCCAAGGACACCCGTATTCAAAATCGAAAAGATGCTGAAATTACTCATAATCATACCATCCTGTATGGAGTCTGATCCCTCAAACCCTTCATTGGATTTCCATCCATAGTCGCTTTCTTATATCGGTTGAAGGGAGAACGGACTTAAATGATCCTAGTGAGGATCTTCTTTCATCAATTCAAGAAAAACTTCAACAAGGTTGGGATCAAATTGACTTCCCGAAGATCGCTTTATTTCTTTGATGGCCACTTCTTTAGACAGAGCTTGCCTGTATGGTCGGTCGCTGGTCATGGCGTCAAATGCGTCGGCAATCGCCAGAATACGGCACTCTAAGGGGATTGCCTCTCTGGCCAACCCCAGCGGATATCCTGTTCCATCCCATTTTTCATGGTGTTTCAGGATAAAGTCAGCGATTCCGGATAGATCAGGGGAAGCAGAAGCAATTCGAAATCCTTTTTCCGGGTGGAGACGCATGATCTCCCATTCTTCCTTCGTCAATGGCCCTTCTTTAAAAAGGATTTGGTCTGGAATGCCGACCTTACCCAAATCATGCACTTGAGCGAGGAGTTTGAGTGTATCGATCTGGGATTGAGAAAGCCCAATGCGGATGGCCAAACGCTCGCACAGTTCCGAAAGACGAATGGCATGACCTTGGGTGATAAAATCCCTCTCTCCCAAAGCCGTCATTAAGGTCTCAATGATGTGGGACCGGACACTTGTTCCCTTATGCAGTTTCTGCCGCATCATCGCATTTTCAGATTCCTGGAACAGTTCCTCTAACGAACGATCCGGTTCTTGGGCATGAGCCATTCCGATCGAAATACTGATCGGCAGATTTGGGTGAGAGTGGTTAAAGGTTTCAGTTGTCGACTCGATCCGTTTTTGAATGAGTTTCGCTGTATCCTCTTCCGTATTGGGAAGCAGGACGGCAAACTCATCACCACCCACTCGGGCGATGATATCTGTTTCCCGAAGGCTTTCTTTCAAGATTTGCGCGCACGCTTTCAAGACTTCGTTGCCTTGCTCATGACCGAAGGATTCGTTAATCAGCTTTAACCCATCCACATCTGCCGACAGGATGGTAAAGGGTGATACTCCCTTGTTTTCCCAATGGTTGAGTTCCTTTTCGAAGTAGGATCGGTTGAACAGGCTGGTTAACGAATCGTGACCACTGGAAAACTCTGCTTGCTCTTTGTACGTGACCAAATCGCTGGTATCTGAGATGATGGTGGAGTAGTATTGGGCTACTCCGTTTTCATCTTTATGGCACATGATCACTTGGTTTACCGGTATCTCTCGACCCGTTTTATGGATCAGAATCGATTCTCCTGACCAAACCCCATGGGCAAACGCAGTGGGCAGCGCAGTCTCAAAGATGGAAGGAGATATCCGATCTGGATACAGCTCTCGAATCCCTTTTCCTTGGACGGTTTCTTCCTCGTCCCAACCAATGAGGTTCTTTCCTTGCTGATTCATATATACCAAAGAAAAATCCGCGTCCATGAGGGCAATTAGGTCACTGCTCGATTCGAATATGGACACGAATAGCGCGTTTTCTTCATCCAGTTTACGTCTTTCCCGAATGGCCAATACTTGGGATACGATAGTCGCAGCTGTGGTAATGAAGGATTCTTCATCGGGATGCCACTTCCGCTTGGGGCCGATATGTTCCAAGCTGACTACCCCCACAATTTTCCCTTCGGAGGTAATGGACGCGTCCAAGAGAGAGGTGATTCCCGTGGGAATGAGGTATTTTTCTGCCAATTCATAGGTCCGTTGATCCTGTTGCGCCTCTTCCGCATTGATCCGAGAATCGCGATACAGCGCTTGAAAGTAGCTTGGGAACATGTCCATCGGCAGGATTGCTCCAGAAAGGTGTTTGCTTTTGGCCTTTTGAAAAAGATCGACACACTGTAACTCTCGTTTTTCTTCATCGATCAACCAAACGCTCGCCCGCTCGACTTGCATGGAAGAAGAGAGTACCTCGGTCAGCATTTTTGCGGTTGCTTCCATATTTCCGGACGCGATCGATGGGTCCAAAAAGAGCTTCACAACCGCCGATCTTTGGTTAAGGGCTCGGGTTTTGTTCTCAATCAATTCGTTTTCACGCGCTTGCAAGATCTTCTCCGATTCTGACAAGATCTGATTGTTGGCTTCCAGCTGCTCCATCGATGACAACAGCTCTTCATTAGTCGCTTCCAGTTGCTCTTTCATTGCTTGTAACTCTTCTTGAGAGGCTTGAATTTCCGTGTTTTTTTCGATTAGCGCCTGCTCTGCCTCTCGATGCAATTCGACCTGGCGGTTCAAGGAATGGATCGTGTTCTGAAGGGTTTGGCTCATGTGATAGAAGCTCCGGTTTAGATGGCGAATTTCTCGAATGTTGCTATGAATAGCCGGTTTTGGGATTTTCCCGTTCGCCAACTCGGATGCGGATTGCTCCAACGCTGAGATCGGCCGAGTGACTGCTTTCGAAAGGATAAAACCAACCCCTGCTGCGAAGAAAAGAGCCATTAGAGAAAAAATGAGAGTAGATCGATTGTTTTGGTAGATCTGACCCATAAAGAGCGATTCCGGTATGGTTGTCACCAAAAACCATCTTGCATCATCAACATGCGGAATCCCATGGGCTCGGAGATAATGGTTTTCTCCGTTAGTCCGTACTACGGAGCCTTCCAGCTCGAGAATATCTCGGCCCTCTTGTAAGGATGAGAGGACGATTTCTGCTGCGCCCCGGATCTGAGGGGAGATGCTCTCCAAAGCGTGGATTCTCATCGACCCAATGTCGGGGTTGTTCATAGATATGATCGGTTCAAAGGAGGAGGTTGCAATCAGGAACCCCGATGAATCCATGAGAAAGCTTTTTCCTTGAGCTCCTAATCGGGTATTGGATAGGAAGTGATTCAGATGAGACAAAAAGACATCAACCGAAACAACCCCCATCAATTGCTTGTAATCATCATGCACGGGCATACTCAAGGCAATGGCCAAATCCTGACCAGTTGCCAATAGATACGGTTCATTCCAGACAAGTTCTCCGGCTGAAACCGCATTCTGATACCAGGGACGGATCGTTGCATCGAAACCAGGAACGACAGCGATCAGGGATATTTCTTCTCCTTCTTCGCTGAGCCCGACTTTACGGAAGGTGCCTTTTTGAAAGCGATCAGTCATAATCGCGTATAAATCTCCTTCAGGCCCTTCCCGACCCGCATTGACCAACCCTCCTTGGGGATTGCCAAAATAGATACTCGATACTGATGGGAATAGGCGAATCTCTGATAAGAAATATTCCTTCAAAGCATCGGGGTCAGAATCGTCGATCCAGCCTTTGCCGATTGCAGTGGCATTCATCCGGATTATGTGAGAGGGAACCTCGAAAAAACGATCGATTTGCTGTTTGGTATGAGCAGAGATTTCCTCCATAAGGGGCATGACTAGATCGCTTACGGCTCTTTGCGCGCTCAAAAAAGAAATCATCCCGACCAAAGCGATGACCAAAACGATCACAAACAAGAACGGGATTGTGAGTATGGAGCGTAATGAATGGGTTCGACGCATACGCCTCTCCTTATTGTGTTCCAAGAATCTCTGCAAAACGCAGTGCTCGATGGTTACAGAAGACTATGACTCAGTAACTCTTACAAGCCACTCCCTAACTAACGCTTTGAATAGGTCTTCTTGCTCAATCTGTAGATTATGTCCTGCGCGATCCAATACGCAAAAGGTGGCTCTTGGATAGGCATCCAAAATTCTCCATGCATCTTTATACCCTACGCTTGAATCTTGGCGCCCCATAAGAATGAGAGTAGGTTTCTGATACTTTTCCTCTAACTTATCTACATCAAATGAAAACGCATAACCATTGTTTTTAAGATTACTTAAAAACCTTTCATCTGCAATTTTTAATCCGCATAATATTTCATTTTTATATCTCTTCCATGTTCTTTCATTTTGAACGACAGCAATATCATCAAAATCTTCCGCATCAATTGGATTGATTTGCTGCAATAAGGAATCATCTTTTTTCAAAACAATATGTGGGGGAATATTCCGTTTTCGAACATCTGCTATAATACACGGACATAACAGTAATAACCCATCAACCCAGTCTCCCATTTTGTAAACGATCCCCCGTGCTAAATATCCTCCATATGATTCACCAGCAAGTAAGAACGTTTTATTTGGAATAATTTCATGAACAAAGTCAATCACAATATCAAGCATTGTATCCGAATTTTTAATCCATTCTTCTGCTTTTGTTTTACCCATACCTGGTAAATCCATATATATTCTTTTATATTCTTTGTTGCCTTGTAATACTGGCTCAAAACAACCGGCCATTAATCTGTGGTCAGGATAGCAACCATGAAGCATAATAATCGGCTTGCCTTCACCATAAATTTCATAATTTATATCTAAGTTTTTTATTTTACACTTCATTATATCCTCCTCGGATCCCGCTCCGATCATGATTGCTCCGAGAATCTCTTCAAAACGCAGTGCTCAAATGGGTTTCAATAATGAATCAATGGTTTTGGACGCAACCGGGCCAACCAAGCGATCAGATTGTCAGGGATTCTTCGTAACCGCGTATTATAAAATGTTGCGATATCATTGTAATAAGAACGAGCCAACTGAATCCGATCTTCGGTGTCGATCATCGCTTTTTGCAGGTTCATCACAGAATCGCTGGATTTCAGTTCGGGGTAATTTTCAACCATTGCAATTAGCGCCTTCTCTGTCTGTACCGGGCTTTGCACTGCTTCAGCCCTCAATTCTCCGAGGCGGTTCTGGACCGCTTGTTCATGGTTCATCAACCCTCGGATCACCGAAACCAATGCAGGAATGAGGTCGGACCGTCTTTGCAGTTGAATTTTGACTTGGGATTCTGCTTGGCGGACTTTTTCATGCAGCCCTTTCAATCCATTATACTCTTTCCATAGGTAACCAACGAGCCAAAAACTCGTATAGATCATTGCGGTCCAAAGGTAAAATCGACCATAATTGGGTGGTAAAGGATAGATCATCAATTCCCCAAACCAAACAACCAGTTCAGCGATGGCAAGACCGAGAATCGTGAACACCCAGAAATAGATCCCGTAAGCCCGGCTGATCTTTTTTTCGTCTTTTGATGAGATCAAAAAAATCGGAGCTTTTTTATCGGAAGCAATTTCGGGAGCCACAATATCTTCTCGCTCCCGCGACTGCCCAATGACGTAAAGTTGACGATCGATCGGGATGATGGTTTCGAAAAACTTCCTGCGGTGTGTGGAATCCGGTATCTCTAGCGAAGGACCTTTTCCAAAGTACAACGGATCCTTCCAACCACAGATAGTGTTCATGACAAGCTCGCCATCAAATGTAGCCCCTTCCGGACGAACTTGGATCGATCCCGTATCATCACAGAGATCAAAACGGACATTTTTTTGTCCTCCGGCAACCTCTTTCCATCCGCTTTCTACCTTTGTTCGGGTCTGTGTGTTTCCCTTGGCATCTTTATAGGTTTCTGTTCGGGTTCGCCTCCATTGTTCCTGAATCCGCCAACGATACTGGACGCATTCTGTTTCAGTCAGATGGCTTATAAGAGGCGAGGGGCAATGAACCGTCCCCGAAACCTCTACCAAACCAATAAATACCCCTTTGGTCTTTGAGGTGGGTGTATCATCAATTAGACGTTTTTTCTTCAAATTAGACATGGCAAACAGAAGAAACAAAACGCCCAATCCCATCCCAACTCCGAAATAGACGAGTACCCCCATTGGATGTCTCCTTCCCTTACAACAATACCGATGCGATTTGCTTCCGCGTTACGCTTTCCATATCTCCACCTGAAAAAAAAGCCCGATACCATTGAAGAGTCTTTTCCAGACTTTGCTCAATAGACCATCTCGGGCGCCAAGGGAGGGAACCCAATGCTTTGGAAATATCGAGGCGCAATTGAGGGGCTTCAAAGGGTTGTTTCTTTTGTTCCACTTCATAATGACCCGTTCCCCAAATGTGAATCGCCCTCTGAACAATCGCTTCCACCGAAATTGCATCATCATGCTTCGGACCAAAATTCCAAGCTTGCGCATATGCCTGTCCATCCTCGTACAAGGCTTTTCCCAGAAAGAGATATCCCGATAGAGCATCCAATACATGCTGCCATGGTCTGGTGGCATGAGGGTTCCGAAGCCTTATGGGTTTATCGACTGACAGGCTACGGACAATATCGGGAATCAGTCGATCTGGGGCCCAATCGCCCCCTCCGATTACATTTCCCGCTCGAGCGCTCGCAACGGCTGTGTCGGTATCCTGAAAATAGGAACAACGATAAGCCGTGGTAACCAACTCGCTGCATGCTTTGCTCGAACTGTACGGATCATGCCCACCCAGCGGATCGGTTTCTCGGTATCCCCATAGTTGATTTTGGTTTTCATAACACTTATCGGAGGTAATGTTGACAATTGCGCGGATGGCCGGATGGGATCGGATCGAATCAAGAAGGTTGACCGTTCCCATGATGTTGGTTTCAAAGGTAGTTTTTGGCTGTTGATATGACAGACGAACGATGGGTTGAGCGGCGAGATGGAAAACCAGATCCGGTCGAAAGGAGTGAATGGCAGCATTCAATCGATCCCCATCCCGAATGTCGTCAATCCTATGATTCATTTGCTTATCAAGCGAAAGGGTTTCAAAAATGCTAGGTTGAGTATTGGGATCTAGGGCGTAACCCATAACATCCGCCCCCATCGATAGGAGCCACATGCTAAGCCACGTCCCTTTGAATCCGGTATGACCCGTAACAAAGACGCGTTTTCCTGCATAGAACGAGGCAAGGGTACTCATTGGCAGTCTTCCTTTCGAAAGGGGCTTTCAAACGCTTCAAACGGCGGAAAGCTTTGATCCCTCTCCGATATGATCGGTTCAGCGACATCCCAGGAATACCCGAAAGAGTTCCAAAGAATCCCCGTATCGTGCGCCGGCGAATGGACCGATGTGGTCAGATAACAGACGAGGGTCTCCGGCTCCAGCGATAGGAACCCATGGGCCATTCCGGCCGGGATATATACTGCTTTTCGGTTTGATTCGGATAATTCAATTGCAAAAAAAGAACCATAGGTCTTGTAATCGTTTCTGAGATCAAGAACAACATCTGTGATCGAACCCGTTAGGACAAAAACCAGTTTGTCGTGATGAAAAGGAGGGAGCTGAAAATGCATGCCTCGAATCGTGTTTGGACCCGATTTTGAGGCAAAAAATTCGTGGAATTCCGGACGGATTCCCTGTTCATGGAATACCCCCGAATGATACGTCTTTGTAAAGGACCCGCGGGGGTCGCTCGAATAAAAGGTTTCGATCACAACCAAACCATCGAACTCTGTTTGCATACATTTCATATGAATCCATCGCCTTTCTGTCGTGCGGCGGATTGCGTCCAATCGATAGTCCTTCGCAAAGCCTCCGCAAAGGATACACGGGATTGCCAACCAAGAATCGAATTGGCTTTCGTAGGGTTTGCGCATGCATAAGCGATCTCCTTTGGGGCATCGGATCCCCAAGATACAGCCACTGGTTTGCGCACTACACTTTCAATGGCAGAAGCGATCTGCCTCAGCGAATGGGTTTCACCCGTGCCGATATTGAATGTGTGATAAGAGCCATCCAAAGTAGAGATTTTTTTTGTTGCCATCAAAAAGGCGTTTGCCACATCTTCACTGTACACATAATCCCACTGTTGGGTACCCGAAGAATGGACTTCGATCATTTCGCCTGAAATGGCAGCTTGGATCATCGAAGGGATGATTTTCCCTTGTCGGTCATACGGTCCAAACGGCGCAAACAGCTTGAGTGTCATGGCAATGATTCCATAATGGATGGTATAATACTTGAGAATCTCTTCGAAAGATGCTTTCGTGCTTGCGTACAAATTATACGCCCGTTTGGGATGTGTTTCATCGATTTTGCTTCTCCCTTGAAGATCATACTCGAAAAAGGTGCCGGTATTAATGAAAAAACGGGTTCGACTACTAGCCATAGCTTGCAAAAGGAGGGCGGGAAATTCGATATTGGCTCGAATCATCCTCTTTGTATCTTCATCGGAATGTTGTTTCACATAGTCAGTGGCCAGGTGGATCACCAGATCGATCTCTTTGTCCAAAAACAAACGGTCCAGTGTTGTTTTTCCTTCAACTACTGTTTCCCAGTGGTCAGCGGGAAAATGATCCAAAAACGCAGTCTTCGATGCAGGGCGAACATAAAGAATGACATGATGGGTTTCCCTGATCAAGGCTGGCACGAGGGTTTTTCCCAAAAAACCGGTACCCCCAGTGAGCAATATGGTCATGACCAAACGTTCCAAGGAGCTTTTTTGATTTCCCAAAGCCGTTCCAGTTCGTTTTTGTCACGCAAGGTATCCATCGGCTTCCAAAACCCCTCGTGCCGATACGCGACCAGTTGGCCTTCCTTGGCCAGCTGTTCCATGGGCGCCCGTTCCCAAATGGATTGATCGGAATCAATCAATGAGAAAACGGAAGGTTCTAGGACAAAAAAACCGCCATTGATCCACGATCCATCACCTGCCGGTTTTTCGACAAATTCATCAACTGAGCCCGTATCATCGATCCGTAATGATCCAAAGCGTCCCATGGGTTTGACCGCTGTTACGGTAGCCGCTTTTCCATGAGCTTTGTGGAATTGAAGCAGTTGATCGATGGCAATATCACCCACTCCATCCCCATAAGTGAGCATGAATGGTTCATCCCCCACAAAACTTTGGATCCGTTTTATTCGACCACCAGTATTCGTGTACAGTCCTGTATCCACCAAAGTAACCTTCCAGGGATCGCTCTTCGAGTTATGGATGGCTGTGGATCCACAGGATAGATCGACGGTAATATCGCTCATGTGTTCGAAATAGTGAAGAAAGTACTCCTTAATAACATATCCCATATACCCAAGGCAAATCACATATTCGTGAAACCCATAGTGCCCATACAGTTTCATAATGTGCCAAAGAATCGGTTTTCCTCCGATTTCCACCATGGGTTTGGGTTTTCGTTCCGTTTCTTCACTCAGGCGGGTACCAAACCCTCCTGCCAATAGGACAACCTTCAATTTGCTCCCTCCCTTTTTGCAGAGATGGTTTTGTGTTGGCGAATGGGTTTTTCTGCAAATGCTTTGATAGTATCCACCATATAATCGACCATTTCATCGGTGATTCCCGGATATACTCCAATGAAGAAGGTATCATTCATGATTGCATCGGTGTTTTTTAGATTCCCGAATACGCGATACTTGGTTTCCTGATAGGCAGGCTGACGCGTCAGATTGCCGCCAAACAGCATACGGGTCATGATCATGTTGGCTTCCAGATGCGAGACAAGGTCATTCCGAGAAAACGGGGCCTGTGGTTTTACCGTAATCGGAAATGCAAACCAAGAAGGATCGGAATGGGGTGTGGGCATAGGCAGAACAAGCTGGTCAGATAGAGAATGAAGTCCGTCCCTCATCCGTTGAAAGTTGTGTTTCCGTCTTTCGATAAACCATGGAAGCTTTTTGAGTTGGGCAAGACCAATGGCGGCTTGGAAGTCAGTTATTTTCAGATTATACCCTACATGCGAGTACACATACTTATGGTCATACCCAAAAGGAAGAGTACCATGCTGTTGGGTAAACCGTTGACCGCAGCTGTTGGAGGCCCCCGGATCACAGAAACAATCCCGTCCCCAATCCCGGAAGGACCGGACGAGCTTTTCCCATTCAGAGGAACGGGTCAGGACTGCACCGCCTTCTCCCATGGTCATATGATGCGCAGGAAAAAAGCTAACGGTTGCCATTTCCCCAAAAGTTCCCACGAGCTTGTCTCGAAAGGCGCTTCCCACAGCATCACAGCAATCTTCGATCAGAAAGAGGCCATATCGATTCGCCAAGGCGCCAATTCCATCAAGGTCGAATGGATTACCCAGCGTATGAGCAAGGATGATGGCTTTTGTTCGGGGTGTGATGGCTCCCTCTACTTCTTCAACAATTGCGTTGTATGTTCCAATATCAACATCCACAAAGACAGGAGTTAACTGATTCTGGATGATGGGATTGACCGTGGTGGGAAACCCCGCAGCAACCGTAATCACTTCATCGCCAGGTTTGGCACGGCGATGCCCGAGAAGCGGGGAGGTAATGGCTGAAAGGGCCAGCAAATTTGCTGATGACCCCGAATTGGTAAGCAAACAACTCTTCAAGCCAAAAAAATCTGCAAATGAAGTCTCAAAAGCATCGGAGAATCGCCCAGAAGTAAACCACCCATCCAATGCTGCTTCGGTTGCATTGGTGATTTCTTCTTCATCAATGACTCGTGCTGCAAAAGGAATGGGCGTCATTCCGGGGATGAACTCCTTTTTCGGTTGAGATTGAGCATACGCTTGTACGGAACGGAGAATCGATTCTCTTGAATTCATACCCACCTCCGGTTCACTCGTTTTTTTTGAATGAAATTTTATTGGAATTGAATATAATTTTAAATATTATGGAAAAATAAATAACGCTGAAAACAAAAACCATAGTAAACAAAAAAATAAAAGTATAAAAGATTGTTTTCAGGATAGATGATTTGAGCAAAACAGAATGAAAAGATATTTCAATTGCTACTATTGTTGAGACAACGGCCAACGGAACCAAGAAGAAGATCGATTGAAAGATGAACAAAGAAGAGACAACAAGAGAAAAAACCAATGTGCCAAGGGATATGGCCAAATACTCATGGAGCAGATAATAAGGGATCCCATGGGTCAACCAGTTAATCCTCTGGCGAATAAACCCTTTGAAGGTTTCTGGAGCTCGTTCGTGCGCAAATAGCGTATAAAAGTACTCGATCCGTTGTGTTTTCTCTTTGATCTTTTTGAACAGGTAGTGGTCATCGCTTATGGCTGTCTTATGGTAAGAAAAACCGCTGACAACCGATTGGCGGACGATATACCCTGATCCTGCAAACACCCATGGCTGCAATCGGAGAACCTTCAACCCCATCTCCATCCATTCATCCACTTCAGCCAACCGATACGTAAACAGCGGTTTTTGATCGTTTCTACGGGCAAAGTGGAGCACATCGATTTCTTGGGAACCCATCGCGCTGATGGCTTTGCGAAAATCCCCCCACTCAATAATGGTATCGGCGTCAATATCTACGAAAAAATCCGTATCGACAGTTTGAAAGGCATGCTCACGGGCCAACCCCTTGGGGTGAACAAAGGTGTCTTTTTTGGGCAGTTTGCGAATGGTTAATCGATCGCTATATTGGGTTTGCAGTTCCATCAGCAATTCATAGGTATTATCAGTTGAGTAATTGTCATACACAACCATCCGTACATTGGACGGAAACTGCATATAATGATGGACTGTCTGCTGAATGGTCGTATTTTCATTGAAACACACCGAAAAAACGCAGATTCTGAGCGATGGATCCATATGGTCCTTGGCATACGCGGATTTTTCCGTTCGAATTCTCTTCGATAGACGAGATGTCATGATCCAAAGGATGATCAGGAAAACGGCAATGGCAAAAATCGCCGAAACCAACGGATGGTTGTACCGGGTGAACACGCACAAAAGAATGGACAGGACGCTGATTGCGACTTGACCGACAGCTTTGATTCGAATCTGTTTCACTAGCAAAGACCTCCTCTATCTTGAACCCAAGTAGGGAAAACTAAAACCCAATCATTGCTTTTCGCAAACGGCCGGGGATTTTCTGGGCTGCAGTTCCGATTGCATAGGGCACAAAAAGACCGGAACCAGCCAAAATCATAAGGCGAAAAAAAGGATGCAACGGAAACCCAGCCAAACCTTCGATCGCCATGAGAATAAACCATTGAAAAGGCAAATGCAATAGGAAGATTAACAGCGAATGTTTGCCGAACCGCATGAGCCATCGGTGCCACAGGGTGGTGATTCCTCTTGCCATCCGTTCTGTTTGGCGGATGACATAACGCACGATGATGACCAGAAAGACCAATCCAAAGAGAAATCCAGACAAGGTAAACTGGTCAATGACCAATACCCCACCCCATTTTCGGAGCAAAAACACCAATTCAAAGGAACCGAATGCCCACAAAATCAAAAACAGAAAGGATTCAAGCCATGATTTTTTTGGAAGCACTCCGGTTTTTTTCGTCCCAAGATAAAAGCCGAAATAGAAGGCAAAAGCCCAAGCAATCGGGTTGGGATAGATAAAGGCGCTCATGAATGGAAGGGGAATTTGATCTGGCCGACCCATCCAGAGGATTAGCGTAATGACAGTCAAAAAACTCGCATGGAACATAAGCATGAATCGGGTGGTTTTCCATAATTGACCTTCTGATTGATGTCGAATTCGGTAGGCATACCATTGAAAAAAAAGATAAATGCCTAGAAAATAGTATTGCCAGCTGATCATAAAACTGCCCATCGATGCAATGTACTGGATCAACAAGGGTAAGTTTCCATAAAGACCCCGTCCGGTAAACGGATACCAAAAGGGTTCTTTCAGGATCAGGTAGAGGATAAAAGAAATTGAGGCCCAGAAGAGATATGGGTAGAGGATGTTTGTCACCCGCTGGATCACTTGAGCCCGCGAAATACGCTTTTTCTTCAACCCTTGACCATACCCCATCAAGATAACGAAGAAAAACACACAAGGCGCAGTGAGCTTCCCTACGATTCCAGCAACGATTTGCTCGGAAAGCTGGAGATTATCAATAATCAAGGCAATGGAATGACCAAGGACGACCATTGAGATGGCCAATCCACGCAACATTGTTTGCGCCCCGAGGCTCAACACTCTGGGTTGGTTGTTCATCGGATCGTTCATATCTTCTTTTCCTCCAAAAGCAAAGCGGGCCGATCCAAATCCCTTATATCGTGATCAATGAATCGGCAGGATAAAGAGGAAGGTAAATCCCACCGAGAATCCTTGCGATCCAAAAGTGATGCCAATCTCTGGGTCTGGAGGAGAAATCCGAATGGAGTACCCGACAAAGCTTTTCATTACGAAGTTTGGAGTATCCCAGATGTACTCCAAGCCAATCCCAATCAGACTGTTTGGATACAACGGAAACCATTCGTACGTATACCGCACATCATCATCAATACCGGTAAAGGCTCTCCAAGAACTCATTTGAAAACGGTATTCGCCCATCAGACGAAGAAAAGGATTGACCAATCCTTCTATGCCCATGCCAACGTATGTTTGGCCGATTTCTTGCGATTCGCCTTCAGGATCAGTCATAAACTGAGGGGATACAAGAATGTTGTACCCTGCTGAAAACCGAAAGGGAGGCAGCGACTTTTTCAATACCATATTCATCGTATACGATTCAACAAATGGCCGACTTTGCGATCCTTGCAAGGATAAGGGAACCATCACGGCAACGCTGAACTCAGGCCATATCAATTGCTCGGGTAGGCTGAAATACCCCCCCAACCAAGGCCAGCTTCCAATGAGCGTAAGATCGCCTGGAAGGCCCGCTTTGATTCCAATTGAACCAGGGACGATTGCCAAACCTTCTGTATCCGGTGATATGCGGCTTAGGTTATCGACATCTGCAAAGGAGCCAACAAAAAACTCGATTTGTAGAGGGCGTGGGCTCCGATAATCGTAGGTGAATGAAAAAGGCAGCATCGGGTTCATCGTCTGCAGGGCATTGATATGGGATTCGATCTGATCGCCCTGAGCGCAAACTATGGGAATCATTAGAACAAACAGTACCAGGATCACACCGCACACGTTTTTCATTAAATCGGTCCTTTCGTTCGTTCCGACATAGGGTTAATCAATCCGGTGGATAATCAACCCGCTTTTGAGTTTGGGCTCAAACCATGTGGATTTTGGCGGCATCACTTGCTCTGCGTCAGCTACATTCAATAGTTCCTCCATGGAGGTGGGAAACAGGGAAAACCCAATATCGGCATTCTGATCCACTTCATCTTGAAGCGCATTCAACCCTCGGATCCCCCCGATAAAGGAGATGCGGGAATCAGTTCGGGGGTCTTCGATTCCCAATACAGGGTTGAGTAAGTGATTCTGAAGAATCGCTACATCTAGAGAAAGAATAGGGTCAGATTCATCAACAAGGGTCTCTTTCGCTTTCAAGCAAAACCACTTGCCTTGGCAATACATGCCGAATTCATGCCGATTCCGTGGAGAATACGGACTTTGGGGCGCCTCATATATGCTGAACCCTTCGGCAATCCGGTTGATCAATCCCTCAAAGCTCCATCCATTCAGCCCTTTAATAATCCGATTGTAGTCCAGGATCTTTAAGTGGGTGTGTGGGAACGCGACTGCCATAAAAAAATTATATTCTTCCGTACCATTATGATTCGGATTTTTGGATGCCATAATGTTGCATACACGTGAAGAAGAAGCGGCCCGGTGATGGCCATCCGCAATGTACAACTCCGGAATCTCATGAAAGAAGGAGACGATGCGCTCAATCTGTTGAGGGGTTCGAATGATCCATAAAAGGTGACGGGCTTCTTCCGAATCGATGAAATCATAATCCGCTTCGTTGTGGGTAAGGGACTCGATCAAATCGTCGGTATTTTCTTTGGAACGAAAGGCCAGGAACACTTGGCCCGTTTGCGCCCCAGTCGTGAGGATGTGGTTGACACGATCATCCTCTTTTTCCTTGCGAGTAAATTCGTGTTTTCTGATCCGATTCTTCTCGTATTCACGGACCGAAAAACACCCTCCAAAGCCTGTCTGCATTCTGCCCTGCCAGACTTGCCGATACAAAAATAAAACCGGTTCATCTTCTTGGATCAATATCTGATCGGAGATGAATCGTTCCAGATTCTCTTTGGCTTTTGTGTAAATTTTTGGGTCGTACGGATGGATTTCTTTGGGCAAATCCACTTCCGATTTGACCACATGCAAAAACGACAAGGGTTTTCCTTGCACCTCGATTCTTGCCTCGTCAGAATTGATGACATCATACGGTTTTGCAGCTACATCGGCGCTATGCTCCTTTTTGGGACGCAAAGCGCGAAATGGACGAATCAGTGCCATCATTCAACCTCCCTTTTCTTTTTTCGAAAGATTTTATGATCCACCTTTGTATGGGTTCCTTTGGAAACCAACAAATCCAATGCTTGTCGAAAAAGCATCGGGTTGAAAAACTTTCTGCATAGGACCTCATCAATCTCCTCAAGTTCTTCAAGAAGGAGGCTGATTTCTTCCGGACTCTGTATACCGGGTTGTTTGATCCACTGCTCCATCTGGCGCGAGATCCCTTCAGCCAATCTACGGTATTCATCTCCGATCAACAAGGCCTTTGCTTGGGGTGAAGAATACTGTTCCAAAGAAGCCTTCTTAACACATTCGGCAGTAAAGGTATAATTCCCGCCAACGGCAGCTTCGATCCCGATCAAGTCTCCTGGCATTGAGAACCCAATAAAAACCGGGGATTTCAGAGCAAAATAGCACGCGATTATTCCGGATTGCAATCGGTACATATGCTTACCCGGCATCCCTTGAAAAAAGAGGGTTTCTCCCGGTTCTATTCGATGAATTTCCATAGCAGCCTCGTTGCGTTAATCCGCCCACTGATAGCCAGTCGTTCCATCCCCTTCGTCCAATAGAGTGATCCCTAAGGATCCCAAATAATCTCGAATTCGATCTGCTTCCGCGAAATCCTTCTGCTTCCTTGCTCTTGAGCGCCGGTCGATATAGTCTTGAATCAAAGTTCGAATGAGTTGATCCGATCCTCTCGCAAGTGATTCATCGGGACTATCGAACAACCCTAACACTTCAGAGAAATATTCTGTGATAAGATAATGGGATTCTTTGAGGCGTTCCAGATTCGCGCGATCCGAGCGTGAAAGCTCAAAAATCTGAGAAATGGCTTTGGGTGTATTGAAATCATCTCGAAGGGCTTCATGAAATCGATCGATCTGATCATTCATCCAGGATGATCGCTTCATAACGATTGGATGGGATTCCCATTGTTTTTTCCATTCCGACAGGGTTTGCCTCATCTTTTGGGCAGCTGTCTTCCAGCCAGTCAAGATCTCTTCGCTGAACTCGATGGGATTTCGATAGTGAGCCGAAAAAAAGAAAAGACGGATGGCATCCCTGCCAAAGCGATGGACCGCTTCTTGAATGGTGATGATGTTTCCGATTGATTTGGCCATCTTAGCCCCACCAGTTTGGAGCATCCCATTGTGCAACCAGTAATTGGCAAACCCTCCACGATTGAGCGCTTCACTCTGGGCTCGTTCGTTCTCATGATGCGGGAATATCAGATCATTGCCTCCCGCGTGAATGTCGAATCGGTCACCTAAAAGACCTAATGCCATACTCGAACACTCAATATGCCAAGCGGGCCGGCCGTATCCCCATGGACTGGGCCAAGAGGGTTCGTCGGGTTTGACTGCTTTCCAAAGGGCAAAATCAGCTGGGTGCTTTTTCCGAGGGTCAATTTCGATCCGACTCCCTGCGATCATATCTTCAACTTTCCTGTGCGACAAAGCCCCGTATCCTTCGTATGAAGACACATCAAAGAAAACGTCACCTTCGATTTCATACGCATGGTTCTTGTTGATCAGGTCTTTGATGAACTGAATGATCGGTTCAAGAAAATGGGTTGTACGGGGTTGAAAATTGGCTTCTCGGACGCCCAAGCGAAGCATATCCTTGCGAAATGCACGGATAAAGGTGTGGGTAATCGACTCAAAATCCCAGCCTTCCTGCTTCATCCGAAGGATAATCTTATCATCGATATCGGTGAAGTTTTGCGCGTACGTAACTTGAAATCCTTCCAGCTCCAAAAACCGGCGCACACTGTCAAAGACAACTGGTGGTCTGGCATTTCCTATATGAACGGTATTATAAACGGTGGGACCGCATACATACATACTTACTTTTCCAGGTGTGATGGGAATAAACGGTCGCTTCGTTCCGGTCAACGTATCGGTAAATTGGATCATAATTGTTCCACAACCCGCTTAATCCGTTTGATCATTTCATTTCGACCCAAAAGATGAACCACATTGACGAGTTCCGGACCATCTTCTGTTCCGGTGATCAGTTTTCGCAGCATCTTATAAAAAGGTCTGGGTTTGGTTTTTGTTTGCTGAAGAACGGATTGAAACAACTGCTGGACCATTTCTGTCTTCCATCCATCCAGATCATCCAATTTTTCCGAAAGCAAGATAAATGCGGGTTCCAAATCCTGATCTTTCAGCTCTTCTATCCAATCTCTTTCAATTGGAGGTTCCTTGGTGAAGACTTCCATCCGTTCAGGGAATTCCGATAATTCATGCACTCGGTTCCGTACAGCTTCTATGGCCTCTCGGTACCATTTGTAATTGGCGTGCACCGCTTGAGGATCCGTATGCGTTTTTTTGAGGAATGGGATAACTTCTCGAGTCAGCTGATCTAGATCCATATTTCGAATATAATGGCCATTCATCCACCGAAGCTTGGTCTCGTCATAGATGGCCGCATTCGAACTGACACGAGTCAATTCAAACGCGTCAATCATCTCCTGGAGCTCTATGACCTCTTTTCCGTCCGGATGAGACCATCCCAGCAGGGATAGGTAGTTCACAATACTCTGAGGCATGTAACCCATTTCCCGATACTTCTCTACGGAAGTAGCCCCATGACGTTTGCTCAAACGCGCTCCATCCTGCCCCAGAATCATCGAAACATGGGCAAATTCGGGTAAAGGAAACCCAAAGGCTTCATACATGGCCAATTGGCGTAGTGTATTGGAAAGATGATCGTCCCCTCGGATCACATGAGAGATCTTCATCAGGGCGTCGTCGATCACGCAGGCATAGTTGTAGATGGGAATCCCGTTGCTTCGAAGGATCACAAAGTCTCCAATGGTTCCCGTTTTGAACACTACCTCTCCTTTGATCAAGTCATGGAGAACATAGTCTTTCTGTTCCATTTGAAAGTAGATTACCGGCGAAAGGCCCCGATCCGCATACTCTTTTCGCCGTTGGGGTGTGTCGAACGTGCTGATGATCTCTTTGGTATAGTGAGAAGACTCCTTATTGGCCAGCATCTTCCCGCGCAAGCTCTCAAGTTCTTCGGGATAGACATAGGCTTCATACGCCTTTTCCTTTTTCACAAGCTCGTCCGCCATGGCCCGGTACTTGTCCAATCGTTCCGATTGCCGATACGGTCCATACGCTCCGCCAACGTCGGGACCTTCATCCCAACTCAAACCTAACCAATGGAGGGTTTCAAGAAGAGACTGTTCGGATTCGATCGTGGAACGAGACACATCGGTATCTTCGATACGCAAAACCAAGGATCCTTTCATATGTCGAGCAAAAAGGTAGTTGAAAAGAGCTGTTCGCGCGCCACCAACATGCAGATATCCTGTAGGACTAGGTGCAAATCGAACCCGAATCATCCTGCTCAATCCTCCTCCAATCAAATTGATCCCAGGGATCCTTTACCGTTTTGATTATATCATAGAAAGCCAAGAAAAAAAGCCTCAGTTCGAGGCTTTTTTCGTATCGATTGTAGGAAAATCCAACGGATCGGTTTGGTTCAAATCCCTCCAAATCCGCTCATAACAAATCCCTTAACGTAATTTTTCTGGAGGTACAAGAAAACGATAACCATGGGAATGACTTGGTAGACAAGCGCAGCCATCACCAAATGCTGGGTTTCTGTTGTGGAAAAAGCGAGTGTTAGTCTTGATACGCCCACCGGGAGTGTCATCAGGTGTTGCGCGTTGGTAGTCACAATCATAGGCCACAGGAACGAGTTCCATTGACCGATAAAGGTGAGCGTGCCCAAAGTAGCAAGAGCGGGTTTGATCATCGGGAGGATAATCCTCAGATAGATCTTCCACAAACCGGCCCCGTCAATTCGCGCAGAGTCCATAAGCGCGTTGGGAATGGTCATAACAAACTGCCGGATCAGAAAAATCCCATATCCACTGACCACAAAAGGGATGATCAACGAGAGGTGATTGTCTAACCAACCGAAGTTTTTCATTAAATAGAATACAGGGATCAAAAAGATAAAAACCGGAAACATCATCGTGGAAAGAACAAATCGAAAAAGGATCTTCCGTCCCGGAAACGGGATTTTTGCAAAAGCAAATCCCGCAAGAGATCCCGTGAACAGAACCCCAAAGGTGCCGAGACCTGCTACCAGTAGACTGTTCCCATAATAGCGCAGGATGGGAATTCTCCGGGGGATTTCCAGATAGTTCTTCCATTGCGGAGTTTCCGGAATCCAACGGGGTGGATCTGCAATCAATTCTTGAGAAGTCATCAGAGATGCTGAAAAAAGCCAAAAGAATGGCAGGATCATGCAAAAGGCTCCGATACACAAAATGGAGTATTTTGCGACCGTTAAAACGACCCGAGATACTGGATACTTACGTCTCTTTTTCCGCAAAACCTTCATACCCCCCTTTCCGAAAGGCTCGAAGGATCAGAAGTGTAATGACAAAGATAATGATGAAAAGGAGAAAGGCTCCAGCCGATGCGCGTCCCATCCGCATGGAGCCAAATGCGGTCTCATAGATATACCAAGAAACCGTCATGATACTCATTGCAGGGGCATTCCGGCCCATGATAAAGGGGAGATCAAAGACCTGCCATGCGCCGATCATCCCTGTAGCCATCAGAAAAAGCAAGGTAGGCTGAATCAAGGGAATGGTAATGGAGAAAAACCTCCGGAAAATACCCGCTCCGTCGATTTTTGCTGCGTCATAGTAGTCATTCGGGATATTTTTCAGCGCTGCGGTGAAAATGAGCATGGATCCACCGATTCCGGCCCAAATTGCTACCAGCATGACTGAGAAAAGAACGACATTCCCATCGGTAAGCCAGTATACTGGGCGAATTCCGAACCAACCCAAGATCTGGTTGAGAAGCCCGTTGTTGGGCCTATAGAGATAGTTCCAGATCGTTCCGATGGCTACCGAGGGTGTGACAACGGGCGTGAAAAAGAGAAATCTCCATAGGACAGGAAAACGAGCGCTGTTTATGAGCACAGCCAGAAACAGGGAAATCCCTAAAGAAGCGCACACGGTAATCACCGCATATAACGAAGTGTTCAATAAGGCACGTAAGAACATCTCATTTTGAAGCAGAAATTCGAAATTGTCCCAACCCAAAAACCGAGCGTCGAAGAGTGGAACCAGCATGTTCCATCTTCGAAACGAAGCGGCCAGAGAAAAGATGACCGGAAACCCGAAGAAAAAGATATAGAAGATAAGGGCGGGGCTGATGAAGCCATACCCGGATACTGCCCGAAGCCGTATGTCCCTTCTCATCACTCAGTCCCGCCCTTCATCAGCTCAGTAGAACTCTCTCAGGATTTGGTCAATCTCTCGCTTTGCGGCAGAAAGAGCCTGTTGAGGGGTCTTTCGACCATGCCAGGCTTCGATGATTTCCCTCATCAGCACAACTTTGATTTCCTGGCCTTGAGCTACGTTTGGCTCTGAAATTGTGTTTTCCAGTTCTTGCACAAAGACCGAAGTATATAAGTCGTTCAGTTCATCTGGGAACCCATCAAGATCTGCCAGATGAGTGGGAATCGATCCAATATTCCTGGCCATCAGTTCACCCATTCTTGTCGTACCCGCTTCGGTCATTTCAGTGGTCATCCATTGGATAAACTTCCATGCTTCCTCTTTGTGACGGGAATTCCTGTCGACCCCGATGAACCAAGTATAGCCGCAATTTGCGGGCGTTTTGAGGTATGGGAAAGGCGCAACGCCAACAGTCTCTTCATATTCATCACCGAATCCGAGTTTCAAACTTGATTCATACCATGACGCCATAATCATCATGGCTACTCGTCCTGTTGGGAAAGCCCAAACGCTCCCTGCTGTATCGGTGCCACCGCGTTTGAACAACTCGATCTGTTTTTCAAGCGCCAATAGGGCTTCGGGAGAATCCAACAACGAACGGCTGAAATCGTCGGTGAAGAGTCTGCCTTCCAAACTGTACAGCATAGATAAATAGGGGTGGACGACGGCAGAATCCCATCCTGATAAAAAAGCGAACCCGTACTGATGAATCGTGCCGTCTTCATTTCTCTTGGTCAGATTAACCGCCATATCGATCAGTTCATCCCACGTTTTCGGAGGATGTTGATACCCTGCCTCCGCAAATAGCTTTTTGTTGTAGATCAGCGTATAATTTGAAATTTCCATGGGAACGCCCCAAATTTTGCCCTCAATGGTTGACCCTTGAACAGAAACAGGGATAAAATTCTTCCGAACGGTTTCGATAAGAGCCGGTGACGGAGCGTCAAGGATGTAGGAATCCACCAACTGGACTGCCCATAAAGAATACAGATTATAGATATCCGAGTATTGGCCTGCCGTATGGCCGATCAGAATCCGCTTTAGGTAATCGTCGAAAGGAACCGGTTGAATCTCGATCTCGACAGTGGGGTTTTCTTTCATGTATTGATCTACGTATTGTTGGACCCCTTTTACCGTCAGGTTTTCATCTTCATCATAGATACCATCAACCTGGAAATCGGACCAGTGAACAGCCCAAACAAGCTTCGTGTTTCCCAGAGAGATCACAGACAGAATCATAATCAGTACACATGCTACCAAGAAAGCCTTTTTCATACCCTTCCCTCCTCATCAAAATGGGGTTTTTCAAGAACATAGACCCCGGTTTCATTCTTTTCGATCAGTAAATCCAGCTTTACCACGCCGTTTGAGCATTGAATCACTCTTTCTTCCCCTGTCTTTAGGTTTTTCCAGACGAGCTCGAAATCCGAGAGGGGCAACGGTATTTCCAATCCGATGGTCAATGGCTCAGCGGAATCATTGAATACAAATACAATCCTTCTCTCGCCGGAAATGTTGATTCGGACTTCATATTGCGCGTTGGAGCCTTTGGGAGCATTAATGAAAGACCGGCAGAAGGGAGCAATTCCCGCTTCTGTTACAGCGGATGAAAGAAACGTTCGGATTCCTGAATGATCCTCTTCTTCCAGAACACAACCGATTTGCGTTCCGATCATGTATGCAGTACCTTGTCCATGGAGGTTCTTTACAATAACAGGCCGACCGTTATACTCAGCAAGGGTTTCCCCATCAGTTACCACGAATGTGGACAGATGTTCATGGGCAGGAATGGTCCCGAATAAACGAGAAGAGATGATCTTCTGATCCCGGTTATCAACCGTATCGTCTTCATAACAGCCAAAGACTCGATCAAGTCCCATCCCAGGGATTTTTAACGACAATTCCCCTAGATCATTCATCCAACCCACTCGGAAATCTGCCATCACCGTGCCACCCTGAAAAACAAACTCCTGGATTTTTCTGGCATGTAGGCCGGTTAACACATAAGAACTGGGCATGTAGAGAAATCGATATCGATCGAGCATCCCACCAGCAATATCATCGAGATGCACAAATTCTACCGGGATTCCCATTTCCATCAAAACGCGGTAAAACCCGAACATATCTTTCCGGATTTGCGTCGCTGCTGAAACCCTTAACCCCGCGAGAGAGCCGTGAGCCTCTATGTTGTACAGAATCGCGACGTCTGCCGGTGCTGGTTTTGCCTTCATAAAGAGGTCTTCGTTTTCGGAAACGATCCGACCAACATTTCCTGCGCTCCGCACGCGATCGTTTACCGATCCATCGGGTTCACAAAGACCAAACCCCGAGATCTCATATCCACAACTCATGGGATACCAAGCATAGTAGTGGAGACCGGTCGCGCCTCGAGACACACATCGCCAAGCCCATCGATCAACGTCTTCAGCGGTTACCGACTCCCCAAATCGCATACCGGTAACCCCATCCCCCGTTTGCAACTCACCGACCCAGAAGGGTTTTGTCGCACTTCTGCACGAACTTGCGGTCGCATCCAGAGCAACGCAAATCTGATGGGGTTTCAGAGGCATCCAAGGCCCGGTATGTTTTGGATACAAAGAAGTGCCCCACACATCAACCTGTCGCGCCAAAAGCCAGTCATCGGAGGCTCCATATCCGATTCCGGGCATACCGTAGACCGACGAGATCGCAGCATGCGAACTGACGACATGATCGGGATCGGCCTTCTTGACATGATCCACTTTCCATGCAAGGTCTTCGGCGATCTTTTCTGTATTGAAATGAATCCAGTCCACAACGTCTCTGAAAGTGGAGAGAGAAATATATCCGGGGGCCTGAACCTCCTCCCAATAGCGGTACGTGCGATACCAATTGCGATTCAAATGATCCAGGTCACCCTGATACCTTTTTTGGAGCCATGCTCGAAACCGATTCTGCGAATGGCGGCAAAAACAAAACCACGGGTCTTTCATATAATCGATCCAAGACCACTCTACAATATGCGGTTCCGACCAAACATCCCATCCAAGAAAATGGGGAAAGCGCGACGCAACCTCGGCCAACCGAAAATAGAAATCGCCCACGTGTTCTCGAACCTTTGGATGATCGGTACAATAACCGGGAGAGGCTTGATTTCGGATCACCAATCCCGAACGATCCATAAACAAAGAATCGGGGTATTCGGATTCGACCCAATTGGGCGCAGAGTCTGAGTAGACCTGGATCACTGCCTTCAAATCCGCCTGATGAGATAAATCCAAAAGCATTTTGATTCCCGAGAAATCCCACTGATCCGGTCTTTTTTCAGCAGTTAGCCAATCATACCAGAGGCGTACAGTATTGAATCCGGATGAACGGATCGATTGAAAGTCTGATCGAATCCGTTTATGGTCTGCTTCTTGGATCTCCCAAAACATGGGTGCTCTTGCTCGATTGGCGCCATACCATACAGAGACTGGAAAGGTTTTTGGATCCATCTCTTCACTCCTCCTGGTTTTTGGCCATATGCCGCGCCATTCTCCGGTTATGGAGATCAAATACGCCCAGATTATAGTCCACTCCAAATCCGGGCACATTGGGTGACACAAAAATTTCTAAATCTTGCCCCATCTCATTAAGGTATTCGGCTGTTTGTGCTGTTAAAGACATAGTGACCGTAATAGCTGCTATGCTGGAAGTAGCACCAACTTTCTGCCGTTTCCCCGGTAAGGAGACAACCGCATCTTCTGGGGGGACACAGTTGTCAATACACAGATCGGCAATATCCGAAAGCTTTTTCCCGCTGCTATGGGTCGGACGAGCCTCCGATTGGTGCGTCATGGAGGTGATCGCGATTACGTAAGCTCCCACTTTGTTTCCATAAAGGGCTGCTTCAACAGGCGCGGCATTTAGGCCTCCATGAGAATAAACAACCAAAACATCTCCCCGAAAAACCGGTTGGTATCTCAGAAACCCGTCTTCCACATACCCCTCTCTCCGTTCGATATTAAGAAGCCCGGGAGCATTTGCGGATCCAGTCGCGCTAAACCACATTAACCGCGCGTCCATCAGGGGATTCAGTCCAAGAAACCCCCCATACCGTGGAAAAGCGTCCAGAACTGGAATGATGGAGTGACCGCTCCCGAAAAAATGGCAGAACCCCCCCTGCTGAATGCATGTTGCCATCTTCCGCGCGCCGGTTTCAATCGATTCTCCATTCTGGGACTCAATGGTCTGAATTAATCGTTGAACCTCTTGCAAATACCTACGATATGCCATATTTCCCTCCTTCAAGGTTCTACCATCATCATTTGGATCTTCGCCATGCCCAACAAACATGCATCGTCCATCAGTTGGGACACAACGATATTTGGGGCTTCAAGCATGGGTGAAAGTTGGGTTTTCAAAGCCATACGGGTCCTTTCTTCAAAATGGCTCCATTGTTTGCTTACGCTTCCGGCCAAAACGATCAAAGAGGGATCCAAAAGGTTGGTGAGCGTTCCCAACAGAGTGCCCAAAATCTCCGAGAAATGTTCGATTACCGATTTTGCGTTTGCATCAGTATTAACACGGTCGCTCTCAAAGAGAGAAGATGCATCGTTCAAATCAATTCCTGTGGCTATCTGATATTGTTGAACGATTCCTGGACCCGATAGAATCCGTTCCAAAGGAATCCCTTCTTTCGAAACCCGATTCCAGGCGATCGATCCCGCCAGACCGTGTGATCCAGCAATGGGGCGACCGCCCGATACGACACCTAGACCCAGGCCTGTACCCATGATCAAGTAGAGATAATCCTGCGCCGTTCGCGCCATTCCCATCCAACCCTCTCCGATGGCGCCGGCTGTTCGGTCGTCTGAAACGACTACGCGCGTCCCCAGCGTCTGCTCCAAGCGCTTTCGATCGGGCAAGGGTTGTCCGTGAAAGGCATTGGGAATCCATAAACGCTCTTCTTTGGGGATGTAGGCACCAGCAATGGAAATACCCAATGTACGGACCCCTTCTTCCATGGGAAGCCATTCGATCAATTGGTTTTCGAGGGTTGAAAAGTCTTTTGGTGTCGGAAAAGTCAGTTTATCACGCACCCATCCATCAGATCCGACATACGCTCTGCGGCAAAGCGATCCTCCGATGTCGATGCACAGAAAGTCATTCATCATAGTTCATGTTTCCAACTGGATCTCGACGCAATAATTGTCCGAGCGCATCCAAGATTTTGTGTACTCCACAACTTGTCCGGTATGATCATAGGCGATTCGTTCCACGTAGAACCCCGCGAACGGATACTGCACATCCAAGGTTGCGCAGTCATCTTCATCCAACATTGTAGCGAAGTATTTCTCTATTGCCCGGACAATTCGGATATGGTACATTTGCTCCAGGAATACATACAGAGATCCGGAAAAGTCATGAGAAAGGAGTTGGGGGACAAGGTATTCAGGAGAATAGAAGGTTTGGATTCCCAAAGGCTTTTGATCGGCGGTTCTCAATCGTCTCAACCACACGACTTTGCTTTTCGGAGAAATGGAGAAGATTTTTGCAAACGCATCGTCGCATTCGATCCATCCTTTATCCAAGACGATAGATCCGGCCTTGACGCCTTTCGCGTGGAGTTCCTGGGTAAAGCTTGTCAACTCTCTTGGTCCTTGCTTGATTCGCAGGTCCAAAACAAAGGTACCTTTTCCCTGTCTTTTTACAAGAAGACCTTCATTGACCAAGGTTTGGACAGCTTGCCGCACAACAGCGAGCGAAACCTCGTACTGATGGGCAAGTTCTTGTTGCACAGGAATTTGTGAACCAGGTTCCCAACACCCGGAAAGGATCTTGTCTCGAAAGATCCGTTGCAGTTGCATATACATGGGCAATGGGGAAGAAAGATCAATCTGAGCTGGTTCGGCCATAGGACCTCCTTTACCCAAAAAGATTATAATGATTATACTCTATCGTATCATACGAATCAATCACCATTAAGCCCCTTGTAGGATACGGGAGAAAAGCCTGAACCAATTACGAGGAAAATGCTCTTAATCGATGAGGATTTCGAACCCTTCCTATATCATCCGTTTTTACTCTTCGGAGGAATCGGATAATGCAGTGTGTTTGATGGGGTTTTTGAAAAAAATGAATAGAGAGACCACAAGAACGGTATTCATGAGGGAAATGGCTGCAAAAAGATTCCACCTTGGGCTACCCGAAGCAATGCTCCCCACCAAAGAGCTGATTTTGATGCTCAAAGGAAAATCAATGTCGTTTGGAATAAAGATCAACGGAGCGAGAAATCCATTCCAAGCGCTCAAGAATGCAACCATAGCCGAAGGAATCAGGGTGGGAATGGAAAGCGGAAAAAGAATCCTTCGAAAGAAAAGAAACCGAGGAACCCCTTCCATACGCGCTAGATCTTCCAGGCTTTTCGGGAACCGATCAAAAAAAGCGTTCATCGAAAATAGGGAAAAAGGAATGCTGCTCGAGACATAGATCAATACCAACGGAAGATAACTGTGAATGGCAGTCAATCCGCGAAACATCACAAACAAAGGGATAAGAGTATGCATACCACCAAAAAAACCGATTACCGTAAACACCGATAAAAGGCTGTTGGAAACAACCTTGCGCATTGTTTTGAGCGCATAGGCAGCAGGAAAACACAGAATGGGTGTGATTAGCATGACGGGTAAAGATAAACGCAGGGAGTTACCGAGATAATGAAATATCTTCTCTTTTTCCACCGCATCGATAAATGGACGAACGGTCCAACCCAGGGGTGGTCCTTCTGAAAGAAAGACCGTAGTGCTCATGGGAGAAAACGCCATCCGAACCAAAACAAACAGACTCATGAAAGACAAAAGAAGGATCAAACACATTCCGGAGCTCATTACCACGGGAAAAGCCCGAAAACGAAAGATGAATGCCTCTCTCCGGATTTTCCTGCGTCGATTGACCAGAAGAACCCAAACGAAAAGCGCGAAGATTGTTGGGGCGTACAGCCCTCTCAGCCAGCCGGCTTGGGTAAGGGAAAATGCCATCAGAAGAAAGTCTAGCGCCACCGCAAAACCCATCCCTTGTTGCGCAAACCATTGCAGCGAAAATGCCTTGCATCGCTCCACTTTGGTTCCTTGACTTCGATTCCTTCTTTGCTCCAAGAACCATCCGATTGAGGCCAGAAGATAGGCAAGAAAACGGACGACCCAAAAGGGTCCCTGGAATACGAGGTGAAGAAACAGGATCATCACAGGACCCGATTTTTTTACCCGATTGCTTTTGGCAGACAACCACAAAAACAAAAAACCAAGGACAACCATCGCCATCATGAACGAGTAGGCCGAAGCCAACCCATAGTTTTCCCGATTCTGAAACTGCTCATAGACAAAGACTTCGAGGGTTGATGTTGCCCCTACTATGTTCCGTTGGGTGATCCCGCTGACTAAAGGCGGGCCACCCGCAGTCAGAAGATAGATCACCGTAAACTCCTTGAAAAAACGGATGAAATTCAAGATGATCATGATGGTTATGGATGGCTGAATGGATGGCCAAAAGAGATGTCGAGCCATTATCCACCGGCTTGCGCCATCCATTCGGAACGATTCGAGCAGGTTTTTTGGGTTTTTCTGAATGCTTCCCAACAAGACAAAGGTGGTTAATGGATGGGATTACCAAACCACGATCAACCCGCTGACCAGAAAGGCGGCTAGAGGTTGCGTCATCAGGTTGAGAGTAAGACCGGTCCATTGGCTCAAAAGCGAAACTCCCGCCGGACCATGCAAGATTGCTCTCCAGATCGGAACAAGGATAAACGGCGGAACAGCCCATGGAATTAGAAGCGCCAGGTAGATCCAGCGGGAAAGCCTCTCAGAAAAAGCCATAGCGCAGGCTGTGAGAAAAGCCCCCAAAATGCTGAGGGTGGTGGTCACAAATGAAAAGAGGATGGAAAGGTTTAGGCTGAGCACAAAACCTCCGTCCGAGAGGATCGTTTGAAAATTCTCCAACCCGGTAAAGAATCGAACGCCATAGGCGTCATAGAAGAAGGAATCACGCAACGCGCGAAACGACGGAATCGCGCCGATCCAAAAGACAATCATCAGGACCGGCGCAAGGAAAAGGCCAACCGAAAGCCCGTTTTTTTTAGTCAAGAAGAAGCTCGATCTGTTTGACCATCTTGATCGCGCCGTGTCCATCCATATCGACTCCCTCACCGATCTTGACCGTTCGAAGAGGGCCTGGGTTTTCCGGAATGCGAACCCCGTCCATTTCATAAGCCAGGATCCAGGTGCCTTCACTCTCATCCAAGAGATCCGAGGCATCGTAATGGATCTCGTACCAATCCAGCGCGGTGACACGAACGGTATCTGTTTCAGCCATCCCTAGATGATCCGCAAGCAATCGCGCCAGATGGATTCCCCGATAGTGGTATATCCGCTGCCTTCCCGTAGAACGAGTATGCATCCCGATCCCTTCGACCACATACTCCGAATCGATCAGATCATTCAAAGAAAGGGTCAGGATCTGTCCACCGATAACCAGTTCCAGTTCATACTCCTCTTCCAACCAATCCGCCTCTTCCAAACCAAGGTGGATCGAAACCAGGTCTTTCACCCAATACATGCCAGACACATCTCCGACTGTCGTGGGAAGAATGGGCTCCCCATTCACCATCCATGCGACAAAAATCGCGTCCGGATCCATCTCATTCGATTCAAACCCAACGGAATACCCGTCGAGAGCAGCTAGAGTGATCGAATACCCCGCATCCCAAAGCGCTTTGTCGAAGACAAAAGGATGTTGGCCATCCGGGCCATCGATCATCGATACGAGAATCCATAGCGGGACACCTATGTAGGTTCGCATGGATCCTCGCCGCTCATAGGAGCGTTCTTCGACGTGGGATCGGCACAAAACGAGTTTTTCTGCATCTTGCAAAGAAAAGTGCGCCTGCCGCGCTCCACTGATCGAAAGGCTCCAACCTTCGGGCTCCTCTTGTCCTTCTTCAGGTGCAACGGTTTCTTCGACAACAACAGGTCCGGGATCTCCAGCAAGCAAACGATCGAAGTCTCCATCCCAATCCACAACAATGTATCGGAGATCCCGAACCAACAGTCCCCTTGCCGAGAGCGTGTCTCGGTGATAATGGGCATAGGTTTCTCCCAACACCTCAAACATTCCTTCGTTTGTCAACTGGTCTCCGTCCACCATAAAAGTCATCCATTGGCCACTTTGATCGCCTCTAGACAATGCCAAAACAGGATTTCCCATTGCAGAGGGTTGCACGAATACTTTTGCAGGCAAGGTTTTTGCATACCCATCTTCCGAGATCAAGGCAATCTCCTGATTAGGATCGATCCCACCAAGATACCCCAATAATACAGAAAAAGGGATCCCGGACCATTGTTCGGGTATGACAGTATCCTCCTGGGTATTCTGTGGGCCATGAACTCCCGTTTGAAAGGCAATCCGGGGGAGGATTGACAAAACCGAGTCTTCGAGATCGATACGAAGGTCACCATGGATTAGGGTGAGGGCGGGCCATACCAAAGTGTAAACAAGGACAAAGGTAAACCCAATTAAACTCTTTTTCACAACCATCATCTCCTTTTCCGATTCGGATTTTTATTCCAAGTTGGATTCAATCAATCGTTGAGCTTCTCGTAGCGCTTGATCGACGGTCATCTGGCCTGTATAGATAAACCGAAGAATCTTCCAAAAAACGGATTTCCATACCCCATAAGCAACCGATGTGGGGAGTGCGATCCCAATTTCCAAACTTTTTTCATAGGCATACCGTACGGAATCGGGCAACTCCATCTGGGCCAATATTGCCGGACTGAAGGGGATCTTGAAGTATTGTTCGCAAAAGGGTTTAAGTACGATTGGAGAGGATAGGTAGTCCAATAGTCTTCGGGCTACGATGGGTTGTCGTGTGTGTTGGGATATGGCCAACCCTTTTGCATCCAAAACAGGCCGGAAGTATCGGTTTTCTTGGGTATGATAGGGAAAGGGGTGGATGGCATGGGGGATCTCCCAATGAATAAAAGATTCGAGCATGTATGATCCCGAAAGAATCATCGCGACCCTTCCCGCGGTAAAGAGCGCGTGCATGGAATCCCGTTCCTCGACAACCAAAGATCCATCCCGGATGAGCTCCAGAACCCATTCCAGGGCTTTTTTGGTGCTACCGTCGAGGAGGTTGACTCCACCATCCTCTTCAAGAAGGGGATCTTTTCCAAAAGCGGTGATGATGGGCACAAACCAATACAAAGAGTAGGCATTCCAACAAATGGGAATGGTTCCTGTTCCTGTGCACATCTCTTTCAGCTGAAGCAGCTCTTCGTTAGTTCTGGGTTGGAAGGATTCTCCGGTCAGTTCGGGATTCGTAAAGATCACCTGTGTGTCGGCGTAGAGCGGATGACCATAGATGGCCTGTTCCCACACAAAGGCGTTATCGAGGGCAGGAGCGACGTGGGCGATGCGTTGTGGGTTTTGATCATAGAGGTAATCCAATCGCTGGAGGATTTGGTTGAGCGCAAGGGGCTGGATATGGTTTGACTCGATCATGAACAGATCGGGCAACGGTTGTCTTGCGCGATGATACGCTGTTAACCGAGCGGGGATCCCAGGAATCTCGACAACCGCAATATCCAGACCAAACCATGTTGCAAAATGTTCGATCGATTCTTTGAGAAAATCGACCCCTTCGCGCGAAAGCCACACTTCAAGGGTTTTTCCTTGGGTCAGTTCTCCTGAGATCTCTATCAATTCAAAGGGTGCGGGTTCCTGTACACCGATCCGAAGAACAGGGAACTCTTGGGAAAAATCAACATCCACCTGATGAAGCCGCTCAGCCAAAAACTCTTCTTCCCACATCCAACTCTCTCCCCGAAATTCCACTCGAATCCAGTTTACCTCATCCATCATAGGAAGAAGAAAGCTTAGTGGGATCCGTTTATCAGAAGCCCTTTCGCAATGCCAAACCTCGAGATCCTCCCATCTCCACGCTCGGTCGATCTGATCATTTACACGCACTCGCGCAAAGGTTTGGGAAAAGGAGAGAGAAGGAAAGGAGAAAGAAAGAAGGATCACACAACAGAAAACGTAAGAAAATTTTCGAGACCTGAATCGAAACAGCAAAAAAAACACCTCCTTTTCAACGGATGGAAGGCTGACGCGTTTCCACATCAACCCTATCGGCTTGTGTCCATAGGCATACCCTTAGGCCATCAAGCTCGGAGGGAAATGGTTCGATTGGATTATATCACAAAAATATACACAAACCCATCGCTATCGATCTTAGAGCCCTTCCTCATGATCGTTTTGAACAATTAACCCCAATCGACCCTATTTGTCTTTCCATGGCCATGAACCCGATCATGGTAACTGCTGAGTTCTTTCCTAATTGCCTTTCCGTCTGGCGATCTTCGGGAGGAGCATTCCAACGCGTTTTCTGTATGCTCCGTACTCCTGTTCAAACTTCTTCTCCAGAATATACTTTTCCTCAATCAATGCTTGGCAGAAGATGATTCCTCCGATCAATGGCAATAAGTACAGACCGTAAAGGGCCCCCCAAACCAGGAACCAACCACACAGCAGAATGAATCCGAAAGTATATTGCGGGTGCCTTACCCAGCCATAAGGGCCAGTATCGACAAGCTTACCAACCTCATCCATTGCTGTGGTTGTGCCTTGTTTCCGAAGATAGATCATCGGGTATATTCTTCCGATCAAACCTATAAGGGTTAAAGGCAACCCGATGGCATAGGCGACAAACAGATTCTGAACATTGGGTTGGTCGAAAAACGGAAGAAGAAAGGAAAGAAACCCTAAGGTTGAACCAAGGATCACAAAAGCATTTTTCAAGAAAGGGCTTTTCGCCTTAATGAACCGAGTCACTAGAATGGAAAAGAGGATAAGCCCGATAGAAGCGCATGGAAACAACCACCAAATCGCCGGAAAATTGATCATGATAACCCTCCTCACAAAAACCTACTCTACTTATTAGGCATTCGTTAATCATTATTGAGCACTTTCCTTGGGTATATGCAACAAAGGAAATGGAGAAAGGCATCCCGTATCATTAATGCACCTTCCACACATGCACAAGCGTTCGCTGCCCGTCCCCGCGGCCGATTTCAAAGACAAACAAGAGATGGTTGTCCGAATCATAGCTACATGCTCCCAACAGATGCTTTTGTTGATTCCCTTGGCGGTAGAAGAGAATATCGTCAACATTCAAGAACGCGTAGGGTTGCAGTTCATGTGGTTGGAGTATTCCTTGGGCGGATTTGGCCAATTCGTCGGTATCATAAAACAAAAACCAGCTCTCGAAAGACGCGCTCCACCAACCCCTCAGATCACATTCCAAACATGGGCCATAGGGATCTCCGTACCAAGTATCACCCAATCCTTTGGTGCCGACAAAAACCACAGCAGATCGATTTCCGGTAGTTAACCACGCGCCCCCTTCCCACTCGTCGGATTCTGCGTATCCGTTCATCTCGTAATAGGGATCGGGTCGGCCATCGAGATTGTTGGAATAGAGAACGAGCGGAACCGAATCCAACAAAGAACCCGCAGTGGGAGGGTTTCCATGATTCCAGGGACCAATGGCGGTCAGCGTCGGACCAAATCCCGAAGCCCCCCCGTCTCGAAACCGACCTGTGGCCAAACGCAGACCAGGGGTATTGGCATTCGACCAGGTTTCGGGAATGCTGAAGAGATAGTCATTGGAATTATATTCATTCATTCCTTGCACCCTCCAAGGGCCATGCGGCTGAGGGTCGGTCAAGTCTGTCTCGCACCACATATGAGTGTAATAATGCCCATATTGGAGGTGAGAACCCCAGCATAGATATAGCTTAGAAGCATCCTGCATCCCTTGGGGTGTCATCTGGGGAGGCAATATCTCTATTCCAACGCGGGGGATATCAGCAATCCATGGAAAAAGAGATCCTTTGACATCGGCAAAGGGTTGGAGGGTCTGAGCAACAGGAAGATCCGATACGGATCGGAAAAGGGAGTAAATCGGACGGGGAATAGTGATCTCGGAAATCCAATTATGCTGCGCATTCCCGGAACCATAGATTGAACCCCTCAATCCATCGCCCCGCTCAGACGGATTGCCATCAGGATTGAAGGCCATGGATCTCCCCCCCCATTCCCAGCTTTGTGGATCTGATATCCAGGGGGGGGTAAGAAAAGCGCCCAGATACTCCAGATCATCGGGATGAATTCGTGACGGCTTAGCCTCTTCGTTCAGGGAAAATCGCGCATGAAGAACTCGATTGCCCATTGCGGTGAAGGAAAGGATTCGATCTTGAGAAAGAAGGATCGACCCTTCATACCAACCCTCAAAGGAATAACCGACCATCCCCCGCATTTCAATCCGGACCGGGCTTTGTGGAGGGACTGCAAGAGACCATGCTCGAACCCAGCCACCACCTCCCCAATCATCCGGATCGGCATTGATCCGGATCAGACCGATATTTTCCGGAAGCGTTGAAACGACAATAGTAAGCTGGTTGGGAATAGGGATGGGAGGATTGGTTCCTTGATCACAACCCATCAAAAGCAAGGGCAGTATCACCATCCATATCATGATCACCGGGTTTTTAATTCGATCCATGCTTTTCCCTCCCCCATCGGTTGTCCGCTCAAAGGAAATCCGATATGCGAAAAGGAATCAAAGGGTTCTTTGGTTTTCGGAGCAATACAATCGAATCAACTCAAGTGTATGGGTTAACCCTTGGATGTGAGTCCGTTCATACCCATGTGAGGCAGAAACACCCGGGCCGATCAAGGCAAAACGAATGTCTTTTCCACTTCGAAGGGCCGCTCCGGCATCGGAACCATACCGGGGGTAGATGTCCACAGCATATTGCAACCCCTCTTTTTTCGAAAGTTGGACCAGCTCTTGGGTCATCCGATAATCGTACGGACCTCCAGAATCTTTCGCGCAGATGGATACTTTATACTCGTTGGTTTCAAGATCGTCTCCCACCACGCCCATATCCACCACCAACATTTCCGTGATATCCTCGGGCAACCCCGCAGATGCGCCGTGTCCTACTTCTTCGTAGTTCGTGAAGCATAAATATACTGTGCGGTTCAAGAGAAGCGGTTCCTGTTTGACCATCGACGCGAAGGTCATGAGGATCGCAGCGCTGGCTTTATCGTCTAGATGACGGCTCTTGATAAACCCATTGGCCGTGAACACGGTTCGCGGGTCAAAACTTACGAAATTCCCCGCTTCGATTCCCAGCGCCTTTGTTTCGTCCTTTTTCGAGACAATTTCGTCTAAAACGATTTCAACTTGCTCATCAGTTTTCTCTACCTTGTTGACATCCTCATACACATGAGAAGACGCTCGGCATTGTTGAACGGTTCCGGAGAAGGTTTTGCCATCAAAGGTATGCACCTCGACATTCTCCGTAACGATATACGAAATGGGATAACCTCCAATCGGAGTGATTCTCAACCTTCCATTATCTTTCACCGAGCGGACCATTGCTCCCAACGTATCGATGTGAGCCGAAAGAATACAGGCTCCCGTGTCAGAACCGGTCTGACCATGAGGATTCAGCGGAACGATTACCGTGCCTTTTCGTGTTTCGTACGGGTGAAACCCCAGTCGGGAAAACCATTCCAATAGATAGGATTGAACTTTCTGAGTGAAACCCGAAGGACTGGGTATGGCGCATAATTGGCTCAAGTATTGTGTTAACTTGGGTAAATACGCTTCTGATCGCATCAACTTCATCTCCTTAAAAAGAGGGGGATCAACCCCCTCTTCTGGATTCGTTAGCTACTAGCAGCCTTTCTTCGGATCTTTTTTCTGGGGCACAGGCTTTTTTTCGACTTTTTTTTCGGGTTTCTTTTCCATGGAACTCCCTCCTTCCGCATGCGGTGAAGACAGAGATGGAGACGCAAATCCCCGTGGTTTATTTTCCGCGTGCAGAAGACCGATTAACGCCCGTGAACATTCAAGAAAAGCCATGTTTCAATCTGGGTCTTCTTCTAAATAGGGTAAAGGATACCATACTTGTTTTTTAGGTATTGTATATACGGAGAGATATCGAGATCTTGACCAGTAACGCGTTTGATTAACTCAGAAGCCGTGTATTTTTTCCCATGATGGTGAATATTCTCCTTGAGCCAATTTTGGAGTGTTTTGAATTCTCCTTTTGCCATCTCTCTTTTAATCTCAGGATGGGAGGTGAGCGCTTGATCGAAAAATTGGGCCGACATGATGTTTCCTAAGGTATATCCTTGGAAAGCGCCCCCAATGAATCCAGAATACCAATGAATATCCTGCATGCAGCCGTCTGTATCACTGGGTGCTTGAATCCCGAGATTGACCTTGTACGCTTCATGCCAAGCTTCTGGCAGGTCTTTGACTGCCAATGTCCCTTCAAGCAACTGCATTTCGAGTTCAAAGCGGATCATCACGTGAAGGTTGTAGGTGACCTCATCGGCTTCCGTTCGGATCAAAGAGGGTTGAACTTTGTTGATCGCCCGATAGAATTCTTCCATCGGTACGGTTTCTAGAGCCTCTGGAAAGGTTTCCCGTAATTGGGGATAAAAAAACTCCCAGAACGAGAGACTTCTCGATATCAAATTTTCCCAAGTCCGTGATTGGGATTCATGAACCCCAGAGCTAGTTCCCCCGTCTAGTGGAGTGCCTTCAAAGGTAGGGTTCACACCTTGTTCATACATCGCGTGACCGGCTTCATGGGTAGTGGAAAAAAACCCCCACCCGAAATCGTCCTCTTTGATCCGCGTGGTTATGCGCACATCGCCCATCGACAATTTGATCGTGAATGGGTGAGGGGATTTGTCTTGTCGGCCCCTTCGAAAATCATAGCCAAACTGACGGATCACCCGCTCGCCAAAAAGCAACTGTTGCTCATGGGAGTAGAATCTGTGTAAGCACGAATCGTCCGCAAGGGGTTGGGAAGAGATCTTCTTGACGATTGGGACCAACTCCTCCCGAAGAGAGCTGAATATCTTTCGGATCTCGGCCGCCTTCATTCCATAATCGGAGAGATCGATCAGAGGGTCCGCGATATGATGATAACCTGGGAAAAAACCAGCCATCTTGCGGCTTAAGTCGAGCGATTTCTCAAGAAACGGGATTATTTTGGGAAAATCATTCTCAGGGCGTGCTTGGGTCCAAACTTGATAGGTTGTCGCTGTATGTTCGTACATTTCAGCGATAAAGGCCGGAGGCACTTTGATTGACCGATCGTACTCCCTACGAGTGACACGGATCAGGGATGCGTCGTCGTCGTCATAAGGAAGGCTTTCTGAGTAGGATTGGAGTTGATCCAGCCATTTTCCTACAGTAGGGTCGGTGAACTTCTCCTGGGCGATTTGGGCAATGGTCCCCAACTGTCTCCCGCGCTCAGAACCTCCGCCTGGCGGCATGTATGTAGCCTGATCCCAGTAAAGCACTGCGCCCGCTCTTTCCAAATCGGTTATTTCCCGCAAGCGACTTTTGAGTTGTTCAAGAGTGCTGTTTTCCATTGATCAACTTCCTCCTATTTCATTAGAATGATTTTCTCCGGGGTAGATCCAGATTACGAACCGCTGTAAAAGGCGATCAAGAGCAATCCTTCTCAAACGGAATATCGGTCTTTCCAACTGTCGGGGAAACTCAATCTGTTGCCGTAAATTTATCGGATGGACTGACCATGATGCTGAATCTCGCGCTCCAATAATGTCAGAGCAAACCCAAGTTGTGTCGGATTGAGGGTATTCTCGCTAAGAACCTTCATGCATTCCGTTTCCAAGTTCATATGATCCATCTCTGTCTACCAGCGTATCCGCTTATAATCTTCCCTTGAAAAAGATTAGCAGACTATTCGGAATCATTATATCTCAATAATGGCGCATTGTCAATCCGATATCGAGCTTTATCCGATAAGAAAAGCCCCTTTTCATTTTTTGGGCCATTGTGCTATAATCTTGAACCAATTGTCAAACATGAATCGAATGACAAAGAGTATATTGAAAGAAAAGGAAGTGAACGGAAACGAAAATCCTGGCGATTGTTGGAAGCCCGAGAAAGGGCGATGGGTTTCAAGCGTTGCAAAAAGTAGAAGCGAAGATGAAAGAACTGGGAACGGTAGATTTTGCGTATTTGTTCTTGAAAGACCATCAATTGAAGCCATGTTTGGGCTGTCATCTGTGCGTGAGCAAAGGAGAAGCGTTCTGTCCGCTCAATGATGATCTTCAGCTTATTATCGCTAAGATCGAAACATCAGACGGGGTAATCGTATCGACCCCAGTTTATACGAACCACGTGAGCGGGCTGATGAAATCATTTCTGGATCGGATGGCATATCTTTGGCATCGGCCCAAATGGTTTCATTACAAAGTCCTGGGGCTCGCATCGGGAGGAGGGATGTTTGGTCCAGTGAAAAAGTATCTTCGCTTTACTTCCAGAGCGATGGGGATGGATTTTGTGGGGTTTATCGGGGTGCCCCATTTAGACGCAATGAACCCTAAACCCCTTCGCAAAGTGCTATCCAATTTGGACCAGAAGGCAGAGCGGTTTTTTTATGCGGTACGAGAGAAACAAAAGTGTACCCCGACCCTTTTTCAATTGATCTGGTTTCAAATGTGGAAGATGAACGCCATCGCAACCAAATCTTCAATGACTGACTATGCATATTGGGAACAGGAAGGGTGGTTGGAACGCCCCTATTATTATGATTGTTCGGTCTCCTTAATCAAAAAAGGGTTTGTCCGTCTCGCAACGTGGATGATGCGCCAACAGATGAAAAAGGTCTATAAGGGGTATGACTCGTCTGGTTCTTGACAAAAACAAAAATGGCAAAAAAAGGAAAACTACAAGGAGGCCCATGAACAATGAGGGGAAAAGCAGTTAAAGTCTTAATTATTGGGGCAGGAAGTTTTTTCACGAATGCCTGGATCCAGGATATAGCCCTAATTCCGTCCATCCAGAATGGGATGTTTGCCTTGGTCGATACGGATCCACAGCGCTTGGAACTAACGCTCAACATGGCGAACAAGATGCTGAGCCAGTTGGGAAAAGCAGAACAGTGGGACATTCAGCATTCGACCAAACGGCGGGATCTGATGCAAGGGACAGACTATCTGATAAGTACCATCGAGGTAGCTGGATTGGAGACAGTTGCCTCCGATTACGAAATCCCTTTAACGTATGGAGTGGATCAATGCATCGGAGATACAGTCGGCCCTGGTGGGGTGATGAAGGCGCTCCGAACCGTTCCAGAATGGATGGAAATCTTGAAAGATGCCCAAGAGCTATGCCCTGAAGCCCTGGTGTTGAACTATACCAATCCAATGGGTATTATGACTTTAATAGGGGCAGAAGCATCCGAAATGCAACAAGTTGGTCTTTGTCACTCGGTTCAGGGAACAGCCGCTCGTTTGGCGCAGTATGCAGGGGTCCCTCTGGAAGAATTGGAATGGGAATGCGCAGGGATCAACCATTTGGCATGGTTTACAAAGCTATGCCATCATGGGAGGAATTTATACCCCATTCTTAACCAGAAAATCGAGGATTCCCCATTCAAGAAGCAAGATGCGGTCCGATTTGAACTAATGAAGCAATTGGGCGCTTTCCCTACCGAATCCAGCGGTCATATTTCCGAATATCTCCCGTACTTTCGGAAACGAAAAGACCTGATCCTAGATTTTTGCTCTGAGGGGTACCTTGGCGAAAGTGGCTTCTATTCCAGAAACTGGCCCAATTGGAGAAAATCACTAGACAAAGTGAGGAAAAAGTGGCTGTACGATGAGCCCATCACAGATGAAGACCTTAAAAACAGTAACATGAAAGAAGAAAATCTTAGCATCGGGAAAAGAAGCATCGAGTATGGTTCGATCATTGTAGAAGCCCATCATACGGGTAAACCCGCGGTCGTTCATGCCAATGTGTACAACGATCACTTGATTGAAAACCTTCCATTGAATGGTGTAGTGGAAGTTTCTGTTATGGTGGATCGAAATGGGTTTCATCCATGCCACTTTGGAATGCTTCCTGAACAGTTTTCGGCCTTATGCCGACCAATGATGGCCCTCCAGCGATTATGTGTAGATGGGATCGTCAATCGGGATCGAGAAGCAGTGATCCACGCAATGATGATGGATCCCTTAACTGCGGCGGTTTGCTCTCTTGAAGAAACGCGAAAGATGGCGAATGAGCTCTTTCAAGCCCAGAAAGAATTTATTCCGGATTTTCTAGCATAATTGGAATTGCACCGCCAGTAATCGTTTTTTCGTATGGAACCCTCGCTCCTGCGTGTATGCGATATCCGGTTTATTGAATTGCAAAACACCCATTCTTTGCACATAACTGACAAGAATACTATACCACATTTCAATCTATTTTCGGTAAGAATGCTTGCATACTTGAAAGGGTCAACAATCATGAACTTGATAATGTGGTATAATCAGGTACCTAACATTCTGGAGGTGGTGTAAGATGAGCAAGAGAACGGCAGTATTAGGGATGGCGCTCATCCTGATCTGTGTTGTAGTCTTCTCGAGCAGTCCTGTTCAGAGAGAAACGAACGGAATCATCGCATTCATGACAGATTGGGGTACCAGAGATTGGTATGTAGGCGCTGTACGAGGTGTGGCGCTGTCAATCTTCCCTGAAGCCAAACTAGTCGATATTACTCACGAAGTTCCTCCTTTTGAGATGCTGGAAGGCGCAGCGACTCTTTGGTTTGCTTCCCGAGAATACCCTTCGGGCACCATATTTGTTTGTGTCGTCGATCCTGGGGTGGGAACCGAAAGAAGACCCATTGTAGTCCAAACGCTGGATAACAAGTTTTTCATTGGACCGGACAACGGCCTTCTGACGTATGTTATGGGTGAATATGGGGTAAAAGCTGTGTACCATATTACCAATCCCAACTTTATGAGGCATCCTGTGTCATACACATTCCATGGAAGGGATATCTTTACTCCAACAGCGGCGCACTTAGCGTCTGGAAGAAAAGTCCATGAAGTCGGACCCGAGATTACCGATTACATTACATTTGAATTCAACCCTGCTTGGATCGAAGAGGGGAAGATTTTCGGCGAGATCATGAATGTGGATTTGTATGGGAACCTGCGAACGAACATCTCCCATCGGATGTCGAATGAGTTTGGATTGGTATTTGGGACAACCATTCGCGTTACCATCGAAGGAATATCTGTAGAGATGCCCGTAGTCCACACATATGGAGATGTTCCGCAAGGAGAATTTTTGGCCTACAACACCAGCACCGATCTCTTAGCATTTGCCATCAACTGGGGAAATGCCGCAGAGCACTTTGGCGCAAGTATTGGTTCGGAAGTTTTGATCGAACTCATCGATTAAGTTTTCGGTGAAGATGCTAGAAAACGCCCCGTATGGGGCGTTTTTCCATAGGATGGGAATATGAGATACGAGCAATGTTTCGCGTCTATACATACAGTTGGGAGGGATCTCTGATGAACCATAGAAAGTGGCTCCTTTTCGGATTTTTCATTTTCGGTTGGGTAATCTACGGATTGGCATGCAGCAGTTTTGCAGCGTACTCGAATGTCACGATGGTTGGATCGAACTTTGATTACTATCCAGAATTTCAGTATCGGGTAGCTATTTTCCGCCATCCTTTGGAATACGATTATTTCGCGGTGCAATTTAGCGTTATGCCTTCCTATGCATACACAACAGTAGGAATGAATGATCAAGGGCTTTTTGCCAATTTGCAGGATGTGCCTCAAATGGTGGAACGGGATATCAAGAATGGTAAATTCAGCCTTTCTATCCAAGAGTATTTGGAATGGCAGCTTAGGTACATGAAAAGCGCGCAGGAGAGCTTGGATTATCTGGATTCCATCCGTCTGAGCAACATACCCCCGTACTACCATCATACCATGGTAGCCGATCGTTATGGGACCAGTTTTATCGTCGCTCCTGGTGAAACAGATCATGAAATATATCGGTACTCGGACAACTTCACCATCCAGACGAACTTTTACTTGACCAAACAATTGTTCAATCAGTCAGATGAGGTTCCTTGTTGGAGATATCGAGAAATCTATCGTCGGTTGCATGATTCGATCGATGATCTGGATGTCTTTAAAGGGTTTTATATCCTGGAAGGGGCTTTTCAAGGGATCCATACACAGATCAGCACGGTTTTTCTCTTAGATGATCTTGAAGTCTATTTTGCGATCCAAACGGATACCCAAAGGATTTTTCGTGTATCGCTAAAAAGCGGACTTTTGGAAACCTTCAGTGGTTTTTCCGAGTATAGAAGCATGATTTTGGATGATACAGGGGTTTGGTTAAGCGATCTCCAGGAATGGGAGTAACTGAGTACCCTTAATCGGATTGGGGTATGAGAGGTGTCGCGTGAACTGCATAACGAAACAATACACAAACAAGGCAGGAATCACGGCAGATTATTATGCCGTTCGTGATTTTTTCGTACGGTTGGGATATGCGGAGTTTACCTACGCACGGTGGGATTGGATGATCACCCACGGCTATCTCGATCATAGCGGACTAAACAAGATCAGGCTCTGGACTGTGAATGAACGAGTGGTTGGAATCGCCACTTATGATACGAGATTGGGTACAGCTTATTGTTTGGCGGTCCCAGAATACGCAGCGCTTAAACGAGAGATGCTGTTCTATGCCCAAGACCATCTTCAAGGGGAAGAAGGGTTTTTTGTGGTGATATCCAATGAAGATGTGCCGTTCCAATTGATTGCATCGGATCTAGGGTTTGTTGCTACGCCCAATACCGAAGAAGATGCTATTTTCTATCTGGATCAAGGTACGCCCAATCTTGATTACCGGTTGCGAGAAGGGTTTTCCATCACGACAATGGAAGAGCGCTATGATCCTTACGAATACCGCAGAGTGCTGTGGAAGGGTTTTAATCATGAATTGAACGGAGAAGGCCCTCTTGTGTTCAACGAAGAGGAACGAAACGGGGTTGATTTTGAAATGCTTCGGGATCATGTGGATCTTTCCCTCAAAATCGCAGTGGTCAGTCCCGAAGATCACTTTGTAGCCTACTGCGGAATGTGGTATGAACCCAAACTGGGGTATGCAGTCATCGAGCCTGTGGCTACTGATCCAGACTATAGGAAAATGGGTTTGGGACAAGCAGCAGTGCTTGAAGGCATTCGAAGGGTTGCCGAAAAGGGAGCTCGTTATGTGCTTGTCGGTTCGAATCAGCAGTTCTATTACAGCCTTGGCATGTTCCCCTACCGACAAGCAACCATATGGAAAAAAAGAGGATCTTTATCGGGATAAGGGCAAATCCGAAATCAGAAGGCGCATCATTTGATTGAATGGAGTAAAACCCATCTTTCTCCAAAACCTCATTGCTTTTGGATTGGAAATAGCAGCAGATAGCTCGATCTCTTGGATTCCTTGCTCTTGAAACCATCGTGCCATTTGGAGGAAAATTTCCGTACCGATGCCCTTACTCTGCCAACGATCGGAAACACAAAAGTTATCAATGTACCCGTACTGGATTTCTGGATATACCGGAGGCCTTTCCCGAATATAACCCAAACAATATCCGATCGTCTCCGAATCGTGTTCTGCAACAAGCACACGAGATTTTTCCGTGTCCATATGACTGAGAATGTAGGTTTCGAACAAAACATCATGGTTATCCACTTTCCCAAAATAGGCGTCCAAAGACTCATGATACGAAACGAACTCCCGGAACAGACCTTTGATGTGCTCAAGGTCCCTTTTTTCGCACTTTCTGACGATACATTCTTTGTGCATAAGCATTTCTGTTTCCGGCAAAGTAGAGGAAACAGGATGGAACCGCAACTGATGATAATGGGTTGATACAAAATCGCGGATAATCGTCTGATGAGTCGTAACCAAGCCATCAGGCATCTTGAAGGGATCGAAATACGCAAAGGCCAAAGACTCCGAATCATTGACCGTTAATCGCCCACGCGCTTCTTGTGTATAGTATGCGACGGTAACCACAAAAAACTCATCCCCGTTTTCTGCTATGCAATGGTTTTGAGGGCCGGAAAATACGTTGACCAGATGCAATTGCCCCAGTTCCAATTGTGTTTCTTCAAAAATCTCCCTGCGCGCGGCGTCTTCGGTCGATTCTTCCAGTTCCATCAACCCTCCGGGAATGCCCCACGAACCATACGGGAATTTCCGCTTTTGCAGAAGGATCCGGCCAGATTCATCCAAGATAATCACAATTGCGCCCACCAGAATGATAGGCCTATGCCCGATGATAGCCCGTAGTTCTTCCACATACCCCACGCAATCACATCCTGTCTTATCGATGCGCTCTTGCACCTTGCTAGTCCTGTGTATCCTATCATATGGAATTTGAACAAGTCAATTGATCCGGTATTTTCAACTCTGAAGACGAATCGATCCACTCATTTTGCTGAAAATATGACAAAAGGTGACAGGTTTGGAGAGTAGAATTCATTTCGATTGAGATGAATCATCAAAGACCAATTGTTTGATCGCGTAACTAGGAAGAGGTAAGAGAAATCGAAAGGAGAGGGAGAAAATGGAACCGAAAATCGTAGAAAAAGATCGTTTCTTTCTGGTAGGTATGGAATACTATGGAACAGGAAACGACAATCGGATTCAAAAACTTTGGGAGAAATTTATGAACCGGATCGGAGAGATTCACAACACGATCTCTAAGGAGATTTCTTGGGGGTTTTGCGAGATGCTTTATGGAGACCCGGATGATGGTCCTTTCTCTTACATTGCTGCGGCTCCGGTTCGTGCTGTAGAAGGGATTCCCAGAGGGATGCTCGCTAAAGAAGTACCCGCGTCCAAATTCGCAGTGTTTACCCATATCGGAAGCCTGGACACTTTATCGAAGACCTATGAACACATCTATAGTGTTTGGCTACCCAAATCAGGGTATCAACAAGCGGATAGTTTCGGGATGGAACTGTACGACGAAAGATTCAATTTCACCCCTACATCCGAGTTTGATATCTACATTCCGATTCAAGAAAAAGCATAAGTTCGATCCTTTTTATAAAAAAACGACCCTCCGTTTCCGGAGGGTCGTTTATGTGAACTCGGTTCGTATGGTTTTTTTTTACGCTTTCAATTCCAGTTCAAAACTTCTG
>CAZOJQ010000006.1:0-74788 GCA_964580185.1 uncultured Thermotogaceae bacterium
ATGCTGGTCCATCCTGCGATGTATACCCACCCAAACCCTGAAACGGTTTTAATTATCGGGGGCGGAGACGGGGGAACACTACGCGAAGCCCTTCGCCATACTTCCGTTCAAAAAGCGGTGCTCTGCGAAATTGACGGGCAAGTGATCGAAGTGGCCAAAGAATGGCTTCCGAGAATGTCGGGAAGCTTTGATGATCCAAGGGCAGAAATCCATGTAGCTGACGGAGTCGATTTTCTCCAGAGCACGGATCTCCTTTTTGACGTGATCATAATCGATTCCACCGACCCCACAGCCGGAGAAGGCGGGAATCTCTTCACCGAAGCTTTCTACAATCTTTGCAAGGAACGATTGACTCCTTACGGGATTCTATGTGCTCAGACAGAAAATCCCACATATGATCGCGTTTGGATGAAACGGGCCTTTTTTCGCATTCAGTCCGCTTTCCCGAACGCGAGAGTCTACACCTCTCCATGTCCTCAATACCCTTCAGGGTATTGGTGCTATACCATCGGGTCAAAAGGTCCAGATCCTTTGCATCGAATTCCTTCGAAGAGAGAAACGGATTCTCTTTCTCTCCAATACTATACGCCAGAAATCCATACGGCTTCTTTTTCTCTCCCCCCTTTCCTGTCTCAACTGCTCGCTCTTCCTCTCTGAACCGGGTCGGTACCCCTCCTGAAGTTAGAGAATCAGCTGGATAGCGTCATAGGGACAGCATTCGTGGCAAACATAACATCGGATGCATTTCTTTTTGTCCACCGCATACTGATCGATTTCAATTGCTTTAGCCGGACAATGGCTTTCGCACAAACGGCACAGTTTGCATCGTTCGGGATTGATCATTGGCCAACGCTCCGGAGATGGGAGCCTATTGCCCAACCATGTGCTTGCTTGAAACACCAGAGCCGTTGCGGGAAGCATAATCGTGTCATGCCACTCTCCGCGGATCTCATAATTTGGAATCAACCCCCGTTTGCGCGATTGAACCAATACGGGAACCGTTTCTTCCCGTACCTGCAGTCGATCGGCGAGGGCATGATCCAGGCAATACCCATTTTGCGCGATTCCGATCACGCCGAAAGGCTTGGGGGTTCCGTTTGCGGGTCCGTTTCCTTCCATGCCGACAACCCCATCAACAATATTGAGCGTGGGATGGACCAACCCATGGATGTCGATCAGAAGATCCGCAAACCGTCCAATACTGCCCGCGCGCACATGCCAAAGCTGCTTTTCTTTCCCAACCATACAACCATACGTATTCTTGACTGCCATTGTCAAAACTGTCTGACTATGGGTTTTCAGTTTGGCGATGTTGACTACTCCATCGACTTCAAACACTTCTTGGGCCAATCGGATTCCGGAAAACTTCCATCCCTTTCGAAGCGCTCCCCTCGTAAATGGCTGGATTGGAACACCTAGCTCTTTGCATACTGCCCCGATTCCGCAAACACGAGTCACTTCTTCAACGGATTGAGTGATTGGACTATCCGAAAGAAACGGGCGACATCCTTGCGCCAGCAGAAAGGACAAGACGGCATGAACCACTTGAGGATGCGTGGTTACAGCTTCCTGAGAGACATGCGCTGAAAGCAGGTTGGGTTTGACCAAAATCCGGGCTCCTTGGGGAAACAGCGCCCGGTATTCTGACAGGGCAGGCCCCATGACCGTATCGGCAAACTCGTACGATTTGCACTCCAAAAGCGATACTCGTTCCATTTCGAACCCTCCTACCGTTCAAAATTCCATTTTCTTGATTTTACCATGTTTTTCCTGTATAATCGATCGGATCAATAACCATTTTAGAGGAGGCAATTTTCATGGAAATTTTGAAAGTCATCGTGTATATTCTTCATACCCTGATTTCGGTCGGGTTGATCGTGACCGTAACCCTGAACATGGCCAAACACACATCTCTTGGCGGAGCATTTGGTTCAGGTGGGGCAAACACCGTTTTTGGGCGCGAAAAGGGATTGGACCCCTTAAGCAAGGTTACTCTTTGGCTTGCGATCGCGTTTTTCGTTATGAGCTTTGTAACTGCGTATGTTATGGTCCAGTAAGAATGACCCCCCAACAGCAACTGGCGTTTTTGAAAAAAAACGCCGTTGATCTATTTTCCCCCGATGAGTTTCTGGACAAGCTCAAGGAAAATCGTCCGCTCAAGGTGAAACTTGGCGTTGATCCTTCGCGCCCAGACCTTCATTTGGGCCATGCGGTGGTATTGAGGAAGCTCAGAGATTTCCAACAACTGGGCCATGAAGTGATCTTGATCATTGGGGATTTCACTGCCCGAATCGGCGATCCCACCGGCCGATCAAAAACCCGGCCCATGCTCTCTGCCGAAGAGGTTCGGACCTATGCGCAAACCTACCAAAACCAGGTATGGACCGTCTTGGACCCCGATAAAACCCAAATCCGATTCAATGGAGAATGGCTGGATCCGATGAGCTTTGAATCGGTGATTCGGCTTGCCGCGAAATATACCGTAGCCCGAATGTTGGAACGAGATGATTTCCACACTCGGTATCAACGCAATGAACCCATAAGCGTTGCCGAGTTTTTATACCCGCTTGCCCAAGCCTATGACAGCGTTGCCATTGGCGCTGATATCGAACTGGGAGGAACCGATCAACTCTTCAATCTTCTGGTTGGTCGGAAAATCCAGGAAGAACACGGCCAAAGAGCTCAAGTCGTCATGACAGTGCCCTTGCTCGAAGGAACGGATGGTTCTCAAAAGATGAGCAAATCCTTGGATAACTACATTGCATTCACCGATTCCCCGGCTGATGTTTTTGGGAAGATCATGTCCATCCCCGATTCCTTGATGCCCAAATACTATCGCCTCCTTTCTGATCTCGAAGAAAACGAAGTCCATGAACTGTTCCAACAAATCGATCATGGAATCCTCCATCCAAGGGATGCCAAGATGCGCTTGGGTGAGAGCATCGTTTCCTTTTTGTATTCGCCCAACCAGGCATGTGAAGCCCGCGAGGGATTCGTTCACGTTTTCCAGAAGCGGGAAACGCCAAAGGAAATGCCCGATTTCCCCGTTGTCGATTATCCGCCAATCGCTTTCGAGTTGGTCGCAGATGCAGCCCGACTAAGCAAAAGCGAAAGCAAACGATTGATTCTGCAAGGGGGCGCCAAAATCAACGAAATCCCGATCCAAGATCCCTTTTCCGAAGTGAACGTATCCGAGGGAGATGTGCTGCGGATCGGAAAGCGGAGGTTTTTTCGAATCACCTTATCGTCTCGGACCTCTTCTTGAGCCAATTGCATCAATGATATCTAAAGCCCTCGGGCATTTGCAAAAGTACGCTTGATTATGGTAAAATCATCATGGTATAATATCTGGCCCATACCGTGTTTTTCTATGGGTCATGCCTACAAAGAAACAGATGGCAATCCGTATGGCCTTTGAAAAGTCAATGACACCCGAATAGAAATAATCGTGGATTGAAAATACAGGACAATCGGAAAGGGGGAGATTACATATGAGAAAGGTGCTGGTCTGCGCCATCACCCTGTTGTTGCTTGTCACTCCCTTATTGGCTCAAGAAGATGCCGATCCAACGGATCAGGTGTTTTTGGAGGCGCTGAGCAAATATGGGGAGAGGATTCAGGTTCTGGAAGGGCTGGTTCAGGATCTAAAAGCACAACCGGAACTGGTACAGCAAAGGTTCGATGTATTAATTGCGCAAGATCGCTTTTTGTGGACCAAACTCCAGTCATCCTTTCAAGATTTGGACGCTGCCATTCGGAGAATGGAAGCGAGGATATCCGATTTGCATGGTCCCATCCAACAGACTCATCTCGAAGAAATCCGTACGTTGGGAGTCATCGTTGATTTGATGGCCCAGAAGCTTCAGGATCTGAGCAAACCGGTATCCGTCGATCCCAAAGAACCGGAAACACAAAGGCAGATTGCCGCATTGGAAGGAACGATTACTGAGTTACAAGCCAATGATCAGTTTTTATGGAAGAAAATCCAAAACACGGCTCAACAACTGGAAGAAAACGCAGCAGAGATCCATGACCTGATTCAGAGTCGAGTAGCGGCGATCAACCAGAGGATTCGCTGGTTGGAGACAGTTGTAGAGTCGATGAAAGATCAGAACATAGAAATCCTTGGACTTGATCAAGATCTCCAGGAGATTCGGTTCATGATCGGTGGACTCGAACAATCCCTTGTCAACACGCGTGACTTAGCCATGGAATTATTTTTTACCGCGCAGGGGGATGCGTTGAAATCCCAAGACGCAGTGAATCGAATGGTTCCCCAACTGGCAGTCATTGAAGAAAAACAGCAAACGCTCGAAGAAGCCCTCTTTTCCATCCATCAATCGATCGATGAACTCAGAGCCAATGACCGGTTTCTTTGGCAACGGATCCAATATACGCAACAACAGATGGATGCAATTGACCAATCGCTGAACCAGCAAATCCAAGATCGGGTCATCGCGATCAATCAGAGAATTCGCTGGTTAGAGACCGTTGTGGAGCGCTTGAAGGATGATTCTCTATCGGAAAAGCAGTTTGCGGAAGGGATGAACGCGCTCAGCAGCGAGATTCAATCTCTGAAAAGTCAGTTGTTGGTGGTTCAGGATATGGGTTTTGAGCAGTTTTTGACTACACAAAAGGACACAGACATTGTACGGAGCGATTTGATCAAGCTTTCTGAACGGGTCAATCAGCTTCAAACCGATCTTCCTCACCAGTTCGCTCGACTGGAAGCAAGAATTATTACAGTATTGGAAGGCGATCAAACCATTGGGATTCAAGAACACCTTCAGATCAAAGAGGATCTGCATAAGCTCAATGTGGAGATATCAACCTTAGGTTCCAATCTCTCCAATTCTTTGGCCGACCTGTCTCGAGAACTGGAATACGTCAGAATTGAAGCGCATGCAGTCTCTTTGGAAGATATCCGCACAATAGGGCTCCTTGTTGATCTGCTTGCGGCTCGAACGAGCGAAATCGAAAGCATGATTCGGGCATTGCGGATATCGGATCAAAATCTGGCTCAAACGATTGCCCGAATCTCCCAAACCACCCAAGACCTGGCTGCTAACGATCGGTTCCTTTGGATCCGCATCCGGGAAATTCAGCAGCAGTTGGTCGATCAAATGAATCAGCTGGAAGAAAAGACCGAACTGACCTTGGAAGAACGATTCCGTTCCGTGAATTTGCGATTCCGATGGTTGGAAACTCAGGTACAGAAACTCGCGCAACAAACCCCCATACTAACGCAAAAAGTGGAGAAGCTTGAAACGCGAGCGGATCAAGCCGAGCAAGATTGGACCGTCCTTTTGGATCGGATCGATCAGATCGAGGATTCATTGGAATCAAGCCGTTGGGCATCGAATATGCGCATGCGCTGGATTGAAACTCAGATCGAACAGCTTAAGACCAACACTGCCAACCTGTCTCAAATCCAGAATGAGTTGCGCCAGAACCTCGATGCGTACTACGAAACACACCAAGCAGACATGGCGCGTATGAGTACGGAACTGGAACGATCGACTCAACAGATCCAGACGCAAATTACCGAAACCGATCGTACGTTGACTCGTTCCATCCAAGATCTTGAAACAAACATGCGCGCGCAAATCAGCGGTCTGGCTCTCCGAGTGACCCAAGTGGAAGGTTTTGAGTCCGAAATCGACCGTCTGTCCATTCGAACCCAAGATCTCGAAGATCGTACCGATCTTCTGGAGAATCGGATCCTTCGAGTTTCAGACGCAGCTTCCACCGCCTTTATGGTCGCAATAGCGAGCCTTGTTGTCGGAGCCATCGCTTTATTCAAATAGACCGCGAAATCAAAAAAGGAAAGGGGGTTGCAAAAGCATTTCGAATTATAGTATAATAGGTTCAAGTGTACTGGAGTACCAAGCATTGGCAACGAAAAACTTTCAAGAGGGAGGGGTAAGTTTATGAGGAAAGTAGTATTGTTTGCACTGGCAGCTGTTCTCGTAATGGGACTGACCTTTGCGGCGCAGCAGGGAACTGTTGAGCTGCTGCAGGGAAGTGGCGTCGTCACCGTAGGCGATCCTTTGGTTTTGACCTATACGCTGAGCATGGGCTATGAAGATGTCGCAACCCGAGTCGTAGAAGTCAAAGGCGACAAAGTTGAGGACAACGTCATCGTAATGCTCCTGCAAGACAGTTCAGCAGGTGCTGTGTACCAAGCCAAGAAAGAAGTCTATCCCACCGAGCAGAGAACCGTGTATTACATCAGCGCGGCCGAACTCAAGGGAACAGACGTGAAGCTCGTTGCCGTCATGAGAGACTGGAACGGCAAAATCGTTGCACAGAAAGAACTTGCTGTTGCATGGAAGCAGGACAATGAAGTCTATACCATCGAACTGTATCCCGAAGCAGAAGGGATCTACAGCGTGATGGCATGGGTCCAGCTGAAGGATGGCACCCGCCTGAGCATGGTGGAAGCCGGACAGCTGATCGCCCTGAAGAAATACATGGAAGCCGCCGATTGGGACTGGCTGACTGCATCCAAGAGCGGAAACTACTTCCTCCAGGTTCGCACGGGTGTCGAACTCCTTGTCGCCTTTGACGATGATGGCAAGATCGCCGGAACCGAAGGCGCCCAAAGAGAAACACCTCCGATGCACCTGGGTCTCTATGGTGTTGGACAAAAGGGCATTCCTTCCATCGTATGGAGCATCAAGGGAACTCAACCCGGTTGGGGCGATTTGGAACTCGTAGTCAACGAAGTAGGCGCCTCTGCAGCTGATGCATATGACAACTTCACCGGGTACATCCGCTACAAACTGTACTCCGAGATGGATGAAGGCGACTGCTGCTCCGTAACCGGAGAAAAGTGGGGCGTATGGCTTGTCGTAGGTACTGGTCAGATTCACGAGTTGTACGGTACTGGCTGGTCCAAATGCGCCATGAGCTATCACCTCATCGGTATCAGCAATGTTCGCTCCTGGAGCTGGATTGTCCAAAAGGGCAAAATCAGCACCGGATTCCTCAAAGCCGAGATTTTCCTGAACACCGGTGATTTCCTCTTCACGATCACACCCGTCATCGGAACCTACACCAAAGAAGGCGGAATCTTCGGCAGCTACGAATGGGGCGGTTCCAACGATGCAGAAGAAGGCATCTACCATTCCAATCTGCTTGAGCACATTGAATTCAACCTCTTCGTCGATATGACCTTCAAAAAGGCCATCACCTTCCACTTTGGCGCATGGAACGACTTTGAAGTCATCGGCGTTGGCGTGAGCACCAAGATCGGCAGTGTCGAACTGGGTGGAGCGATCCGCTATCAGAACAACGAACCCACTGGTGGCACACCAGCCGCTACATTACTTTGGGCCGCGCACATGAGAATGCTAGATATCACCCTCGGCAACTTCCTGCCCTTCGATATGTTTGAGAAGGTAAGCCTTGGAATATTCGCTCAAGGAAGCGCCGATGATCTGGAATTCAACAACCTGTCCATCGACAATGTAGACATTTTTGCTGACCTGGGCGCAGTCATCAAGAGCAGCTGTTGCGAACCCGTATATCCCATCAAGATCGCCTTCAGGGTTGGTAAGAAGCCTTCTGACGACTACACCGGTTCCCAACAGACCCTATCTGATCTCGATTTCGAGTTGAAGGCCATCTGGGGTCAGTACAACTACAGCCTGGGCAGTGTTGGACCCGTCAGCCTGACCGCCAGCCTCGGAGCCATGTATGCATTCACAAGCGATGTTTCTGTGGATAATGGCCCTTACGGCCTGGGTTGGTTCACCGGACCCGCTCTTGGTGTAGCCTGGCAGGTTACCGGAAGAGTTCAGTGGTAAGATCGAATCCGTTGTAAAGATACACAAAAAACCCCGCGTATGCGGGGTTTTTTTTATCGCAGTTAAGAGACCGCTCGCTAAAGGATATCCAATGCGTGAAGAACGAACTCCAACCCGCGCCGACGGATCCGTAAATCGTTCAAGGCTTGGAAAATCTTCCATTGGCTTTCTATGTTGGCCTTTCGATTCTGTGAAACCGATAGCTCCAGTTCCATCGCGTGACGCAAGCGCTTAAGTCGTTCGAACTCACTTCTATAGAATTCCTGATCGCACGTTGTGGAAGGATGGGTTGGAATAGACTCTGCCTCATCCCGTAGAATCTTCGCGGTCTGCTCCATCTCCTGAAGAACCTCTCCTTGAACGGCGGATTGCTCGAGAGTTGGGGCAAGGGTTTTCTGGATCCATGGAGCAGGAATCGGATCGCAAACAACGGGCAGATGAACCAGTGATAGATCCATCCAGATGGATCGGATCTGTTTGGGCTGAAAATCCGTAATTCCGGGTTTTTCCCATCGGCATGGGTCTGGAGTATGGGAGAAGCTTGGGCATGGCTGCCATGGATGGAAAAGCTCCATTTTAATGGGTTTTTCGGAAGGGTTATACCATCGTCCAAGGCAGATCCCTTGGCTTTCAAACGCATGCGCATTGACGAGGGTGGAAAAGACGATTCCTTGTCCGCCATCGCTCCATAATGGGGCCAAGCATCGGGGGGAATCGTTGGTTGAGTGGAAATCAGAAGGGATAAAAACCAAAGGGGGGTTCAAATAGGACGATTTGGAACGGGGAAACTCGTGAATCGGGCCAAAAAAAAGGGCTAGGTCAAAGGAAATCGAACGTCGCATGGCGGCTGTCGGTGTATACATCATCGGACCTGCATCTCCGGTTCGGCCAGGCACATTCGGTTTTGAAAGCCATTCCATGCTCCTCGTAAGGATTATGGATACTCCCTTTTGATTGCTTCGATAGCTATATACTTGGTTTGTGAGGCAAGCGCTCAAATCATTCTTGTCTTGAATCCCTACATATCCTTTGAAAGGAAATAGGTCGCATCCATCCACTTCTCGGGCAGCGACCAAAAAGGGATGATAGGTAGGATGAGGGAGTTCATACCCTACCTTGGGGGTACGAACCACCGCTTCATAAGGCATCCCGGCAACAATCCTTCCGGGACGATCCATCCGGATCGCGCACGCATACCCGCATCCTTTGCCCAATACAACACATTGGCTCCGGATCAAAGGTCCTCGATCCAAGGTCAGAATCCAGGATAGATCGACTACTGGGCTGGAATACTCCAACCGAACCTGGACCCATTGGCCATCCTGAGACCGTTTGATCACAAGCGAAGGGCTGGATGACCACGTGATCGATTCTCCAAAAGCAGCGGAGTACGTATCTCCATCATCGCGAAGAATTTCGGGAGCCCATCGCGTCAAACCTTCCGAGGTACGCGCCTCCACAATGCCTTCGTGAATCCGCAGCCGGTATCCGTCTCCATCCCATAGGAATTCCTCTTGGGGCTCAACGAGTGTATCGATGCCCACAATCGAAGGATGCAAAGAACTCCAAAGGCCTTCTGGGACTTCAAGACGGTAGAGCTGGTCATGGATCTGGGTTTGCCAAACGGTTGAACAGGGGTTGAGATTCAGTCCACACCATTGATTCGGTAAACGAGAAGCCAAGGCGGTATATGCATGGGTTTGTTTTTCCACGAGCCGTTGTTCCAATTCTCGGTATCGAGCTTCCATCTCCTCATGCACATCATCCACCCCAACCCCGCCAATGCTGTCATGGATCAGGTTTTCTAAAAGGGTCTGCCATTCTCTTTGGAAAGGTTGCCGGGAAGCCTTCGTAGGAGATGATGGCATTTGGATATCAACAGCCCGTACAAGAGCATTAAGGGGTTGGACCACGTGGGCAAGCATGTGTTCCAATCGCCCGTAATACCACTTCAACTGGGCGCGTGTCGATAGAGATCCTGGAAACGTACAGGCAATTCGCCCCGAAAGAAGTTCTCCATGAGCATTTGGTATCAGTTTGCTTCCGATGCCTTCTTTGACGGTGGCCAACCACTCCTCGGCGGACCAGGTGGAGACGGGAAGAATCGTTTGAGGATCTTCAGGAACAGGATCCAGGTCATATCCATCCATCAAAGGCAAAGCCCCTGACTGTGAGAAAGGCATCAACTTGTCGATGGTCAAACGAAGCCGTTTTTCCGAAAGGTCCAGATCATCTCCCAACCGCATCAGGTTGCGGTAGCTGTCAACGATCCAAACACATAGCATCTTGGAGCCATCTACCCCGGTCCAAGAAAACTCCACACAAGGCCTTGCGAAGTCCACTCCTCTCCAAATAACAGCGTCTTCAATGGCAAACCATTTATGAATCTGGGGCAATTGACCGGATAGACCAAAATTATCCATCAACCAAGCCACTCGGCTCCCTTCACCCAAAAGCGTGCTTGACTGCATCCCCAATTCCAGGTTCATCCACCCTGCTTCTTCGGCGATCCGCCAATCAATCTGGCCCACATACGGACCGATGGTCAATTGGGACCGATATTTTTGGAAGTTCTGCTCCGCTTCTTTTCGTTGGGTTGGTTCGAGTTGATCCAGATAGTCCTGGATCATCGAAACCTGACCGTCCAGGATAAAATGGAACTCTGGATTCTCCTTCAACCGCTCCCATAACCGATGGAAGAAGGGAATCAACAACCGTCTCGTCAATCCCACCGTAGCAAACCACTCCCGATCCCAATGGGTATGGCTACATACACAAGGATTCATTCAATCCTACCTCCGATCGGGTCAGTTCTCATTCCAAAGCCCTATGGGACCACAAACAACAAGTCGTCCATGATCTTGGGCGCGCTGGTCGATGGCCCCGTAAAGGTCCATGTTCCGCCTTGAGGTGAGATTGGCCGCAATATGGCTTCGATTCCATCGTAGTCATAGGTGGTAATATAGATGGTCCAGCCACTTAGGGTTTCCGTTTCCAAAACTTCAAGGGGAATCAGGAAGGTCACTGTCTTGCTTTGTTTGTCGGCGATGACATTGGGCGTAGGCGTAACCGGAGTCCCATAGGCATTCGCTGTTGCGCCTGTGGACTCAAAAAACCCGATGCTCCACCCCGTGGCGTAGATTTGATAGTTCCAGTGAAGCCCATTGGGCATCTTTGCCTGCTGCTTGGGTAAGTGGACAACTCCTGTTTGCTTGTCCGGGTTGCTCAGGAAGATCTGAAAGGTTACATGATCAAACCCATTGGCCGGAGACCAGGTATCGGTCAGATTGTCCATCTGGACTTCCATCCGCAACATCCTTCCAATTTGATAGAGAGTGGCTTTCCGAATATCCATCTGAGTGTTGAAGGTGACATCTTTGGGGTACAGATAGTCTCCGGTGGGACCGCGATCATCCCCTTGGGGGTCCTCCACTTCGATCAATCGGGTTGTGGGGATGTCAAAGACCAGCTCGTATGTTTCGGAATAGACCGCGTCAATCGGTCTCCTACCAAAACCTCTAGCAAAGAGGGTATGTCGACCTGACACAAAATCCCCTATGAATACAGGCACTTCCCAAGTTCCGTCCTCATTTGGCACCAAAGTCGCGTATGGTTGCTCATTGCCGTCGAAATGCAACCGGATTCGGGCAGTGTTATGGGAAGTCCCACGAAGCACAAAGTCGTCGGCAATCGTCATCCCGCTGACAAGACCCTCAAGATCGACATGCATATCCAATTCCTGAACTTCTCTGGTTTGATCGGTCACCCGGAAAATGCCGACCGCCTTCCCATTAACCAACAGGTTGATACTGCCCCCCTGTTCGACGACCAAATCCCGGTCGATCATTCCTTGGGTAAAGACGGGAGCAAGCACGGTTCCTTTGGGTAGGTTCAAAAAGACCTTTGTGGCATACTTGGACCGGATGGATGTGTTCATCAGAATCAAGTACTGATCATGGTCATCTTGAACCGTATACGCAAACACCCCGGGTCCTGTGGGATCATCATGGACGGGAGTGACCGTTCCATGGCGAAAGGCGTCGATCGAGCCACGAAGTGAGATGATCTTTTGGATAAAGCGATACAATTCATGATCGGTGTAATAATGATCGCTCCCCCCAGAAGCGTATCCACCGGCAAACATAGCTCCTCGTGTCTCCGTGAACCCTTGTTCGGTTCCGTAGTAGATGGTTGGCACTCCGGGGATCGTGAAAATCAAGATCAACGCCTGTTTCAGATCCGCCATCGTTGCCCCTTTCAAAAAACGGTCCATATCATGGTTGTCGATAAAGGTAACCAAGGTCTTGTTTTCAAACCAAATCCCCCGTTGATTCAACCGGTAGGTTAAGTACTCAGTAGGCCTGCCCTCCTTGAAAACCCGTTTGATATCCGTCAATAACGGAAAATCCAGCATAGCATTGTATCCCAAATCAAAATACCCTTGAATCAACTGTTCGCCGCTGTTGTCAAAGGGCGGTGGGGTAACCCATGCCTCTCCAAATGCTAGGAAATCTACGGTTCCCTTTGTTTGGGCTCTTTCGTAAACACCCCCCGGTCCTTCCAGAAACTCTGGCCAGAAGGGGTCTTCCACATAGATCGTTGTGTCGATCCGGAATGCGTCTACGCCCAAATCGATCCAAAATCCGTAGGAATCTTTCAGCGCATCGATCACGATCGGATTGCTGGTGTTCAGATCATCCAGGTCCGCAAAGGGTGTATTGTATTGGGTCGGTTCTTTGATCTCCCCTTCCCAATGATAGATCTCGTATGCCCTTTGTTGGGGATCGTTGAAATCCGTCTGGTCAAAAGGAAACTGAGTGGGCCTGTTGGTTGGGACACTTTGATCGTTCAGCCGATAGATCCCTGTGTTTGGATCATAGAGATGAAAGTTGCCCGTATGGTTGGTGACAATATCCTGTACCACCTTGATTCCCCGTGCATGGGCCTGTTCGATAAACGATCGATACAGCTCCACGTTCCCGAAGTGCTCGTCGATCTCCTTGAAATTCCGCGCCCAATAGCCGTGGTAGCCACCGTATTGGACCGTTCCATCCCACCATTGATTGGCTACGGGAGGCGTTACCCAAATAGCCGTTACGCCTAAGGTCTGAATATAGTCGAGTTGTTCGATCAAGCCAGCAATATCTCCTCCATTGTATTTCGCGTTCACCGGCCCGGACTCGATCCCATCGGGAGCCAGCACATCGTTCGTCCAATCTCCATTGGCAAACCGGTCAATCATGATGAAATAAATCACTTCATCCTTCCACAAATTGGCAAAAAGACCCACACTCAAGCCAATCATCAACAGAATGATCCCGATTTTCTTCACTTGCCTCACCCCTTATTGAAATTCGTAGCTCGATTTCGCCCCAGATTCCAATCGCGAAGACCGAACTCAGATATGATGATCAAAGGATCGATTCGGTTAAATGACTGTGGTCTGCATACAACTCGATGACCGGCCGCTTTTGGTCAAACCTGATGATGCTCAAGGCGGTATGGTGCATGTATGGTGGATCCCATAGAAGGTCTAATGGGCGATTCTCAAAATAGCTCATGATCAATTTCTTAGTCGCGGCGTGGGTGACCAGGAGAACCGATTGTCCATGAATTGATTGGATTACATGCTCCAATGCAGGCAGAATCCGGCTTTGCGCCTGAGTAAACGTTTCCCCGTCTCCAACCGGCTGGTACGTGGAGGGACAGTTCCAAAACCGTTCATGCGCATCGGCATACTGTTCTTGGATTTCCGAGTAATACATTCCTTCCCACCCACCAAGCCGGATCTCTCGAAATGCCTCCATGGGTTCCAGAGGAATGGCACGATGATCCATCAGAATGCGTGCTGTCTGCATCGTTCGACCGCTTGGGCTGGCAATGACCTGATGGAAGTCAACGGATCTGAGTTTCTCAGACAATTGTTTGGCCTGAGCAATTCCTTCTTCGGTCAAGGGAGAATCCTTCCACCCTTGCATTCGTTTTTCTACATTCCACTGGGTTTGCCCATGGCGGACGATGTACAATCGATGGATCATAATCCGTTCTGTTCTTTGGGCTCGCCCAAAGTAAACCGATAGACCTCGGTAGACTCCGCGGTCCATGTTACATCGTCAAAGAGCGCCTGAGCCGTAAAGATCAAGTGGCAGAGGACAATCCCCAATTCGATGGGTTTTGAAGATCGCACTGATAAGGCATGGACGTTATGTACAGAAAACCGCCACGGTTGCTTGTTCATAGCGGAAGGCGAGTTCCGTCCGGCTTCCAGAACAGGAATCAAGGAAGGGGGGATTGGATCTACGCTGCCGGTCAAATGCTCCATTGGCCTTTTTGCCCCTCCTTTTGTAAAGAGATTGAGCACTTTGCTCATCAACCCTTCTTCTTTCGGATATCCGCACACAATATGCGCAGGCATCCCCGGTTTGGGGGCGCCACCAACCCAAAGGGTACCCAACCCAAGATGGGTAAGCCCCAGCACAATTTGCTCTCCCTGAAATCCCAATTCGATACGGTCATGGATCTCTTTTTCATGGATAATTGCTCCAATCCGGCAACTCCCTTGACGGGAACGCGGCAGGATCTGCCATTCTTTCTTCTGCCCATCCACCAATGGAATCACGGATTCGATAACCCCCTCGACCTTCTCTCGGTCCAGATCCGTTAATTCTCGCTCTTCATATGCGCGGACGGATCGTCTTCGCTGGATTGTTTCTAAGATTTGCACAAAAATCCCCTCCTCGGAAAAAATAAGCAACCGCCGAATCATCCAGGATTGGATGATTCGACAAATCTATGCAATTATAGCATATCAACGGGGGTTATTCGTATCGCAGCGCCTCGATGGGGCTCATCTTGGAGGCTTTATTGGCAGGATACAACCCTGATATCAAACCAATCAGGGTAGATACTCCAAATGCAATCAGGGTTATGGTCAGACTCATTGATATCTTCATATTAAGCTGGTTCTGGAGAAAAGAAGTGCCAGAAGTCAAGATCCAGGCACAGGTAACACCCAAGACACCAGCAAAAAAGGTGATCATGATGCTTTCAACCAAGAATTCCAACAAAATCCGGATCCTCGGAGCACCCAGAGCCATTTTGATTCCAATCTCTCGGGTTCGCTCTGTTACAGAAACCAACATGATGTTCATGATCCCGATACCCCCAACGATTAGGGAAATCCCCGCAATAGCCAAAAGAACCAAATTGAGAAGATTGACCGTGTTTCCCAGCGCATCGACTATCTGTTGTTGGTTGCTAACCCGAAAAGACGTCGTGTTGCCAAAACGCAAAGATAAAAGATACTCGATCTCGCGCATGGCTTTTCCGATCACCTCGTCGGATTGAGCCACCGCGATGATGGATGTTACGGCTCCTCGACGCTGAAAAAGCCTCTGTTCAGCAGTGAGAAAGGGAAGATAAAGGGCATCGGAAGGATTGGAGAATCCGGCGCTGGCTCCTGCATCCATAATCCCCACGATTATACAGTCGTTTCTTTTGTAATACGTGCCATCTGTCAGAATGATACTGATTCTCTGGCCAAGTGGATCCTGGTTTTGATACAGGTCTTCGGCCAGATTCCGTCCGATCACAGCGACCATTTCCCCTTTCGTTTGCTCATCTTCGGAGAAGTCCCGGCCATGGATAATGGAATACGCATAGACCTCGAAGTAACCGGGTTGGGTTCCGATCACCGTTTTCGACTGAGAATCTCCTCCCGAGGACACAGGAAAACTCCCTTGAAGAATACTGATGGCGGTTTCCACACTCGGACACATTTGAATCATATTCTCAGCGTCTGAACTATAAAGGCGAACTCTTTGGTTTCGGGGGTTAATGGTGATATTGCGCGCTCCAAGGGATCCAAAGTTTTCTGCTACGGCCTGTTTGGTTCCCTCCCCGATTGATGCGATCGTAACAACTGACAAGATCCCGATCACGATCCCCAGCATAGAAAGCATGGTGCGTAGTTTGTTATGCGCCAAAGATTTCAAGGCTTCAGTGATGATTTCCATCTCTTCGCTCCTCGGATTCAATTGCTCCATCCCGAATATAAAGGACACGGGTGGCAATACGGATCAACTCCAAATCGTGCGTTACAACCAGAATCGTTTTCCCCATCTTGTTCAAATGGAGAAAGAGGTGGATGATCTCTTCACCGCTGCTTGTATCCAGATTTCCGGTGGGTTCATCCGCCAGAAGAAACAAAGGATCGTTCGCTAATGCCCGAGCAATGGCCACACGCTGCTGCTGACCACCCGAGAGTTCATTGGGACGATGTTTGGCCCGATCAGAAAGATTGACCAAATCCAAAAGCTCCATCGCTCGGTTCCGTCTCCACCGTTTGTGTTTCCCCGCATAGAGCATCGGAACTTCCACGTTCTCAACCGCAGTGAATTTGGGCAATAGGTTAAACCGCTGAAACACGAACCCGATTTTGGAGTTTCGGATTTGCGCCAGTCTACGTGTAGGTAGGTGAGAGATTGTTTTTCCCTCGATCTGGATCGTTCCTTGGGTTGCGCGATCCAGACCGCCCAAAAGGTGGAGCAATGTTGACTTTCCGCTCCCTGAGGGTCCAACGATAAGAATCAGTTCTCCTTGCAATATCGTGAAACTCATGCTTTTCAACGCATCCACTCGTACCGGACCCATCTGATAGGTTTTCCATACTTGATCAAAACATAAAACTGACGCGCTCATGGAACCCTTCCAGTTGTTATGGAATCGGATTGACGAATGATCAAAACATCTCCGGGTTTCACCCCATCCACAATCTCGACCAAACGCTCGGATTGTCCACCCACTTGAACGTACACTTTTCGCTCCATATCCATCTCTTTTTTTATCACAAAGTTGCCCTGTCCATCTTGTCCCAAAGCTTGAACGGGAACTGTATACCCCTGCGCGAACGACTGGACAATTAAGTCCACATCACAAGTTACCCCCGCGATGATGCCATGATCCCATGGATTTTCCTGCAAAGAGATAGTGATCGGGACAACCACGACACCACTGATCGTTCGAGCGATCGGACTGATGCTTCGAACGGAACCGGCAATTCGAGTGTTGTAGTTTTGAAAGGTTACGATTGCAGGCATTCCTTTATACACCCGGTTGAAGTCCATCTCATCCACAGCCGCGGAAATAGACATGTTCCCGAGATCCACTAATGCGATCATTTGCGTTCCCTCCGATATTCGTTCGCCCTCCGCCCTCAACACAGAGCTTACGATCCCGTCAGCTGGCGAGAAAACCACCACATTACGCAGATCCTCTTCCGCTTTGTCCAGCTGCATCTTGATCAATTCTCGATCTCGAGGGCTCCGATCAGAAGAGAGTTCGTATTCAGTCAATTTGCTCAGATATGAGATACGGAATGGCAAATCATTCAATACAGCGACAGTGGCATCCTTTGTGATATAATCCCCTTCTTGCACAGAAAGAGACAGAATATCCGAAGAGACTTTGGCATGCACACGAAGTGTCTCTGCCTCCAAGGTACCCAGCAAACGGATGGTTTCATCTTCTGGTTCATTCAGAACCGTATAGGTCAGATAGATGGGGTCGGTTGTCCGCTGCGCTGCTTGAGGATTGATGAATGAGAATACATCCCCGAGCGCTGCGGTGGGGTTTCTCGCTTGGATACCGGTCGTCCCTCTCGCAGCTTGTGCCGTAGAAGCACCAGAAGGCATTTGAAATTCCGATGTTGGAAGGGAACCGCCCGAATCGCGGAACTGAGAAATCCGTTCAGCGATCGCCGAGGAATCTCCTTGCAGAAATTGGGCCATCATCTCCTGAGGAATCTCGACACCTTCGCCGGTTTGGAATCGCTCCAAAAGGCGCGCCATATCATTTTCTTCCTGGCTTTGAGATTGAGTAGGTCCGGGAGAACCCCCATTCCAGACACCCAAACGATCAAGGATCAAAACCGTTGACAGAACACCCAACCAACCAATTAAGATATAGAGTACCAGGGGTATGCGTTGAATCCTTGTTTTCCTTCCCCCGGTTTTTTTTTCGGCAGAGTGGGTTCCAGTTTTTGCATCCCTTTTTTCTTCGGGATTCGAAGGGTTCTGTTTCTCAGTATTCATGATTTCACCACCTATAGTCTTGATGAAAAAGGAAAATCAGAATCTCGATATCGGAATCCGTTCCATGGTAGGGGAAAAGATCCAATTGCTCCAACAGCAGTGTTCTTCGTACTTGATCCAATTCCAATAGAAACGATTGGAAGTCCAATTGGGCTGTCTCCCATTCCCAACGATTGATTAAACCTTGGTTCCATAATTCTTTGGATTTCTCAAAGTCCCGCTGCTTGATGGGAAGATCATACTCCATGATCTGCATATCAATCAAGGTTCTCTGTATATCGGATTGCTCTTTGGCATACCCATTTTGCACGCGAATCTGTTGTTCTTTCAACCGCAAAGCCTGAGTGGATGTACTCCGGTTATAGGCTTCCAAGTTCCGATCGGGGTTGTACAGATCCACGCTCGCTTCGACCTGAAGGCTCCAGGCAAAACTGTCAAAAGGTTTGATTTGAAGGGTAACCCCGAGATTGGGAATAAGAGGGTAGTACCAAGTGTTTTGCCGAAATTGTTCGGCTTCAACCCGAAGATTTTGAGCCACAATATCCAACCGGCCATCGAGCAGCGCTACAACAGGCATATCCTCGACCATTTTCCCAACCAATTCTTCGGCTTCTCTCGCGAGGAGGGGTGGATTATCCATCCATGGAAGGGCCGTGATTTGCTGTTCATATGAAAGCACCGTCTTCTTCTGATTCAACACCCTTCGTTCATGTTCCAAGCGTTTTGCCCAATCCGGTTCTGTATCTCGTTGTTGTTCATATAAAGTAAGCTTCTGTTGTGCGATAAACAACATTCGTTCCAGATAATCTCTTTGAAAAACTTGGCGTACCGTTTCTTGAAAAACCTGAAAGCGCGCTTGAGTCAAGGAGAAAATTGCATCAAAATACCCCGCAAGCGCTTCTTTCTCATCTGCGGGGTAATCATTGAATAGGTTGCGGTTGGCAATGGTCACGCCTACTACGCCTTCTGAAATTTTCCATTGATCATCAACATCCACAGAAAAAGGAAGCTGAATGCCCATGGTAAAGCCATAGAACTCTAAAAAACTCAGATCCACAGCAAAATCAAAAGATTGGATTCCTTCCTCTGTGATCCGTACGGGTTTTGAACGACTCAACCCCAAACTCACATTGGGGATCAGGGGCCGGTTGTACCGATTGTATTGCTGTTCGGCGCGAAGCAGAGAAGAATACGCCTGTACCAAGGAAGAACTCGAATCAATTTGCTGTCGGTAGAAATCCATAAACCCGGAAAAACCCAACCCAGAAAGGAAAACCAATATCACAAGGCTCAATTGACCGATTCGACTCCACTGGTTCAAAGGACTCCCTCCGGCTTTTGCCCGGTCTCGATAAGGTATTGGATCAGAGAGCTTATGTATTGTCTGACCGACGTATAATATGTTCGTTCCGCTGTGCGGAGGTTCTTTCGCGCATTATGGTAATCTCGTTCGGAAACGAGCCCCCTTTCTTGACGACTGATTGTCTCAGCATATCGTTTCTGTTCGATTTCCCAACGGGTTTTGGCAATGTTCACGGATAAATAGTGGGTTTCGAGGGTTTTCTTTCGATCGGCGTGATCCTCTAACGTAGAAATGAGCAAGCTTTGATAAGCGAGTTCCCGATCCCTGAAATTCAGCTCTTTTTCTTTCTGTTCAAAAGGGCTGGCCATGAAGGAGAGAATGGATAAATCATTTTGAGCAATCTTCATGTTCAATTCAGCGGCTTTCAGGGCGTAGCTCAACGCAAGATATTCCTCATCGGTACGGGAAAAATTCTGAGGGGCAGGAATGGCAAAGCTTAGAGAAACCGGATTCAGCTTGATAATCCGATTCAGCGCACCCACGGTTCGATCATAGTCCCATTGGGCTGTAATCCAAGATTGTTTTGCTTCTTCCATCTGGAGTTGAGCCATCTGCATGTCGGTATCGGAAATAAGCTTCCTGCTGTGAAGGGATTGATTTTCGGCCACGGATTTAACGGCTTCATTATAATTGATCTGAGCGATTTCGAGATTGATATCATAGATCAGTGTATTGGCAAGCAGATTTAGCCCGTCTATGTAGATCTGTTGCAAAGATCTTTGCTGGTTGCTGATTCGATTGATGGAATCGAGTTCAGCCCGGAGTCGTTCAGCCTCTGAGGACGCTGCAATCTTGGCTCGCTCATAGTTCATCTCGCTGATTTCAACCTGAAGTGTCCACAATGCATAATCCGGGTTCTTTTCCAGCCAGTTTTGGAAAAAGACACCCATACTTGATCCGTCTGAGGAAAAAAGCACCCCAACAAACATAAAAATCCCACCCACCAGACAAGCGATTTTTCGTTTTTTTGGAAAAAACCCTTTCATACCAACGCCTCCTTCTATTTGGATCATTCCTCTTTTCTTCGAATAAATGATTCTTGAATCCTACCGGTAGAAAAGGAGATCCATACGGTTGTTCCTTTTCCGAATTGACTTTGGATTCCATAGGTACAACCATGCGCTTCCAATATAGCTCTTGCGATGGACATTCCCAAACCCGGACTATCTTCTGCTTCTTTCCGTGACCGGTCCACTTTATAGAATCGATCCCATACATGGGGAATCGCTTCTGGGGGAATCCCGATTCCTTGGTCGATGATCCGTAAACGCAGATGTCCTTCAATCGGTTCTCCACAAATTGTTATTGTCGATGGAAAATTCGAGTACTTGACGGCATTCTCGACCAAATTAGATAAGGCTCGGTACATCCAATGTCGATCTACCTCGATCGTCCATTCCGGGTTCACATCCACCGAGAACTGAATCTCTTGTTCGCCAGTAACAGGAGTGAACGGTTGGATGACATCATAAATGAGCGACCGTAATCCAACGGGTTCATGGTTCAATGAATACCCACCCGATTCCATACGGGAGAGTTCCAAGATCTTGTCTACTCTTTGGCTAAGGACCTTTGCTTCATGGATGATGATCCGCACATGATCCTTCAGGTCGCTGTCTGGCTCTTCGTGAAAGTCCTGTAGGATTTCTGCATAGGCCAGTATGGTATTGATTGGTGTTCTCAAGTCATGGGAGGTGTTCGTGATCAATTCCTCCCGAAATGTTTCGATCTTTCGAAGCTGAAGGGCCATTTCATTGATCGACTCGGTCAGTTCGCCGAGCTCATCAGAAGCCCCAGGAGGAACATAAACGTCAAAATCGCCGCGGGAAATCTTCCGAGCCGCATCTTTGACACGAATGATCTGCTTCGAGAAAAATCGGGCAAAGAAAAGCGCCAATAAGCTTCCGAAGATGATAGACAGGAAGCTGATCCAAAAGATTTGTCGCTCAATCACGTTGGTAGTCTCTTGCATCTGGCTCAAAGGCTCAGAAAGGATTGCATAGACCCAACCGCGGGGACTATCTGAAATTGGCAACCCTCGCACAAGAAAAGCCCCTCTCGGAAACTGTTGCCCTGCGCCCAATGCCACTTGAAAGGGTTGTCCATCTTCCATCCAAGAAATGGATGGGGTCAGAAAAGTGATTGAACTGGTCCGAAAAAAAGGAAGATCTCGCGCAATCGAACTATAGAATAGATCACCGCTTGCATTCATAATCGCGATATGGACCCCTTCTGATGCAGAAATTTCGTTGAATCCCGAGTGAAGAGATTCCAAGTACCCGGTTGATCCCAACAGCTTGGTGATCTGGACTTCAATCTGTTCCAACCGATTTTTTTTCATCGAAAGATAGCTTTCTTCCAAAAGCTGTACTTGAAAAACCCACATGAGCGCGATAATAAAAAGGATCAAGATCCATACTGCCAGCCACATCTTGACCAAAAGGGAAAACCTAATCCGTCGAATCAAATTTATACCCCACTCCCCAAACAGTTTTGATCCATTGACGATTCAGACCCAATTTGGTTCGGATCTGCTTTATATGGGTATCCACAGTCCGATAATCCGTAACGTCTCGATCCCCCCAGACCCTTTCGAGTAACTCCTCTCGGGAATAGACACGATTCGGATGCGTACTGATCAACAGCAGCAAATCGTATTCTCGGGGAGTGAGGTCCAAAGCGTTGCCTTGGATTGAGATCAATCGAGATGGTTCGTTGATGCTAAGCCCATCAGAGCGTTCATCGATCCTTTGCCCGTCTGATAGCTTCGCTCTCCGTAAAATGGCCCGAATTTTTCCCACAAGTTCCTTGATGCTGAATGGTTTGGGGAGATAATCATCCGCGCCCAAGTCATATCCTTTCAAACGGTCAGACACTTCTCCCTTGGCGCTCAGTACAATGATCGGAATTTCTTGAAAACGATTCCGATCCTCAAGAATGTCCCATCCATTCAGGGAAGGAAGCATAATGTCCAGGACGATCAGATCAATATCTCCTTTGCACGCTCTCACGAACCCTTCCGCTCCATCAGTAGCTTGGACCACTTCGTATCCGGATTTTTCCAAATACAATTTAATGGCATTGGATAGGTTTATACTGTCTTCAACAATCAAGATCCGCTCCATCTTTGGATTGTTCGCCTCCTTCAATCCATTTCGCAGATCTATTATACCTCTGATATGTGATCTTTTTGTGAATGAATTAGGATCACGCTTGAACCCTTGCTTTTTTCGATTTTCTCGTGTATCATAGGTTAACCAAGATACCTTTGATCAAGGAGGGATAGCATACCCATGAGCAGCAAAAATCGATCGCAGATGATTCTCGGACCTACATTCGAAGAGATGCTTCACCCGGAGACCATCGATCCGAACATACGAAAACGGTCCTTGAAGGCCCTGAAGGAAGATCCACTCGACCCGATCAACTTCTATAATATCACCTGGAAAAACGCGCAAAACCAGATCTATTATGTCGTCGTTCCCAAGATTCTGACCGGTGTGGACGCCAACATCGTCTTGCTGTATGGAATGGAGTTCCCAACAGGCAGCCATAAAGTAGGAGCCACATACTCGATTCTGATGGAAAAGGTGGTCCGGGGAGAGATCGATCCCTTTTTCCATACGTTGGTATGGCCCTCTACCGGCAATTATGGAATCGGAGGTGCGTGGGTTGGATGCCGGATGGGTTTTGATTCTGTAGTGATCCTGCCCGAAGAGATGAGCCGAGAGCGGTTTGACATGATTCACGATTTTGGGGGGCGAGCAATCGCGACTCCGGGTTGCGAATCCAATGTCAAAGAGATCTATGATAAAGCCAAAGAGCTGAAAGCGGAAAACCCCGAAAAAGTCAGGGTCTTGAATCAATTCGAGGAATTTGGCAACTATCGCTTTCACTACTACGTTACAGGCAATACCCTCGTGGAATTGACCGAACAGATCCACACCCAAGGGATTGGAACCGGCCGCGCAAGCGCTTTTGTCTCGACAATGGGTTCCTCCGGTACCATCGCCGCAGGAGACCGGTTGAAAGAAGTCTTTCCCAGCTGTCGAATCATTGGGGCTGAACCGATCCAATGTCCGACTTTGATCTGCAACGGATATGGTGGCCATGATATACAGGGGATTGGCGATAAACATGTCACGTGGATCCATAATGTCATGAACATGGATGCTATGGTGGCTGTCGACGATATCGAATCCAAACAAGGCCTCCAGCTACTCACCAGCGAGTCAGGAAAATCGTATCTGAAGCGAATGGGAATGGCGCCCCATTGTGTCGAGCAGTTTTCCCGGATCTTCGGAATTTCGGGGGTTGCCAATCTACTGTGCGCTATCAAAGCCGCCAAGTACTATGATATGACGGCTGAAGACACGTTGTTTACCGTTGCGACCGATCATGCAGGGCGCTATCATTCAGTGATGCAGACAATGGAGCAGACCTTTGGGGCTCTGGATGAGCAAAAAGCAATGGTCATCCACGAAAAGGTTCTTTTAGGCGTGAAAACCGATTGGGTTCAGGAAGGCACACATGCCATCCGAAAGCAATGGCACAATCTGAAATACTACACATGGGTCGAACAACAGGGCAAGACTGTCGAAGAACTGAACGAAACGCGCAAACCTCAGTTTTGGGACCATCAGAAGGAAAAAGTCCTCGAATCCGATCGACTCCTTCAAGAATGGCGCAAAGAACAGGAGGGATGAGAGGATTGGAACGACGGGGCGCGTCCGGGTGAAATCCTGGAGGGAACCTTCGACAAAATCGATAAAAAGCGCAGAAACCCCCGGCTTCTACCCTGTATTATGATATAATCGTTCTATCCGGAAGGAAAAGAGGTGCCGTACACTCATGAGGATCTTAATTGTAGAAGACTCCTTGGTACTTCAAAAAATGATGAATCATTTGTTGCAAAAAGAAGGATATTCAGATGTTCATCTCCGGACTTCCGCCGAGGAAGCCGAACAATTCCTCCATTCCGGATCAGAAAACCCAGTTGACCTTATCTTGTTAGATATTTTTCTTGAAGGAGTCGATGGAATCGCATTTTGCCGGAAGATCAAAGAAGATTCGCATTTGCGGGACATACCAGTGATCATGGTCACAGCCAGTAGCGAACCGGAAGTTCTGAAAAGCGCTTTTGAAGCAGGAGCTATGGATTTCATCCGAAAACCCTTCGAAACGATCGAATTTCTTGCGCGGGTCCGATCGGCTTTGCTCCTGAAGAAAGAAATGGACCAGAGAAAGATGCGGGAATCGGAGCTATTGGAATTGAAAACTCACCTGGAAGAAGCCAATCGAAGACTGGAAGAACTCTCTCAACAGGATGGGCTGACCCAGATCGCCAATCGGCGAAGGTTTGATGAATACTTCGAATCAGAGTGGAAACGAGCCAAACGGTACAACTATCCTCTATCGTTGATTATGCTGGATATTGATTTTTTCAAGCTCTACAACGACACGTATGGCCACGTGGCTGGAGATGAATGCCTCAAAAACGTAGCCCTTCTGTTCAGGCAATGCCTAAAAAGACCGGAGGATCTGGTAGCCCGGTACGGGGGGGAAGAGTTTGCCGCCATTTTGCCCAACACAGACCGAAACGGAGCTAGGGTTGTCTCTCAAGAGATCCAAACCCGTTTGGAAGAAAAGAAGATTCTTCACGAATCGTCCGTTATCTCTCCGTATCTGACCGTTAGTATAGGCGCGGTCACATGGATTCCAGAAAGCGATAAAACGCCCGGCCGACTGGTGCAAATGGCAGATCAGGCTTTGTACTCGGCCAAGAAAAGAGGAAGAAATACCATCGTGGAACACACCCAACTATGATCCTTCGGTTTCTGAAAAAGGCTATCTTCCTGCGCGCCCTTCTATTGATCGCCTGGGGTTTTCCGATCGTATTATTGTGCGGGTGCATGCTCTTTACCCCCAGTTATACCATTCTGCTGATCTTAGGAGATTCACACCCCGCTGAAGACCCCAATGCCCATCGAATGGAAATTGCAGCTCAAATAGCCTGGCAAGACCACTACGACCCGATGAAATACCCGTTTTCCCTAACGCTTCGGGTTTTACCCGACACTGAGGAATTGGGTCGGTGGATCGCCAACCGGGAAGAACCATCTACCAATCAACCGACGATCGCAGTAATCGGTGGGGATACCGCGTCACTCAGCCGGAGATTGGCCGAAATGACAGCTGACAAGAAGATCGTCCACATCTCCCCAGCGCCTGGTGACGACCGCCTGTACGCAGAACACCCGCACAGCTTTGCAACCCGGGGTAGCGCCGTTCAAGAAGCGGAAATCATGGAACTCATTTTGTTGAACTATTGCGCAGAGCAATCCATTGAAATTGTCTATCATCCTTCTTTGGAATGGGTTGAACGGATGGAGGCTTTCTTATCGATTCTTGAGAACCATACCCATTTTCCCGTCCAGTTGGTTGAGTATTCCTTTGACAATATGCGTCTGCCGCGAACGAAGTCCCCTAATCAAGAATCCTCAGACCCATCTGTTTTGATTCTCTTTCTTCCTCGGGAAGACTGCAGGGATTTTCTTGCGCGTGACCTGGATTCTCTTCGGTCGCATCGGATCATTGTGAGCAGCCAGTCCATTGATTCTGAGCTCGAGTCGCTTTCAGAAACCCTCGACACATCCATTTACGCCGTGATGCCTCGTGTGGAATATGACACGAGTCCGTCTGCGCACCCTCATTCGAACCTGGATTGGGAACGATTTGCACAAAGATATCAGGCCCAAACAGGCCAGAAAGAACTGGATGCTCTCGCCGCAGACACATACGCAGCCGTTTATGCGTTGTTGGAAGTTATCCGGATAAATGGGGAATCGTTTGACGCCATTCTGGAAGGGCTATATGAATACAAAGGATATGGCATAACCGGTCCGATCGCCTTCACTCTAGCAGGTATTGTGGAAGAGAACCCGTATGTACCCGTCCAGATTTTTGCCCAAGGGCCGATCCTGCTCCGACATTCTCCTTTGAAATCAGAGGAATGAATGGTCTTGGAATTACAGCAGACCTGCTTCATCCGGGACGCTCTAGGTTGGCAGATGATTTCGGAACGCGAAAATCGCAATTTGCGTGCGATCTCGGAGATTCAGCTTGGACAAGATCTTTCCAATGTTGTTTTTGACCGTTCCTTCAGATAGAAACAGTCGATCGGCGATCTCTTTATTGGACAACCCTTGACAGATCCACCGAATGAGTTCCAGATCTTTCTCACTGAGCAAGTATTCCTCAATAATCTTGCTCAAAGCAGCGGGGGACGATTTTGAAGGTTCCATTATCCGTTGGACAATCCGAGGAGCGATGGCCACATTCCCAATATGGGCATTTTTGATCGCTTCATAAATCCGTTGGCTAGAACTATCCTTGAGCAAATACCCGCTGGCACCGTATGATAGGGCTGCGTGGATGTATTCGTCGTCCATGAAGGTAGTCAAGATCACGACCTGTATCTCCGGATGCATCTCTTTAATCATTCGAGTTCCCTCCACACCATCACACCGATCCATCCGGATATCCATCAGGATCACATCAGGGTTCTTTTGTCTACAGAAGCGAACCGCTTCCAACCCGTTATGGCAGACACCAATCACTTCAATATCGGAAAATCCCTCAAGAATGAGTCGTAGCCCTTCGCAAATCAATGCTTCATCATCCACGATCAATACTTTGATCATTGGCTGTGTCCTCCTTTTTTGCTCCCTCCGCGATCCTGCGAGGCAGATGAACATTGACTTCGAATCCCTTCCCTGGTTCCGAAAAGACAGCCATAGTCCCACCGAGAGAATCAACCCGTTCTCGAATGCCCTTCAACCCCATACCGAATTGAATGGGGAACGATCCCTGCCCATCGTCTTTGATCTGAGAGTATACTCCATCCTCAAGAAACTGGATGGATATCTGAACCCGCTGAGCCTTTCCATGGCGCAAACTGTTGCTCAAACATTCCTGAACAATTCGATACAATTGATGACTCTGGTCCGAGTTTATGGAATACCCCGCTTTGGACCGGATTAACCGGACATCCATACCAGTGAGTTTTCGAAAGGTTTTGATCAGTTCTTCAATCGCGAAAATCCCTTCGAAATGGTCGAATTCGATGGGGCGAAGCTCTCGTACCGTTCTGCGAACATTTTCCAGCGACTCTTGAGTAAAGCCGACCAAATGTCCGATCATTTGTTCCGCTTGCCCTGGATCCTTTTGAATCAATGATCGAATGGCCTGCAATTGGATCCCGAGGGTGGACAAGGCATGACCGGCGCTATCGTGCAATTCGCGCGAAATCCGGGCTCGTTCCCGCAGAAGCGTTAGTTCTTCAATGGTTTGAGAATACTGTTCCAATGTATCATAGGCTTCTTTGAGTCTCTCTTCGGAAACACGGAGTTGGTCGTACAACTCTTGGGCAATCTGCTTTTTGCCCCGTTCTTTTTGCAGAATCAAACAGAATCCTGCGGGGAAGAGACACAGCAGAAGATCGGCCCAAAACGCCACAGAATCCTGTCCCCCAAAGAAATTCGGGCTTACAGTATGATACGCCAAAACCAGAACGGAAAGAATCGCTGCCAATGAAATGAAGTACGGTGCATTCTTCTTGGATATCGATCCATCCATAATCACCGAAAGTAGGAAGATGGAAAGGAATCCGCCATACTGGAAAAATAGAAGGACCCCTAAAACGGTCTCTGCAGCCAAGGACGCCCAAAAGAAAACCATACGATACGAAAAGAAGTAATTTTCTCGCAATTGTGACAAAGCAATCCAGCCAAGAACCATCACCCATCCTGCAGGATATATCGTAGGTTGGGCAATTTCCCAACGCACCACCCAAAAAACCGCAAATCCATACGAAAGAAGCTTTATGATCGATAGCGAGCTCCGCATCCCTGAACTCCTTATCCCTGAAAATCAATCCCCCCCGAAGAGACCAACACTCCGGGGTGGCCGCAGTTTCTCAGGGCTAGTATACCATAGATCTCGAAGGTACGCCCCATTTTTTGGCCAATCATGGTATAATCTACAATGTCAAATCTCCTTCCCAATCCATGTCCGATTGTCTGAACGCAGAGCATTCCATTCTCTTCCGAGTCGGGAAGGAATCATAAGGAGGGGTTTTATGAAACAGGTATGGAAGGCTTTGATCGTATTACTATGTATTGCCGCAATTTTGCCCTCTTGCGACATATTCCAACCTCCGTTTGATCCAGCGGCCTTTTTTGCGCCGATGTTCAATGACTTGAAGATCTTGATTCAAACCGTCCCACTGCCTCCAATCATCACTTCTGAGGCGGATTTCCCGCAAACATGGGAAGAATGGCGGCAGTTGTTGGATGATCGTCCCAATGGATTCACGATTCCTCAATCGGTGAAAAACTTTGCAAACCAGTATGTCTATGTCGCTCCGACTGCATCGAAAACCGGAGACGTATATTTGCAAGCGGAAGAGCTCATCTATATCATGGCCTTTCTGTACCAAAAAGCCTCTTTGCACGGGATCCACGAGACCACGCTGCCTCAATCTTCTGTTGAACGATCCATAATCTTCGAGGGGGGATCGATACCGAATTATATCCGGAAAGTCTACTTGGCAAGCATGATTTGGAAATTCGCGGACAATGTGTTTTCGTCAGAAACTCCGAATCCTTTCATTACAGTGGTATTGCCGTTCATGAAGATCAACGAAAAACCCTATCTGTTCTGTGTGTGGGGGGATGAGTTTACCCAAGGACCTCAGCCAATTTTCCCGGAACCTTATGCGATATGGATTTGGTTATCCCTTTCCTAAACGAAAAAATACGGTCTTCACGACAAGGAGGTACCTCATGAAAAACCGGTGGAAAGTATCGGTTATGGTATTGTGTATCATTCCTTTGCTCTTCTCTTGCGACATTTTCCAGCCCCCATTTGATCCTGTTGCATTCTTTACGCCCATGTACAACGCGTTTCGTATCTTGGTTCAAACAACTCCGATTCCAGAGATCTCCGATGGGATTTTTAGCGATGGATTTGCCTCGGATGAACAAACCTTGCTCCAAACCTTCCGCGCCAACGGTCCCGAGATCCCTCAATCCATCAAGAACTTCGCAACCCAGTACATTCACCTGGGGGGGACTGCCACCAGAGATGGTGAGGCCTATGAGTTGGCTGAATGGTTGCTCTATATGATTTGTATATATTATGACCGTGTCACAATGTATGGGATCAACGAAGGGACTTTGCCGGTAACTATGCAGGAACGTTCTGGCGCATATCTGGGCGACCTGCTTCCTGCCTATCTCCGAACCGTATACTTTACGGATTTGGTCTTCCGGATCAATCCTGAAATCGAAACTGAGAAGCTTTTCGTTACAGCCTTATGGCCATTCATGAAGTATGGAGATAAACCCTATATCATGACTATTTGGGAGGATGACCTTCCCGGTGGGGGATTTATTGAACTACCCATATTCCCAATACCATATTTTCTTATATTTTTCCTCTAAGCAATTCGAGAATCCCCCCGTTGGTACAACCAAAACTCCCTACCTAAGACTCCCCTTATGGTCGGAAGGAGGCGTTCGGTATGCATATGCACAAACTGCACATTCCTGATATGTCCTGCGATCACTGTGTTCGTCGAATCCGAGAAGCCTTGGAATCAGAAGGCGTCAAGATCGCGCAAATCAACTTGAAGACGAAAGAAGTAACCTTGGAAACCCTGCAGATCGATCCGATTCTGGAAATCCTGGAAGACATAGGATATCCGGCCATCCTATTATAAACCATGGATTGGCCGGTCTTTTTTCATCGGCCTTTGCATAGGATCCATACGGATGTGCACCACTTTTGCAGATAAGAGGTGGCATTTTGAAACGATTGACTGGGGAAAAGAAACGGTTTCTGAAGGAAACAGCTCAAGCATACGCATTCCTTCTTCCTTCTTTCATTATCTTGGGGATTTTTACCTTTTGGCCGATTGGGTATTCTCTGGTGCTTTCTTTTTTCAACTGGAACTTCGCCACGATGCGTAACCCGTTTTTTCACGGTTGGGCCAACTACGCGGAATTGTTTCGGATTCAAACTCCCCTTTCCTACTCGTTTTCGGTAGGACTGGCATATTCCTTTCTGTATATAGCTCTGGCTTTATGGGCCAACCAATGGATCCGTATGCTTGTATCTTCGATCCAGCATCCCCAACGCCACATTGACCTCAGCCGTCTTCGGAAGATCGGGATTACTTTTGCCATCTCCCTCTCGTTCCTCCTGGGGGTTTTCTTCAGCCAAATGCAGCATATTCCTGGGATATGGATCGTTGGGTGTGTTTCGGTTTTTGGCATGCTCCTCATGAAAAAACGGTTGTCATCGCCCTTTTCCTCGAGTCTTTGGTTTTCTTTGCTCTGTGTTGTCGGTCTTTATGCGCTGATGCGACACCTAAGCGGAGTTCCGTATGAACTTTTCGATTTTCTCGTCATGACCAAAGAGGCTTCTCTATTCATCAAAGCGATCTATAACACCCTTTATTACGTTGTGTTGACAACCCCCACAGGAATCATCATCAGTCTTGGAATTGCCTTATTGTTGAATCTACCCCTTCAGGGGAAGCCATTTTTCCGAACGGCTTTTTTTATCCCGTATGTTACTTCGGTTGTTGCCATCTCCCTAGTATGGCAATGGATTTTCAACGATAGTTTTGGATTGATGAACTATATAATTACCCTGTTCGGAGGCAGTCCAGTGCGGTGGTTGACCGATGAGCGATGGACGATCCCTACGGTGGCTATCATATCTGTTTGGAAGAGTGTAGGATATAATGCGATTATTTTTTTGGCCGGATTGCAAAGCATTGATAAATTTTATTACGAAGCCGCTGAGGTGGATGGGGCAAAAAGCCTGCAAAAATTCCGACACATCACTTGGCCTTTGCTATCTCCCACCACTTTTTTTGTCCTCATCGTTTCTGTGATATCCAATTTTAAGGTTTTTACGGAAATTTTCGTTCTTTATAATCAAGTCCCCGGACCCTACAACAATAGCGGGATGACGATGGTATACTATATCTTCAACCAATTCTACGCTGCACAACAGATGGGAAAAGCAAGCGCAGCCGCGTATATCCTCTTTATGATCATACTGGTGCTCACATTCTTCCAATTCCGAGTTGGGAGGCAAAAGGTGCAGTATGTCGGATAAGCGAATGAAAAAAAACCGAATCAAAAAACCCTTGTTTTGGAGCATTGTGTACTTTGCTCTGGGGGTAGGCGTTATCGTCATGTTGATGCCTTTTGTATGGATGATCCTCACATCCTTCAAACTCAGCGGAGAAGTGGAAAGTTTTCCCCCCCGATGGACCACCGACGCCTTCTCTTCGCACCGTTCGGTCCAATTGAATCTCATCCGGGGAGAAGGGTTTGCCATTGACTTTTCATCCCTCCGCCTTGAAGAATTTCTGAACCTGGATGTTCTTCTGGCGAGCGCCCAGGAAGAGGGTGAAAAGCTCCTCTCCCTAAGCATTAACGATGACCCTCCTTATCGGGGCACCATGACCCTGACGCTGGGATCCCAAGATAGCGTCGTTACGTACACCCAAGATATTCCATCCGAAATGCGCCATCGTTTCGATCAGAATGTGGACTCCTTTTTTCCGCTTCCCGATGATCTGATGCTTCCGGTCATGGAGATCTTGGAGATCGAAGATACCACTTTGATGTTGATTGGTCTCAAGAACTACCTCTTTTTTGGGCAAAACAGCCTCGTTACCCGGAGATTATTGACTCAGTGGATCAGCCAGACCATGGAACGATCCAACCAGGTCCTGATCGATCAGGGAGACAGATGGATCAGTCACGCTCGACTTCAGGATGATTCAGGCGACAGCGTAGAAGTTGCAGAAGAAAAACAGAGAATTCGCGCCTTTTTCCAAGAGTCGATGGATCTTTTTCCCACCACGATGGCGCGTCTCCAGCTGCGTTTGGATGACCTCCGCAGAGGGCGACAGATTTTTGAAGCCAATGAAATCACAGAGTTTGCTGTTTTCTTCAAAGAGCTGATTCGGCCTTTGGTCGACCTCCCTGACACGACAACCACTTGGGCGGCGTTGAATCTGTATCATCGGAATTTTGCGCAACCCCTGTTGATCGTTCAGAATCTTCTTTCTTTGTCCATGGAAACTTGGGTTTTCTATGAACAAGCGCAGGACTATAGAGCGGAAGACTTCTCCATCCGGTTCCAGTTTCCCAGTGAAGAAACCCAGAAATCCGCCATTATCAAGCAATTGGAACGCGCTCCTTTGACCAACCATCAGATCACAACCACTTTTGATATCATAGAATCCGTTCGGCTCGGAGAATACTCCACCCGATTGTTGCAGATCATCAATCAGTATTGGGATGAACGGCTCGATCAAATTGGAATCCCAAGGGTTCGCCATCCTGGAGTTATTGCTCAGCTTCGCGAAATTACCGATCCTTTGCACTCTTTGTTTGCTCCGTTTTTCCGTGAAAAGGGCCTATTGGAGGATCATACTATTGATCGGTTGACCGATCATTCATGGACCCAGCTGGGCGATATGGCGCGATGGAACACTGATCAAAGCAGTCTGTTTGCTCAAGCGATCGTTCGAACCCGCCTGCTTTTGGCCAATGACAAGATATCGGAGGGCGAGATCGCATCTCTCATCATTGCGCGGATTTCTGAAGATCACTGGATTCGGGTCTTTTCGGACATATACAATCGAGAAACCGCTCGAATGGAGATCCTCTCTGCTCCAGAACAGGTCCGTTCCATCCGCTATCGAGGATTGCGAACCATCGAAGTGGAATTTGGTGGTATCGACCCGTTTTGGTTCTGGGACGAACCCTCGCGCCTTACTGTTTCCTTTACCCCGGGGGAGATCGTTGCCAACATCTTTCAAAACTACGTGAACGCATGGAATGCAGGGAAATACTTCGGGTACTACTATTTCAACACAGTATTTATTGCCATAGTCACAACGTTTTTAAACATCATATTTGCGGCCATGGCTGCTTTTGCCTTTTCGAAGATGCGCTTCTTTGCAAAAAATGCCATCTTTATGATCTTTATATCCACCATGATGGTCCCCGGTGAAGTTTTGCTGGTTCCTAACTATATTACCTTGACTCGATTTGGTTGGATCGATACCTATTGGGCCTTGATCGTTCCGTGGACTGTCAGTGTCTTTGTCATTTTCCTCATGCGGCAGCACTTTTTGACTGTGCCGGACGAGCTGTATGATGCGGGAAAGATTGATGGAATCACCAAATGGGGGTTTTTGTGGCGGGTTATGGTGCCTCTGTCCAAACCGGTGATCATCACAGGGGCATTGCTCCAGTTTGTTGGCAGCTGGAACGCCTTCCTGTGGGTGTTGATCGTGACCAAAAGCCCTCAGGTGCGTACCTTGCCTGTCGGATTGGCTAACTTTAGCAGTGAAGTAGGCACTATGTACAATCAGCTCATGGCCGCGTCGACCTTCTCTATGCTGCCTGTGGTCATTCTGTTTTTGTTTGTGCAAAAATACTTTATCCAAGGAATCGCGCGTACGGGATTGAAATGATCCCGTTCTGATTCAAGGATTGACTGCAAATGCCGATAAACCCGATGATCGGATTCTGACCGATGAATCCGCGCGCAGCTGATTGTTTGAGGGAGGGGTAATCATGAAACGTTGGATTTGCGTATGTATTCTGATTTTTTTGGTTGGATTGTCGTTTTCACAAGTCCTATTTTATTATCCTGCGCCAAGCAGTCGTGATTCCTGGTTGATGCCTTCTCTTCGCTCTCCCCTGAGTTACTATGGATATACCCATTTCCCCTATTCATACGCGCCAGTATCAGCATATTATCCACAGTACATTTATTCTACCTTACGAATGCCGATGGTTTCCGTTCCGGTAGGGTACTATTCAGCCGGATACGGCTTCATGTCCGGGTCATTCTATGGGTTTCGGGGGTATACGCTTCCACCGGTGATCAACCCTGGATATTCGACAAGCATCATCGCCCCCTATTGGGGTCACTATCCCGTTTATCCGCTGATGCCCCAGCTGTATTGGGGCTGGTAATATGCCCAAGAAAGCGCTTTTGCTGGTATTGGTGAGTTTTTTCCTCCTATGGATATCCGCTTTTTCCGATTGGATTCTCTTGACGGACGGAACTAAGATTCAAGGAACCGTTGTGCGATTCGACGAGTCCATAATCGAATTTACATTGGCGAACGGCGGGCTTCTGAAGGTTTCCCGAGACGCCATTTCCACCATCGAGTACACCCCCATCTCCTCGTATTCCGTTCAATCGACCACCCAGTATACCCGTACCCCTGCTGATCTTTCGGCTTCGAGTCAGTATCCATTCATACCGGGAGAATGGTTGGCTTTAGACATGGAACTCGAAGCGCGCAAACGGTTTTTGATGTACAATGAACGGTTGAAAGACCCGTGGATGGCGGCAGCTTTCGGTTTTTTCCTCTCCAGCGCGGGCCATTTATACACGGAAGAATGGATCCGAGGCCTCTTTTTCCTAGGTGCTAGAGCTGTATGTGTAGGAATTGGACTTTGGGGGTTTCAAACCTGGTTTAATGAAGAGACTGAGGAATGGATCCCTATGAATCCGACCGTGGGCGCCGTTGGTCTGGGAGGGTTTGCGTTGGTTTCGATTTGGGAAAGTGTAGATGCGTATTTCTCGGCAGAAAGATACAATCGGATACTGAGGCTGCGTTTGGGTATCGAAGACCTGTATCCCTTTTGGTAGATCCTGGTGATTGACCCCTTTACGAGAAAAAAAGCCCTCCCGAATTCGGTTGGGCTTGTTTTCTTGGGAGCTGGTGGGTGCGGTAGGAATTGAACCTACGGCCTATTCCGCGTCAAGGAATCGCTCTCCCCCTGAGCTACGCACCCTCTCGACGCTCCTGAACATACAGGGGTTATTATACCATATGGCAGCTTCAGGATGTGTATCCAATGATCGATAATTATTATGAACTTCACGTTACTGTTCTCTGTATAAAAACGGATATCTTCCATTCATGGGGGAATGATTTGTGCCGAAACCGTCCCATTCGCTCGAATCGATGATCCATCTCCAAAAAAAGGGGAGCCTCCGCCCTTCTGACATATTGCATCATGCGAAAACCGTGATCCAGAATCAGGATCCACAGGTTCGTTGTATGCTCTTTGTTCCTTCGACAGACCATAGCCTCAAGGATTGCGACGGAGACCACAGAGTCGTCTTTCCGTTCGTGGTAAGCGATAATCTTCTCGCGTTGGGCACGCCAACGACCTGCGGAAGCAAGATCATGCGCAACTACCTCTCCCCTTTTGACGCAACAGTAGTGGAGCGGCTCCGAAAAGCCGGAGGAGTATTGGTTGGGAAGACAAACATGGATGAGTTTTCGATGGGCTTGACAACTGAAACCTCGGGATTTTATCCCACTAAGAATCCCCATGATTTGCACCGAACTCCAGGGGGAGGCTGCGGAGGCTCGGCTGTGGCGGTTGCCTCTGGAATCGCCCCAGTGGCATTGGGCAGTGATACTGAAGGATCGATTCGGATTCCTGCCTCGTTTTGTCGGGTGATCGGTTACAAACCCAGCTATGGATTGATCTCCCGTCATGGTTTGATCACCCCTTGTCCATCAATGGACACAATCGGATTGATCTGTGGTTCCATAAGGGATGCCGCTTTGTGCGCGTCATGGATCATGGGTTCCGATCAGAAAGACGCTACAATGCGATCGGAGTCTTTCAATGGATTGGAAACGATTGAGTCTCCGGTGGATTCTCTTCGTTTGTGTATATTGGAGCCCTCTAACCCTGTTCCCGTGCATCCCCAAATCAAAGAATCCTTTGATCGAGCCATACAAACCCTACGCAAAACGGGGACTCATATCCAGGCAGAACCCTTTATTTCGTACACGACCCTCCGCGCGACTCATCACGCTCTCAGTTGTGCAGAAGCTGTTTCCAGCCTCTCACGATGCTTTTCATATGCCCGGAATACGGATCCATCTTCCCTCCGCAAATTAGGCCTGGCAGTTAAATCCCGAATTCTCTTTGGTACCCTCTGTTTATCAGACCCAGATGCGACTCAAACGCTCCATGTCGCTCGATGTATTCGAAATGCGGTTTCCCGAAGAATTTGCGTCCTTCTGGAGCGGTATGATGCCGTTATCAGCCCAACAACCCCCTTTCTCCCGCCAAAACCGGGATCAAACCTCATTGAGCTCAGTGCATTCACGCTGTTGGCCGACCTGGCTGGGTTACCGGCAATCACCATGCCCATGGATCCGGACCAAGGGCTGCTTTGCGGTATCCAGATCATGAGCGGTCCAAAGAAAGATGCAAAGCTCTTCCGAATCGCCAAGCAACTCGAACGAATTCTTGGAGTGGATCAACTGTGACCAAGATCCCGATTCGGATTGGTTTGGAAATCCATGCCCAACTCAAGACAAGAACCAAATTATTCTGCAGATGCCCGGCGCAGGCATTTGGTATGGCTCCCAATCACTATATCTGCCCCACATGCAGCGGGCAACCCGGATCCCTTCCTGTGTTAAATCATCATGCCGTGGAACTGTCCATTCAAACCGCTTTGGCGATAGGATCAAAAGTGCAATTGGAAAGCTCCTTTGATCGCAAAACCTATCAATACCCGGATCTTCCAAAAGGGTATCAGATTACGCAACACAACCATCCAATCGCGCGCGGTGGTGGGCTTGTGATCCGGAGCAACGGAAGAAAAGTTCGTGTGAGAATCCAAAGGATTCATTTGGAAGAAGATACCGGAAAACTCGTATCCATACCCACGCAAAAAAAGACAGACGCTTTGTTGGATCTCAATCGGAGCGGTGTTCCTCTCATTGAGATCGTTACCTACCCTGAACTCACCTCGCCCGAAGAAGCCGCGCAGTTTTTGGATCGATTGAGAACCCTCATGATCCTCTTGAACATTTGCACTGGCGCGATGGAACAAGGCGCCTTTCGCTGTGACGCAAATATCTCTCTGATCGACCAAAAAGATCCGATATCAACGACTCAGGTTGAAATCAAGAACCTCAACTCCTTTCATCATATGCGCAGCGCTTTGTCCTACGAGGCCAACCGTTTGGCAGCCAACCGAAATCACCCAAAAAACACCCTTGTTGAAACGCGGGGATGGGATGAGACGCAGAAAAAAACCTACCACTTACGGACCAAACCAGCGGGAGGATACCGGTATATTCCGGATCCCGATCTACCACCCATTCGTTTGAAAATGGGGATGGTGCAACAGATCAAAGAAGGTATGCCTGAGCTCCCCTTCACTCGCGCTGATCGAATCGCGAAAACCTACGGACTCAATACCGAGCAATCTGAAATCTTAGCCTTTCGGCCAACCCTATGCGATTTCTTTGAAGAATGCGTCCAATCTTTCCGGCATGTCTCCCAAGTGAGTCAATGGGTTCTTCATTTCGTCCACCCCATTTTAAATCGGCAGAATCGAGAAATCCACCAGACCTGCCTCAATCCTCAACACCTCATCGACCTGCTCAAGCGAGTGAACGATGGGCGGATCACGGACCATCTCGCCAGGAATGCATTGCCCGATTTGATGGAATGGGGTGGATCCGTTCAGGAATTGCTTACAGCCAAAGGGTTGGAACCGATTACAAGCCAAGAACAGGTAGAAGACTGGGTCCGTAGAATCGTCAGCAACCATCCTCGGGAGAGAGCGGAATACCTACAGGGAAGAACCAACATTCTCCATTTTTTTATTGGTCAAGTTATGAAAGCCACCCGAGGGCAGGCAGAACCCATCGAAGTGCGAAAAGCCTTGGAAAAAAGGCTAAAGGAGGTGTAAGTTTACCGAATGGAAGATGAACAGAATCCCGGCATCGCGAGAATCGAGAAAAAACTGGATCGCATTCTGAACCACCTGAACAACGATGCACAGAACCTTGTGGAAGAGATTCAGACACTAAAAAAACACTTTTCCGCTTTGGAGACGATGTTCTATATCCTCTTGGGCGGGATGGGCATCATGATTGTTTTGCTGTTCGTCCGATGACCCGAACTCCTTAGGAATCTGGTTCCGATCATGGAATAATAGAACAACCGGGAGACCATTATGGCCAAAAAAGGAAAAAGAACGAAAAAGATCCTCATATTCCTCACAACAGCACTGATCGTGCTCTCTCTTGTCTTTATCTATGGATACATCGACTTTGTCTTTCAAAAAATTGGCGAAACCGGATTGACCCCTTTAAGCGATTGGAGAAGCTATGTGGCCAGCATTCTGAATCGAGTTCCATGGGTCAATCAATTCGTCCAGTATGAGCCAAGGAAGGTGATTCCACAAGGCCAATACTATCAGGAAATCTATGAAGTCTATATCGAACGGATCGATAAAGATCTCAAAGATTTGGAGGAAAAAGCCCGGAACCTTGAGGAGAAAGACTCCATATTAACTTCTAGAGAACGGCAATTGGACGCTCGTCAGCAAGAATTAGCCATGCGAGAAGAGCGTTTGAATACGGAGATCGCAGCCATGGAATCTATTGAAGCCCGATTGAATCAGCTAGCCGATTGGTTCAACAATTCCGATGAACGGTTGATCGCTCCGGCGCTTGCCGATCCCGCCATCTCCGTTGAGGAGATCGTTGGCGGGTTACGGCGTGTGGATCCGGGAATTGCAGCGGATATCATCGCCCAATTGGCTCAGGTCAATCCTCAAAAGGCCGCGAGCATTTTAGCCTTGATGGCAGGAAAGGAGGTGACAAGATGAACATACTCAGTACAGAATGGACTCAGTCTCAAGTTGGAAGCCTAGTTCAAACCCCAAATCCAGAGAAAAGGATCCTTTCTGCTCCCGATTCCGATCGACATACCCCATTCCAATCTTGGTTGGAACGCGATCCGGCAAATACCGAGCTTCGGAAAGAAACTCCTACGCGCCATTCGGATTCGCCCCATACTCCATATGAGCAGAAGAATACCGAACTCAAAGAACCCCCACCGAAGACACCGGGTTCCGCAAGACCGGAGGATCCATATTCTCCCAAGGAACCATCCTCCGCCAACACCCATGTAGAAGAGGATAAAAATCGGGAAGAAGACCCTTCTCTGTTGGAGGAAAAGGACGCGGTTTGGGAAGAAGAAATCGATGATGAGGAAGAGGCGTCGGTTGATCCACACCTGTTGCTCCTGCTTGACAAGCTTTCTCTGCTTCCCGAAGAAGAGAGAAAGCGCTGGATAACAATGGTCCAAGCGTTACAGGGAAAAGACATTGGACTCGTATTCTACGGAAGCCACAACCGAAAAGTAGAAGGAATGAGCAAAGTTCAGGCGGTTCAGCATTTCGTGCATGATCCGAGCGAACAAGGGCAAACCCCAACATCTCCCGAAGAAGAATCGAGCCTTGCTACCGAGCAAACCGATCCATCTCTTTCTGAAGAAGTACAGAAGAGCGCGAATGAAGGGCTCCAGACCGGAATGCCCGCTATGGATCCCTCCGACCGAAAGATTCCGCTGAAAGGGATTGACCAAAAACCTGCCCGTGAATCAAGCACGCCGCAGAACGTTCCGATTCAGAAAGAAACAAAAGGATTGGAACGGGTATTGTCCTCAAAAAAGACCGATTCTTCTGAACCGAAACACTCATCCAATCACAGCGATCATGAAGTCAAAAAAGCCATGGTTCAGAATCTCCCAAACTCCAAGCTTTCGGAATCCGCTTCAGAACGAGTACCTCTCGCAACCCAGAATCAACCGAAGGCTCATGGAAAGGAGAAAGAAGGAGATCATCCAAAACCTGCAAGCAATCCTGTATCGGATCAGAGAATCGGAGGGAACAAGCCTTCTCCAACAGGGAGATCGCCCGCGACAGGTTCTGCGATCAACCGGGGGAAAAACTCTTCCGAGACGGTTTCTGCGCAAGGACGTAATTTTCTTGTTCAAGAAACCCGCTCTTCAGGAGAGATAAACGGCTCAATCTCACCGAACCAAGGGAAACGTTCGGAAAACCCCGATCGTACCTTCCTGCGCTCTTTCTCTTCCTCTGAACTCCTTCCCGAAGAGTCTTTGGCTTCCAAGAGCCCGAATTTGAAGGAAATTTTACCCAATCCCCGAACCCAGTCTCCTTCTCTTTTCGTTCGGATGAAAGAAGGCCCCAAAGAAGCCATCACAACCATGAAAGAACTCGTGAAACTCGGTAAGACCTTTTTGGAGCGGTATCAGCAAATCCGGTTGGAGCAAGGTGGGTTGAAGGTCCGCGTAGAGGAGTTTGTCGTTCGAAAGATGGAACGACCCGTTCCAAACAAGTATCTGGACCTGCGATCTGGGAAACCGTTGAATCGCTCCGAGCAAACCGACCCTACGCAAGCCAAACCTTCGATGGCTCGGATTCAACCCAAAGACCGTTTTTCGGTTGTGTACGATCGGCAGCCCACTCAAGGTCGAATCGTGACTGTGTCTCAGTTGATGGATCAAAGCAACGAACAACCAACGCGCGAATCGACCCCCACAACGGGCCAATCAACGTCCAAACATCCGGAACCGGTCAAATCCTACGCTGATGCAAAAGCCTCTTCGTCCGAACAGACCACTTCGCATTTGGAGCAATTCATTCCAAAATTGCCCAAGAATTCGGACATAGAAACGCAATCCGAAGAACGGACCGTATTCGGAAAATATGGACAACAAACCCTCTCCCTGGAACATCAGATTCGGTTTTCCCCGGAGATCCTGCAACGGAATATGGAAGAGGTGATCCAGAAGGTTCAGGAGGTAGCCAAACTGGCCCGTCAGACGCTTCACACCGCAACCATCCAGCTGAACCCCCCACAAATGGGAAAGGTGGAAGTGGAGGTGCAGAAGATGGGTCTAAAGGTAATCATCCACATGAATACGGAAACAGAACAAGCCAAAGAGATGCTGCAGAGAAACAGCCACCTGCTTGTTTCCCGATTATCCAGCTCGGGTTATGATGTCCAGCGAGTCCAGATCCACATGGAAAAACAGGAAGAACAAGGTGATCAACAACAGCAATCGCATCATCGGAGAGACGATGAGCAACAGCAACACCCGGAATCCCAAGCCCGGCAACGAAAAGACGCGGATGAAGAAAGGCTTTCTCCCGCTTTTCCTTTTGCCGAGCTATTGAAAGGAGTGGAACAGCATGCTTGATTTCAACCCGATCAGCAACTATGCAAACAATCCATCATCGACCAATCCAGCCAATCCAAAAAAGGAGTTGGACCGAGATGCCTTTTTGATGCTGCTGGTAACGGAGCTTCGGAATCAGAATCCTTTGGAACCCATGGAGAACAAAGATTTTGTCAATCAAATGGCTCAATTCACGACCCTGGAACAGATCACGAACATGTCCGTAGCTTTGCAAGATTTCTTGGGTACGATGAACTCGACCATGCGGCTCCAGGCATCCGGAGTTGTCGGAAAATATGTGGTCATTGAAGACCACCAGTTGTCTCTTAGGAACCAGATGCCCGTCAACGTCCTTTACAATTTGGAAGAGAAAGGCGAGGTTCGGATCCGGATTAAAGACAACCAAGGTCGAATGGTCTATGAAAAGGCGATGGGAGTTATCGACCCAGGCCTTTACAGCTTTGTATGGGATGGACGGAACAATGCGGGCGTCATGCAACCCGACGGGGTTTATACCTACGACTTGCTGCGGGTTGAAGGAGGCCAGGAGATTTCCTTCGGAGGCGTGGTCGGTGGACAAGTAGAGGCGGTTCAGTTTGAGGGCAACGAGATCTATGTCATCGTTAATGGGGAGAAATATGCCTTCAATCGGATCATCGAAATCACTGAAGTGACGCAAGAAGCATAAGACAGGAGGTGGGTCGGATGACGGAAAACAATTTGAATGTCAACAACAGACCCCTGCCCATATACGGGCCGTCTAAAAGGCAACAAGCGATACAAACTCGGCCCGAAGGCCAAACCTTCCAACAACTGGTCCAACAAATGGGAGAAACCGAACAAGGGATCAAGGTTTCTGCCCATGCCCAGAAGCGGATCGAGAACCGGCAAATCGAGTTCGATCCAACAACCCTGAAAACTTTGGAACAAGTCTTGGATGTGGCCAAAACCAAGGGCTCCAACAAAACCTTGGTTATGTTGGGAAATACCGCCTATCTCTTGAGTGTCAAAGACCGCACTCTGGTAACAGCAATGGACAGCCAGGAGATGAATGAACATTTTTTTACGCAGATTGATAGTGTATACGTGAACGGGGCCGGTCCTCGCTGAAATGAGGGAGCCCCCGGGCGGTGACTGTTCGATCCGCCCGAACCAATTGAATCAAAGGAGGTAGATCATTATGATGCGCTCCATGTTCAGCGGAATCTCGGGGCTCAAGGGATTTCAGCAGGCAATGGACGTCATTGGCAACAATATTGCCAATGTCAATACTGTGGGCTTCAAGGGAGGACGAACCACCTTCCAGTCCATGATGATGCAAACGATTGTAGGGGCAAAATCCCCGGAAGAAGGAGGGCGCGGTGGGGTTAACGCGCTCCAGATCGGTCTGGGAACGATGATGGCCAGTGTCGATGTCCTGATGAGTCAGGGTAGTTTTCAAAACACTGGGAAAAAGACAGATCTGGGCATTCAAGGAGACGGTTTCTTTGTCCTGAGCGATGGAATTCAGCGGTTCTATTCACGAGCTGGGAACTTTATGCTAGACGAAACGGGTCATTTCGTCCAACCTTCCACTGGTTTGAAACTCCAGGGTTGGGCCGCGCAAGTCGATCCTCGAACGGGGACCCGATACCTCGATAAAGACAAACCACCATCGAGTATCTTCATTGCCGCAGGACTCACAATGCCCGCCAAGGCAACCCAAAACATGTCCATTGGAGGCAACCTCAACTCCGTTGTTGGGATCGAACCGATGACCATTTCCGTTCGAAATCCCAACGATCCCACGAAAACCTACAAAGTCCGGTTCACTTTCGAAAAGATTCCCCCATTCGACACCGAACGCCTATTCTCTGGTGGAACGGTAAAATACACCTGGAGAGCGGAGATTGTGGACTGGAACACGTTCAGTCCCTACGAAATCCCCAAACTCAACAACAACATTGGAATGGTCGAACTCAACCAGTTTGGCCAGGTCCAGCGGTTCTTACGGTACAGCACGAACACCGCACCCGGTCAAATTGGTGGAGATCTTTTCGATGGAACGATTATCGGTGGAGATGCAGAACGCACTTGGTTCAACTATCATCCCACAGGGGGAAGCGCGATTGAAGATGCCGTTGTATCGTTGTTTTCGAATAACAGCGAAGGAATCTTGGACAAAATCATCACCAAAGCCTCCTTCCGGGCAGAGGAAGGGGTAGATTACGATATCGTACCCGCATTGACCGGAGATGGCCAGACAGTAGCCGTGACGATGCTGAACAATATCCGGCCCGCTTCCGGGGACTTGGTCCAAGTGGATTATTTTACCCGAGAGGCCGATATTGCTTACACAGGACAAACATCCGTTACCATTCGGGGACCAATCAGCGATCCAAGTAGTCTGATTGTCTATTCCGTTGACACTGGAGTAGCGACCCCTTTAATTGAAGGCACCGATTGGCGGTACAACTCCAGCACTGGAGTGGTCTCTTTTCTTTCCGCTCTCCCCGCAGGAACCGACCATATTCGGTTGGAGTATCAGACGCAAGATTCCTTTGTTGGCACGGGCACCACTAGCCAATGGACTCTCAGCAGGCCTGCAATCCAGATGCCCGGCGGTCCACCGCATATGAATGTGAACATCAACATGAAATTCAATGTAAATGAAGCATCGCGGCGTGTGGAATTCCGAGCTCCCTACCCGACAGCGGATCCCACCAAATTCCATATTTCATACGCAGATCCCTCTTTGGCCACCGACTTTGACACAATCGATGTGGTGGTAGGAGCGGATGTCAAAGCCAATATATCCTTCCAAAAGACGGGTGAGATCAAGTTTTACGATCTTAGTGATACACAGAACTTTGTCACTGGTGTCTACGAGTCTCCCCGGTTTTCCACCGCGACAACCGTATATGACTCATTAGGGAAACCCTACACCATCTATCTGGAGTTTCAAAAACTAAAAACCAACCAATGGGCATGGCGCGCGGTGGAAGAAAGCGGGATCCCTGTTGAGTATGTAGATGACAGGGAGATTCGATATATCCCCGATCCAAGCGACAATACCTCCATTGTGGGGGGAATCCTGGAATTCGACGCCTCCGGTAGGATTTCTGCCTACGGGGCCCTACGACAGGATGGCCAAGTAGAAACCGATATCTCCATCATCCGCATCCGGTTTTCCCCGGGAGAGTTTGTGGATGACGGAGCTGCGCCTCCTCCTGAGGAAGGGGCCGCTCCGGTTTCCGCATTGCTGGATTTCTCAGAACTGGTTCAATTTGCCAGCCCCTTTTCCGCGACCGTCCGAGAGCAAGATGGGAATGCCATGGGTGTGCTTCAAGCTTTTGCCATCAATAATATCGGACAGGTTGTGGGCACGTTCACAAACGGACGTTCGGATGTGCTCGCTCAATTGGCCATGGCCATTTTCAACAACCCAGCTGGCTTGATGGATATGGGCAATACGCTCTATTCCGAAAGCGCAAACAGTGGAACCGCTCAGATTGGGTTCGCGGGCACCGGGGGACGAGGACTCATTTCCCCAGGCGTGTTGGAAATGTCCAATGTAGACCTTGCCGAGGAATTTACGGGCATGGTCATCGTTCAAAGGGCCTTCCAGGCCAACGCCCGGACAATCACGACTGCCGATCAGATTTTGCAGGAATTGGTGAATCTGAAGCGGTAGTTTTCTTCCCCATAACGACAAAACCGGAGCGATCGCTGGGTTGCTCCGGTTTTTTTCCGGTAAGGACTTGCATTTTCTGGATAATTATGGTAAAATCGCCTTGCTCCCAAAAGAGCAGATCATGACCAGGGAGCCGCTAGCTCAGCCGGTAGAGCACGTGACTTTTAATCACGGGGCCGAGGGTTCGAGTCCCTCGCGGCTCACCAATGATCACGCGAGGGTGGCGGAACTGGCAGACGCGTTGGATTTAGGATCCAATGAGAGATTCTCGTGTGGGTTCAAGTCCCACCTCTCGCACCAAAAAAACCATGCGGGTGTAGCTCAGTGGTAGAGCACTTGCTTGCCAAGCAAGGGGTCGCGGGTTCGACCCCCGTCTCCCGCTCCAAAAAAGGGGAACCGAGGTTCCCCTTTTTTCTTTGTCGTAGCAACCCATACAGGAGGTGAAGAGGATGAAGAAAATCGCAGCAGTCGGATTGCTTCTCGTAGTTATGGTCGTTGTTGGTGTGGCATACGATGCCATCACTGACTATCGGCAGATCCGATCCTTTACCTACAAGATCGTCTCGGGCGATGGAGAACTGTACTATGGCATGGAAATCACCCCAAAAGGCGACCAATACGAACTGAAAACAATTCAGACCCGTTTGGTTCCTGGTCATACGCCGATCGAAATGGATCAAGTGATGGGCTTCTTTTCGGCAGCGTGGATCTATGTCATGGTCAACCCCTTTTACACAATGCTTTTGAACCAACTGGATCTGGATACCCCCCAACTCATGCTGATGGGTCTACAGATTCAACGGGGAGAACCCCAGCAAGTCGGTCCCTGGACAGGCGAAGCATTTACCCTGATCAACCAAGGGCAAAAGATGCTCACGTGGATTCTGAGCTCCTCCATCGGATTGCCCCTGAAGACCATCTTCCACCAAGAACAAATCACGATGGAATTGGTCGAATATGTCCAATAACCCTTAAAAACCAACTTTCGGGAATTGTTCCGCCCGGAGTGATTCGGAGATGGCATATGCGATCTCTCCTGCCACCTTCGCATTTTCGATAAGTAGGGAAATATTGGCCTTCATACTTGCCCCCTGAGATAGTTCTTTCACGCGCCGAAGCAGGAAAGGGGTAACCGCTTTCCCATCGATGCCTTGGTCCTTTGCTTCTTGGATTGCCTGGTTGATTATCGGGTCCATCACGACGCTGGGAATCTCGTCTTCTTGGGGGACCGGGTTTGCCACCAATATCGATCCGTCAATCCCGATATAATGTTTGGCATGATAGATCTGCGCGACCTCCTGGGCGTTTTCCACTCGGTGTTCGAGCCGTATGTCAGAAGACGCGCTGTAAAAGGCGGGAAAGAAACCTGTACGGTATCCGAGTGTCAGGATGCCCAAAGTTTCCAGCATCTCCAGAGTTTTGGGTAAATCAAGAACCGATTTGGCCCCTGAAGCCACTACCACCATCGGTATGCGCGAGAGGGTCGCAAGATCATGAGACACGTCGAACGTTTCAAGGTAGTTTCGGTGGACACCACCGATTCCGCCTGTAGCAAACACATTGATCTTTGCCAGATGGGCCAACCATGCTGTAGCGCTGACTGTTGTCGCGCCATTCATCTTTTTCCCCACTACAAAGGAGATATCGCACGCATTCACTTTCATGAACGAGGAAGCATCATGGGCTACACGCTCCAACTCATGGTCCAAGAGCCCGATCTTACACACGCCATCCAACACCGCAACCGTCGCCGGGATCGATCCGGAACGGGCAACCGCCTTTTGCATCTTGGAAGCCACTTCCAGGTTTTGGGGAAAGGGCAATCCATGCGCGATTAATGTGGATTCCAGCGCCACGACGGGTTTCCCCGATTGGATGGCGTGCTCCACAAAAGGTGATACTTCAAAAAAACCGTTCTTCATCACATTCCTCCTCTATTCGTTGAACCGATTCATCATATGATTCCGGGCTGTTTGATTTCCCATGGCCATACAACCCCCCCAAGAAGATCCTTGGGCTGCTTCTGCCAAAAAACCGCCGTTGAAGGAATCCCCTGCGCCCGTGGTATCGTGAGGGGTTGGATCAATTGGTTCTGTGGGCGTATACCACTTTTGATCCCTTGTAAACACAGCGGCCCCTTTTGATCCTTTTTTCAGTACAACTACCTCACATCCCACTTTCAAAACCTTTTGGGCAGCTTGCTCTTCATCACTGGTACCCGTTACCATTTCCAATTCCATTTCGTTTGGCATAAAGATTTCCACCGAAGGAAGGATCTCCCACAATCGTTCAGGAACCTGAATCACCGGAAGAGGTCCAGGATCCAAAGAAATACGCATCCCTCCCGTTTGAGCCTGTTGGACAATGGATTGGATCATTCGGAATTGATCGCTCTCAAGCAGCGAATACCCAGAGAGATGCAGAAGACCACCGGGCCCATTCCAACGATTGAAGGAAGCGTCGAGTTCTGGAAGCGTTCCGGTCCCCCGGCAACTGTACATGGTCCTCTGCCCTTGCTCCGAAACCACAATGGTCATACTGCCCGTTTTGGATCCCGGAGATATCTCCAAACCTGGTAGATTACACCCCATACGCTCCAATTCTTCCCGAATCCAGCGTCCATAGAGGTCTTCGCCAATCTGGGAGAGCAAGGCTGTTGAACATCCCAACCGATGACACCATAGGGCGGTCGTAAACGAAGACCCCCCAACGCGAAAGAAGGAAGCCGCTTTCACTTCGCTTCCTTCCTTGGGATAGACAGGAACATATAGAAGAATATCGATCAACGTGTCTCCGACGACAACGACCTGGGGTCTCGGAGTTGAGAATGGTTCATTGCTCGGGTTCATCCGTACCTTCTTCCCAAAAATGAATTTCCAAAGTATTATATCACAACAATGGGAAGTCACTGCTCCCTTCGCGTCCGAAACCGAATTCCAACAGCCTGAGAAACCGATCCTGAAAGGTTTGCCAATCGGTCATACGCATCAATTCATTTCGTTCATGTCGGATATCCGAAAGAAACCGAGAATACGGGGCAACCCATTTTTTAAACTGGGCAAGTGCTCTACTCGCCCCATAGCTCTGGTCGGTCAATTGCATATGCCTTTGGACCGTTCGAATCCGTTCTTCGCTGGTGATCATCGAAGCGTCGCTTTCTTGAGCACCATTCTTCTGAGCGCCACTTCGCAACCCAGACCATTCTCCACAAAGGGCATGGGTCTGAGGGAATATCCAAGGATTTCCCATCATTCCCCGGGCAAACAGAACTCCTTGTATCTTTGGATCTTGAAGACGGTCCACAGCCTGGTATACTGTAAAGACGTCCCCGCTCCAATGAATTGGGATCCGCAGCGATGGAGAAAGCAGACGCAATGCAGCAAGATCGGCTTGGCCAGAATATCCTTGTTCGACGGTTCTTCCGTGAAGCGTAAACCAATCGGCTCCTTCCTCCTGAGCAATCATTCCGATTTCGGGGAAATTGATCACTTTTCTCCATCCAAGGCGGGTCTTGATCGATAAAGTCTTTTTGCAATCCGAAAGGATCGGGCGCATTTCTCGGATCATCCTCCGAATCCGTTCTGGATCGTTCATAAGGGCTGATCCGGATCCGGTTTTGATCACCTTCCGCACAGGACATCCCGCGTTGATGTCAAAACCGATTACTTTTGGGCATTGTTCCATGATTCGTACGCAAGCTTGCGCCATTGCTCTGGGTTCTGACCCAAACAGTTGGACCACTACCGCTTCATCCGATTTCGGAAGCATCTCAATTGTTCGCGTATTTCTCATGCAGACAGCTTTAGCGCTGATCATTTCCGTATAAATCAGCTGTGCGGAATCCCCTGCTACTTCTCTCACCAATTGCCGCCATGGATAGTCTGTAACCCCAGCCATAGGAGCGGATATAAGCATTGGCTTCAATCCGATCCCTCAGATCTACTTCGACTTTCTGCCCCGTGCCAGATCGGTTTATTGGGTGAGAAGGCCAAAAGAGAGGGAATGAACCGTTTGGGGAAGAACGAATGCTCCATTGCCCGATGCCCTCCGAACAATGCGATTGCTTTGGAGCTGCTTCCGGGGATTTGACACGCGATTTCCGAAAGGCGAACCGCTTCTTTTACAATCCACTCTTTTTCTATCTTTCGAATGATTCCATCGACAACGACCGCATCAAACAGGTCCCCTGCCCCAACAGTGTACGGCAACGCTTCTCCAGAACCCGCAACGGTGACCGCTCCCCACCGAGCTCCGAATGCCCCCATTTTGACGATGTCGCAGGATCTAGACCGGCATTCATCCTCATTTCCGATCCATAGAGTCGGCCGGTTGCCTTTTGGAGATTCCGCCATACCAAGCGGACCCCGATCCACAACCAAGCATTCCCACGGAACCTGAATGACTTCTGAAAAAACGGTATGGCTGATTTCGGTGGGAAGCGCCAACGCGAACGCGGATTGCGGTCCATCCACTTTTGGGAAGTTTTGAGCCTCTTTGGGCGGTATCCGCACGGATATGGCTTTTTGCATCTTTGAAACAAACAAACCTGTAGCCCCATCTGTCCATTGCAGACCGGATCGATCCATGCCCAGGGTTTCAAGGAAACGGGCGATTCCATGACCGGCTGAATCTGCCCCAACAACAGCGTGAAACCGCACACGATGGCCCAGGAAATGGAGGGCTGTCGCAATATTCAATCCGCTCCCTCCGGGCATATCCCAAATTTCCTTTGAATGGATCGTCCGAGATTCAATGAACAGGTCCCAAAAAGCCGCGCCAAAAACATGAACATCCACTAGATCTGCTCCTTCAGGATTTGCGCGATCTGAATCGAAGCGGTTCCGTCTCCATACGGATTGCGCGCTTGGGCCATCCGCTCATATCGAGCCCGATTATGGATCAGTTCTACCGCATGTTCATAAACCCTTTCTTCGTCGGTGCCGACTAAGGAAACCGCTCCGGAAGATACGGCTTCAGGCCGTTCTGTGCAAGAACGAAGGAGCAACACCGGTTTCCCAAGCCAAGGCGCTTCTTCCTGGAGCCCGCCGGAATCGCTCATGATGAAAAGAGCCCCTTGCATCCACGCGACAAAATCAAAGTACCCTACAGGATCGGTCAAGCGAACACGGGGATGTTCCTCCAGGGCAGGCATTACGACTTCTCGCACTGCAGGATTGGGATGGACGGGAAAGAGCAGGTGCAGATCTTCGTTCTCATACAGAATGCGTTTCACCGCAGATATGACGGTTTTCATCGGGGTGCCCCAGTTTTCTCTTCGGTGCATGGTCATCAGAATGTAGGGTTTCCCGGAAAGCCCCAACGATTCTCGCTTTTTCTGCAACTGTTCCGAATATCGTGTAGTAACCCAAACCAAGGCATCGATCACGGTATTTCCGGTCAAGAAAATGGATTTGGGATCGATCCCTTCCTTTTGAAGATTATCGACTGCATTGAGTGTGGGCGCAAAATGAAGGGTAGCGATATGGGCCGTCAGCTTTCGATTGATCTCCTCAGGGAAGGGATTGGCTGGATCGTTGGAGCGCAACCCAGCTTCGACATGGCCCACAGGTATCCGGTGATAAAAGGCCGACAAGGCTCCAATCATACATGAAGTCGTGTCTCCATGGACCAAAATGGCATCCAATGGATGGGCATTCAGCAGAAGGTCCAGTCGTTCCGCCAAACGGGCCGTTAATGCCCCCAAAGACTGGCGGGGTTCCATCACATCCAGATCATGATCGGCCTTTAGGTGAAACAAGCGTAAGACTTGATCCAACATCTCCCGATGCTGAGCGGTCGCGATCAGGCATGGCGTAATCCCCCGATCGACGAGCGCATGATATACGGGTGCCATTTTGACCGCATCCGGTCGCGTTCCGAATAGTAAACCCACTTTTTTTGCCATATTCGCCCCCCTCAATCAGAAAAGGAAACAAAACCCCGCATTTGCCCCATCGAACAAAGATGGATATGGTATAATCGCTCATCCGCGCAGAGGTGGTCTGACGTGAAATGGTTGGATGAGAAGTTTCTGAAACACCCCAAACAATACCTGGGACAATCTCTGTTAATGATCATCAGTTTCTTTCTGATCCTGTTCGCCTTGGATCTCTTCACAGAGGGGATTGTTATCGCGTCCCTTGGAGCCAGCGGTTTTATTGCGTTCACTGGGCCTCATACCCATTCATCCCATCCTCGTTTTCTGGTGGGTGGATACCTTACGGGCATTTTCACTGCCTTTTTGTGTACTCAACTTATAAACAGCCTTCGGATGGTCCCATTTGAAGCGCTTCATCAGAATGGAATCGCCCTTGCAGGAGCGCTGGCAGTTGGAGGATCGATGTTTCTGATGGTCGTCTTCAATACCGAACACCCCCCAGCCTCAGCGCTGGCATTGGGTTTGGTTATCGATGGGTTCCCACCCACGACCGCCTTGATTGCGTTCATCACGATCGTCCTTCTCGCTCTCACCAAGCACATCCTCAAACCGTACATGATCAATCTGCTCTAAATCCTCAATCATTATACCATTTTCCTCATTCGATGGGTATCGGTTCGATGTTTTGCAAAACCGATGCATTTGGATACGGATACGGAAGAAAAATGGGAGTAATTGATAGAGAAGGGGGAAATTCTCCGAAATCCTCGATTGACAGCAAAGAGAAAACCAGGGTATAATGTTATTACAAATACACGAGGATTTGCTTCTCTTTGTGTATCTATATTTCTTGGGAGGGAACGAGATGAAAAGGTATGGAATGATTTTGGTATTGATCGTAGGCATTTTGCTCACATCATTCGCTGCAGAAATGAAAACTGTCGACCCTCGGCTTACACCCCAAACGCCCAACATGGGAGGAACATTGGTGCGGTCCTTTGCGAATTCTCCTCAATCCTTCAGTTTTTATGGCTCCTTGGACAACATCGCATATACCATCGCGGGACAATTCCTTGATCCTCTCGTGGAGGCCAATCCCATCGATTACAGCTTGGAACCAGCTCTGGCGAAATCCTGGGATGTCTCCGACGACCAAAAAGTGGTCACCTTCCATCTTCGTGACGTAAAATGGTCCGATGGCACTCCCCTAACATCCGATGATGTCATTTTCACCTTTGAAGAATTTGTCATGAACCGATTTGCGGAAGGCAATTCCATCGACCGCTTTACGCTAGGCGGCCAAGCCATCACATGGGAAAAAGTTGACGACAAGACCCTGAAAGCGCATCTTCCCACTCCTTACGGTGCCTTCTATACTGTATTGTCGCATGTGTTGATCTACCCCAAACACATCCTTGCCGACAAGATCGATCCCAACGATCCCGGGTCCGTGAATCGACTCTGGACTACCGACACACCATTGAACCAGATCGTAGGAACCGGACCTTTTGTGCTTAGCCAATACGTTGTCGATCAAAAAGTGGTCATGAAGAAAAACCCCAATTTCTGGAAACAAGACCAGTGGGGCAATCAACTGCCTTACGCCGATACGCTGGAATACCTGATCATAAGGGATCCGGAAGTCACCAATGCTAAGTTCATGGCCGGAGAACTCGTTGCCATGACGATTGCGGCCAGAGATTACCCAATGTTCAAACAGAGGGAGCTAGACGGTGCGCCTTTTGTTGTCTATCGCGCAGAACCGGTCAACCCAACACCCAGCCCTGTCCATATCACTTTCAATCTGGATGCCACCAACCCCGAATTGCGGGATGTCTTCCGAAAGACCGAATTCCGTGCTGCCATGGAATATGCCCTTGACCGGGAACGGATTATTGATGAAGTCTATAATACTTTGGCCGTTTTGGGCGGGGTTCCTGTCCTTCCTGCCAACGCTGGTTTCTACAACCCCAACATTGAACAGCTTCGCCGGGGTTTCGATCTGAATCAAGCCAAAGCCCTTCTTGATTACCTGGGCCTTGTGGATCGGAACGGAGATGGCTGGCGCCAATTCCCATCGGGCAACCGCCTTAGTTTCGTGCTCATTACATCCACTGCCCAAGACTTTGTGGACATTGCGTACATTTTCTCCGAAAACCTCAAGAGCATCGGGGTGGACTGTGTCATGCAGGTTATCGACGGCGCGTTGCGAAATCAGAGAGCTCTCGCCGGGGACTTCGAAGCCTGTCTGTGGGCCTTTGGAAATCAACCCGACCCTCAGCTTCGCAAAGCCATCTGGCAACCGGGAAATCCCCTGTATTACAACCACCTCTCTACGATGCACGCAGAAACTCGGGCAGCCGTCTATGAAAACATGCTATATTGGGAAAAGATCGTCTTCCAGATGTTCGAATTGGGAGAGGCCGCTATGGATCCCGTCAAGAGGAAGATCTACTATGACATCTGGCAGGAACTCTATGCCGTTTACGTACCGTTCATCTTCGTGTGCAAAGGAATGGACCTTCTGGCAGTCGCGCGCAACATTGGCAACTACTACCAGCTTCCTGAGGGTATGATCGTCGGTACCAACTACACCATTTTTGTGAAGAATTAATCATTATCCCCGATCAAGCTTGAAACAGGGCACACCCGCCCGAACGGGTGTGCCTTTTTGATTCCAAGGGTTCATCCGATTCCTCAAAAGGAGCGATCTTCATGATATCCTTTATCATCCGAAGAATCCTGATCATGATTCCAATGATGTTCGTAATCTCTTTGATCTGCTATATGGTCATCGAACTCCAACCCGGCGATTTTGCCTCCCAGTACCTGGAAAACCCCAGAGTCTCTCCTGAGCAGATCCGGTACATCCGCGAGACGTATGGTCTAGATCAACCCCCGATCGTTCGGTATGGGATGTGGATTAAAGGAATCTTGACAGAATTGGATTTTGGATATTCCTTCTCTCACAAAAGACCGGTGGCGGACCTGATTTGGGAACGAATGGGATGGACGGTGATGATCGCGCTTACTACCATTGTCATCTCTTGGCTCATCGCTCTTCCTGTGGGGATCTATTCGGCGCTGAAACCGTACTCTCCTACAGACTATGCATTCACAACTGTCGGATTTCTGGGAATCTCTTTCCCCGAATTTTTTCTGGCGTTGATTTTAATGTTCATTGCGCTTCAATCCGGAGCAACCTCTGTTGGTGGACTATTTTCCTCCCAATTTATCGGCGCGCCATGGAGTTGGGCTAAGTTTGTGGACCTGCTCCAACACCTATGGATGCCCTTGATTGTTATCGGGTTTTCTGGGTGGGCTGGATTGATGCGGGTGATGCGCGGGAATATGCTCGACATGCTGGGCTCTCCCTTTGTCAATTCCTTACGCGCTCGAGGACTTCCCGAAAAACGTGTTCGGGCTCATGTGATCAAGAACGCGCTGAACCCTATGGTCAGCATCGCAGGGATGGAGCTCCCGAATATTTTCTCCGGAACCGTTATCGCTTCGATTGTTCTGAATCTGCCAACTATGGGCCCTTTTTTCTACGACTCGCTCAGAAGCCAGGACCAATACCTGGTAATGAGCTTTTTGATGTTTATCGCCATTATCGCACAGATCGGGAACCTTCTGGCCGATATCGCCCTGGCCCTTCTGGACCCGAGAATCCGGATGAGTTAGGGGGTGGATCATGGCGACACAAACAACCATTCGAGCTAAGAAAGCCTTTTTCAAGCACAAACTCGCGTTTATTGGATTGATCATCTTGGGGCTTCTCTACCTTATGGTGATCTTCGCGGATTTTATCGCGCCATACAACTATACCGCGACGCATCGTGATTTTCTCAATGTCCCACCCACCCAGATCCATTGGTTCCACGAAGGAACATTCATGGGTCCGTTTATCTATGGAATGAAACGGGTACGGGATCCGGTCACCTTTGGCTGGAAGCAGGAGGTTGATCCCTCCAAGATTTACCCCATTCGCCTTTTTGCGAAAGGGCAACCCTATAAGTTCTGGGGGTTGTGGGAAACCGATATCCATTTGTTTGGGGTTGGACCAGACGCGACCGCCCCTCTCTTCCTTTTTGGAGGAGATCGCCTCGGTCGGGATGTTTTTTCCCGAACCGTAATCGGGAGCCGCGTATCCATGACAGCCGGACTCCTGGGGACATTTATTGCTGTCTTTCTGGGAGCCATCATCGGTTCGGTTTCCGGGTATTTCGGGGGATGGATCGATGTTGGTATCCAGCGCTTTATCGAGGTCTTGCGGTCCTTTCCAAGAATCCCCCTATGGTTGGCGTTGGCCATGATTCTGCCCCCCCAGTGGCCCAGTACTTCTGTGTATTTCGGTATTGTGATCGTCCTCTCTTTTATCGGGTGGATGGGGGTTGCCCGAGTGATCCGTGGAATGGTGTTGAGCTTGAGGGAGAAGGAGTATGTCTTGGCGGCCAAAGTAATCGGCCAATCCGATATGAAAATCATCGTCAAGCATTTGGTGCCGAACACTGCCACCTATTTAGTGGTTGTATCGACACTCTCCATTCCGGGCATGATCCTCGGGGAGAGCGCCATCAGTTTTCTGGGGTTGGGAATCAAGGAACCCATGACGAGTTGGGGGTTGCTTCTCAGCCAAGCCCAATCGTTGACCGTAATCCAGAACTATCCTTGGCAAATGATTCCGGGAATCTTCATCGTGGTTACTGTGATGTGCTTCAACTTCGTGGGTGATGCGCTACGAGATGCTTTTGACCCGTACAGGACGGTGGAAAAGGTATGATTCAAGTCAATCATCTCAAAACCTGGTTCAAAACAGACGAAGGCATGGTCAAAGCCGTGGACGACATCAGCTTTACCCTCAATCAGACCGAGGTCTTGGCCTTGGTTGGAGAATCGGGTTGCGGGAAAAGCGTGACCGTGCTTACGTTGATGGGCCTGGTCAAATCACCCCCCGCCAAGATTGAGGGGGAGATTCTATACAAAGGCCGAAACTTGCGCAATCTATCCAAAGAAGAGTATCGACATATGCGGGGCAAAGAATTCGGGATGATCTTTCAAGAACCGATGAGCTCCTTCGATCCATTATACACCATCGGAGATCAGATGACCGAAGCCCTTCGCGTTCATTATCCAATCACCGAATCCGAAGCAAAAAAACAAGCCATTGAAATGCTCCAGAAGGTGGGGATCCCGGAAGCCAAGCGAAGGGCCAACGAGTATCCACACCAGATGAGCGGCGGAATGCTCCAACGGGTGATGATCGCCCTCACCCTATCTCTCGAACCCAACATCCTGATCGCGGACGAACCCAGTACTGCTTTGGATGTGACGATCCAGGCGCAAGTCTTGTCCTTGATGAAAAAACTCCAAAAGGAAACGGGCACTTCGATCCTCTTCATCACCCATGACCTTGGCGTGGTTGCCGAGGTGGCGGACCGGATCCATGTCATGTATGCCGGATGGATCGTGGAGAAAGCAACGGTGGTTGAGCTGTTCAAGCGTCCCCTTCATCCGTATACTCAAGGACTTCTCAAATCGCGGGTTCAACGGGAGTATAAAGGGAAGACCCTCCCATTCATCCCCGGTTACGTCCCTCGAGCGTACGAGTTTCCAGAAGGATGCCGTTTTCACCCTCGATGCCCTAAGACCATGGATATATGCGCGAAGACAGCCCCGCCTGCATTTGAACCGCTTTTTGGCCGAGAAGTGAAATGCTGGTTGTATGAAAAGGGGGATATCCAATGATCTTGAAAGTCGAGCATGCTCGGAAATACTTCCCGATACGAAAAGGAGTCTTTCTGCAAGTAGCGGGTTATGTGAAAGCCTTAGAAGAGGCGAGTTTCGAGATCACTGAAGGAGAGACGGTCGGGATTGTGGGCGAATCGGGTTGCGGCAAAACGACATTGGGGCGTGTGATTGTGCGCATCTATGAACCCACTTCAGGAAGGATCCAATACACCGATAGAAACGGAGCTGTGCACACCATCGAAAAACGAACCGCTCGTACTGTCATGAAACGCTTCCGGCGAGACGTGCAGATGGTTTTCCAAGACCCATACAATTCTCTGGATCCCAGAATGACGATTGGGGATATCCTGAAGGAACCGTTGGATGTTCATTTTCCCAATCTTTCCGAAAAGGCGAAAACCCAAAAGGTAGGAGATTTGCTGCTCCGGGTCGGGCTCTATCCTGAATACATGAATCGATATCCCCATGAGTTCTCAGGCGGGCAAAGGCAGAGAATATCGATTGCCCGATCGATTGCCAGCGAACCCCGTCTTGTGATCTGCGACGAGCCCACATCCGCCCTCGATGTCTCAGTGCAAAGCCAGATCGTCAATCTACTAAAAGACATCCAGCAGCAACAGCACAACGCTTTCCTTTTCATCTCCCACAATCTGGACCTGATCCATCACCTGAGTGATCGCATCTTGGTCATGTATTTGGGGAATGTGGTGGAAGAAGGGAACGCCACAAAGGTCTTCGATCATCCCCAGCATCCCTACACCCAAATGCTCATGGGCGCCATTCCGGATTGGGATCCGGAAAACCGCAAATTACCGGATTTCAAACTCCAAGGAGAACCACCCAGTCCGATCAACCCGCCCAAAGGCTGCCCCTTTCACACACGATGCCCCCATGTCATGGAAATTTGCTCTCGGGAAAAACCTCGTATGATTGCCTGTGGAGATCAGCACCAAACGGCCTGTCATCTCTTGTCTACCCATCGATAAACCCACAGGATTCTTGTCGAATCCCCCAATCAAACACAAAAGACGGGCATTGGCCCGTCTTTGGATTTCTTGCGCGCTTCGATTCGATGGACGAATCTTTATCGGTTTCCGGTCAATCCTTTCAGGTGTTTGATTTCTTCAACATTGTCAGGGGAAAGCTGTATGGGTTTTCCGGCTTTGTGGGAAGGATTGGTACTAACCAGCTCCATAGCTTTAAGAACCTCATGGAGAACATCTACGCGCATCTGATTCCGAAATATAGCCAATTTGGCAAAAAGCTCGCCCCGTTCGGTTACGGTATATTTGGAAGGAAGAGCATTAAGGGCAATTGCCTGGATATCTAGCAGGCATCGGTCGCATCGGCAAACTTTCAATGTTTCAACCTTCAGCAGGTCTTCCAACACCTCGCGCACCAAGACCTCCATGAAATTCTCAAACCGAATCCGCGTGTCTTTCTCGTTCATCCACGCCCCCTTTTCTTGCTAACGATTCTCGAGCGTCAATTCCCCACAGATGGCAAATGCCCAAAGCCTTTGTAAGACAATCATATCATATCGCAGCAAAAAAATCAATGCTTTTGTGCTTCAATGGTACGATCGGTCGATCCTTCGCCCCCAAAAAAGCGAACGAGATCTTCCATCACGCGATCGGGTTCGCTTTTTCCGAAGGTTGAGCAGAGTTCGGTACTGGACCTCCAAAACCGTACGATACCCCATAATCCCTCAACATCGCAATCCCTTGATCATTCTCCGCCGGTTAAAACCCGTATAGTGGTTGTTTGAACAACTGGGAGGCAGATGACCAAGATTCGATCATGGACCATAATCTCCATGTCCCCGTGGGGTATGAGGATTTGCTGGTCCCGAGTGATGGTTCCAATCAAGGAGCCTTTGGGGAGTCCAATCTCTTTGATCTTCTGCCCAACAACGGGATAATCCGGATGGATCTCCATCTGAAGGATAAAGGCTTTCCCTTCTTCAAAAGTCATAAGATTGGTGATTTGATGAGACGAGATCCGTTGTTCGATCAACCCAGAAAGACTTTCGGTGATATTGAGGATATTGTCGACATCCAGCTTTTGAAAGACATCCACGTTTTCCGGGTCATTCACGAGCGTAAAGACCTGGTCGATCTGAAGAACCTCTTTGCACAGCTGAGCAATAATCAAATTATCCTGGTCTCGGGGTGTCAGAGCGACCACAATATCTTCTCGGAATATTTCCGCCCGTTTCAGGATCTCTAACCGGCTTCCGTCCCCATGAATTATGTGAGCCCGCAGATTCTGGGTCAAAAAATCACAGTAGCTGCGTTCCTGGTTGATGATGATGAGATGAAAGCCTTTGGCAATCATGGAATGCGCCAAATAATAGGTGATCCGTTTTCCACCAATCAGAACGACCTTCATCCGGACTCCTCCATATACCGCCGGATGACTTTGTTCAAGGCTCCGGTTGCCAACAAGACCGGCGTCAACGTTTTGATCTTGAATTCATGAAATAGCGCAAGATTACCCGCATCGTACACTCGAGAGATCACTCGGGGAATATGATACACCCGTTGAGCGATTTGCGCGACCATGAAGTTGGTGTTATCGTCGTTGGTAAAGGCCAAAACCATGTTCGCTTGATGAATTTTGGCTTCTCGAAGAAACTCGATCGCTGCTACATCTCCATGAATGGTGAATCCGGTAAACTCGATAGGAAGGGCTTCAAAAGCCGATTCGTTCTGATCAATCACCACAACACTGTGTCCCATGTTGGACAACATCCCCGCAACATTGGCCCCCAATCGTCCGCATCCTGCGATGATCACATACCAACTGGATTTCACGATCGATCTCCCTCGATTCTTTTCCGGATCTCCATGAGCTTTCGCGTGGCAGGATCATACCCTGGTTCCAGCGCGAGCGCTGCTTGCATATGCCGAAGGGCCCCGGAAAGATCTCCTTGGGTCTCTTGAATCAAACCAAGCAAATAATGGGGAATCGGAGAGGAGGGGTATTCGGAAAAAAGCGGTTTCAAGTAGTTCGTCGCTTCAAAAAAAGCCCTCTGTTCGATCAATCCTCGAATGTATTGGTTCATCTCTTTGAGCTGGACCTTCTGTCGAAGGATTCGTTGGACGGCCCGTTTGATCTCTTCAGACGAGAACGGTTTGGTAATAAAGTCCACCACGCCGAGTTGGAACGCTTCGATGACCGCTTCAACGGTGGCATAAGCCGTAACTACAATCGTGGGCAGATGGATATTTTCTTCGTGAATCGCGCGGATCAATCCCATTCCATCCAAACCGGGCATCCGAAGGTCGGTGAACAACCCGTCATAGGATTCCTGGAAAAGCTGCCGGAGGGCTTCTTCTCCATTCGCTACAACAACCGCTTCATATCCGAGCATCTCAATATAAGTTTTAATAAGGCTTCGAACGCGTTGCTCATCGTCCGCCACCAAAAAACGCGCCATCTGATTCCCTGCTCTTTCAGGGTTGGATCCGGTACAAAGTGCGGGCGAACGGGATTGCTTCCCGAATGTGTTTCAAACCACAAATCCAGGCAACCGTACGCTCCACCCCCAGACCATACCCGCTATGCGGAACCGTTCCATACTTCCGGATATCCAGATACCACTGATACGACTCCAAAGGCAATTGGTGCTTTCGGATCATCTCCACCATCAGATCATGGTCGTGAATCCGTTGCGAAGCCCCAATGATCTCTCCGTACCCTTCCGGCGCCAGCATATCGTTACAGAGCACCACTTCAGGCCTCTGTTCATCCGGTTGCATATAAAAAGCCTTAATGGACCCAGGATAGTTGAAGACCATCACCGGTCGATCGAACTCATCGGAAATCGCAGTTTCTTCATCGCCTCCAAAGTCCATCCCCCATTGGATATCAAATCCCTTTTTTTGCAGGAGCTTAATGGCCTCATCGTAAGATATCCGGCCAAAGGGAGGACAAACATTCTGCAATTTCGATGCATCTCGCTCGATCGCGTGTAGTTCATTTCCGCACCGCTCGAGTACCTTTAACACGACAAAACTGACTAGTTCTTCTTGGAGGCGCATATTATCATGGGTATCATAATAAGCGACCTCTGCTTCATTCATCCAAAACTCGGTCAAATGCCGCCGAGTTTTGGATTTTTCGGCTCGAAAGGTTGGGCCCAAATTATAGACCTTGCCCAACGACATACACGCTGCTTCCAGATACAATTGCCCCGTCTGTGTAAGGTAGGCCTTTCCATAATCAAAGTAGTCCAATTCAAAGAGACCGGATGCGCCCTCCCCGATTGATCCGGTAAAAATCGGGGTATCGACGAGAATAAACCCTCGATCGTTGTAGAACTCGCGAATGGCTTTGATGATCTCATGCCGGATGCGGAGGATGTGAAACTGTTTGGACGAACGAACCCACAAATGCCGGTAATCCATCAGAAAGTCGATACCATGTTCTTTCTTTCCGATCGGATAGTCCTCCTGTGGGTTGTGAACGATCTGAAGATCGTGAACATCCATTTCGACGCCGGTCGGAGAACGTTCATCCGCGCGGATTGTTCCGTGAAGAATCAAGCTACTTTCGATACGAAGCCGTTTTGCCTCTTCAAACAAATCGTCTCCAACGACGGCTTTTTCCATGATCCCTTGAACGACACCCGTTCCATCACGGATCTGCAAAAAATGAATCTTTCCACTGGACCGTCGATTGTACATCCATCCGCGTACTTCCACTTCTGTCCCGATGTGTTGGTCAAAATCCGCGATTGGAAGCCATTGCATGCAAACACCTCCTCAGAAACCGTTCCCATGCGGTATTATACCACGTTCTGATCCATTCACGAAGGCTTCCGATGATATGTAATGGGTATTCTGCGATCCTTTCCGAATCCTTTGGCAGTCAGTTTGGGCCCAATGGGGGATTGGCGCCTTTTGTATTCGCTTCCTTCGATCATGCCAATCACATCCCGCACCGTTGCCGGATCGAACCCCGCCGCAATGATTTCCTCCTCATCCCTGTCTTCTTCGACTGCCAACCGTAGGATCGGATCCAGTATCTCATAGGCAGGAAGGCGGTCCTGATCCGTTTGATCAGCCCTAAGCTCAGCTGATGGAGGTTTTACAAAAATCCGCTCTGGAATGGGCGCTCCGTGATGATCGTTAATCCATCGCGCCACTCGATAAATCATTGTTTTGTACAGGTCTTTGATCGGGGCGAATCCTCCCGCGCTATCGCCATACAGCGTCGAATATCCCGTTGCTATCTCGCTCTTGTTTCCCGTCGTTACCACCAACCATCCAAACCGATTGGATAGCGCCATTAGATCGTTCCCTCGGATGCGCGCTTGTAGGTTTTCTTCCGTCAACCCAAAGGGGGCATCCCCAAAGGCCCCCTGGAGTTGAGTCTGATATGACCGGAAGACTTCATGGATGGGAATCCGAATCAACTGAATCCCCAAATTGTTGGCCAACTGCACTGCGTCTTCGCTGCTCTCGGGCCGTGTAAACTCAGAAGGCATCAACACACCGACAACATGATCCGACCCCAATGCAAAAGCTCCGATCGTTGCTACGAAGGCAGAATCCATGCCCCCACTAAGTCCCAGGACGATCGTTTGAAACCCGTTTTTCCGTAGATAATCTCTCAAAGCCAATTGCAGCCCTCGAAAGATCTCTTCCTCTAGACCGATTTCGTTTCTGCTAGCAATATTGGGTTCCGAAAGGGGTTTCTTCAACTCGAGGGTGGGGGTGAGTACTCGAATCTCTTCGATTGGAAGAGGGGAAGAGGATACATACCGTCTTCGCGGGTCTTGGATGTTGAGTCGAATGACCGATTGGATGTCTACATCGCTAATCACGAAATCTTCTTCAAATGAGCGCGCATGACAGGCCAACCGACCATATCCGTCAATCATGAAACTGGAGCCATCAAATAGGATCTCATCCTGCCCTCCTACAGCATTGGCATACGCAATCGCAATCCGGTAGTCTGTAGCCCTCGTGCGAAGCATCTCTTCTCTCTTTTGAATCTTTCCGATTTCATACGGAGACGCAGAGAGGTTCAGAATCACATTGGCTCCAGCAGCCACATAGGCAGCTACCGGATCCCCCGGGGTCCAGATATCCTCGCATATCGTGATTCCGGCTTTGATCCCATTGATATTCAGCATGAACAGTCGATCGCCACGATTGAAATACCGGGCTTCATCGAAAACTCCATAATTCGGAAGGCGCATTTTTCGATAGACTCCCAGAAGATTGCCTTCCTGAACGATGAAGGCGCTGTTATACAGATCATTCGTGATATCGACCCCACCAAAAACCACTATGCACTTTTTCCCGGCTGTTCCTTCCACAAAGGCCTTTACCGATCGTTTGTTTTCTTTCAAGAACGAAGGACGCATCAAGAGATCTTCCGGGGGGTACCCGCAAATGGTTAGCTCCGGAAAGAGCAAGACATCTGCATGGGCTTCTTCTGCCCGATGCAACCCTTCTTCCATGATGATCCGATTGTTGGGGAAATCGCCCAAAACCATATTCATCTGCTGAATCGCAATCCGCAATGTTGAAAGCACAGGATCTCTCCCTTCCTATTCGTTGGAAATGCTTATCCGATCAAGCGAAAAAAGATACTCAGGATTTTGGAATCAAACTGCGCATCCGAACCTTTGCTCATCTCTGCAAGAACTGCGTTCCGATCCATTCCGGCCCGATACGCCCGGTCGGAAGTCATCGCGTCATACGCATCGGCAACAGCAATAATTTTGGATGAGATCGGAATCTGCTCTCCAGTAAGGCCCATCGGATACCCTTTGCCATCCACTCGTTCATGATGAAAGCGGACAATATGGGCAATCTCCTTTAAACCTTCCGATTGGTTCAAGATTTCAAAGCCAAAGGTTGGATGAAGTTTGATCTTCTCATACTCCTCGGGGGAAAGGCGCTCGGGTTTGTTTAAGATCTCTGAGGCTATGAGAATCTTACCCACATCGTGGACCAACCCAGCCCAGTAAATCTGCGCCACTTGCTCCTGCGAAAACCCGATTTCGGTTGCAATCATCGCTGAAAGAGAAGCAACCTTTTCAGAATGCCCTTTTGTATACGGATCATGGGCTTCAAGAAAACGAATCCATGAGGTGATAATCTCTGTCTGGAACCGCGACTGCATTTTCACATACCGACGAGAAGCGATGAAAGTCGCCGCCAAATTGGAAAAAGCGCGCATAATCCGGATTGACTCTTCGGAAAAGCGAAATCCCGAATCTGCCGGTGTATCGATGAAGAGTACGCCAAACACCTCTTCTCGAAACTGCAAAGTAGCGCTAAGCGTTTCTCCGGCCAGTAAGGTAGCGTCGTCAAACTGGTGGAGAACATCCTCCGAGACCTTCCACCCCTTTTTGGCCTGTTTGGGGGTCACAATCACTTCCGCCCCCGGGGGAAAGGTGTGTACAGGCAATCGGATCTTCTTGAGTTTGCTGATATCATGGCCGATGGCGGCTTCAAACCGCCAATTATCCCCATCCATCAAGGCAATAGCGCCGTATTTTCCTTGAGGAATGAGCCGGATAACAGTTTGGAGCAAATCGAGAAAGAACCTGCTTTCCTCCACCTCCATAACCGTCAACCGAGAGGATATCTGAATCATATATTCCAAGGCTTCCGCCATTTCGTCCAACTGCTGATAGGTTTCTTCGAGGGTTTCGTTGGTAGCCGATAACTCCTCATTGGAGGTGCTTAAAGCGTCATTGGCCTGCCTAAGTTGCTCATTCAGCTCCGTGAGATGGTTCTTCTGCATCTCGATTCGAGAAAGAGCTCCACGAAGGTCTCGGGTTTTCCGTTTCACCTGAATTCGCAAAAACCACAGCCCAAAGAGAATTATGGCCATAACACTACCAACAATGATAAACAACTGGATCAACCATTGGGGGATCACTTCCCGATCCGCGGCAGGCGCGAGCAGATAATGACTGATCACCCGATGATACTCGGAATCTCGATCGAGTTTGAATGCCCTGAGATGATCCTCAATAGCCGGGATTAATCGCTCATTCAGCAATCCATCCTTCGGAAAGGCAAACCGAAGCTCAACAGGCCGAAAGGCGAGAGTGGAAAGGAGAAGAGGAAAATTATACCGGTGTTTTGAAGCGAAAATATGGCTGACCACACCAGCATCCGCCTGTCCTGCGGCAACCATCTCCATAACTTGAAGATAGTCACCTGGAATATCGACAAAAAGCATCGATACGCCGAATTGATCCGCTAGGATCCGAAGCTCTCGAGCATACGTATCTCCAATCACAACGGCTACAACCCGATCTTCCAGATCGAAAAACGATTGGATTTCTATGTCATTGCGGGAGAATACAACTCCCCAATTCGAGATCACGGTCTCTTTTGCAAAATCTATGATTTCCGAGCGCTCTTGGGAGAAAGCAACCGCTCCAAGGATGTCCAACGATTGCCCTTGAAGAAAGACCATACAATCCCCAAAAGTACACAAGTGGAAATCCAACACCCACCCTTCTTTCCGGGCGATTTCCTCCAGAATTTCCGGAAAGATTCCTCTGGGCATTCCTTCTTGATCGACGAACGATAAAGGATCATTCTCGTAAATCCCTACACGGAGACTCTGCGGAAAAAGCATGCTGCTGCATACACATAGGATGATGATCCATACCCTGACTTTGCTCATTCCTCTTCCCTCCTTTTTCCTGGTAAGGAACGTTCTATCGATCATTTCGGAAGAGATTGCACGGTTCCTTGAGCTCCGCTTGATTCGCAAAACAGAATATGCGATACTTGAATCGCGATCCGTATGCAGATGGACGATTATCTATGAATATTGTACCATACGGAGGAATCAGAATGCATCGATCCGCTCCTGAATCGGGGTCGTTACATCATTAGTAAAGAAGGAGATGCATATCGGTTCTGATCTTAGGAACCGATCATTCGCGCGCTAACATCGGAAAGAGGGGCATGAATCACAAGATCAGCAATCGGATCAAACGGAGTCTCTTCGCGATTGATGATCACAAGCTTTGCTCCTCTTTCTTTCGCAACCAGAGGAATTTGAGCGGCAGGATATACTTGGAGCGAGCTACCCATGACCAACATCAAATCACACTGATTCCCAAAATTCCATGCCGCTTCAAAGGTATCTTGCGGAAGCATCTCTCCAAAGAAGACGATGTTGGGTTTGATGAGCCCCTTGCATTGGTCGCACTGGGCAACTGAATGATCTGCGAGAATTGCGCGCATGTGGTTCCAAAGGTATTGCTTCCCGCATTCCATGCAGTGACTATATTCAACGCTTCCATGCAACGGGTAAACGGTATGACTCCCCGCCCGCTGATGGAGCGTGTCGATGTTTTGGGTAATCACGCCCACCGGCCGGGTTTCGGATTCTAACGCACCAATCCAATAATGGGTGATATTGGGTTTTTTGTCCATAAAAGCAAACAGCTCCTCGCGAGCGTACCGGTAAAAGAGTTCCGGATCTTTACAAAAGTACCCCAGATCAAAAACCTTGGCCGGATCATACCGTTCGTACACACCACCCCTTCCGCGAAAATCCGGAATACCGCTGTCCGTGCTCACTCCAGCTCCAGTAAAGACCGCTGTTCGGTCGGACTGAACCATCCATTCCCGCAACTCTTCTAACCTCATTTGATCCCCTCGTCCCTTTGAAAAGCTCCTCCTTGATTCGATACAGGAAAATTATACCATAACTCGGACCATGACGCGGAATCGGGAGGAATATTCCGAAAACTGAAGATTCCTTTCGATTATAAATCCTCCTGCCTATGGACATACTATATTGCCCGTTCAGGGACGATTATTCCTTTGCCTGTAGGAGGCGTTCTGCGCGCTTGACATTCCAGATCAAGTATGCTATACTTTTTCCACAACACAGAATATATGGGGGAAGAGATGAAGAGAACCCACAACTTTTGGGATTTAGCCCAAAAACAGGTTGTGGTTTTTTTTTGCTTCCTATTTGGACCAATCTTGAAATCCGCAAAACGGGCACTCATGGCATCCAATGAAGCGGCATATTCCGAAATGGGGGTGGCAGGTTCGTGAAACGAAAGACCCTAGATAAGCTCACGGGATGGATGGTGGTTCTTCCTTCCTTGACAACGCAAATCATCTTTATCTACCTTCCTTTGATCTGGGCTGTGTATATCAGTTTTTTCAACTGGAACATGATCCGGCCCATGAGGTATATTGGCCTGGACAATTACACCCGAATGTTCTCCAATGAAAGCTTTTGGAATTCCATGTGGGTGACTTTCCTGTACATCATCGGGACTGTTCCCGCCTCCGTCCTTATCGGATTGGGTCTGGCTCTGCTCCTAAACATCAAATGGCTCAAAGGCAGAGGGATTTTCCGAACCGCTTTCTACATCCCTGTCATTACATCCATGGCTGCCGCTGCTGTCATTTGGGCGTGGATCTTTGAAGGAAACTACGGTCTGATGAACCAGTTATTGGGCACGTTTGGAATCCCGCCCATCCGATGGCTGGCTGATCCGAACTTTACTCTTGTCGCATTGATGATCGTGGGGGTTTGGAAACGGATTGGCTACAACATGGTTCTCTTTCTTGCGGGACTCCAAAATATCCCCAGTACCTATTACGAAGCCGCAGAAATCGACGGGGCCAAAACCTGGACCAAGCTGATCCGGATTACTGTTCCACTTCTGTCTCCAACCACACTTTTTGTGGTCATTCTTCAGTTCATCGCTTCATTCCGGGTTTTTGTTTCAGTCAGCGTCATGACACAGGGAGGGCCAGCCCGTTCCACTGAAGTGATCACTTTCTATCTGTATGAAAACGCCTTCCGGTACCTGCGGTTTGGTTATGCGTCCGCGATTGCCGTTGTGATGTTTGTATTGATGATGATTTTCACCGTATTGCAGTTTCGGATCAGCAAGAATCGGGTGCATTACGGATGAGAAAACCACCACCCGTACCCATTCGTCTGATCGTGATCGGAGCGATCTCCGTAGTAATGATCATTGTCAACCTCCCGTTCATTTGGATGCTTGTTACAACCTTCAAAACGGAAGCAGAAGTGTTCCGAATCCCACCCAGCTTTATCCCGACCATCTTCGATCTGAGAAACTACGAACGAGCCTTTCAAATCGTCGCTCTCGATCGCTATCTACTCAATACCCTGTTTGTCGCCCTTAGTGTGACGGGTCTCCAACTTGTTTTTAACAGCTTGGCTGCCTATGGTCTCGCGCGAATCCCATTTCGAGGAAGAAAAATCGTATTTGCCATGCTCATCGGAACGTTGCTCGTCCCTCCGGAAGTGACTATGGTTCCATTATATATTATTGTCCGGCAGATGGGGATGTTTAACTCTTATCGAGCGCTTATCGTTCCCTTCATGAGCAGCGCCTTCGGGATTTTTCTGCTCCGGCAGTTTTTCATGACCATACCCAAAGACCTCGAGGAAGCTGCAATCATGGATGGAGCTGGCCGTTTGCGGATCTTTTGGTCTATCATCCTGCCTTTGTCCAAACCGGCTCTTTGGACGATGTCCCTATATGTCTTTCTGGCCATGTGGAACGAATACATGTGGCCTTTAGTAATCATCAACGATCTGAACAAGCAGATGATTCAAGTAGGAATCTCTCAATTCGTCAGCGGATGGGAGGTCCAATGGACTCTACGAATGGCTGCCTCAACAGTTGCAGTGATTCCAATCATCATTTTCTTCCTCTTCGTACAAAAACAGTTTGTGGAAGGAATCAGTATTTCTGGCATGAAAGGATGACCCCAACTTACCCTATGGAGGTGAATGGCATGAAGAAAGGTTTATGGTTCGCATTGATCGTGCTGCTGGCAGTGGCAGCCTTTGCGGCGCCGGTCAAAGTAACGATGTGGTATGCGCAGACAGGGATTTACTCCCAAGCGCTTTTGGACCTTGCGGAAGAGTTCAATCAACTGCATGAGGGCAAATACCGAGTGGAAATGGTGTATACAGGCAATTATCAGGACACCATGTTGAAACTCCTGGCATCCATGCTTGCGGGAGATTTGCCAACATTGGCCCAGATCGAACAATCGAGAATTGGGCAGTTTGTGGACGGGATGGCCTTTCAGGATCTCCACGAGTTTATCCGGAGAGATTCAGCCTTCCAAAAAGAATTTGACGATTACTGGCCCCGCTTCATGGCTGCCAACACCTACGACGGAAAACTCTACGCTTTTCCTCTGAACAACAGCACTCCGCTGATGTATTACAACAAGGATCTTTTCGTGGAAGCCGGTTTGGATCCGAATCAACCTCCCGAGACATGGACACAAGTATTGGAAGTTTCAAAAAGGATCAAAGCGGTCAACCCCGACTATTTTGGCTATCGGTTGGGGAATGACGACTGGTTGCTTGAAGCCTATCTGTGGCAGTTTGGCGCGGATATCATTTCCGATGACGGGGAAACCATGCTTATTTACTCGCCGGAAGCGGTTGAATGCTGGACTTTCTTCCACAAAGCTGCTCATGAAGGTTATTTTGCCTATGCCCCGACCGGACCAGAGGGCAATACGCTGGATCTTTCCGGAAGAATTGGCATGGTCGGTCGATCCACGGGAAGCCTTGCCTATATGATCGAGAATACGCCGTATGAATTGGGCGCGGCCGTTATGCCCAGAGAAGTCAGGCAGATGGTTCCCATCGGTGGAGCCAATGTTTTCATGTTCGCCTCCCGCCCCCAGGCGGAAAAAGAAGCCGGTTGGGAATTTCTGAAATTCGCCACTAGCTACGAAGGAACCCTCAAGTACGCTATGTCCACTGGATACATGACCAGCAGGATCTCTGCCTTCGAGGCTCCAATCATCCAGGAGATCATGAGGGCAGACCCGAGATACGCCTTGACCTATCAACAGCTTGCAGAAAGCGCGGTCCGGCGGCCCTGGTTTGGACCATACCCAGAAGTCCACGCAAGGATCACCTCTGCGTGGCAGACACTGATGACCGATCCCAACGTCAATATCAATAACCTTCTTCAACGATTGCACAACGAGTGCCAGCGAATTCTTGACGACTACTACTTCTAAGTCTCGGTTTCGCTCGAATCATAGGTTCCAGTAGTACAGAGAGGCGCCAAAAGGGCGCCTCTTTTGATCTGTATCGATCTAATCCGCATTCTATGGGATTTCTTTGGCCAATGGTTACAGAAGAGAACGAAGCTGCTCGATATACTCCATATCCGACTGGGCGGTTTGGTAATCCAACACCTCGCTGGCCCATTTCAACTTGCGTTCTTGAAGCTGCAAAACCTTCTCTTCTATCGTTCCTGTAGAAAAGAGGCGATAAACGTTAACCGGCCTTGTTTGGCCAATCCGATGGGTCCGATCGATCGCTTGAATCTCCGTGGCTGGATTCCACCAAGGATCAAAGAGCACAACATAGCTTGCGCGCGTTAAATTGAGGCCCAAACCCCCCACTTTGAGTGTCAGAAGGAGGATCTGCTGATCTTCGTTTTCGTTGAACTGTTGGATAATCTCCGACCGATTTCGAACGCCGCCATGAATCACCAAATGATCTTTTCTTTGCCCTTTAAGGTGCCGAGAAATCAAATCCACCATCTGCGCGAACTGGGAAAAAACCAAAACTTTATGCCCTTCACTGCAGATTCCTTCCAAGAGTTCGTCCAAAGCTTGGATTTTCCCCGAATACTCTGAGCCAGTCATCGATGGATTGAGAATCCCGCAATGGCAAGCCAATTGGCGGAGACGGATCAGATGGGTAAGGATCTTCCAATGATGCTTATGTAATGAGCTTTGATCGGCCAGCATCGATTCGATTTCCCGCTTTGCTTCTGCATAGCGTTCTTTGTACATCGACTCTTGAGGCGGGGGCATATCGATAAACAAGTTTTCGATGGTTTTGGGCGGGAGTTCTTTCAACACCTCATCCTTTTTCCTCCGAAGGATGAATGGACGAATCTTTTCCTGCATTCGTGGCAAATCCCGAAGATAATCCTGCTCAAAACGCCGATCCGAACCCAAAAAACCTGGCATGAGAAAATCAAAAATTCCTTTGATGTCCCGAGGCGTATTCTCAATGGGGGTTCCGCTCAAAGCAACCCGATTGCTCGCGGGCACCTTTCGGATCTGACGAAAGGTAGCAGTGGCTTTGTTCTTGATGAATTGGGCTTCATCCAAAATCAGATAGTCCCATTTTCGCTCCAAAAAAATGTCAATATCTTGGCGCAGCAAAGCGTATGAAGTCACAACAACATGCACCGAAGAATGGTTGATCTTTTTAGCGCTCCTTTGAGCCCCGTGATATTTCACCACCCGAATCGAAGGAGTGAATCGACTCAATTCTCGAGCCCAATTGTCCAATACAGATAAGGGTGCGACAACAAGGGCTTTGAAGGACTTGGTCGATTCTTTTCGAGCCGCCATCAGGCAAATCGTTTGGATGGTCTTTCCTAAACCCATGTCATCGGCCAACACTCCATGCAATCCATATTCTTCCAAGAACCGCAACCATCTGTACCCTTGGATCTGATAGGATCGAAGAGATCCTTGAAACGAATCGGGAATCGGATATGCGGGCACTTGGTCAAGGTTCCAAAACCCCTTTTGGAAAGAAAGATACCGTTCATCCGATTCAAAAAGCTCTGATGGAAGGCGTTCGAGGATTTGTTGTTCATACCAAGGAATCTGAAATCGAAGGGACGCGTCTTCGGCTTCCTCTCTTGCATCAGTGCGGTATCGGTCCAGATACCGGTTGATTTGTTGGATCAGACGGGAATCGACTTTGAATGCAGCTCCATCTACTTCCACATATTTCTTCTTCTCCTCCAAGATCCGTTTCAGAACGATGGGCGAGATTTCCTCCCCTCCGCATTCTCCCCGCAGCTGAATCTCAAACCAATCTACCCCGGATTGCGCATCAACACGGATGCGCGCCTTTTTCGGAACGGACGCGCGCAACCGTTCATCCAAGCGGATCACCACTCGTTCTCCGGTCATAATGGGCTTTTTGGCATTATACAGAAAATCCAAGATCTCCATAATCATTGGATGATCCAGATAGACCGGATTCATCCCTTCAATCATCTGCATATGGCAACCAGACTCAAAGACTTCAATCACCTGTTTCTCATACTCCCAGTTTCTCGCATAGATTGTGGATTGATCGTGATCGATGATCTGTTCTCTTCGGTCCACCCAAGCGATTTCTTTCTTCCCGTATCGGAACAAAACCCGTAATTCGTGCATGCCTTCTGTGGAATCCAATTGGAAAATCGCGACAGGTTCAACAAGGGTTGGATGATCCGATAGCGAAAATGCCGGACCATTTAAGTGAAGGTGTCCTCCAACGAGGGGGCTGAGGATCTCCTCAAACAGATGGGCTTTCATGCTTTCGGTAAGCTGATTGAGCGGTATTTGACCCAAATAGTGGACCAGTGATAGGATCCGTTCTTTGGACAAAGGAGTTTTTACCGGATAAACGACCCCGTCGCAACAGATTCCCAAGTCTGGGGCCCGCCCGTATAAAGCGGGATACGGATAGGAAGCAGAAGGACCTCGAAGCAAAATCTGCTCGAACGGGATCGAGATCCCTTCAGAGCGGTTGATAAAATGAATCTTCAATAGGTCTTGGTTTTGAATGAGGGCAGGACGGATTTCCAATTCCAGAGAGGGACCAAACCGAACGGGTTCGCGATCCTTGTCCCAATAGAATCGGGGGAAGTCGCAGAAAACCTTCATCATCTGGAAAATACTCGTAACCACCAATTTTCCCTCTGCTGAATCCGGGTTTTCCGGATACCCTACCGTCTGAACCTGAGAGAAAACCGGATCTTGATATTTGACAATCTCCGAAAACCGAACCCGGCGCGGGCTTGTCTTCAATGTATTCCCCCGCTTACCAACTCTTTCCGCAAAAAAAGCCAACTTCAGATCAAAACGATCCCGGATCACTTCTACGCTCATCCGTCTAGGATCCACCAAACTGATATAATCCTGCAAGAAATGAACCGGCCGGGTATACAGCGCCTGATGGAATTCCGACAGCAAATCACGATAGTACTGGATCCGTTTGAGTCCCTGAGACAGAGAAGAACGAGGAACCGCTTGGGGGATCGACGCGAAATCTCCCTCTGGATCCGCATCGATATCCAATCCACCCTCATCCAAGGATGATTTCAATTCGGCGCCCAGAGCAACCACGTGCTCGCACAAAACCCCATTTTGTCCCTGAGGGCAATTGCAGTAGTGTTGAAGGCGAAAGGAAGCCTCATGATCGGAAGAAATCAGGGTGAAGGAAGCCGAATAGACCATGGATCCGATCACTGAACCATGCAGATGCAACCCCTGCGCATCTTGTGTTCCTTTGACAAAATACACCCATTTGTTTAAGAGATACTTCCTGGCGCGTTGCGTTAGATCGTATGGCGTCCTTGCCATAAACTGCTGCAAAGCCTTTTCCAGCTCTCCTACTTGATATCCCAGCGTATGATGCATCCGATCCAAGATTCCCTCCCAAAACTATCGGTTTTTTGATTCAACCACCAATGATTAGACGATTATACCATATAATGCAACGGATTCGCTATCTTTGTTTTTTTACCCCCTTCAGACCATCACAATTCAACCGGTTGCGGTCCTGGAAAAATGTGCTATAATAAACCACCATGATCACCCCCATTCGTTGGGTAATTTGAAAGGAGGAGTACTATGTGGCGTAAGGTACTTGTTTTAACGCTTGCAGTAGTCTTGGTGGGAGTAGCGGGGTTTGGGCAGGTCAAGAATCCGGACACAATGATTTACCTTCCCTTTGGCCAACCAGAAACGTTGGATCCTCACTATGCCTATGACACATCCAGCAGTCAAGCGATATTCAACATGTACGACTCATTGATCCGATATGACCACTCACGCATTGACGCATTCCTTCCCATGATTTCGGAAAAAGTCCCTACAGTGGAAAACGGTTTGATTCGTGACGGCGGTAGAACCATTGAGTTTCCGATACGAGAAGGGGTGAAGTTCCATTCTGGAAACACCTTAACTCCAGAGGACGTTGCATGGTCTATCAAAAGAGGGATCCTGTTTGATCGTTCTGCCGGACCCATGAAACTCCTTATCGAAGCCCTTTCAGGCGCTGAATACTATGGGATCCGAGATTGGTTCGAAGGGCATTCCGGTATGGCTTGGTCTGACGCTGTAACCCAAGATCGAATGGTAAAGTCAGCTGAAGCCCGAACAAAACTCATTGCGTTTTACAACGAAGTCGTAGACCCAATCGTTACCGTTGAAGGAAATAGTGTCATTTTCCATTTGAACCGTTCCTATGGACCATTCCTCTTCCAAGTGACCCATTACAGCAGTTGGGCTTCCATCATCGACAGCCAATGGGCGATTGCCAACGGCGCGTGGGATGGGAATGCTGACGGTTGGTGGAGATGGAACGACCTGCAACCAACCGAGACCCCTCTCCACACGAAAGTTGCGGGAAGCGGTCCGTATAAGCTGGTCGAATGGGACCAGGGAAACCAAAGAATAGTCCTCGAACGATTTGATGGGTATTGGCAAGGGCCTGCTCCGATGAAAAACGTCATTATTTGGGGTGTTGATGAATTCTCCACACGAAAAGCCATGCTCCTCGCTGGAGATGCGGACCTAATCAATGTTCCCAACCAGTTCATCGACCAATTTGAAAATGTTCCAGGAATCCGCTCCGTAACTGGATTCCCCTTGGCTTCGGTTACAAACATCCATATGAACTGGGGCGTTGATCCCCGCAGTGAATACCTAGGCAGCGGAAAGCTTGACGGTCGTGGGATTCCACCGGATTTCTTTACCGACATTCATGTTCGCCGCGCCATTGTCCACCTAATTAATTACGACGCTTATATGGCAGATGTGCTTAGCGGTCTGGGTAAATTGGTTCCCACCGATATGCCCGAAGGGTACCTTGGTTTTGATGACACCCTCCCCAAAGCCTCCTTTAACCTAGCTCTTGCAGAAAGAGAGCTCAAACAGGCGTGGGGCGGAAAACTCTGGGAAGTGGGATTTGTCCTGCCCGCATTGTATAATACGGGAAATATGATGCGACA